>JBBDWL010000062.1:0-142273 GCA_040902895.1 Vicinamibacterales bacterium | reverse complement strand
CTTCTGCGCCTACAACACGGGCATCGGCTGGCGGAACATCATCGAGAAGATGCACATGACGGCCACGCTCACGAAGTGGTACGAGGAGCACGGCCGCCACGAGATCTTCGCCGGCGGCAAGAAGGTGAATCTGGCCTCAACCGAGCATTCGCTCGCGCTGGATCCGGAAGCCGTTGCGAAGGGCAAGCAGCTCGACCTCGACGAGGCGGGTATCGCGAAGACCGCGCGTGAAGAGAAGCTGCGGGCCCGTGCCGCCGCGAAACAGCTCGATCCGGAAAATGCTCGGATGGCCGCGCTCTATCGCCAGCACGTGCTGAAGGAGCCAGCCGCAACTGAGCTCGCGAGCGGTTTGCAGATTCAGGGCCTGGGCGGCGCAAAGAAGCCGGCCGTCAAGACCGACGTGCAGGACGTGCTGCACAAGAACGAACAGTAGGGAGGTAAGCTGGAGGGGCCTGCCGGGCGTCTTATGTATACAGATGTTTGAGAGTCCCGCCACCGAACAGGAACAAACCGAGGTCGGCAGCTACTTTGTCGCCAACTATCCGCCGTTTTCGGTGTGGACGCGCGATGCGGTCGACACTGATGCGCGCGTCGCGCTGAATCGCGCGCCGGTGCCCGGCACGCCGCTCGGCCTGTATCTGCACATTCCGTTCTGCCGCAAGCGCTGCCACTTCTGCTATTTCCGCGTGTACACCGACAAGAACGCGAAGCAGGTGCAGGAATATCTCGACCTGCTGGTGCGCGAGTGGGAGCTGTACGCGGCAACACCCGCGATTCGCGGGCGCAAGACCAACTTCGTGTACTTCGGGGGCGGCACGCCGTCGTTCCTCTCCACGTCGCAGCTGCAGGGACTCGTCGATCGGCTGCAGGCGATTCAGTCGTGGGACGCTGCGGAAGAGATCACGTTCGAGTGCGAGCCGGGAACCCTGACCGAGGCGAAGCTCAAGGCGATTCGCAGGATGGGCGTGACGCGCCTGAGTCTGGGCGTCGAGAACTTCAGCGACCGGCTGCTCGAGATCAACGGCCGCGCGCACCGCACGCCCGAGATCTGGAAATCCTACGACTACGCCCGCAAGCTGGGATTCCCGCAGATCAACATCGATCTGATCGCCGGCATGCTCGGCGAGACGGAAGAGAACTGGCGTGACTGCATCGAGAAGACACTGGCGCTCGATCCCGACAGCGTCACCATCTATCAGATGGAGCTGCCGTTCAACACGACGATCAGCGCTGATATCCTGAAGCACACGGGACAGTTCGAAGACACGGTTGCCACCTGGGCCACGAAGCGCCGGTGGGTGAAGGAAGCCTTCGCCGCGCTCGAGGCGGCCGGCTACACGGTGGGGAGCGCGTACACGGCCGTGAAGAACCCGTCGAAGACGACGTTCATCTACCGCGATCGGCTGTGGCAGGGCGCGGATCTCGCGGCACTCGGCGTCGCATCATTCGGCCACATCAACGGCGTGCATCTGCAGAACCTCGACAAGTGGGAAGACTACAGTGCGGTGATTCAAGCCGGCGAGATTCCGCTCGGCCGCGCGTATCGCCCGTCCGAAGACGAGCGCATGATTCGCGAGTTCGTGCTGCAGCTGAAAAAGGGGGCGATCGCGCCGTCGTACTTCCGCGAGAAATATCACGTCGATCCGCTCGTGCGATTCCGCGAAGGTCTCGATTCGCTCGAGACGAGCGGCTATCTCGCGGCCGCACACGACGACCGCATCGCGCTCACACGCGACGGCCTCATGCGCGTCGACGTCCTGCTGCCGCGCTTCTTCCTGCCGGAGCACGCGGGCATTCGCTATACGTAGGCGCTGGGCCCTAGGCCCTTGGCCCTGGGCTGGACGGATTTCCAGGCCTAAGGCCTAGCGCCCAGGGCCTCAGGCCTGATCAGAGACACGAGTCATGATCTCCTCCTCATACGATGTCGTCGTCATTGGCGGCGGGCCTGCGGGTTCGACCGTCAGCACCATCCTGGCCGACAGCGGTCTCACGGTCGGCCTGTTCGAGCGCGAAACGTTTCCCCGCTTTCACATCGGCGAGTCGCTGATCCCCGAGACCTACTGGGTGCTCGAGCGCATCGGCATGCTCGAGAAGATGCAGAAGAGCCACTTCGTCAAGAAGTTCAGCGTGCAGTTCGTGAACGCCGAAGGGAAGGAAAGCGCGCCGTTCTACTTCTGGGACAACAAGCCGCACGAGTGCTCGCAGACCTGGCAGGTGATCCGCAGCGAGTTCGACCAGATGATGCTCGAGAACGCGCGGGAGCATGGCGTCGACGCGCATGAGGGCGCGCATGTCACCGAGGTGCTCTTTGACGGCGATCGTGCGACGGGCGTGAAGGTGAAGGGCGCCGATGGCGTGCGGCGCGAGGTCACAGCACAGGTCATCGTCGATGCGAGCGGCCAGGCCTCGCTGCTGCAGAACCGCTTCAAGCTGCGGCTCTGGGATCCGGTGCTGAACAAAGGCGCGATCTGGTCGTACTTCGAGGGCGCCTATCGCGACACGGGCCGTGACGAGGGGGCGACGATGGTGATCCAGACGCCCGATCGGCAAGGCTGGTTCTGGTACATCCCGCAGCACGACAATACGGTGAGCGTGGGCGTGGTGGCGCCCTTTGACTATCTGTTCAAGGGACGCGAGAACCACGAGAAGACCTTCAACGAGGAAGTGGAGCGCACGCCCGGGGTGAAGAAGCGCATCGACAAGGCGACCCGCGCGACAGGCTTCTTCGTGACGCGTGATTACTCGTATCGAGCGAAGGAAGCATCCGGCAACGGCTGGGTGCTGATCGGCGACGCGTTCGGCTTCCTCGATCCGCTGTACTCGTCTGGCGTGCTGCTGGCGCTGAAGTCAGGCGAGCTGGCGGCCGACGCGATCGTCGAAGGATTGAAGAAGGGCGACGTCAGCGGCGCACAGCTGGGCGCCTGGGCGCCGATGTTCAACCGCGGCATCGATCGCATGCGCCGGCTCGTCTGCGAGTACTACGACGGCTTCCACTTCGGCGCGTTCGTGAAGAAGCATCCGGATCTGCGCGGCACGATCACCGACCTCCTGATCGGCGATCTCTTCACCGATCGCGTCGACAAGGTCTGGGCGCCGATGGAGGCGATGTATCCGCCCGGCAAGAAGCCGATTCCGGCCTGGTTCGCCGGGATCGAGCCCGACAAGGTGCCTGAGAAGGCCAACGAGCTGATTCTGCCAGAAGGACAGCTGCGATAGCATTCCTCTTGGCCACGTTGTACAATGTACACGCCATGAAGCGGTACACCGTCAGTCAGGTTCGTGAGCGCCTCGCCGAAGCGCTTGATGAGGCTGACCGGGGGCTGCCGGTGGTAATCGAGCGCAAAGGCGTCAGGTACTCGCTGAAGGTTGAGAAACCGGCCGCCCCGCGACGCCGGCCGCGTAAGTCGATCATCACCTACATGGATCCTGCGGTCGAGGCGGGGCAATGGACCTGGGACTGGCGGCCTGGCGGGCTGCGGTTCCGCGATCGTCGCAGGAAGAAGTGATTCTGCTCGATACGCACGCGCTCGCCTGGGTCGAGCGCGGCCACCGCAGGGCGCGTCCCCTGCTCAAGTCCGGCCGGCCGCTTTATGTGTCGCCGATAACCATGCTCGAACTGCAGATGCTTCATGAAGCGGGCCGTTTCGAGTTGGCGAGCGGTACGGTTTCCCGATTCTTCGACGACGACCGCTGGGTGCTGGACGAACCGCCGGTCGCGCGATGGTTCGAGACGTCGCTGTCCGTTGGGTGGACGCGGGATCCGTTCGACCGCCTGCTCGTCGCGCATGCCCGCATGCGCGGTTGGCGGCTTGCGACGGCCGACGAGGCGATTCTCGCGCACCTGCCGGAATCCGAGCGCGTAGAGCTGTAATGGCCTTTCGTTATCAGCGCCGCGTTCAGTTCGCCGAAACCGACCTCGCCGGCATCGCGCATTTTGCGGTGCTGTTCCGCTACATGGAGGAAGCCGAGCACGCACTCTGGCGCGCGGCGGGCCTCTCGATCGCGAAATCAGGTGAGAACGTCGGCTGGCCCCGCGTGTCGGCCAGCCTCGACTTCACGGCGCCGCTGCGCTTCGAGGACGAGTGCGAAGTCGTCGTGACGATCGAAAAGATCTCGCGAAGCTCAATCTCGTACCGCCACGTGATCGTGCATGGCGAAACGGTCATCGCCGAGGGGACGATGACGGCGGTTCACGTCGACAAAAAGCCCGGCGAGAAGCTCACGAGCGCACCAATCCCAAAGGACATCGTCGACAGGTTGCGGGCGGCCGTGCGCTAGATCCCGAAGGCCTTTCCCTCCCTCTTGCCCCGCCACGCTCTGAATGCTAATAATATAAGCATTCCATGGCCACTGACCCGTCACGGCTGGGCGAAGTCGAGCAACTCGTGCTGTTGGCCGTCCTGCGCCTCAGCAGCGAGGCGTATGCCGTGCCGATTCGCGAGCTGATCGCGCGCGAGACCGGCGTTCGGCTTTCGCGCGGGTCGGTCTACATCACCCTCGATCGCCTCGAGGCCAAGGAGCTGGTTGAATCGTGGTTTTCGGATCCGACCGGCGAGCCAGGCGGCAAAGCGCGCCGATTGTTCCGCGCCCGTCCCGCAGGGGTGGCGTCGCTTCGCGCGGCGCAGCGTGGCATCAGCCGTCTGTCGGCGGGCACCGTCCTGGAGCCTCCGAAGTGAGCGGGCGGGATTCGCGCACACCGGCGCCAGATCGCCTCGGGCTGCTTGCACGCGCGGCTCTTGCACTTGTGCCACGCGACTGGCGCGACTCGGTCGGTCGCGATCTCGCCGAGGAGACTGCGCGCGACCGGCGTCGCGGTCTCCGTCGCGATCTGTGGCTCGCGTGGCACATCCTGCGTGTAGGCGCCCGCTTCTCGCACGCGCCTGGGAATCCGCAGCCGCCATTGCATCCGATCGTCCGTTCCTGGAACCTGGGCCCGGACGTCCGGCTGGCGCTTCGCAGCGTGCGGCGCGAGCCGGCATCGGCGCTTGCCGTCGTTTTCACGCTCGCGCTCGGCACGGGCGCCGCCACCGCCACGTATGCGGTCGTCAACTACGCGATGCTCCGGCCCGTGCCCGGCGTGATGGACGAGGGCCGATTGATCAGCGTGTACACGCAGATCGACGCGGCGACGCCTCACCGCGGGTCGGTGTCACACGCGCACCTCGAGGCGATGCGCCATCAGACACCGGCGCTCTCCGGCCTCGCGGCATGGCGCTCAAGCGAGCTGCCGCTGGCAGTCGATCCAGGCGAGCCGCCGCGCATGGCCCGGCTCGTCACGGTGACGCGCGGCTATTTCGACGTGCTCGGCGTGCGTTCGAGACTGGGTCGTCTGTTCACCGCGGACGAGTACGAGTCCACAGGCCTCGACCTTCTCGTCATCAGCGAACGGCTCTGGCGGCGTCGGTTCAACGAGGATCCAGCCGTCATCGGCCGGCGGGTGTTCGTGAGCGGGCACGCATTCGAGATCATCGGCGTAGCTCGTGCATTTCAGGGACTCGATCGGCTCGATGACCACGACGGATGGCTCGCGTACGCCTCGAAACGTACGCTCGATCCCTCCGAGACGCGGACGACCAGTCAGAGCGCGCACTCGTCCATGGTGGGACGACTCGCGCCGGGGGCGTCGATCGAGGTCGCTCAGGCGCAGCTCATGGCGGCGTTTCGCTCGGTCGGTGAGCAGCGCATCGGCGAGAGCACCTTCTGGCCATTCGCCTTCGCCGGCCTCAGCGACGGCATCGGAGTGACGCGCGCGCGTTTGACGGCCGTGTTTCGCGTCATGCTCGCCGGCGTCGCGTTGCTTCTCGTGCTGGCCTGCGCCAATGCGGCGAACCTGATGCTCGCGCGCCACCTGCGCCGCAGGCCGGATCTCGCGGTACGTTCCGCGCTCGGCGCCAGCCGCGGGCGATTGATGCGCGAGCTGCTTGTCGAGGCCTCGGTGCTCGCAGCCGGATCCTGCGCCCTCGGTCTCGTAATTGCCGCCGCGCTCACGACGCTGTTTCGTACGAGCCGGTTGCTTTCGTATCTGCCGGTGCTCGAGGGACTAGGCCTCGACTGGCGCGCCGCCGCGTTCGGCGGCGCGGTATCGGCGGCGACCATCGCGCTCTTTGCGCTCGTGCCGGCGCTGCTCGCGTCGCGCGCGGATGTGCGCACCGGCATGGCTGCAGGTGGACGCAGCACGACGCGGCACGCAGGCTGGCTGCGGACGTCGCTTGCCGGCGCGCAGGTCGCACTCTCTTTCACGCTTCTCGTCACGGCGGCGCTGCTGGCGCAGAGCGTGCACCGGCTGCAGTCGATCGACTTCGGCTTCTCGCCCGACGCCGTGCTCGCATTTTCGTTTCGGCCGACGCGCGCGGGGCTTGACGATGCCGCCACGGCGACGACGATGCAGAGGCTGCACGATCGAATCGCGAGCGAGCCGGCGATTGAACGTGTGGCGTTCGCGTTTTTCTCGCCGCTCGGCGGTACGCTGGGAAGCACGGTGCGCCTGCCGGGGCAGGATGACGCGAAGGCCCTCAAGATCGCCTCGCACCACGTGACCGGCGGCTACTTCGCGGTCCTGGGCATTCCCGTGATTCAGGGGCGCACGTTCTCCGCGGCCGAATCGATGGTGCCGCACCGCGAGGGCTCGCCCATCATCCTCAACGAGGCGCTGGCGCGCCGACTGTTTGGAATGGAGCCGGCGGTTGGACAGACGATCCTGACGCCGCGCCGCACCGCGCGGGGGCAGACCTGGCTGACGCGCCCCGTCGTCGGCGTCGTCGGCAACGCGGTGGGATCCGACGTGCGCGAAGGGATTCTTCCATTCGCATATGAACCGTTCGGGCGCTCGCGGATTGCCACCGTCATGCTGCGTCCTCGCGTGCCGTTCGATCGTGCCGCGGCGTTCGCGCGAGCAGCCGCCCGCGACGCCGCGCCGGCGGTGCCCGTTGACGACATTGTGCCTCTGCGGCGCGAAGCGGACGAGCAGATTGCGCAGGAGCGCGTATTGAGCCGCCTCAGCCTCGTCATCGGCGCGATCGCCGCGCTGCTCGCGCTCACCGGACTCTATGCCGTGGTCGCGCAGTTCGTGACCGAGCGTATGCGCGAGCTCGCCATTCGCGCGGCCCTCGGCGCGACGCGAGCGAACATCACCACTGCGATGCTGCGCCGCATCGCAGCCGTGACGGCCGGCGGACTCGCTGCCGGCGGCCTGCTCATCACGCCTCTCTCGGGCCTGGTCGCCGCGTATCTGTTCGGCGTCTCGGCCCGCGATCCGCTGACGATTACGGTCGCTGGAACGGGACTGACCGCGGCCGCGGTCCTAGCCGTATGGCCCGCGATTCGCCGCGCGACGCGCATCGATCCGGCGGTGGCGCTTCGCGCCGACTGACCCGCAGATGATCATCGACGCCCTCCGGCGTGTGATCGCACAATAGATCCGTGACTCGCGCGCTCGTCCTGGCCCTGCTGCTGGGGTTGTCCGGCCTGCAGACGCCGGCGCCGGCGGTTGTCTGGCTGCCCAATCCTGAAGTCACGGACAGCGTGGAACAGGCGCGCTGGGCCCGCGCCGTCGGGCCGCCTGTCCTGATTCAGCGCGCGCCCACCGAGCCGCCAGACGTCGAGTCGCTCGCGGTCATCACCTGGAACGTTCACGGAACTCACGGACGCCTGCTCGATTTCATTGGCCAACTGAAAGGCGGCCGCCTTACCGGGGATCCAGTCGAGCATTTCGTGCTGCTCGTGCAAGAGGCGGTGCGCATCCGTCACATGCCGCCTCCCGTGTTCGAGAGCGGGATGAAGAAGGCGGGCAGGATTGGCGGCACCGACCCATCCCTCCCCGACATCGTCGAAGCCGCGGAAGCGTTCGGGCTGTCGCTCCTTTACGTGCCGTCGATGCGCAATGGCGAGCAACGCGAGGATCGCGGCAACGCCATTCTTTCGACGCTGCCGCTCGATGAGGTCTACGCGTTCGAGCTGCCGTTCCGCAAGCAGCGGCGTGTCGGCATCGCCGCGACGGTGACCGTGCGTGACGCCGGAATTCGGCGCCCACTGCGCGTCATCAACGTGCACTTCGATACGACAGAGGGCCGCGGCCGCCTTTACGTGCTCGGCAATCCGCGCCCCGCGCAGGCGCGCGCGACCATCGGGTACATCGATGCGATGGAGACGCCAGGGGCGATCGCCATCCTCGGAGGAGACTTCAACACGTTCCTGCCGTTCGAGGACGCGGCTGACCACACGCGGCGCGACTGGTCGCGCAATCAGGGAGCAGAGGACACCGCCCGCACGCGAGGGCTGGTGCGGCTCGACTATCTGTTCTTCCGCCTCGACGCCGAATTATGTGGCGGCACCAGGCGCGCGCCGGAGACGTTCGGGTCGGATCACCATCCGGTGATCGGCCGGTTTCGACGCCCTGGCGGCACGGAGTGCCGCCCTCAGTAGCCGTCCTGGGCTGGTTTGCTTAGGCTGCTCACGACGTTCGCGGGCGCCACGGAACCAACCGCATATTGCTAGCGTAGTAATCATTCGATGACCCGCGAAAGCCTGGGCGAATTCGAACAGCTGGTGCTGCTTGCCATCATCCGCCTCGCGGGCACGGGCGACGTCTATGGCGTGCCGATCGTCGACGAGATCGAGCGCCGCACGAAGCGGAATGTGGCCCGCGCCGCCGTGTACATCACCCTTCGCAGGCTCGAACAGAAGGGCCTCGTGGAATCCTGGATGAGCGAGCACACCCAGGAGCGCGGCGGCAAGGCCCGCCGCTGCGTGAAGGTCACGCGCGCCGGCATGCACGTGCTGCGTGAGTCGCGGCAGGCCGTCGATCAGATGTGGAGCGGGCTCGATCCCCGGCTCGAAAAGATCGGGTGATGCCGCCTCCGCAGCCGCCGCGCCTCGCGCGCCGATTGCTGACGCGCGCGCTGCCCATCGACGTGCGGGAGCACATCGCCGCGGAGCTCGACGAGGTCTATCAGCGGCGTTCTGCGCAGGTCGGCGTCTCCCGCGCGCGGCTCTGGTACTGGCGCGAAGCACTGTCGTTCGCCGGCCGCTTTACGGTCGAAGAAAACAGGAGAGGTCGTATGAAAGGGTTTGTCGAAGGCTGGACGGGCGATTTCCGCCACGCCGCGCGGCGCCTGGTGCGCGCGCCCGGCTTCACAGCCGTTGTCGTCGTCACGCTCGCGCTGGCGATTGGCGCCTGCGCGGCGATCTTCAGCGTGGTCGATGCGGTGCTGATCAACCCGCTCGCGTATCCAAACGCGGATCGGCTCGTCTCGATTCGCGCCACGGCGCCCGGAACCGAGCTGCGGGGTGAGGCCGGTCTCGGGGCGGAGTTCTACGTCACCTATAGAGACGATGCCGACAAGATTGAGAATATCGGCATGTTTGGTACCGGCCAGACGACGTTCCGCGCGCCCGACCATGTCGATCGTCTCTTCGCGGTTCAAATGACGACGGAGTTGTTCCAGACGCTCGGCGTGCAGCCGGTCATCGGCCGGCTTCCGACCAAAGCGGATGACACGAAGCGCGCGCAGGTGGCGTTGATCAGCCACCATCTGTGGCGGGATTGGTTCGCCAGCGACCCGTCGGTCGTCGGAAAGTCGATTGAGATCGGAAGCGCGCGGCGGGAAATCATCGGTGTCATGGGGCCCGAGTTTCGTTTCCCCAACGCGCAGTACTCGGCATGGGCGCGCGCGGCGATCGCGGATGAGAGCCAAATCAAGCCGGGCGGTTTCAACTTCAACCTCGTCGCGCGGATGAAACCCGGGGTGACTCTGGAGGAGTTGACGACGCAGCTCGCAACGGTTGCGAAGCGGCTGCCGGAGCGCTTCGGCGGCAACGCGAACTACGCTCGGATCATCGAGAAACACCAGCCCGTCGTCCGCACCCTGGAAGAGCAGCTCGTCGGCCGCGCGTCGAAAACGATCTGGATCGTCTTCGGCACGGTTGGCGTCGTCTTCCTCATCGCGTGCGCGAACGTCGCGAACCTCTTCACGGCCCGCGCGGAAAGCCGCCGGCGGGAAATTGCCGTGCGCCAGGCCCTCGGCGCAGGCCGCGCAGGCCTGATTCGATCCCTCACGGCCGAGGCGCTGCTGCTCGCGGCGGCGGGCGCCGCCGGCGGCGCGATCGTGGCGGCGATCCTCGTGCCACTCTTCGTCCGGGGCGCGCCGACGACTGTCCCCAATCTCGATTTGATCGCGCTCAACGGCGCCACGTTGGCATTTGCGGTGGGCCTGGCGATTCTGGCGGCGTGCCTGTTCGGGCTGATCCCGGCGATCGGGTTCTCGCGACCGGCGCGGGTCGACGATCTGAAGCAGGCGGGGCGCGGCGGGACGCTCCAGGGACGGCTGGCCAGGAACGGGCTCGTCGCGCTCCAGACGGCCGCGGCCCTCGTGCTGCTGGTCGGAGCCGGTCTGCTCGTGCGCAGCTTCTGGACGCTCAGCCATGTCGATCTGGGCTTCGACACGAAGAACATCTTCACGTTTCAGGTCGCGCCGTCGGGGCCGGGCTTCAACAGCGGGCCGGCGTTCGCCCGCTTTCACGAAGGCCTCATGGAGCGTCTGCGCGGCCTGCCGGGCGTCGAATCGGTCGGGTTCGTCAACGAGCTGCCGCTCGACGAGGGCGCCAGTCCCGCACGGTTCGCGACCGAGCAGTCGAAGGCCGCGGGCAGGACGCTGCCGCCCCTCATGATGACGTTCACGGCTGGCGACTACTTCCAGACGATGAAGATCCCGCTCGTGGGCGGCCGCCCCTTCCAGCCGAGCGATCACATGGGCGGAGCTACGAACGTCATCGTCTCGCGCTCCGCGGCAGAGCAGCTCTGGCCGGGCGAGAACCCCATCGGCAAGCGCCTGCAGTACGGGACGGATCCGGACGATCCATGGACGACCGTCGTCGGCGTGGTCGGCGACGTGCGAGTGGACAGCTACCGGCAGGACAAGAAGGACCCGCTCGTGTACCTGCCGATGGTCGGCCCGACCCCCACCTCGTGGGGTGTGGGCTCGCCGGCGTACGTCGTGAGAACCGCGCGCGCCGACACAATCGCGGGCGACATCCGGATCCTGCTGCGCGAGGTGGCGCCGGGCGCGCCGTTCTATCGCATCTTCACGCTGGAGGGCCTCGCCAAGCGATCGCTCGCGCCGACGTCCTTCACGATGCTGCTGCTGGCCATTGCGGCCGGTCTCGCCGTGATTCTCGGGGCCGTCGGCGTCTACGGCGTGCTCTCGTATGTCGTGTCGCAGCGCAAGCGTGAGATCGCGCTGCGCATGGCGCTGGGCGCCGCCGCGCCGGCGGTGCGGCGGATGGTCGTGCTGCAGGGCAGCCGGGTCACGCTCATCGGCGTGGCGATCGGCATTGCCGCCGCGCTCGGCCTGACGGGTCTCCTCGAGTCGCTGCTGTTTGGCGTGGAGCCGCTCGACGCCGCGACGTTCGTCGCGATGTCGGCACTGATGCTCGGCGTGGCGTTTCTGGCGAGCTATCTGCCGGCGCGCCGGGCGTCATCCGTCGATCCTGTCGACGCTTTGCGGGGTGAGTAGGGCACGCGTCCCTACAACTAGACGCGGCAGACGTAAGCGCTTACAATGGCGGCGATTCGGCCGTTCCCGCTGCCGGGATCGATTTTTCTCATGCCGGGATAACGGACCGGCAAGCGCTTGGAATGCGCGCATGATGGGACGGAGCCATGGCACCTGACAGGCGATCGCTCCGCGTGACGGCGGTTCGCCTGGCCCTCGCGGCCGCCGTGCTGACGTTCGCGCTGCCCTCGCCCGCGGCCGCGCAGGCCGACGAGCGCGCGCAGCGTGTCTACGAGATCTTCACCACGCACTGCGTCGAATGCCACGGTGAATCCCGCAAGGGCGGCCTCGACCTGCGCACCCACCGCACGCTCATCGAGGGCAGCGCCAGCGGACGGGTCGTCGTCCCGCACGAGCCGCGGAAGAGCAGGCTCTTTCTGCTCGTCTCTTACGCGAATCCCCTCGAGGGGATGCCGCTCGACCGGCCGAAGCTGCCGGACGATGACATCGAAGAGATCCGCAAGTGGATCGAGGACGGCGGCTCACTCGCGTCGGTTCCCGAAGCGGTCCCGGACGAAGAGCAGACCCTCAAAATGCTCGTGCGGCGTGAAGAGCGCCCCATCACGCCCGAGGAACGGGAGTACTGGGCCTTCCAGACGCCTCGGCGTCCGACGGTGCCGCTGATCGCGCCGATGCCGGCGCACGAGACGACGGCGCCGAATCCGCTCGACGCGTTCCTGCTGAAGGCGATGCGAGACAAGGGGCTGACGCCCTCGCCCCCGGCCGATCGGCGGACGCTCATCCGCCGCGCCTATCTGGACGTGCTCGGCCTTCCGCCGTCGCCCGAGGAGGTCGAGGCGTTCGTGGACGACCGCTCGCCCGATGCCTGGCCGAAGCTCGTCGACCGCCTGCTCGCCTCACCGCACTATGGGGAGCGCTGGGCCCGTCACTGGCTGGATCTCGTGCGGTACGCCGACTCGGGGGGCTTCGAGTTCGACAGGGACCGCCCCGAGATGTGGCGCTACCGCGACTACGTCGTCGGCTCGTTCAACAGCGACAAGCCGTACTCGCAGTTCGTGCGCGAGCAGATCGCCGGCGACGAGTACGCGCCGGAGTCCGACGAGGCGATGATCGCGACCGGCTTCCTCAGGCTGGGCCCGGAAGGGGGGGGCGGCGGCGAGCGCGGGCGCCAGGATGAGTTGGAGGACATCGTCGCGACGACGACGCTGACGTTCACCGGATTGACGGTGGCGTGCGCGCGATGCCATAACCATAAATTCGACGCGATCCCGCAGAAGGACTACTACCGCATCCAGGCCGTGTTCGCCTCCATGCGTCCGGCGAATCATCCGCTCGTGCCGGCCCACGACGTCCAAGCGCACCGCGCCGCCACGGCGGCCGTGGATGCGCAGCTCGCGCCGCTCCGGCGTACGAAAAACGAGATCGAAGCGCCGTATCTGAAGCAGCTCGTCGACCGCGAAATCGCGCTGCTGCCCGAGTACCTGCAGATCGCGTGGAAGACACCGCCCGAAGAACGCAGCGAAGGACAGCGGCTCAACGTCGGGCAGATCGAACGCACGCTGCAGCGGGACTCCCTGCGCGCGAAGATCACCGAGGACGACATCGTGGCGCGGATGCCCGACGACGTCCGGGCCAGGCACCAGGCGTTGAAGGACGAGATCGCATCGGTCGAAGCCATCAGGCCGCCGGGCTACCCGACGGCCCGGGCGATCAGCGAGCAGAGCCGGACGCCGCGGCCGACGTACTTCCTGCATCGCGGCAACGTCGCCGCCAAGGGCTCGCTGATGACGCCCGGCGTGCTCTCGGTCGCCCTCGACGGCGAACACGACTTCCCGACGCCGCCGCCGGAGGCGAAGACGAGCTGGCGCCGCCGCGGCTTCGCGGAATGGCTCGTGTCGCCCGACAACCCGCTGACGGCGCGCGTGATGGTCAACCGACTGTGGCAGCACCACTTCGGCGAGGGGATCGTTCGGACGCCGAGCAATTTCGGGAAGCTCGGCGATCCGCCCTCGCATCCCGAGCTTCTCGACTGGCTGGCCGTCGAATTCATCGAGCGCGGGTGGAGCCTGAAGGCGATGCACCGGTTGATGCTGACCTCCGCGGCGTACCAGATGTCGAGCCGCGACATCGCGGCGAACGTCGCCATCGATCCCGAGAACCGGTTCTCCTGGCGCATGCCCCGCCAGCGCCTCGAGGCGGAGGCGATCCGCGACGCGGTCCTCGCCGCCGCCGGCACGCTGGATCGAACGATGGGCGGGCCGAACGTCTTCCCGTACATCGATCCCGACCTGTTCGAGGTGAGCTCGAAGCGGAGCTGGCCTGGCAAGCCGAACAACGATCCCTCCACGTGGCGCCGCAGCCTGTACGTGTTCTCCAAGCGCAGCATCCGCTATCCGTTGTTCGAGGCCTTCGATCAGCCGAACCTCGTGAACTCGGTGGACCGCCGCAACCGGTCGACCGTCGCGCCGCAGGCCCTGCTGCTGATGAACAACGCCTTCGTGCTGCTGCAATCGGAGCACTTCGCGGAGCGCCTCCGCGGGGACGCAGGTGAAGAGATCGGCGCGCAGGTCGACCGGGCGTTCCAGATCGCGCTGTCGCGTCCACCGGATACGGTGGAGCGGCAACGGGCCATCGATTTCGTCCGGCAGGACGGCCTCGCCGCCTTCTGCCACGTGCTGTTCAACCTCAACGAGTTCGTGTACCGCCAATGAGCGACCACTGCTGCTGTTCCAGGGCCACCGACCTGCTGCTCTCGCGCCGGGAACTGATCCACCGGCTCGGCGGCGGCATCGCCGGGCTCGCCTTCGCCGATCTCCTCGCCCGCAACGGGCTCCTCGCGGCCGGCCTGGGCGATCAGGGCCGCGCGTCGAAAAACCCGCTGCTGCCGAAGCCGCCGAACTTTCCCGCCAAAGCCAAGGCGGTGATCTCGATCTTCTGCTACGGCGGCGTCAGCCAGGTGGACACGTTCGATCCGAAGCCGGACCTCCTCACATATCAGGGGGAGACGATGCAGGGGGTCGGCGACGTGCGGACGGTGATGGGCACCCCTGGCGGCCTGATGCCGTCGCCGTGGCGGTTCAAGAAGCACGGGCAGTGCGGGATGGACGTGTCGGAGCTCTTTCCGCACGTCGCGCAGCACGTCGACGACATTGCGCTGATCCGTTCGATGCACTCGCTGAGCCCGGCGCACGGCCCGGCGCTCTTCCAGATGAACACCGGGAGCATCCTCGCGGGGCATCCGAGCGTCGGGAGCTGGGTCACCTATGGCCTCGGCAGCGAGAACGAGAACCTGCCCGGGTTCATCGTCTTCACCGACCATCGCGGGGGACCGATCAACGGGCCGCCGAACTGGGGCAACGGCTACATGCCCGCGGCGTATCAGGGCGTCCAGTTCCGCGACACCGGCGCGCCGATCGTCGACCTGAAGCCACCCGTGGAGCGGTCGCCGGACGAGCAGCGGCGCTGGCTGAGGCTGCTGCACGAGCTGAACGAGCGGCACGCGTCCGAGAACCCCGAAGACACGGAGCTCTCCGCGCGCATTCACTCGTACGAGCTCGCCTTCCGCATGCAGGGGCACGCGCCGGACGCGATCGACGTCGCGAGGGAGTCGGAGGCGACGAAGCGGCTGTACGGCGTCGGCCAGGAGCCGACGAACTACTTCGGGCGCCAGTTGCTGATGGCGCGTCGGCTCGTGGAACGCGGCGTCCGCTTCGTGCAGATCTTCTCGGGCGGCGGCAACTTCGAGCCGAGCTGGGACGCGCACTGGGATCTGAAGGGCAACCACGGCCTGCACTGCGCCGAGACCGACAAACCGATCGCCGGCCTGATCAAGGACCTCAAGAGCCGCGGGATGTTCGACTCGACGCTCATCCTCTGGCACGGCGAGTTCGGACGGCTGCCGATCTCGGAACGCATGGACGGACGCGACCACAACTCCAACGGCTTCAGCGTGTGGCTCGCCGGCGGCGGCGTGAAGGGGGGCACGATCGTCGGCGCCACCGATCAGTACGGCTACAAGGCGGTGGAGAACCGGAAGAGCGTGTACCAGCTCCATGCCACGATCCTGCACCTGCTCGGGCTGGACCACGATGCGCTCACGTACCGGTTCAACGGCCGCGACATGCGCCTCACGGACGTGCACGGCCGCGTGATCAGCGAGATCCTGGCTTGAGCGCGGCGGCGCCGGCCTGCGCGCACTGCGCGTCCTCGGCGCCGGTGACGCCGCTGACGCCAATCGCCCCGACGAGCTGGCCGTTGGCCATCAGGGGCACGCCGCCCTCGAGCGGCATGAAGCCCTCGATCGGGAGAAGCGCCGTACGGCCGCCGCTCACTTCGTCTTCGAGGCCCTTGGTCGGCCCCTGGAAGTAAACGGCGGTGCGCGCCTTGCGGATGGCGATGTCGGTGGCGACCAGCTTTGTGCCGTCCATCCGAAGAAAGACCATCAGGTGCCCGCCGTCGTCGACGACCGCGATCGAGACCACCCAGTTGTGACGGACGGCTTCGGCTTCGGCCGCGGCGGCGATGCGACGCGCCGCCTCCAGCGTGAGCGTCTGGCGAGTCGGCAGGGAGGCCTGAGCAGCCAGGCAGACCGGCAGGAAGGCGACTGCCGCCATCACGATTCCGCATACACGCATGGCATGACTCCTCTTGTTGCGGGCGAAGGGTAACACGAGTCGATGAGCAGGATCCGTTGGGGGGTGCTCGGCACCGCCCGAATCGCAACCGAGAAGGTAATTCCCGCCATGCAGCGCGGGCGATGGTCGACCACCACGGCGATTGCCTCGCGCGATCTCGCGCGGGCGCGGGAGGCGGCCGGCGCGCTCGGCATCCCGAAGGCGTACGGATCGTACGAGGCGCTGCTGGACGATCCCGACATTGACGCCGTCTACAACCCGCTGCCCAACCACCTGCACGTGCCCTGGACGGTGCGCGCGGCCGAGCGCGGCAAGCACGTGCTGTGCGAGAAGCCGATTGCGATGTCGGCCGCCGAGGCGCGCTCGCTGCTGGACGTGCGCGACCGCACCGGCGTGAGGATACAGGAAGCGTTCATGGTCCGCACGCACCCGCAGTGGCTGACGGCGCGCGAGATCGCCCGCAGCGGGCGCCTCGGCGAGGTGCGATCGATGCTCGGATACTTCAGCTACTACAACGACGACCCGGCCAACATCCGCAACATTCCGGAATTCGGCGGCGGCGGGGTGATGGACATCGGGTGTTATCTGATCAACACCGCGCGGTTCATCTTCGATCGGGAACCGCAGCGGGTCATCGGCCTGATCGATCGTGATCAACGGCTGAACGTCGACCGGCTCGCATCGATGCTGCTGGACTTCGGCGGCGCGCACACCGTCGGGACCTGCAGCACGCAGATGGCACCGTACCAGCGGATGCAGATCCTCGGCACCCGCGGGCGGATCGAGATCCAGATCCCCTTCAACGCGCCGCCGGACCGCCCCTGCCGCGTGCTCGTCGATCCGGAGGGGGATCTCTCCGGCCGCGCCATCGAGACGATCGAGCTCGACACGTGCGACCAGTACACGATCCAGGGGGACCTGTTCTCGAAAGCACTGCTCGACGGGACCGACGTTCCCGTGCCGCTCGAAGACGCCGTGCGGAACATGGAGTGCATCGAAGCGATCTTCCGCTCTGCCAAGTCCGGACGCTGGGAGGTACCGCGCGGCGCGCCCGTCGCGACGTGACCACGCATGGCCCTGTACGCCGGATTCGACTGCAGCACCCAGAGCCTGTCGGTGGTCGTGATCGACGCCGTCCGACGCTCGGTCGTCTATCGCGACTCGCTGCCATTCGACGAGCCGTTCGTTGCCAGTCGCGACGGCGCCGTAGTCCACGCGTCGCCGCGCACGTGGACGGCTGCGCTCGAGACGATCGCCGGCCGGCTCGCGCGCGAGATCGATCGCGGATCGCTCGGCGCCATCAGCGGTTCGGCCCAGCAGCACGGTAGCGTGTACTGCGGCGACACGGCCGACGCGCTCACCCGCCCGACAGCACCGATCTGGATGGACAGCAGCACGGCGCGGGAGTGCGCCGAGATCGAAGCGGCGCTCGGTGGATCGGCGCAGGTCGCGCGGCTCACGGGCTCACCCGCGCATCCGCGGTTCACCGGACCGCAGATTCGAAAATTCGCCCGCCAGGAGCCGGACGCCTACGCGCGGACCGTGCGCATCCATCTCGTCAGCTCGTTCCTCGCGTCGATCCTGCTCGGCGAGCACGCACCGATCGATCACGCGGACGGCTCCGGCATGAACCTTATGGACATCCGGAGCGGTGCGTGGTCGCCGGCGGCGCTCGACGCCACGGCGCCGGGTCTGGCCGGCAAGCTGCCCCCGCTCGTGCGCTCATCCACGGTGATCGGCAGGCTGAAGGCTCAGTGGCAGGCGCGCCTCGGCCTGCCGCCCGCGCGGATCGTCGCGTGGTCGGGCGACAACCCGTGCAGCCTCGTCGGAACGGGACTGATCCACGAAGGGCAGCTCGCCATCTCGCTCGGGACGAGCGATACGATCTTCGGGCCCATGCGCGAGCCGCGCGTGAGCCGCGACGGCACGGGGCACGTCTTCGCCTCGCCCCTCGGCGAGTACATGGGCATCACGGTCTTCAGGAACGGCTCGCTCGCGCGCCAGCGGGTGCGCGACGAGCACGGGCTGACGTGGGAGGGCTTTTCCGAGGCGCTTCGCCGGACGCCAGCGGGCAACGACGGCGCCATGATGCTGCCATGGTTCGAGCCGGAGATCACGCCGGCCGTGCCCGGCGGCCAGATCCATCGGTTCGGGCTCGAGACGGCGGATCCGAGGCGACACGTCCGCGCCATCGTCGAGGCGCAGATCATGGCCATGGCGCGCCACTCGGCGTGGATGGGCGTCACGCCGCGGGCGATCTACGCGACGGGCGGCGCCGCGGCGAACCGCGAGATCCTCCAGATCATCGCCGACGTGTTCGAGGCGGACGTCCACCGGTTCGCATCGACGGACGCGGCGGCGCTGGGCGCGGCGCTGCGGGCGCTGCACGCCGACTCCGGCCAACGCTGGGAGGACGTGGTCGAGGGTTTCGTCACGCCCGTGGCCGACTCGTGCACACGTCCCGATCCGGAGCACGTCGACATGTATCGCCGTCTCCGCCCGCTCCGCGACTCCCGGGAGGCGCTGGCGATCACGACATCGATACGCTGGCACGAATCGCCGTCAGCTTCTTGACTGTGTCTGGGGAGAGCGGCGCGTCCACACGCGGCTGATTTCGGCGCGCCGCCGGCGCCCTCTGCGGCGGGCGCTAGCGGATCGGATACCATCCCGGCTGCGTGACCACACCCATTCGTTCGCACGAGCCGCTCGTCCGCGCCATCGGCACCTTCGGCCTCGCCGCGGCGATCATCAACATCACTATCGGCGGCGGGATTTTCCGGCTGCCTGCCGATGTCGCCGGGTCGCTCGGGGCCGCGGCGCCCGTGGCGTATGTGATCTGCGCGACTGCGATGGGTCTGATCGTCCTTTGCATCGCAGACGCGGGCAGTCGCGTGCCGCTGACCGGAGGGCCGTACGCGTACATCGCTACCGCCTTCGGAGGCTATGCGGGGTTCGTGTCGGGCGTGCTGCTCTGGATGCTGGGAACGTTTGCGGCGGCGGCGGTGTCGACGATCTTCGCGGCCAGCGTCGGCGCGCTCGTTCCGGCGCTCGGTGGCCGCGCGATGGAGACGGCGGTGCTCGCGGTGGCGCTCGCGTTCTGGGCCATCATCAACGCCCGCGGCGTGGCGCTCGGCAACCGGCTCAACGGCGTCGCAACGGTGGCGAAGCTGCTGCCGCTCGTCCTGCTTGCCGGCGCCGGTCTTGTCTTTATCCGGCCCGAGAATCTCGAGTGGACAGCGACGCCTGCCGCGGCCGATGTCGCGCGCACGTCGCTGCTGCTGATCTTTGCGTTTGCAGGCATCGAAGTGGCGCTCGTGCCGGGCGGGGAAGTGCGCGATACCGCACGCACCGTGCCGCGCGCGATTGCGCTGGCCATGTTTGGCATCACCGCGCTCTACATCCTGCTGCAGGTGGTCGCGCAGGGAGTGCTCGGCGCCGCGCTGCCGGCATCGACGGTGTCGCCGCTTGCTGACGCCGCGCGGGCGTCGCTCGGCGGCTGGGCCGGCGCGCTGCTGCTGGCCGGTGCGTCCATCTCGATGTTCGGCCACATGGGCGGTATGACGTTGTCGATGCCGCGGATGATCTACGCGTTCGCGCGCGACGGGTACCTGCCCCGGATGCTGGCGCAGGTCCATCCGGCGTCACAGGCACCCGTGGCTGCCATCGTGTTGCACGTCGCGCTGACCTTCGCGCTCGCAACAACCGGTACGTTCGTGAAGCTGGCCATTCTCGCCAACGCGTCGGCGCTGGCGCTCTATCTGGGATGCGCCCTGGCGTCGTGGCAGCTGCGGAGGCTGGATGTGGCCGCCGCGCCGGGCGCCGCCACCGGCTTCCGCATCCCATTCGGCGGCCTGATTCCGCTGCTCGCATGCGGCGTGATCGCCTGGCTGCTCACCGGCCTCGCGCGCGACGAGTGGCTCGCGCTCGGTGCGTGTCTCGCGGGGGCGTCGCTGTTGTATGTGCTCACGCGCGGCGCCCGCGCCGCGGCGGCGGCCTGAGTCACGACCGCCGAACCGTAGGCCAAGACTACTTTCGCTAGTACCCTTCAACCTCGAGTCCCGGAACGCGCGTGAAGTGGCCGACGTTGCGCGTGACCAGCGGCATCCCGTATGCGAGGGCGGTAGCCGCGATCCATAGATCGTTGGCCGTGATCAGCGTTCCGTTCTTCTGCAAGTGGCGGTACGCCCTGCCGTACTCCCACGCGACGTCCATATTCGACTCGAGGATGTGGAATGGCGCGAGGAACTGCTCCCATCGCGCACGCTCGGAAAGGGACGTCCCGCACGCCAGTTCTCCCGCAATGGCGAAGGACACATAGAGCCGCGCGTCGTCGCGGCCCTCCAGAAAGGCGATGGCCCCGGCTGGCTGTTCGCGACGTTGCTCGCGCTCGAGATCGATGACAAACGTCGTTTCGAGGATCAGCGCCCGGCCCATTTGTCCTCCGGGGGCATGTCGCGCCGCTTCATCTCGTCGATGCGATCCAATTCCTCGTCCGAAAAGTGCGGGACGCTGGTCCTCAGCCGGTGAAGGAGCTCTCTGGCGGTGATCGTGTCCTCGGGCCACGTCGCCCGCAGGACCACTTCGCTGAACGACTCGTTTGGATAGCGGCGGGCCGCGCGGAGTCGCCGGTACGCTTCGTCCTTGAGAGAGATCGTCTTTGTCCCCATCTATGTAATATGCACATTACACAGAGATGGCGTCAAGAAGCCTTTCCGGGCCGAGTCCTACTTCAGCACTTCCTCGCCGGCCTCCGCTGATGCCGCCATCTGGCGCATGACCATCTGGTAATAGGCGCCGCGCGCGAGCATCAGCGCTTCGTGCGTGCCGCGCTCGACGACGTGGCCATCTTCCATCAGCAGAATCATACCGGCCTGCCTGATCGTCGACAGGCGATGCGCGATGACGAATGTCGTGCGGCCCGCCAGCAGCTCCGCCATCGACGCCTGGATCAACTGCTCGCTTTCCGTGTCAAGGTTGCTCGTCGCCTCGTCCAGGATCAGAATCTGCGGCCGCGCGAGAATCGCGCGCGCGATCGCCAACCGCTGCTGCTGGCCGCCTGACAGCTTGACGCCGCGCTCGCCGACGAAAGTCTCGTACTGCTCCGGCAGCTTCTCGATGAACTCATGCGCGTTCGCGCGCCGCGCGGCGTCTTCGACCTCCTCGGCCGTCGCGTCCACGCGGCCATACGCGATATTGTCCTTCACCGATCCGTCGAAGAGGAACACCTCCTGCTGGACGAGCGCAAGCAGGCCGCGGTAGGAGCGCAGCCGCAGGTCGCGGACGTCGATGCCATTGACCAGAATGCGCCCGCGGGTGGGATCGTGAAAGCGCGCGACCAGGTCCGTGACGGTGGTCTTGCCGGCGCCGCTGCGCCCGACGAGCGCGACGACGCTGCCGCCTGCGACGGTGACATTGAAGTCGCGCACGACCGGCCGGCCCTCGCGGTATTCGAACTCCACGTCCTCGAACCGGATCTCGTCGACCACCGGCGGGGCGTCGATCGCGCCCGGCCTGTCGGGCTTGTCCTGCTCCATCCCGAGCACCTCGAAGACACGCTCCATCGCGGCCAACGATCGCTGCAGCTCTGAAAACGAGTTCACGAGCTGCCACACCGGGTTGAGCAGCAGGAACGTGTACCACTGGAACGCCATGATGTCGCCGATCGACGCGCGGCCCACGACGTTGAGATACCCGCCGTACCAGACGATCACGACGTTGACGATGCCGAGCAGCAGGCCCCAGGAGGTCCAGATCACCATCTCGCGCCGATACGCGAACAACTCCTTGCGCAGCACCGTGTGCCGGCCGCGCATGTACTCGATCAGCTCGCGGATCTCGCGGCCGAACGCCCGCACGACGCGGACGCCCGAAAAGGTTTCGCCGACGCGGCCGTCGATGTGCTCGGCATCCTGCCGCAGCGAGCGATAGATGGGCCGAATGCGCCGCGCCGAGATCAGGCTGATCATCACGACGCCCGGAATGATCGCCAGCGCGGTGAGTGCGAGCCGCCAGTTCAGCGAGAAAAGGACGACCACGGCGATGAGCAGGCGGATCAGTGAGATGGCGGGCGACATCACCGCCATCTGCAGCAGCCCCGACGTCGTGTCGACGTCGCCCGTGAGCCGCGAGATGATTCCGCCGGTCTTCATGTCCCACAGCTTCGGCAGCGGCAGGTGCAGCAGCCGCTCGAAGAGCGCGCGGCGGAGCGTGAGCATCACCTGCACGTTGAGCATGCGCTGCCGGTAGTCCTTCAGGACGCCCACGAGCGCCGAGACGACGATGACGGCAAGGAAGATGGCGCCGGCGAAGTGCAGCCGATCGAGACGGCCCGCGAGATCGAGCGTCTGGTTGAGGAGGACGTTGTCGATGATGAACCGCATGAACAGCGGCTCGGCCATCTGCAGGCCGGCCGCCACGATCGCCATGAGGAACACGAACCCGATGGCATAGCGGTGGGGCCACAGCCATCGCAGATAGTCGCGCAGGTACTCCCGCCGCCTGGCCGGCAGCAGCTTCGGCTTTGGCGCCGGCCCGGCGGTCGCGTCGGCCGCCTCGTCGATCTTCAGCGCGCTTTCGCTGTCGGCGGTCTTCTCGTCCGGATCCTCCAGCATCCCCTTCCGGTAATCCTCGCGGAACGCGAGATACCGCCGGCGCGATGAACGGGTGCGGTTGCGATAACGCTCGCGGTCTGCCACTCAGTAACTCCGCGATCGCACGGCCGCGGTAAATGCCGCTCGCCGTCTGCGTGAAATGGGAATGCTCGCGCCTCCGGCCAGTTGCGCGCGCAGCGCCCCGTTGGGCGCTGCCGCGAGCGCGCGTACGCCCTCGATGCGCACCAGCGCGCGCCGATGCGCCCGCACGAACCCGTCGGCCTGGACGCGCGCCTCGAGCGCGCGCATCGATTCGCGCAGCAGATAGCTGCGCGCGCCCGTCCAGATGCGTGCGTAGTTGCCGTCCGACTCGATCCAGTCGATCTCGTGCACGGGTACGACCATCGCGCCGCGGGCGGTGGCGACGACCATCGCCCGCTCGCACGCCGGTGGCGCGGCCGCGCGGAGCTGCCGCTTCAGCCGCTCGATGGTGGCGCTGAAACGGGCCTCGGTCGCCGGCTTCAACAGATAGTCGAGCGCCTGCGCCTCGAACGCGCGAATCGCGAACTGATCGTAGGCGGTGAGAAAGACGACCGCCGGCATGCGCTCGGGCGTCCGGCGGCGGATGACCTCGAAGCCGTCGATACCCGGCATCTGCACGTCGAGGAACACGACGTGCGGTCTGGCGCTGTCGAGCGACGCGAGCACTTCGGCGCCGTCGCGGCACTCGCCGACCACCGCGAATTCCGGATGCGCCGCGAGCAGTTGCCGCACGCCCCGGCGCGCGGCCGGCTCATCGTCGGCAATAAGGACGCCCCAGTCAGCCACGATCCTGCTCCTTCTCAATCTCCGGCCAGGGCAGACGGAGGATCGCAACTGTGCCGCCGGCGGCCGCGCGCGTGACCGTCAGACTCGCCGCATCGCCGTGGAGTGCGCGCAGCCGTTCGCGCGTGTTCGCGATCCCTCGGCCCTCCGGCATCGGTCGTGTGTCATCGATGCCGTCACCATCATCGGTCACCGAGATCTCGAGCACGTCGCCCATGCGCCGCGCGGCAATGGTGATGCGTCCCGCCGCGGTGCGCGTTGCAATGCCGTGCCGAATCGCGTTCTCGACCAGGTGCTGCACCGCGAAGCTGGGGACGGCAGCAGACAGCAGACTCTCATCCACGGCGAACTCAGGACGCAGGCGATCGGCGAATCGCGCCTGTTCGATCGCCAGATACTGGCGCACCAGATCGAGCTCTTCGCCGAGCGTGGCCTCAGATGACCGATGGCGGGTCAGCGTCCTGCGCAGCATGTCGCTGAGCTGCTCGACCATCCGCACCGTGCCTGCGCTGTCGCCGTCGCGCGCGCGCACCGCAATCGTGTTGAGCGTGTTGAAGAGGAAGTGCGGATTCACCTGTGCCTCGAGCGCCGCGAATCGCGCGCCGGCAAGCTGCTCGGAGAGCCGCGACACCTGCAGCTCGCGCTCCCGGGACTCGAGATAGTACTGCATCGCGAGCGCGATGCCCGCGATGCAGAGGTACACGATCGCGCCGAAAGGCAGCGTCGTAAAGATCCAGCTAATCCAGTCGCGCGGCGCGAGCCCTTCCGCGAGAGAGCGCGAATCGACGAACACGCCGATCGCGATCTGCAGCAGCTTGCCGGCCACCGCCCAGGCGACGCAGAAGACGAGCGACATTCCCAGATGGAACATCACGCGTGAGCGGACGCGGGTTTGCGTGATCGGCCACCGCCGGGCAATCGCGAAGATCGGCGGCGTAATGAACGCGTAGACGAACCAGTCACCACCGGTGAAAAGCAGGTGCCGCAGCTCCGGCATGGGCTCGCCGTGCAGTCGTGCCTGCGCGATGTGATTCATCATCGCAAGCAGCGCCGGCACGATCCAGAGGGCGGTGACGACGAGGATGAGACGGGATCTGCGCGGCGGCACCGGTGACACTCTATGCCATCATCCCGCGGCGCGGTCTGCGGCGACGCGGCGCCGGTTGCCGTTCGCGTCAATCCGCGCGCCGTTCGTGGATTAGCCGTTGCGCCCCGCGGCAAGGCCGCAGAATCTTCATGCGGGAGACCCTCTTATGAAGAGAATGCCAATCGTCGTGTGCGGACTGCTGCTGACGGCAGCCGCCAGTCAGGCCCAATCGACCGGATCGTCGCCGGACGTCCTTTCGGGCAGTTGGATCGGGAGAGCCGCTCCGGATGGCGGCCCCGCCGATTCCGGAACCCTCACGCTGAACCTGACGTTCGATGGCCGCACGGTGACCGGCAGCGGCGGGCCCAGCGGCGCGACGCCGAATGGCGTGGTGACCGGTGGCGTCTTCGATGCGAAGACCGGCGCGCTGAAGCTGGAAGTGGCCATTCAGGATGACGGCGGCACAACGAAAGCGATCCTCGACGGCATGCTGTTCGACGATGCGTATTTCGGCCGCATGACGCTGGGTCCGGGAACGGGCAGGTTCCACTTCGTGAAGGCGCCGGTGGCGGCCGGGGCCTCGGGCCCGGCCGCTTCGGGCTCCGCCGCTGTTCTCGCGAAAGGCTTCGAGGAAGTCAGCGGCTGGGTCACGAAGTCCGCCGAGATGGTGCCCGCCGACAAGTACAGCTATCGGCCGGCAGACACCGTGCGGACGTTCGGCCAGCAGATTGCGCACACCGCGGATGGCTATGCCTACTACTGTGGCAGCGCGAAGGCGGGCCAAGGCGTCGAGTGGACTGATTCGGTGGAGAAGGCCGGCGGAGACAAGGCGGCCATCATCGCGAAGCTCAAGGCGGCAACGGCCGCTTGCGCGGCGGTGTACGCCACAGCGGGCAACGCGCCGCCGCTGATGGCCAACATTGCGCACAGCAATCTGCACTACGGCAACATCGTGACGTACATGCGGATGCTGGGCCTTAAGCCTCCGTCGAGTTAGAAGGCGATTGGAGGCATGCGGGTGTGGCCCGCGATTTGCGCGACTCGTTCTGGAACGAGCTGCGAAAAAGTCATGCCACCGATTTCTATTCGTAATGCGGAAAGGTCTTGACAGGTTCCTCCACGCATGTTTCCGAAGACTTGAAACCCGCGCGAGATGGGCTCCCTGACTGCTATAGAGGTAGTACCGCGCCCGATTTGCGTGCGAATAGCACTTCCGTCGGAATGGGAGGTGATCGTTCGTTCCGCGGACGATAAGAGCGTCGAAAATCGCCGTGTTATACAGGTTCATGCAGCATCGTGATTCATTCGCGGCATTGTCGGATCAACAACTCGTGGACGAGACCGATCGACTCGCGCTCGGCGAACGTCAGTCGACCGCGAAGTTTGTCGCGTCGCTTGCGGAGCTGGATGCGCGGCGCTTGTATCTCTCGCTCGGCTACAAGTCGCTGTTCGAATACTGCACCAAGCGATTCCATTTGTCGGAGCACTCGGCTCTCAACCGCATCGAGGTGGCACGCGCGAGCCGCGTGTTCCCGGTGATTCTCGACCACCTGGCCGAAGGGGCGCTGACGCTTACCGCCGTCAGACTGTTGCGGCCCCTGCTCACGCTGGAGAATCATGAGCAGATCCTCGAAAGCGCCCGCCACTTGAGCAAGGACGAGGTCCAGCACCTGATCGCTCGGCTCCGGCCGCAGCCGCCGGTGCCCTCCATGATTCGAAAGCTGCCGTCGCCGCGCACGGCAGGCCCCGCAGGGCCAGGAGCGGAAGGACCGAGCGCCCCGCTTCCGACGGCCGAGTGGCGGCCATCTGTAATTGCGACCGTCACGCAGCCGACTCGCCGGCCCGTGATACTTCCGCTCTCGGAAGAGCACTACAAGATTCAGGTCACCTTCACGCGCAAGGCGCATGACAAGCTCCGGCAGGCGCAAGCGCTCCTGCGTCATCAGTTGCCAAATGGCGATCCAGCAGCCGTTCTCGAGCGAGGGCTCGACGCCTTGCTCGAGGACCTGATGAAAAAGAAGGCCGCGGCGGTGCAGCGGCCGCGGGCTCCGCGGGAGGAACCTCCCAAAGGGCGCCACGTTCCTGCCGACGTCAAACGAAAGGTCTGGGACCGGGATGGCGGACAATGCGCATTCCAGAGCGGCGACGGACGGCGATGCTCGGAGACCGGTTGTCTCGAGTATCACCATGTCGTCCCGTTCGCGGCCGGCGGTAAGGCGACAGTCGATAACATCGCGCTCCGGTGTCGGGCGCACAACGGTTACGAGGCGGAGCGGTTCTTTGGCCCCGAGGTAGCGTCATTGTTCAGAGAAACCGCGCCCGAATATCGATGAACCGCGCCCTCAGCCTGATCGGACCCTCTTGGGCGAGCAACCACTCAAGGACGACGATGATGGCTTGCGTGGATTCGAACTCAAGGACGCCGACGGATACGTTCTGTTTTTCGGTCGTCCTCGTTCATGAGCGCGCGGAATTCATCGACCGTGAGGTCCTGACCGGATGGTCGTTGGCATCCGTGACCGTTGCTCACCGCGCGCGGCCGAGCGCCTCGAGCTCGATGCGGATCCGCTGCAGCTCCAGCTCGCGCTCCAGTATGGCAATCTCGGCGCGCTTCACTTCGAGCTGGCCGGCGAGACCGACTTCGACCTGCCTGCGCAGCAGGGTCAGGCGCTCGCGCGCAAGAGCGATCTCGCGCTGCGCCCGCACGTGGGCGAGCTGCAATTCAGTGCGCCGCTCAGCGGCCACGAGCGCTTCGGCCTCGAGCTCGCCGCGGAGGTGACGCTGCCGGAGGTCGATCCGTGACCGCAGCAGCTGCATCCGGTCGCGTGCCAGCAGGACTTCCGCTTCGGCCCTGAGCCGCGCCGTGTCCGAGGCCGTGCCGACTTCAACGCGCGCGCGCGTTTCGGCCAGCGCTCGCTCCTCAGCGGCGAGTGCCTGCTGCGCGAGCTCGAGGTCGAGCATCAGCCGATCCCGCACGAAGTCGCGTTTGCCGACCAGCGGCGCATCGAGATCGTTGCGCGGCGGCGCCGACGTCGCCTGGATCTCGGCGAGATCGATCTGGAGCCGCTTGATCGCCGCCTCCATCGCGCGCACCTGTTGTTCAGCCGCAATCAGAGATTCGCGGCCCGCGACGCCGACTTCGAAGCGCCGCCTGGCATCTTCGTATTCGGCTTTCGCCAGGTCATGGCGCGTGCGGAGCAGCTGTTCTTCGGCGCGCGCGCTCTCGATCATGCCCTGCCGTTGCCGCGCGTCCTGTATCTGGCCTGAGGCAACACCGCCGGCGGCGCCGACCATGACCGCCGCGGCAATGGCGGCGGCTGCGCGCAGGCGGCGTATGCCGCCACCGACCGGCGATGCGAGCCGCGTCTCGCGACGGATGGCCGACTGGATCTGCCACTCGAGATGTGCCATGAACTCGGGCGTCGGTTCGTGCGGATCAAGCGGGCGAATCATCGAGGGCCTCCATTGATTTTCAAGAGCGATACGAGCTCGCGGCGGAGCCGCTGGCGCGCGCGGCGAAGCCGTCCTTCGACGGCGCGCTCCGAGAGTCCGGCTTCGTCGGCGATATCGGCCGTCGCGCGTTCGTCGAAATGAAATGTCTCGAGCAATTCCGCCTGCGACGCCGGCATGCGCGACAGCGCGTGATGCACAGCGGTGACGGCTTGCGCCGCCTCGGCCTCACGCTCGATATTGGCCGTGGACGCCTGACCCTCGAGCGCCGAATCTGGCGCTGGACGCCGCCGCCCGCGGTAGTGCGTGACGATGAGGTTCCGTGCGACGGTCGTCAGCCACGCGATCGGCTGTTCGGGCGGTCCCTTCCGGCGCCAGTCGCGCACCGCGCGGAGCCAGGTCTCCTGCGTCACGTCTTCGGCAAGGGCCCTGTCTCCCCCGCAACTGCGCGAGACGTAGCGATAGAGCGGATCAATCGTCTCGCGGTAAACCACGACAATCGGGTCGACGGGCTCGCCGCCGGGGGTCGCCATGCGCTCTATCATCCGGGAAACCACTTGACTTGCCGTGGTAGCCTGCCGATTCGCGCTGAGCAGCGGCGCGCAGATACCACGGCAAGTCAAGTGTGTTTCCTACATTAATGACGCACGAGCCGCAGGAAACCCACGCCGCGGGGCCTTTCGGCCCGTTTGCGTCAATCCGGGCGCCGTTCGCGGCAGACGGTTGCCCACGAGGGGCCTCACGGGCAGTGTAGGGAGGCTACTCGCTACGGAAAACGACCAGAGGGTCGATTTGCGACGCTCGCCTCGCGGGCAGGTACGCAGCCAGCGCCGCGACAGCTGTCAACGTCCCGATCGCGCCCGCGATCGTCAGGGCATCAGTGGACTCCAATCCAAACACGAGGCCGGAGATCTGACTCGATGCGAGACGGGCCACGGCGAGGGCGGCGGGGACGCCAATCGCAATACCGACTGCGACCAGAAGCAGCGCATCGCACAACACGAGTCGGACGACCATCGCGCGCCGTGCGCCGAGCGCCATGCGGATGCCGATTTCATGCTTCCGCTGCATGATCGTGAATGCCAACAAACCGTAGAGGCCAACACACGCCAGCACCAACGCGAGCCCGCCGAACACGCCCGAGAGCAACGCGATCAGCCGTTGCTGTACCAGGGCGGCATTCATTTCTTCCTCGAGCGTGCGGACGTCGAACATCGGCAGAGCCGGATCCAGAGTTGCGACCGCTTCGCGGATGCGCTGGATCACGGCGCCTTGATTCCCGCTGGTGCGAACGTGCAGGACCATTTGCCCTCGTCCGGTGTTCGTCTGGAGAAACGTCGAGTAGATCACCGGACGCGTCTCACCCCGCGGGTTGCTGTACCGTGAGTCTCGGACCACGCCGACGATCGCGAACGGTTCGGCGGGCATCGGGGTGTCCGCCTGTCCGATCGTGGACAGCAGCCGCGGGCGGCGTCGCGTGGCGCAAGGCTTGCCGATCGGGTCGTCACCTTCCGGGAACATTTGCCGCGCGAAAGATTCGTTGACGATGCATACCGCCGGTGCGGACAGCTGGAGGTCGGCTTCCGTGAAGTCGCGTCCGCGCAAGAGCGGGACGCCAATCGTACTGAAGTAATTCGGGTACACCATCAATACGGGTATACGCACCTGCAGACCAGACGGCAGCAGGATCGCCTGGCTCGACGTCGATGTCGGCGCGGTTGGAATCGTGTTCGCCATGCTCGCCATTTGAACATCGGGGAGATCCCGAACCAGGCGCATGAGATCCTGATACGTGCGATCGAGACGTTCTGCCGTTCCGGCGATGCCTCTCTGATCGCTCCCCTTCGGTTCTACCCGCGTGGTGATCACGCGCTGCCGCAGTCCGTTGTCGTCGCCGGCGAGGTTCTGGAGGCTGCGCGCGAATAGACCAGCCGCAATCAATAAGACCAACGATAGTGCCAGCTGCGCGATCGAGAGCACGCGATCGAATCGCAGACCTCGGGTAACCGAGCCGCGGACGCCTTTGAGCGCGCTTTGCAAATCGATGCGCGTGAGCCGCCACGCGGGCGCAAGACCAAACAGGACGCCGGTGAGGAGTGACACGGCGGTCGTAAACGCCAGAATTCTGGAATTGGGTGTGACATCCAGCGTAATCGGTGTCCGGCCCGACGAGATGTAGGCAAGGAGCAGCTCCGTCGTCCAACTCGCGACTAGAAGTCCAAACAGGCCACCGATAGATGCGAGTACAAGGCTTTCGACCAGCAGCTGGCGCACCAGGCGTGGGCGGCTCGCTCCAAGCGCGAGCCGCATCGCAAATTCCGGACGCCGTGCAGAGGCACGGGCGAGCAGCAGGTTTGCGGTATTCGCACATGCTGTCAGAAGGACCAGACCCACCATGGCTTGAAGCACGAACAGGGGAAGCGAAAACTGGCGCCGCAATACCGAGACCGCACCGGTGTGAGTGAGGATGACATTTGGATGCGGCGCGCTTGCGTCTCTTGCATCACCGCGAAGGACGGCATCAAGCACGGCCGCAGCCTGTTCCGCGCTTGTGCCTGGTCGCGTGCGCGCGATGGCTTGTACCCACGTTCGGCTGATCAAAGGATCCTCCAGCAGGTTCTCGACTGCCGGCATCACCGTGGGTTGCATCATGATCGGCAGGAAGAGATCGGGGGAACTGCCGACCTCGACGCCAAAGAATCCCGGCGGCGTCACGCCAATAACCGTAAACGGCAGGGCCGATAGCCTGACGGTGCGACCGACGACGGCTGGATCGCGTGCGAATCGGCGCTCCCAATATCCGTCACTCAACATCACCACCGGATGGCCATTTGGGACGCGGTCGTCTTCGGGGCCGATTGTCCGTCCAATCGCAGCCCTCACCCCTAACAACGCGAAGTAATTGCCGGTGACGAGTTGTCCCTGCACCGTGGGTTCGGCAGGACCATCAACGCTGACGTGGATCGGGGCAGAGGCGGATCCCGCGACCTGCGCCGCATCACGTGAGTCGCGCAGGAGCCGGAACTCGTCGTAGGTGAATCCGGGCCGGACGTTGCGGCCATCCCGCCGTGCAATTATCAGCAGACTTCCGGGATCGCTCACAGGCAGCATCCGCCACAGCACCGCGTCCATCAACGTGAAGATCGCCGTGTTGGCGCCAATGCCCAGGGCGAGCGACAACACGATGGCGACTGTGAAGGCCGGGTGTTTCCGCAACCCGCGAACCGCGTAAGTCACGTCCTGTATCAACGACGGCAGCATCGGATCACCACGCCGCCGGTTGCACTCGAGATGCCAGGCCCATCGTTTGAGATAACTTTCGGTGCCTCTGTCACTTAACCGACGAGACTGGTCTCTGCAGTCCGACCTGACCTGCTCGATTGTGGGACGCGGTGGTCCGCCTTTGGGACGACGTCAGTCGTGCCGAAGCGCGATGATCGGATCGACTCGTGAGCCCGCCGAGCCGGCTACGAATGCGGCGCACGGGAGGACCGCGGCGGCGAGGGCCAGTGCGTAAGCCAGTTCGCACCAGATGGACAACGTGGGGCCCCTGACGTCACTCGTACCGCAGCGCGGTGATCGGATTCACTCTCATGGCGCGGCGTGCGGGTATCACGCACGCGGCGAGCGCAACGGCTGCGAGCGCACCCGTCATGGCGGCAAAGGTTGCCACATCCGTCGTCGGAATCCCGTAGAGGAAGCTGGACAGCCATTGCGCGCCTATCAGGCCTCCGGTCACACCGATGATGATCCCGACGACGACCAGCATCATGCCATCACGTACGACCAGCCAAAACACGTTGCGGGTGTCTGCGCCGAGCGCCAAGCGTATGCCCATTTCGCGCGTGCGGCGGGAGATCGAAAACGAGAGCACGCCATAAATACCGATCGCGGCGAGGAGCAGGGCGAGACCGCCAAACACCGAGAGGAGCCACGCCCCCATTCGCGAGGCATAAAGCGAGGCACCGATCGTGCTCGTCATCGTGCGGATATCCGCCACAGGCAGGTTTGGTTCGATCGCCTGTAACTCGCGCCGCAGGCTCCCAATGACCGATGCGGGCGGTATCGACGTGCGAACGTAGAGTGTCATACCCGGTTGATGATTCTGCGCAAGCGGGAGATATGCGACCGCCAGCGCGGCCTCGCCGAGCGCGGCGTATTTACTGTCGCGAACAACACCGACAATCTCGCGCCATGGCCCTTCCTGGCCGCCGAAACTGACCCGCTGCCCGACGGGGTTCTTGCCACTGAAATCCCTCTTCATAGTCGTCTCGGTAACGATCACAACCCGCGGCCCGCCTTGTGCGTCCTGCTCGCTGAAATCGCGGCCGATGATGAGCGGGATCCCAAGGGTGGCAAAGAATCCCGGACCCACGACATTCGTGTTGATCTGGGTTGGATCGGCGCTCACGACTCCGGGACCCGCACCAAACACAAACTCCTCCGAGTACCCTTGGCGCCCCTCGACCATGAGACCGGACACACGGCCTGTTCCGCTCATCACCGGCACGCGCGCGACACTCGCCGCTTCAACACCTGGCAAACGCTCCACTCGCTCCACCACTTGTCGGTAAAACTCTCGCCCCTTGGCCGTGGTATAGCGGAGGACGTTGATATTAAGCGGCACGGCGACCAGCTTTTCGACATCGATACCGGGATCGATTGAGCGAGCAGCTTGTAAGCTGCGAACAAAAAGCCCGGCTGGGATCAACAGCAGCATCGAGAGCGCGACTTCCGCGACCACAAGCGTTTTCTGCGTGCTGAACCAGCGCCTGCGTTCATCGATTTCCGCCGACACATCCTTGAGCGCCGGCACGAGGTTCGGGCGTGACGCCTTCAGGGCGGGAACGATCCCAAACACGATACCGGTGACAAACGACAGCACGACCGAGAACAACAGCACGCGCTGATCAATTGAAAACTCAATCGCGAGGGGCAGCGCGCCCGGCGGCGGGGGCGCCGCCTGGAATGACAGCACGACTACCCAAGCGAACCCGAGGCCGATGACACCGCCGATAGTCGACAGGAGCACGCTCTCGGTGAGGAGCTGTCGCATGAGGCGCGCGCGGCTCGCGCCGACGGCCAGCCGGACCGAGAACTCGCGCCTCCGCGAGGCAGTTCTCGCGAGCAGCAGGTTTGCGATGTTTGCGCAGGCAATCAGCAGTACGGCGGCAGCGACACCGCCCAAGAGCAACGCGACCGACTGAAGTTGTTGACGTTCGCGAGGGTCCCCCTGATCCAATGGCACAAGGGCGACGAGTTCGGGAGGGTCGGATGGGTCAAACGTTCGCTCGTAATTTGTCGCAAGTGTCCCGAGTTCTGCGCGTGCTTGATCCAGTGTGATCCCGGGGTTGAGGCGGCCCAACCCAAACAACCAGCTCGGTGTAGGTCCCCTGGCGCCATCGGTGCGCCTTCTGCGGTCTGCGAGCAGATCCGGGTTCTGTTCCCCGGTCCCGGACGGCCGCAAGATCGCCTGCATCATCATCGGCGCGTACACCTGGCGCGCCGTTCCGAGCTGCGGACCGGGAAACGCAGCCGGTGTCACGCCGACGATCGTGAACGCGTGACCATTCAGCCGAATGTCTCGCCCGACGATATCGGCGCGACCGCCAAACCGGGTCTGCCACAAGTCATGGCTGATCACCGCGACCGGATGTGCGCGCACCGTCACATCGTCCGAAGGGGCAAGCAGCCGTCCTTCCGAGGCACGAATTCCAAGAACGTCGAAGAAGTTCCCGGTGACGATCGCGCCGTCGACAAGGTCGGTCGTATTGTCGGCGTTTAGACTGAGCGTCACGCCCGCCCAGGCGGCCAACCCTTCGAAAACATGGCTGCCGTCACGTAGTGCCTGGTACAGCGGGTACGAGAACACGCCACCAACCCTCGCCCTGTGCACGTAAACCAGCCGCTCCCGGTCATCGACCGGTAGCCGCTGGAGCAGCGTCGCGTTGACCAGACTGAAGATCGCGGTATTCGCGCCGATCCCGAGCGCGAGCGAAAGGGCGGCCAGGGCTGTAAACGTGGGGTGCTTGAACATCATCCACACGGCGTAGCGCAGGTCCTGCGCGAGCTGTTCGACCGGCGTCCACGTCCAAAGCCTGCGGGTGTCTTCCCGCAGCAGCGTCACATTGCCCAAATCGCGATGGGCGGCCCATCTCGCCTGGTCGTGCGCGAGTCCGTCAACCTCACGCTCGTCAGCTTCGTTCGCAAGGTGGAATTCGAGCTCCTCGCGGAGTTCGTCCTCCTTCCGCCGGCGGCGCATCCACCACACGAGCTTCCGAAAGAGCGGCGTCATCGTCCCTCCTCACCGAGTGGCTTCAGCAGCAATCCCATGGCACGCGCGAATGCGTCCCATTTCGACTGTTCGCTGGCCAGCTGCTTTCGTCCCTTGGGCGTGATTCGGTAGTAGCGGGCGCGCTTGCCCTTCTCGGACAGCTCCCAGGACGCTGCGACCCACCCATTGGCTTCGAGCCGGTAGAGCGCGGGGTAGAGAGAGCCGGTTTCGACCTTCAGCAGGTCGTCCGAGGTCCGCTGAATATGTTTGGCGATAGCGTGACCATGACTTGGACCCGGCAGCAGCGTACGGAGGATCAGCAGATCGAGGGTGCCGCGCAGGAGCTCGACACGGGACGGCGGCTTGTGAGCCATTGTGTAGGAATCCTACTACATGTTGTGTAGAAAGCCTACGCGCGGCAGGCCGAGAACTTGATTTGTCCTACATTGTTGCTGTAAGGTCCGCGGCATGGGGCGAGAGACGCCGCCGGCCCTGGGCGAATTCGAGCAGATGGTGCTGCTGGCCGTGCTCTGTGCCGGGCGGGATGACGATGCATACGGCCTGAATGTACTGGCGGAGCTCGAGACGCGGACAAATCGGCGCGCGTCGCGCGGCGCCGTGTACATGACACTCGACCGGCTCGAGAAGAAAGGGCTGCTGTCGTCGTACCTCACCGGGCCCACGCCCGAACGCGGCGGCCGCGCGAAGCGGTGCTATCGCGTGACGAAGTCCGCGCTGGCGGCGTTGCGGGCATCGCGGCGCGCGCTGACGGCGCTGTGGGACGGCGTCCGTGGATCCGAAATCTGACGCGTGAGCCGGGCTCCGGGAACACGATCGGCCTGGAGCCGGAGGAACGAGATGCTCAGACTGCTGCGCTGGCTGACCGGCGACGACCTGGCCGACTCGATTGCCGGCGATCTGCATGAAGAACGCCTCAGGCGATCCGCGCGCGGCACGGCCGCCGGCACCGCATGGTACTGGCGGACGGCGCTCACGATGCTGACCGCCGTCGCGGCGGCACGTGCCCTTGCCGGCATACGCCGCCTGGCCAGCGCGTTCAACGCCGGCGGCCATGGCCGTGACCTGCGACACGCGCTGCGTTCCCTCCGCCGGGCGCCGTGGTACGCCGCCGCCGTCATCGGCGTCATCGCGCTGAGCATGGCGCTCGCCACCACCGTCTTCGCCGTCGTCGACGGCGTGCTCTTCAAGCCGCTGCCGTATCCCAGGGCGCACGAGTTGTACTCGCTCGAGCCTGGCTTTACCGAACGTATTCGCGGCACGCCGTCGGTGAGCCTGCGTGAGCTGGACGTCTGGCGCACCGCCATGCCCGACGTCGAGTTCACAGGTTTCGACGGCAATCGGACGAGCGGCGCCGAAGCCGTGAACCAAACCGGCCTCGCAGCCGCGATGATTGGACCGGAGTTCTTCGACGTGATTGGCGTGAGGCCGATGATGGGCGGCTTCACCCCACAGCATTTCGGCGAAGTCGGGCGGGTCATACCGATTATCGTGAGCCACCACGTGTGGCAGCAGCGCTTCGCAGGCGATCCGCAGGTGTTGGGACGCCGTCTCGCGGTCGATCCTCGCGCGGGCGGCACCGGGGAAGTCGTCGGCGTGATGCCAGAAGGCTTCGTCTTTCCGAGCGTCGAGGTTCACGCAGAGATTCTGTTGCCCTTGCTCGGCATGGCGGCCCGTCCCACCCAACGCTCCCTCGAAGTCGTCATGCGCTTGCCCGCCGGGGAGTCTGCTTTGGCAGTGCGGGATCGGCTGGAAGCGGTGATGGCTGCTGACGCCGCCGGCCGGAACCTCAGGCCGGACGGGAGGCGATACCTCGGTCCCTTCGATCGCGCGACGCTGCATCCGCTGGGCGAACGGATGGCGGAGGGCTCCGCGCGCGTGTTCTCGGGGGCGTTTCTCGCGGCGGCGCTGCTCGTGCTGATCGCCTGTCTGAACGTGTCGGGCCTGATGGCGGCGCGCAGCCTCGATCGCGCGCGCGAGATCGGCCTTCGCCGCGCGATAGGCGCGGGCACGTGGCACATCGCGCGGTCCGTGTTGATCGAGAACGCCGTGCTCGTGGCGTCAGGCGCGGGCCTTGGCCTCGTTGCCGCGCCCTGGCTGCTGCGCGTCGCGCTCGACGTGATGCCCGGCAATCTCCTGCTGCTCAAGACGCCGGTCATCGACTGGCGCGTGGCCGCATTCGCGCTCTTCGCCACGACTGTGTCGGTCCTGCTTGTCTCAATCTGGCCGATCAGACGCGCGCTTGGACTCGCCGCGCCCGTGGCGGGCGCGGCGGTCACATCGACGCCGCGCGCAGCGTCCGTCGGACGCCGGCTCGCGGTTGCCGCGCAGGTCGCGGTCGGGCTCGTCCTCGCTGTCGGCGGGTCATTGCTCGTGGGCAGCGTTGCACAGGCCTGGCGGAACGAGCCGGGCATCGATCCCGAGGATCTGTCGTTCGTCGAGCTGCGGATTCCGCCGGACGGCCGGCACGTGTTTGGAAAACCCGCGCCGGGCGTGGCAGAAGAGCTCGCAGCGTTTCTTCGCCGCGTGCGATCCATTCCGGGCGTCCGTGCGGCCGGGGCAATCGATGCGCACGTGCTCGATCGATCACATATCGAGAACGTCGCGTTTTCGCTGTCCGATGACACTCGCCATCACATAGGGCTGCCAGTCACGGGCGGATTCTTCGAGGCCGCAGGCCTGTCTCTCATCGCCGGCCGTTTTCCGGCCGATGGCGAGCTCGATCGCGGCGCTCCGGTGATAGCCGTGAGTCAGGCGGCGGCTCGCTCCTTCTGGCACGACGGCGATGCGATTGGACGTGACCTGTACACGCAGGCGATGCTGCCGAATGCGAAGCCCGATCCCAGTCAGCCCCGCCGTGCGCACACAGTGGTCGGAATCGTTGCCGACGTGCGATACAACGCGCTCGACGTCGATCCATATCCGGTCGTCTACGGTTCGTACGCGGCGCTGAATTTCGAGACCGCGCCTGTTGTCGCCATTCGAGCGCCCGGCGCCACCGGACGCGTGCTCTCGGAAGTCGTCCGGCTTGCGGAGGCATCGGCGCCAGCGCTCACCGCCGTCCGCGCGCAGACGGCGACCGACATCCTCGCCGATACGATTCGGCCGCGCCGCTTTCTCGGCTGGCTCTTCGGCGCGTTCGGCGCGGCGGCGCTCGTCCTGGTCGGCGCCGGCATTCTCGGCGTCATCGCGATGTCGGCGGCGCGCCGGACGCGAGAGGTCGGCATTCGGATGGCGCTGGGCTCGACGCGCGAGGGCGTCGTGACGGCGCTGGTTGCGGGCGAGGCCGCCACCGTGGGCGCCGGCCTTGTTGCCGGTGTCGTCGTGGCGGCCTGGCTCGCGCGCTTCCTCGAGTCGCACCTTTATAACGTGACCGTCTATCAACCCACGATCTGGTTCCTGGCCGTCGGCGCCGTCGTCGCCACGGCGGCGGCCGGATCGTTGATCCCCGCCGTGCGCGCCAGCCGCGTAGATCCGGCTCAAGTGCTGCGCGCCGACTGAAAGCGAGCAACGTGCCCACCCTCGCGGCACTGAAGTCCGTCGCGCGTTTCAATCCGCCCGCAGCGCGCGCGTTGGATCGACTCTGCTCGCCGACCACGCCGGCTTGAGGCTCGCAAGGACCGCGAGCACCGCGACCGCGGCCGTCACGGCGGCCAGCGTTGCCGGATCGAGGGGCTCGACGCCATAGAGGAGGCCTCTGAGTGCGCGCGCCGCCGCGATGGCTCCTGCCAGTCCCGCGGCTGCGCCAATCGCCGTCAACACCACGCCTTCTCCGGCCACGAGACGCAGAATCTGCCGGCTGCTCGCGCCGAGGGCGAGGCGCACACCGAATTCGCGCGAGCGCTGCGATGTGAGGTACGACAGCGTGCCGTAGAGACCGATTGCCGCCAAAAGCATGGACAGGCCGGCGAAAGCAGTGAGCACGAGCATCATGAAGCGCGTGTCGGCCATCGACTTGTCCACATAGTCGCGAAGCGGCCAGACATCCATTACCGCGCGGCTCGTTCCCGCTTCGGCGGCAATGCGCTTCAGCACGGGCGCGAGTGCCTCAGCCGGCGTGTCGGTCCTGATGGCGAGGACCATGTCGATGGTGAACTTGTGATACGGGACGAACAAATGCGGCGTCGAATCGTCCCCGATATTCGCCACGCGCACAGGCTCGGTCACGCCGATCACTTCGAGCGGGCTCGCGCGCCTGCCGGCTCCGACCCACATCTGCTGGCCAATCGCCCCCGACGGCCACAACTCCCGCGCGATCCGCTCGTCGATGATGACGACTTGTCGCTTGTGCCGCAGGTCATCGTCCGTGAACTCGCGGCCCGCCACGAGCCGCGTGCCCACGACACGCAGGTATCCGGGCAGCGCGCTCTGCCGCGTGGCATGCGATCCGGGACCTGTGTCGCCGGCGCGGCCATAACGTTCAAGCATCTGAACCTGAAAATCGTGGAATGGCGGCGGGCTCGCGGCGCTGACGTCATGAACGCCCGGCAGCTCACGGATCCGATCGAGCACGGCGGCGTGCACGCGGACGCGTGCGTCGACATCGCTAAACTGGCGAAAACTCAGCGGCATCCAGGCGGTGACGATACCGTCCGGCCTGAAGCCGAGGGGCGCCTGAGTGAGATTGACGAACGAGCGCACCATGAGACCTGCGGCAACCAGCGGGACGATTGACAGCGCGATCTCCGCGATCACGAGCCCGCGCTGCAGACGCCGTTGTCCGCGCGCCGGGGAATCGGCTCGCCCGGCCTTGAGGGCCTGCGCGTCGCCTGCGGCGAAGCGGAACGCCGGCAGTACGCCGCAGATCACGCCGGCCGCGAGCGTGATGCCGATCGAGAACAACGTCACCTGCCCGTCAAGGCCGACCTGCGACTGGCGCGGCAAATCCGTCGTTCGCAGCCAGTCGAGCAGTTGGAGGCCAAGGCGCCCGATCACGAGTCCTCCGGCGCCTCCAATCGCGGCGAGCAGCAGGCTCTCGGTAAGGAGCTGACGTACGATCCGCACACGGGTGGCGCCCAGCGCGCGGCGCACCGCGAGCTCGCGCGCGCGTCCAGACGATCTTGCGAGGGTCAGGTTGGCGATGTTCACACAGCTCACCAGCAGTACGAAGGCTACGGCCGCACCGAGCATCCACAGGCCCGCGTCGATATCGGCTGCCAGCGCCTGCCGAAGAGCATCGACGCGGAAGGTTGCTGCCGCGTCGCGATAGATTTCCGGCCGGTCGGATGCGAAGCGCGCGGCAAACACCTCGAGCTCCCGCCGCGCATCGTCGAGCGTCACGCCCGCGCGCAGGCGTCCGATGGCGCCGTTGCCTCTGAAGTTCTCGGCCGGGTTGATGGACGTCGGAAACCAGACGTGCGTCGCTTCCTGCACACTGGTCGACGCGGGCAGAAACACCTGGAAGTCGGCCGGAAGCACGCCGATCAGTTGACGCGGCGTGTTGTTGACGGTGATCCACCGCCCGATCGCGCCGGGATCGGCGCCGAGCCGTTGCCGCCACAGCGCGTCGCTGAAGATCACGCTGCGCACCTGGCCGTCCGGGTGCAGCGAGTCGTCGCGCGCGTCGAACAGACGGCCGTGCGCGGGCCTGGCCCCGAGCGACGGCAACAGATCGGCGCTGACGCTCGCCGCCGGGACGAACTCGACTTCGCCGTCGATCTCGACGTGCGCGCCCACACCGTTGACGACGGCGAGATGCGAGAGCGTGCGGCTGTCGCGCCTCAAGTCGGAGATTTCGCGGGGCGAGAGGCCGGCGTGCGGCAGACCGCGCCAGGTGGAGTCGAGAATGACCAGCCGCTCGCCGTCCGCATAGGGCAGCGGGCGCCAGAGCACCGAGCGCATGACGGTGAACATAGCGACGTTCGCGCCAATCCCCAGAGCCAGCGTGAGGCATGCCACCAGCGCGAAGCCCGGCGAACGTGCCATGGAGCGCGCGCCGTAGCGCAAATCCTGAAGTACCGTCGCGAGCCCGAAGCCAAAGCGGACCGCGCGCGTGCGTTCCTTGATCGGCTCGATGCCGCCTTCCTCGGCCAGCACGAGCCTCCGCGCCTCAGCCGCACTCGAACCGGCGGCCACGCGCCGCGCGATCTCGTGGTCGAGATAGGCGCGCAATTCATCATCGAGCTCGCGATCGAGCTGGAGCCCGCGAACGAACGTCCGCAGGAAACTCGAGAGGCGGCGGAGCAGACGGCGCGCCATCAGCTTTCCAGGACCTGCGCCATCGCGGCGGCGATGCGTCCCCACGTGGCCTTCTCGGCCTGGAGCTGTTTGCGGCCCGACCGCGTGAGCGTGTACGACTTCACGCGCCGGCCATCCGCCGACACTTCCCACGCGCCTTCAATCCAGCCTTCCTGTTCCAGGCGATGGAGTGCGGGGAACAGGGAGCCGGCCTTGATTTGGAACGTACCGCGCGTGGTCTGCGCAATGCGCTCGGCGATGGCGGCGCCATGCCGAGGCGCGAGCTCGAGTGTTCTCAGAATCAGCAGATCGAGCGTGCCTTTCAGCAGCTCGGTGGATCGTTCAGGCATTGATATAGGGCTCCGATATAGTAGTTCTATATCAGACGAGGGTGGAGCGAATAAAGTTAGGCGCATGCCGGAAGGCAAGATTCTGCCGAGGTCTCCGCGTTTCGTCGTATGATTTCGGCACGGAGGATTTGCCCACAATGTCAGAGATCGTCACTCGCATCCACGCGCAGATTGCCACGCGCCGCCTGCTCGATCACCCGTTCTACAACGCCTGGTCGAAAGGCGAGCTGTCGCGCGAGGCGCTGCAGACCTACGCCGCGCAGTACTACCACTGGGTGCTGGCGTTTCCGACGTGGCTCAGCGCCACGCACGCCAATGCCGGCGATCTCGCGATGCGCCAGGACATCCTCGCGAATCTGATCGACGAGGAGCAGGGTGCCGATAACCATCCGGAGCTGTGGCTGCGTTTCTGTGACGCGGTCGGTCTCGACCGCGACGCCGTGAAGAACGTGGAGCTGCTGCCCGAAACGGCGCAGGCCATTGCGGCGATGCGGCGGGTGTCACGAGAGATGCCGGCGGCGGCAAGTCTGGCCGCACTCTACGCGTACGAGTCGCAGCAGCCCGAAGTGATGAAGACCAAGCGCGAAGGCCTGCGCGATCTGTACAAGGTGACCGAGGGCCACGGTTACTTCGAGGTGCACGAGACGCTCGACGTCGAGCACAGCGCCGGCGAAGCGGCCATGATCGCGCGGCACGGCGACGGCTGCGCCGCCGAGATCGACGCGGCCGTCACGACGGCGCTCGATGCCACCTACACGCTGCTCGACGGCGTCGAGCGCGTGCGTGTGCATTAGGCCTGCAATCGGCGGCAATCCGTGGCGCGCTTGTGCGCGCGCCGGATTGTTTTTGCCGGCCCGATACTCGTCTCAAGTGGAGCTCTTCAGAATCGCAGCTGGCTGGATGCGAACGGCCCGGATCGTCGGCGCCGCTATTCCAATCAGGCCAGCCAATAGCAATAGGCCTCCGCTTAAAATCAGTGATTGTGGATCGATTTCGGGCACACCGAAGAGCAATGCCGTGGTCATTTGCACTGCGACAAATGCGCCGATAACGCCTGCACCGAGACCCCAGATAACTGGCTTCAGGGCGCTAGAGGCGGCGTATCGAACGATGGCCATCGAGTCTGCACCTAGAGCGGCACGTACCGCGATGTCCCTGACCTTCTGATGCACGGTCAGGTTAACCAGACCGTGAAGCCCAACGATCGACAGTATTAGGACAACTGTCGCGGCGAATCTCGCGACTCTTGAGGGCACCTGACTTAGCCGGACTTGTTGCGAAACCACATTCCCCAATTGCATAACCCGAGGTGTCCGCTGGGGATCGAATGTTGGAAGGGCCGCTTCAATTCTTTGCTTCATCTCGTTCGAGTGTTGCTCCACATGAATGATCATCGCGGCATCAGCCAAGAGTTCATTGGAAAGCGGGCGGTACACAACCCCGACGGGCGCCGAGAGTTCCAGAAGACTAGTACTCACGACGTCGTCAACGACTCCGATGACGACCGCGGGCTTCTCTGACTTGTCAACCAGAGAAAGCGTCGCTCCTAACGCCCGCTCTGGACTTCCCCAGATCTCCTTCGCTGCCTTGGCTGATACGACAACGACCGAAGCGCCAGTTTCCGCATCAAGGTCCGAGTAGATTCGTCCCGCGAGAACCGGTATCCGCGCAGTACGAAAGTAGCTGCTCGAAGTTCTATTCTTCGCGAGAACCAAATTTGCTCCTGACGGCAGGCGGACCTTTTGTCGTTCAAACCCACCCCCAAACACGTACTGGGCAAGCGCAATTCCATCTACATCAGGCACTTCCTGAATCCGGGTGGACGCCTGTTTCCAGTAACCATCAGCGTCCGAATTGCTCCAGGTTCCGCCAACTAGTCGCCCTCTCAGGACCAGTAGGCGTTGGGCATCGAACCCGATCTCCGCTTCTCTCGTTCTTTCTGCACCTCGCGTCCAAAGCGTCGACAACACGATTGTGACAACTGAAATCGCGACTTGAAGCCCAACGAAAGCCGAACGCGCACGATCCGGCCGGGCAAAATGATGGACAGAGCTGATGTCGCCGTTCAAAGCGGCGGATATTTTCACTCGGGAGGCGTACCTGATCGGCGCCAGCCCCGCCAGAATCGCTGCTGCCAAGCTAATAACGACCAAGAAGCTGTAGGTACGAATGTCAGGAGTCAGAGAGACGCCTAACGGAATATCGATCATCCACTCAAAAACAGGTATGAACAGCTGCGATGCGAGATAGCCGAGCAGCCCCCCGATTGCGCTGACCAACAGACTCTCGGTGACAAGCTGGCGGAACACCATCGTTCTCCTCGCGCCGATGGCAAGGCGAACCCCGATCTCGCGTTGGCGACTTGCTGCTACCGTAACCAGAAAGCCTGCTAGATTAACTATGGCGACCACCATCATCGCAGCAGTCAGCGCCCACACGGCGGGCATCGCGGACGTGGCACGCCGGTCCACAGTCGGCACCAAGATTCCACGCACATCGACTCTGATTGTTCCTGCTGGCTGAGACGAAAACGGCCGCACGCTCTCAAGGCTTCGCGCTGCCTGGTCCCGGAACCTTGCCTTATCTCCGGCGGTCTCCAGCCGTACCAAGATCTGGGGAAACACAGCCCCGACTTGTCGCGGTAACGCCGCGGTCGACAGCCAAACTGCCGGACGATGCAGGCGAGACGGGCCGGCGAATGCGGGCCCAGTGACGCCGATCACGACGAATTCTTTTCCACGAACCCAGATCGTCTTGCCGACAACGTCTGGCGCTCCGTTGAAGAGTCGGGACCACACGTCATGGCTCAGCACCGCCGAGTAGATGTCGTTGGCTGCAGCCGGCTTGCTTGGCAGCTGCCCTAGCAGGGGTCGGGCTCCAAGTAGATCGAAGAACTGGTCGCTGACGAAAGCCAATGCAACATCGTCTTTTTCAAGTCCGTCGTCAGTCCGTAGACTGCCCCTCGCGGGCACGAAGGCAGCAACCTTGTCAGGCACGCCGGCGCGCAATGCCTCGAAACCTGCATATGGAAATACGTGTTGAAGGCCATCCGACGACTCAAGGGCCGCCGACACCCATGCGAGTGAGGTCGGCTCAGCAACGCCTAGGCGGGGATAGAACCAAGCATTAGCGACCGCAACGGTGGCCGTACAAAAGCCGAGCGCGATCGACAGACTGATTAGGGCGGTTGCAAGCGCGACTCTATGCCGTGCAAAGAGTCGCGCTGCATAAACAATGTCACGGATGAGCGACACGGCACCGCCTCAAGGGATTATCCTACCTACCGCTCTCCATCTTCTTCCACTGCTCGGCGTACTGCTCGACGTTGGCCGGCGTGACGACATCCACGCCCGAGTCGATGATCGCGTTGGGCGGACGGTTGCCGTTCTTGATCGCGTGCAGCAGCTTCACTGATTCAGCGCCCCACCCGAAGTATTTCTGCCCCAGCAGCACCTGCACCTTGCCCGCGCGCATCAGATCGAGCGCCGGATTCACCGTGTCGAACGAAATGACCTTGGTCCTCGCGGGGTTGACGGCATCGAGCGCGTTGCGCGTGAAGACCGGCCATCCGCCCACCGACACCCACGCGCCGAGATCCGGATACCGGCGCGTCCCCGTGGAGATGATCTCGGCCGCGCGCACGCTGTCTTCCTTGATGTCGTAGACCTCCACAATCTGAATGCCGGGGGCCTTCGCAAGCACGTCACGCACGCCCTCGAGCCGGCGCTGCAGATTCGACGCGCCCACACTGGTGATGATCGCAACCTTGCCCTTGCCGTCGAGCAGCTTGATCGTTTCTTCGCCGAGGATCTGGCCCGACCGGAAATCGTCGACGCCGTAGAACGCGATGCGCCTCGAGGCCGGTGCGTCTGAATCCCATGTGGTCACCGGGATGCCGGCATCGATCGCGCGGTTGATCGTCTCGGTGAGGAAGTCGCCATTGAGCGCCGAGATCGCGATCCCGTCCACGCGCTGCGTGATGTACGACTCGAGAATCTCCTTCTGCTTCAGTTGATCGGCCGTCGCCGGCGCATTCCAGAGAATCTCGACATTGCCCAGTTCGGCTGCCGCGCGCTCCGCGCCAATCTTCGCGTAGTTGAACACCGGGATGTCGAGCGCCTTGGGAATGATCGCGAAGCGCAGCTTCGGCTGCGCCGGCGTGCCCGTGCCGGCCGGTTCATCGCCGCGGCAGGCCGAGAGCGCGGCCACGGCCGCGAGAGCAACAATCGTCAATCTACCGCTGCGAATCATTCATTCACCCCTCTTGAGTAACAGTTGGTCCATGACGACAATGACGATGACGACGGCGCCGACGATGAGCCGATCATAGAACGTCGCGCCTGGAATCTGCGGCAGCGCGTTGCGCAGCACGCCGAAGATGAGCGTGCCCAGCACTGCGCCGAGCACCGAGCCGCGCCCGCCTGAGAGACTGGCGCCGCCCACGACGGCCGACGCGATGATGTCGAGCTCATAACCGGTGGCAAGGTCCGCTTTCCCCTGGCCCTGCACGAAGGTCAGGACGACGCCGGCCGCTGCCGCCAGCACGCCGCTCAGGACATAGACCGACGTCTTCAGGCGCCCGACCGCGATTCCCGAGAACAGGGCGGCCGTTTCGTTGCCGCCCACCGAAAAGATGCCGCGTCCCCAGTTGAACCGCGTCATCAGCAGATGAAAGAACAGCGCCAGCGCGATCATGATGACGGGCGGCACCCAGTCCTGCGGCAGGCCGAACGGCCGCCAGCCGCCGACCAGGCGTCCCGACACGTCGTAGTATCGGCCTTCCGTGATGATGAAGGCGAGCCCGCGCGTGATGCCCATCACGCCCAGCGTTGCGATGAACGGCGGCAGCTTCACGGCGACAATCAACAGCGCGCTGAGGAGACCCGACAAGGTTCCCACGGCCAGCGCGGCGAGGATGCTCGGCCCCAGACCCCAGCCTGCCTCAACGAACAGGCCGCCGCAGACCACACCTGCAAGCGCGATGATCGCGCCGGGCGCGAGATCGATGCCGCCCGAAATGATCACGATGGCCGCACCGATCGCGGCAATGCCGTAAATCGACGAGTACTTCAGGATCAGCACCGCGTTTTCGCCGTTGAGAAACGGATGCGCGCGGCCGGCCTCGGGCCACAGGTACCAGCCGAAGAACGCGATCTCCACGAGCAGGATGACGATCGTGCTCAGCTCGCGGACATGCCAGGCGCGCCTCGTCCTCGTCACGACGCCGCCTTCAGGTCTGTGGTCGCGAGGTGCATCACGGCTTCTTCGGTCGCCTCGGCGCCTTGGAGCTCACCCTGCACGCGGCCTTCGCGCATGACGATCACGCGGTGCGCGAGCGAGAGCACCTCGGGCAGATCGCTCGAGACGACAAGACAGGCTGTGCCGGCTGCCGCTTCGCGGCGGATGATGTGATGAATCTCGAACTTCGCGCCGACATCCACGCCTTTCGTTGGTTCGTCGAGCATGAGGACGGCCGGGCGCGTGGCAAGCCACTTGGCCAGCACGACTTTCTGCTGGTTGCCGCCGCTCAGACTGTCGGGCAGCGCGTCGGGCCCCGACGCTTTGATGCGCCAGGCATCGATCAGATGCGTGGCCTCGGCCCAGTCCGCCGCCGGACGAATGAGCCGCGTCTTCGACATCTGGCGCAGCGGGATGAGCAGGTTGTGGCGCAGAGCGAGGTTGAAGAAGAGCCCTTGACGCTGGCGCTCTTCTGGCACAAGTGCGAGTCCGGCACGCGCCGCGTCACACGCCGATCGCAGGTGGACGGCCTTGCCTTCAATCAGGATTGACCCGGCCTGCGCCGCAAACAGGCCGAAGATAGTCTCGATCAGCTCCGAGCGTCCGGATCCCACCAGACCGAAGAGTGCCACAATCTCGCCGGCTCTCACCGAGAACGACACGTCACGGAAGCACGGCCGCCGCGACAGGCCGCGCACCTCGAGCGCCGTCTTCGCATACGCCGGCGCGCCCGCATCGTCTGCCCGATGGGGAAGGTCGCGGCCGACCATCGCGCGCACGACGCGATCGTGCGTGGCCGTCGCCCGGTCGAGCGTTTCCACGAACTGGCCGTCGCGCAGCACGGTAATGCGATCACAGAGCCGGAACACCTCCGGCAGCCGATGCGAGACGTACAGGATCGTCACGCCCCTCTGCTTCAATTTCCGGATGACCGCAAAGAGATGATCTGTCTCCGCATCGGTCAGCGCCGTCGTCGGCTCATCGAGTACGAGGATGCGGCAGTCGAAGGCGAGCGCGCGCGCCACCTGCAGCAACTGGCGATGCGCGGCCGGCAACGATTCGGCGAGCGCGGCGGGATCGATCGCGAGGTGCAGCTCGTCGAGAAGGGCGCGCGTGCGGGATCGCATCTCGGCGCCGCGCAGCCAGCCGGCCGGGCCGGTGATCTCGCGGCCCGCGAAGATATTGGCGGCGACGCTCAGGTTCGGAAACGCGAGCATCTCCTGATAGACCATGCCGATGCCGCGCTCGAGCGCCTCGCGCGGGCTGCCGGCGTGCAGCGGCTCGCCGTTCCAGATGATCCGCCCCTCGTCGGCTTTGACGAGTCCGGCCAGAATCTTCAGGAGGGTCGACTTGCCGGCGCCGTTCTCGCCGACGATGGCGTGCGTTTCGCCCTCCGCGACATGAAACGACACCGCTCTGAGCGCCCGCGCGGCGCCGAACGATTTGTGGAGATCCCTGAACGCGAGGCCGGCATCGCCCTGCACGGGCGGCATGATACCTCGGCCCGGATGTTGTGGAATCGCTTACAATGCCCGAAAACGGAGGGGGAGCGCGTGATGCGAGGCTCGAGATATGCGGTGCTGACTCTTGCCCTGGCGGTGGCCGGCTGCGGCGGATTCATCTACGGCTGCGAGGGTCCAAAAGGCGGCCCTGAGCCCGCATCACCGCCAACCCCGCCCTCGCCGCCGCCCGCCATTTCACGCGCCGCCTTCGGCACTTCCCAGGACGGACAACCCGTGGAGACATTCACGCTCCGCAACGCCAACGGCATCGAGATGCGCGTCATCTCTTTGGGCGGCATCGTCACACACCTCAAGACGCCCGATCGCAGCGGCGCGATGGCCGACATCGTGCTGGGCTTCGACCGCGTCGACGGCTATCTGAATGAGCCGCCGTACTTCGGCGCGATCATCGGCCGCTACGGCAACCGCATCGGCAAGGCCCGCTTCGCGATTGACGGGACGAATTACCCCCTTGCGGCCAACAACGGGCCGAACCACCTGCACGGCGGGGTCAAGGGGTTCGACAAAGTCGTCTGGAAAGCCGAGCCTGACGCGTCAGGCGGCGCGCAGCGCATTGTCTTTACGCGCACGAGCGCCGACGGTGAAGAGGGCTATCCTGGCAATCTAGCGGTGAAGGTCACGTATACGCTGACCAACAACAATGAGCTGGCCATCGATTACGAGGCCACCACCGACAAGCCGACGCACGTCAACCTCACGCACCACAGCTACTTCAATCTGGCCGGTCACAACGCCGGCGATATCCTCGGCCACGAGCTGATGATTGATGCCGATCGTTACACCCCCGTTGATGACACGCTGATCCCGACCGGTGAGCTCGCGCCGGTGGCGGGAACGCCGTTCGACTTCAGGCAGTCCACGGCGATCGGCGCACGGATTAATCAATCGGGAGACCAGCAGCTTGTGTTCGGCAAAGGCTACGACCACAACTGGGTCACCAACGGGTCAGGCTTCCGGCGCGTCGCTCGCGCGTACGAGCCGAAGAGCGGGCGCACGCTGGAAGTGTCCACGACCGAGCCCGGCCTCCAGTTTTATTCGGGCAACTTTCTCGACGGAAGCATCACGGGCAAGGACGGCGCGGTCTACGCGCATCGCACCGGCTTCTGCCTCGAGACGCAACATTTCCCCGACTCGCCCAACAAGTCGTCGTTCCCAAGCACTTTGCTGAAGCCGGGTGAGACGTACCGCACCCGCACGGTTTACAGATTTGGAGTCCAGCGATGAAACGGCTGTTTTTGATCGGGCTTGTGATTTCATTCGGCGCGCTGTCGGCGGCGCAGCGGGGCGGGCCGCCGCCGGCGCCTATCCCGACGGACGCCATCCCGAAGGCATCGCCGTTCGCGTCGCGAGTCGTGTCCGTGCCCGACATCACGGTTCAAACCACAGTCGGGACGCTGCCTCGCCTGCAAGCGACTGTTCCCGCGGTTTACCGCGGCGGCGGGAACGGTGAAGTGCGCGTGATCTGGCCGTCGCCGACCGACAACAGCGCGGTCAAGGCGCCCGGCACCTACACGGTGACGGGCAATGTGCCCGGCACCTCGTTTCAGCCGAAGGCCACCGTCATCGTCAAGGTGCCTGTCGGGACGACGACACCGCCGGCCCGTCTGGCGGAAGCGTTTCCGCTCGCGGACGTCGTCCTCGATAACGACACTCGAGGCCGAGACACGCCATTCATCAAGAACCGGGACAAATTCATCCGCGGCCTGGCGGCCAGCAATCCCGACAGCTTTCTCTACAACTTCAGGGAGGCCTTCGGCCAGCCGCAGCCGGCGGGCGTGAAGCAGCTCGGGGGGTGGGACGACCAGACCACGCGGCTGCGAGGTCACGCCACCGGCCATTACCTCACAGCGATCGCGCAGGCCTACGAGAGCACGACGTATGACGAGGCGCTGCGCGCCAACTTCCTCCAGAAATTGAACTATATGGTGGACACGTTGTACGAGCTGTCGCAGCTGTCGGGAAGCAAAGTCGCGGATCCAACGAAGGTACCCCCCGGTCCTGGCCGGAAGGGCTACGACTCCAATCTGCGCGCGGGTCAGATCCGCACCGACTACGAAAACTGGGGCAAGGGCTTCATCAGCGGCTATCCGCCCGACCAGTTCATCATGCTCGAGAAGGGTGCGGAGTACCGCACGCCGCGGGGCGGGAACCCAGATCTGAGCATCTGGGCGCCGTACTACACGCTGCACAAGATCCTGTCGGGTCTGGTCGACGCCTACGAGGTTGCGGGGAACAAGAAGGCCCTGGACGTCGCGACGGGCATGGGCGCGTGGGTGCAGGCGCGGTTAAGCGCCGTGCCGCCTGAGACCCGCACGAAGATGTGGAGCACGTACATCGCCGGGGAGTACGGCGGCATGAACGAAGTCATGGCGCGCCTGTTCCGTCTCACGGGCGACCGGCAGTTCCTGGACGGCGCGAAGCTGTTCGACAACACGAACTTTTTCTTCGGCAACGCCACCCACGATCACGGGCTGGCGAAGAACGTCGATACGATCCGCGGCAAGCACGCCAACCAGCACATCCCGCAGATCACCGGCGCGCTCGAGACCTTCCGCAACACGCAGGAGATGCCGTATTACCTGATCGCCAGCAACTTCTGGGACATGGTGAATCGCGGCTACATGTACAGCATCGGGGGAGTGGCCGGCGCGCGCACGCCGAGCAACTCCGAGTGCTTCACCGCCGAGCCCCACACGCTCTGGCAGAACGGCTTCAACGCCCAGGGACAGAACGAGACGTGCGCCACGTACAACCTGCTGAAGCTCGATCGCCAGCTGTTCATGTACGACCAGACCGCGAAGTACATGGACCACTACGAGCGCGCGCTCTATAACCACATCCTCGCGTCGGTTGCCGAGGACACGCCCGGGAACACGTACCACGTCCCGCTCAATCCGGGCGCGCAGAAGCGGTTCGGCAATGCCGGCATGACCGGCTTCACGTGCTGCAACGGCACGGCGCTCGAGAGCAACACGAAGCTGCAGGACACCATCTACTTCAGGAGCGCCGACAACAAGGCGCTCTACGTCAATCTTTTTATCCCGTCGACGCTGAACTGGACCGACCGCAAGATCGTCGTGCAGCAGATGACGGATTTCCCCTATGCCGACACGACACGGCTCGTCGTGAAGGGGAGCGGGCCGTTCGACATGAAGATCCGCGTGCCGCGCTGGGCGACCCGCGGCTTCTTTGTGAAGATCAACGGGCAGGAGCAGAAGCTCAACGCGGTGCCTGGCACCTACCTCACGATCGCGCGGAACTGGCGCGCCAACGACACGATCGAGGTGCGCATGCCGTTTGGCTTCCACCTGGATCACGTCGTCGATCAGCCGAACGTTGCCAGCATCTTCTACGGTCCGGTGCTGCTGGCCGCCGAGGAGTCAGGCCCACGAACCGACTGGCGCCAGGTCACGCTCGACGCCGCCGACATCGGCAAGGCGATCACGGGGGATCCGGCAACGCTCCGTTTCAGCGTCGACGGAGCGGTGCTGAAGCCGTTCTATGAGACCTACGGGCGACACTCCGTCTATGTGCACGTCACGCTGAAATAGAAGACAGGAGACAGGAGACAGATGGCGGTGGTTGCGCGACGCGACGTCATCAAACAGCTGGCGGCTGCTGGTGCGTTGCTCGGGCTTCCGCCCGGGGCCATTCGCGGCTTGTTCGAAGGCCTGCAGTCAGCCGGTGCGCCGGTCGACGTCATCGTCTCTGAGGTCAGCCCGTCGACACTGCGGCTGACAGCGGTGGCCGCAGGTGGCGCGGTCACGCAGGTACCGATCGACGGCGCGCTGGTGGCCGCAGCCACAGGTAAGCCTGCGGGCCGTGCGCAGGCGAGTGGCACGCAGGTTCGCGCTGGCGGCTGCACCGTGCGGCGCGCGGGCACAGCGATCGAGGTCCATCGCGGCGGCACGCTGCTGCAGCGCATTACTCTCAACCCATCAGCGCCAGGCTTCGCATTTCTGATGGGAAGCGGACCGCTGCTGGGCCTTGGCGCGGGCGGTCCGCAGTTCGATCGCAAAGGCACCGTTGATCGCGGCCGCAGCGGACAGGGCGGTTTTCAGCTGCGCACGCATGGCGGCCGCGTGCCGGTGCAATGGATGGTGGCGACCGCCGACGGCTGGGGCATGTTCATCCACCATCCGCTCGGAGCGTTCGACTTCACCAGCTCCGGGGATGACGTCGGCAAGTTCAGCCCGCATGGCGAGAACGCGCCCGCGCTTCCCATCGACATCTTCATCGCCGCATCGGCCGACCCGCTGGCGCTGATGCGCGAGTACGCGCGTATCACCGGGTTTGCCGAGATGCCGCCGCTCTGGTCGCTTGGTTACATGCAGTCGCACCGCACGCTTGCCGGACCCGGCGAAATCATGTGGGTAGCGCGCACGTTCCGCGAGAAGAAGCTGCCGTGCGACGCGCTGATCTATCTCGGCACTGAGTTCACGCCGTCGGGATGGAACACGCGCAACGGCGAGTTCAACTGGCACAAAGGCAACTTCCCCGATCCGAAGAAGGCCATCGACGACCTGCACGCGCTCAACTACAAGGTTGCCCTTCACATCGTCATCGAAGGCCGCAGGCTCAACGGAACCGTAATGGATCCGTGCACGCCAGAGAATGCGGTGCCGAGCGGCCGCACGTCCGACGACCGCTGGCCCGCAGACCGCAGCGTTCCGTGTTACTGGCCGTACCACAAGCCGCTGTTCGACATCGGCGTCGACGGCTGGTGGCCCGATCAAGGGGACGGTCTCGATGCGCGCTCGCGCCTGACCCGCAACCGGATGTACTGGGAGGGGCCCCAGCTCTATCGGCCCAACGAGCGGCCGTTCGCGCTGCATCGGAACGGCTATGCAGGCATGCAGCGGTACGCCTCGTTTCTCTGGAGCGGCGACGTGTACTCGACGTGGGAAACGCTACGCACACACGTGCCGGTTGCGGTGAACACAGGCCTGTCGGGCATTCCGTACTGGGGCACCGACATTGGGGGCTTCGTTCCCACGAAGGACTACACGGGCGAGCTGCATGTGCGCTGGTTCCAATTCGGGGCGTTCTGCCCGTCGTTCCGCGCGCATGGACGCAACTGGCATCTGCGCCTGCCGTGGGGATGGAATCGCGGCGAGCTCGGTCCGAGTGAAATCCGCAACTACACCGGCGGCGCGGCCGATCCGGATCCGCAGGAGCTGCGCAATCCGCACGTCGAGCCGATCGTGCGCAAGTACCTCGAGCTCCGCTACCGCCTGCTGCCCTACATCTACACGGCCGTGCGGGAGTGCCACGAAACCGGAGTGCCGCTGATGCGATCGCTCTGGCTGCATTATCCCGACGACCCCGAGGCGGCGAAGCGCGGCGATCAGTTTCTCTGGGGCCGGGACATGCTCATCGCGCCTGTCACGGAAAAAGGCGCGACGTCGCGGCGTGTCTACCTGCCGCGCGGAGCATGGTTTGATTTCTGGACGAACGCGCGGGTCGAAGGCGGACGAGAAATCGAACGGCCTGTCGATCTCGAGACCATGCCAATCTACGCGCGCGCGGGAGCGATACTGCCAATGGGTCCGGTGAAGCAGTGGACCGGCCAGCGCGTCGATGCACCTTTGGAGCTCGTCGTCTATCCCGGCGATGACGGCACGGGCGGCTTGTACGAGGATGACGGCGCGACGTTCGACTATCGTCGCGGTGAGTACTTGAAGCTGGCGGCGACGTGGAATGACACTGCGCGCGAGCTGACGGTGGTGCGCACGCCCGGGAGCCGCACGGTGAGCGCCGCCCGGCGCATCCTCGTGCGCCTGGCCGGGACTGACATCTCGAGATCGATCACCTTCAGCGGCCGTCAGGTGAAGGTGCGTCTGCGCTAGCGCCGGTTTCCCTAACCGGGTCGCGGTAGGAGCTTCAGGATGAAAGCGACCAGCGCATACCGTCTCGTAATGTACGCATGCTTCTTTCGTTTCTGAACCGCTCGAAGGATTTGCCTGGCGGCCTTTACAGGAGAAGCGACGACTAACCGTCCGCTATGCCGCGCCACATCCCGAAGGCCACCGAGATACACCGACTGAAAGGCTTTCGAAGCCGCGTAGGCCGACGCGCGATTGCCGCGGCGCGCTGCAACCGATGAAATCCCTACCAAGTGTCCGCTCCCACGTCTGAGAAAGTAGCGCATCGCCGCCTGGGCCACTGCCATGAAGCCCAGAACATTCACCGTCACCGTATCGAGATCCAGCTCCCAATCCAGGGCCGCATTGTGTCCTGTGCCCGCACTGATGATGACGAGGTCAACACCACCGAGCTCGTCGAGTACGTGCTCGAGAATCGCTGCGGCATCTGGTTGCGTCACGTCGAAGGCGCGCACGACCGTTTCTTGCGCGAGCGTTTCCCGAAGGGTCTCAAGTCGATCGAGCCTGCGGGCCAGGAGTCCCAGATGCCAATCGGCACGGTTCAATTCGTGGGCAAGCGCTTCTCCGATGCCTGAGGAAGCACCGATGATGACCGCCGTACGGCGTAAAGGCTTGTTCATGTGGCCCCGCAATAGTGCACCAGAATGTTCATAAAATGAGGCCGGATGGAAGGGCTATGGCGTGATGAAAATCGAGCTCACCGACGAAGCGATCACAGCCCTCCCGGAGTACGGACGCGTTCCCATTGCCTTCACCGTCGATCGAGTACTGGACGTGGCGGATCGCGTTGATGATCGCGGGGAGTTCGTATTCTCGGAGCGCCGCCTCGACGTCCCCTATGAGAAGGACTACGACGCAATCGGCGGCGAGGGACCGCCGGAGTGGGAGCGTCATTTCGATCTTTCGAACTGGGCCCTCTTTACGGCACGCGACAGGAACCGGAGAGTCGGTCGGGCCGCCGTCGCATTCGACACTCCTGGCATGACGATGTTGGAAGGCCGGCGTGATCTCGCAATCCTGTGGGACCTTCGCGTGTCTCCAGACGCTCGCGGCCAAGGCGTTGGCACTGCGCTTTTCGAGAGAGTCGAGGCATGGGCACGGCTGCACGGTTGCAGGCAGCTCAAGGCCGAGACTCAGAATACGAACGTGCGAGCATGCCGGTTTTACGAACGGCAGGGATGCCAGCTACGAGCGATCCACCGGGCTGCTTATCCTACCTTTCCTGAGGAGATCCAACTACTCTGGTACAAGGATCTGCTGCGTTGACCTACGGTTCTCCTCCGCCTGCGCGGCCACCAGAGATGCTTTCCGGCCGGCCCGGGAGCGCTATACTGCCGTTGTGAGCTCCTTCAGAATCCAAAAAGCCATCGCCGTCATTTCATCGGCGCAGCACCGCGGGCAGGCGGACAGTCTGGCGTACTGGCGCTCCCGGCCGCAGGAGGAGAGAATCGCGGCCGTCGAGTTCCTTCGAAATCAGGTACATGGATCTCGCACCAGACTTCAACGAGTTCTGCGGGTTACTGAACGAACACCGCGTTGAGTTCGTGATCGTGGGCGCGTATGCGCTTGCGTTTCACGGCCACCCCAGGTTCACGGGCGACTTTGACATCCTCGTCAGACCGACAGTCGAGAATGGCGAGCGCCTCGCGGCAGCCATCGCAGCCTTCGGGTTTCCAACCAGCGCGTTTACCGCGGCCGATGTGGCTTCAGGACGCAAGGTTATTCAGATGGGCCTTGAGCCGGTGCAGATTCACGTCATGAGCGACATCTCAGGTGTGTCCTGGGATGAAGTGTGGTCTACCCGGGCACCCGGTACCTGCGGAGATCACGCCGTGTCGTTCATCGGTCGCGCCGCGTTCGTCAAGAACAAGCGAGCCAGCGGACGCCTGCAGGATCTGGCCGATATTGAGTCGCTCGGCGGCGGTGAGGATCCCCGTTGAACTATCGAATCGTCACGCCCGCCATGGCGGATTGCCCAGGCATCGCGACGCCCGCAATCTCGGTGTAGGTCTCGTCAATCAGATTCGCGCCTTCCAGAAAAATCGTGACGCGATTGAGCCGGCGCGCGAGGCGTGCGTCGACGAGCGTGTACGTCTGCCGATCCGATCGCAGCCGATGGTCGGCACGGAGCGAGAGCTGCAGTCGCGCCGGAAGCTCCGCGGCGATCTGCGCGCCGAATGCGTGCCGCGTGTAGTCGAGCACGTACTTCGACAAGAGCGTCAGCGCGGGCGCGCTGCTGTCGGTCCACGCATACGTGAGCCGCGCGAAGCCGCCGCCGAACTCGCGGCCGACCATCAGCTCCGCGCCATGCGTGTCGACGTCGTGCACGTTGGTCGTCTGCCAGCGCTCCGCCGCTGACGCCCGCACCCAGTCAATCACGTTCGCATCCCAGCGGCGAAAGAGCGTCGCCGAGGCCGTCCAGCTCGCGCGCTGCCAGTCGATGCCGCCATCGAGCGTCCAGCCGTGTTCGGGTTCGAGTGTGGCCTGCGCGCGATGATTCGGGTCGGTGTAATAGCGCTCGGTGTATGTCGGCGCGCGAAAGGCGCGGCCGGCTGACGCGCGAAGGCGCAGGCCACGGTCCGTCCATCCAGACAAGGCAATCGACGGCGAGACGGCCGCGCCGAACGTCGAGTACGCATCGACGCGAACGGCGGGTTGAATGACGAAGCGCGAGGCGGCCGGCACGTGCAGCTGCGCGAACGCAGATCCGCGGCCTTGTGTGTGATCCCCAAGGTTCGATGACGCGATCCAGTCGCCGCCGCCCGCGGCTCCAAGCGTCAAACGGCTGCCGCGCGAGAAGGTGCGATCCACGCGAACGTTGGCGTCCACTGCATTTGTGCGGTGCACATTTTCCGCGAAGCCCGGCCTGGCGATGTCCCACCGGAAGCGGTCGCCGTGATTGCGATACGCCGCGCGTGCGTCGATCGACCAGCGATCGCTCGCGCGTCCGCTTGACGCCGTCAACAGCGTGTGGTCGGTCCATTCCTTCGATGGCGATGGCCCGTAGAAGCCGTTGGCGCCAAACGCCTTTCGCAGGTGCGCGGCCGATATCCGCGATCCAGAGGAGGGCGCTGCGGCGAGCCGGGCGCCGCCCATCGCATGGTCGCGATCGAACATGAAGCCGCCCGACCGCGAGCCCCATGCCGACGCGGCCAGGCCCAGCGGTCCCCAGCCGATCGCACCCTCGCCGCGCGCACTCTCGAACGATCCGCCTGCCGCCGTTGCCTCGCGGTACGCGCCTCGGCGCGTCACGATGTTGATCGTGCCGCCGAACGCGTCGGCGCCGTGCGCAGACGATGCGGCGCCGGCGACGACCTCGAGGCGATCGATCGACGCCGGTGAAATCGGGAGGTCGGCGTTGTGATGGCCCGACTGCGCGTCGTTGAGCCGCATGCCGTCGAGAAGCACGAGCGCCTGACCGAAGCTCGCGCCTCGGATGACGAAGTCGGCCTGCACGCCTCGCTCGCCGCGTGCGCGGACGTCGACGCCCGGCGCGAGGCGCAGCACATCGACGAGCACACCGCCGCCGAACCGTTCGATGTCGCCGCGGGTGAGAACCGTGACGGGCCGTCCAAGTGCGCGCTCCGTCACCGGAGCCGCGGTGCCGGTCACGACGACACGCTCCTCAACAACGGGGCGGGCCTGCGGCGGATGGAGAGGGAGGCCGGACGCAAGGAGGCAAGCCAGCAGGAGAACCATCGGCTCAGCCTACATGATAATTTCCGAACGTCTTCAGCCCTCGCGTCACCATGCGCATGGCCTCGAGACCTTTCTCGAGCGTCATGCCGTCCTCGCTCGTCATTTCGACCAGGAAGCGGTATTCGAACGGGCGGCCGTGAACGGGCTGGCTCTGGATGCGGGTGAGATTCAGACCGTGCGCGGCCAGCGGCTCAAGCGCATGATGCAGCGCCCCGGGCGTGTGCGGCAGCTCGAATGTGACGAGCGCTTTTCGAGGGCCCGGCGAGTCGTCGATCCGTCCGGCGGGCGCAACCAGCAGAAAGCGCGTCCAGTTCTCGGCGTGATCCTGCAGCGTGTCGGCGATGACGTCGGCGCCGTAGATCGCCGCCGTCCGGCGCGCTGCAAGCGCCGCGCTCGTCCTGTCCCCGACGCGCATGACCATCTCGACGGCGCCGGCCGTGTCGAATGCGGCCACCGCTTCGATGCGAGGATGCTCCGCAAAGAACCGGCGGCACTGCGCGAGCGCCACGGGATGCGAGAGCACCCGGCGAATGCCTTCCAGCGTCGCTCCCGGCGGTGCGGCAAGCACGTGCTCGATGTGGACCTGCGTTTCACCAATTGCCTGCAGTTCGTGCGCAAAGAGGAGCTCGTACGCGTTGGGCACGGCGCCGGTCAGGCAGTTTTCAACCGGCACGACGGCATGCCGCGCCTGACCATCGCGCACGGCGTCGAACATGTCCTCGAGCGTGGGGCAGGGCAGCAGCGACGCGCTGTCGCCGAGCAAATCGCGCGCGGCCACCTCGCTGTACGCGCCAGGCGCGCCCTGATAGGCGGCGTCGCGCGCTGCGGCGCTAACCGGCACGGCGCTGCTCTGCGGGCGCTTTGCTCAAGGCGTTTGCGCGCCGTTCGAGCAATATCCGCTCGCGCTCGAGCGCAGCAATGGTTCCGTCTATTCGAGCGATCAGGTCCTGGCAGTCACTCAGACTGGGGCCATCGGTGGTGTTCTTGTTCGCATCTTCCGGCACGTTCTGCTCCTTAAAGCGAAAAGCCCGCGATCCTTTCGGAGGCGGGCTTTGGTGGCAGCTAATTGGAAATTGTAAATCGTAAATTTAGCCGAGCCGGACCCTCACCTCAAAAGAGGCCGTAAAAAAGTACGTAAAGCGGGCGGCGCGAGCGTTCACGATGGTCAAGACGTTACTCGCGCCGCGAGGCGGGTGTCAACCTCTACTTGACGCGCCCGGCGTCAATTTTCGCACTGAGTTTCCGGCCGTCGTCTTCGCCCGACGCCTGGCCGGTCAAGCGATCTTTCGCGTGCGTGAGCGTGAAGCTGATGAGCGGGCCGTTGGAGTTCTCCTGGACCTGGAACGTCACCTTGTCGCCGGCGACGACACCGTTGCTGAGCGGCCACTGCTGCTCGGCACTGGGTCCGGCGGAACCCGTCAGGTCTTTGCCCTTGTGCGTGAGAGTCAGCTCGATTTTCATCTCACGCGGCGTGCCGTCCTCAGCAATCATGGTAAATGTGCCGGACCACGTGCCGGTCAGATTGCCGGCCGTCTGGCCAGGCGCCAGGGTGAACAGAAGAATGGCGAGCGCTGCGAGACTTTTCATCCTGAACTCCTATTTGACCTTCCACTCCTGAACGCCGGCCGACACACCCGGCTGCATGACGAGCTCGATGCGGAGGGCGCTGGTCATGACGGGTTTGAAGGCAATTTTGTTCCAGCTATTACGCGCCGTGCCGAATGGGGTCAACGCTTCCACGGGTTTCCACGCATCGCCATCCTTATAAAACAGTTTCCAGGATGCCGGCACGCGCACGCCCCCGCGGCCGGTGTCGTCGAACCAGTAAATCTCCGTCTGTGACACAGTGGCCGGCTTTTCGAAGGCCATTTCGATCCATTCGCCCTGGCTGCACGGGCGAGGCTGCCCCGCTGCCGGCGGAGGCTCTCCCGGCTTGCAGCCGTTCAACGGCCACCAGTCGAAGTACGCGGAAGAATCTGCCGAGCTCGCCGGCTCTTCGCCGTCGACGATGTTGCGCGGGTTCTTGCCGCGGCCCCGCGGCAGCGGCGACACCGTGACCGTGCTTGTCGTCGCGACGGTGGGGAACGGCGTCGGCCGCGCGGCTGAATCCTCGCGGGCAAGCCAGACCGCCATCTGTCCGCGTCCGCGATTGGCCCACGTCGCGTACGGGATCGCCACGAACGGCTGTTCGCGCTTCCGCAACACGCCCTTCTCGTCATATGAAAGGCCTGTCGCGGTCCCGTTAATCGTGACTACGCCATTGAGCAGCGCCGGCTTGAATTCCGCGGTCAGCGCGCGCGCATCCGACAGCACGATGTTGCGGACCTTGCCATCGGGATTGTCGGGCCATTCGGCGGCATAGACGATGGGGCCGCGCTGCAGGGCGACGCGCCCGCGATCGGCCGCCACACGCTCGTCGGCAACCACACGCCGCACGGGCATCGGCAGCGACAGTTGAATGGCGTCGCCGGCCTTCCACTCGCGCGTGATCGCGACGTAGCCTTTGCTCAGGGTCACGGGCACGGGCTGTCCGTTGACCGACAGCGTCGGCGCGGCCGCCTTGTCTCGGAAGCTATAGAGCGTGCTCGGCACGGCCTCGTCGCGCGTCCATCCGGGAATGCGCACGTTGACCGTGAACGTCGAGGCCGCCGCCGGCGCGACAGAGATGTTGATCGCGCCGTCCCACGGAAAGCGCGTTTCCTGCGTGACCTTCACCTTGCGCGAGCCGACCTCGATGTCGGCGCTGCCCGCGGCGAACAGGTTCACGTAGATGGCGTCGGCCGTCTTGCCGTACATGTAGCCGGGCACCGACGCCATGAAGCGCGTGATGTTGCCGGGACAGCAGGCGACGCCGAACCACTCGGCGCGCGCGTGCTGGCCGTTCGACTCGAGCGGGTTCGGATAGAAGAAGGTCTTGCCGTCGAGCGACACGCCCGAGAGCAGGCCGTTATAGAGCGTGCGCTCCATCACGTCGATGTACTTCGCGTCGCCGTGCAGCAGGAACAGGCGATGGTTCCAGTAGTCCATGCCCACCGACGCGCACGTTTCGTTGTAGGCCTGCATGTTGGGCAGGTCGAACGGCGGCCCGAAGCCTTCGTGACCGCCTGCTGCGCCGATGCCGCCCGTGAGATACAGCTTGCTCTCGACCAGGTGCGTCCAGATGCGATCGCCGGCCGCCTGCACCGCCGTGTCGCCGGTCAGCGCCGCGACATCGGCCATGCCGGCATACATGTACATCGCGCGCACGGCATGCCCGACCGGCTCGGACTGGTCGACAACCTTCTGCTGCGCCTGGTTGTAGTCGAGACCGCGCGGGTTCGCGCGCTCGCCGTTCGGGAAGATCGTCGGCTTCGACGGATCCGGGCCGGGACCGCGCTCGTCGATCAGGAACTTCGCCAGATCGAGGTACTTGTCGTTGCCGGTGACGCGATAGAGGCGCACGAGCGCCATCTCGGTGATCTGATGGCCGGGCCACGTCGATCGCTTGCCGGGCCCGAATGTATTCACGAGCAGGTCGGCGGCCTTGAGCGCAACGTCGAAGAGGTTCCGCTTGCCGGTGGCCAGATGGTGCGCCACGGCCGCCTCGAACAGATGCCCGAGGTTGTAGAGCTCGTGGCTGTCGTCGCGCTCGCGCTGCCAGCGCTCGGTGCCCGCCCACCGGTGCGGCGCCGCGGGATTGATGGTGCGCGTCGTGTAGAGATAGCCGTCAGGCTCCTGCGCCGCGGCGATCTTCGCAATGAGTCCGTCGACGTACGCATCGAGCTTCGGATCGGGCACGACACTCAACGTGTACGCCGCGCCTTCGATCACCTTGTAGACATCGGTGTCGTCGAACGGATAACCCGGCGGACGCAGATCATCGACCGGCTCGCCGCGCAGCACCTTGGCCGCGCGCTCGAAGTGATAGACACGCTGCGTGCGCTCGCACTGCTGGAACGCGACAGGAATCGTCACCTTCCGATTGGTTTCGATGCGCGGCGCCCAGAACTGGTCGGTGAGCCGCACCGAGGTAAAAGGCACCGGCTGCACGGGATAGTCGCGGCCCGAGGGCGCCGGGCGCTGCGGATCCTGCGTGCGCGCGGTCACGACAAGAACAATGGTGAAGGCTCCGATTAGAGCCAGCGCGACAGTAAAGCGTCGGGACATAGGGGGAATCCTATCGCTGTTGAGCCCTAGGCCCTAGGCCCCGGGCCATAGGCCCGAGCCGGCGGGCACAACGGCCCGCCGGCTGAATATCGAAAGCCGCCGCGGCGTTGTCCGCGACGGCTCATGCCGAGCGCCAAGGGTCTAGCGCCTAGGGCCTGTCTTAGAACGAAAACCTCAGCCCTACCTGCACCAGCCTCGGTCCGCCGGTGCCACCGCCGCGCACGCTCGTCACGCGCCCGAAGCTGGGGTTGTTCACTGCGGTCACCGGGTTGTTGAGGTTGACCCAGTTGAACGCATTGAAGGCCTCGAGCCGCATCTGCAGTGTCGACCCGCGCGCGCCGATGGCCATCGGGAAGTTCTTCACCAGGGACAGGTCGGCGTTCCTGAATCCCGGGCCGCGGAACGCGTTGCGCTCCTGATTCGCGACCTCTCCCTGAGCCGGCAGGGGAAAGTCCGCCGCATTCAACACGCCCGCGAACCACTCGGCTTGCGTCGGCGAGCCGAAGTCGGTGCCGAAGCCCGGCAGGTTGACGCGGTCGTTGTTGACGCCGTCCGCGTTGAAATCACACCTCGGATACGCGAACGAGCAAATCACGGTGAATGGCGCGCCCGACTGCAGAATGGCCAGGCCATTGAGCTGCCACCCGCCGAGGACCGCCTTCAGAATCCGGTGCGACGGACGATACGGAATCTCCCAGACGAAGTTCATCGCCACGCGATGCCGCACGTCGCCGTCAGCCCACCCGTAGTCAAGCTCCGGACGCTCGACGATCATCGCGGTGCCGTCTCCGTCCTTCGCGAAACCCAGCGTGTAGACGCTCTGGAACGCGAAACCTCCTGAGTACCGCCGCTGCAGCTGCAGCGAGAACCCGTGGTAATTGGATTTCACGCGGCTCTCGTTCAGTCCCACGGTTGCAAAGCTCGGGTTGAGCCGATCGCGCCGTCCGTCAAGCAGATCACCCGAAAACCGGTTGTAGTCTTCGCCGCCAGGGCCATCGCCGTTCATCAGCTTCCGTCCGGCGCTGCCGTTGTACGTCGCGTCGATAACGAACCGCCACGGCAGCTGATACTGCAGGCCCGCGAACCAGTTGTAGTATTCCGGAATCTCGAGCTCCGGATCGACGACGCGCAGGCTGACGCGGGCGCCGACAATGCCGCCGCGCGGATCGACGCCGCGGCCGAGCGCGGTGTTGCGCGCAAAGTCGGGGCCGAGCGAGTACACGATCGGCGTGCCGTCCTGTACCGATCCGAACGCGTGCGCAAACTGCGGCGGATTCAACCGCTCGTCCGAGTACACGGTGTTGTTGATGCGGTTGTAGGAGATGCCGCCGCCGCCGCGCAGCACGAACCGTCCCTCCGACGTCGGATCCCAGGTGATCCCGAACCGCGGCGCGAAGTTGTTCCAGTCGGTCTCATGCAGTTTGTCGACGGTGCCAACGCGGGCGCCGACCATCTGGTCCTGGCGCGTCGCGCCGGGTCCAAGGATGATCCCGTTGTACGGAATGTCGGCCTTCGTCGGACTGCCGAAGTTCTCGTACCGAAGGCCGAGATTGAGCGTAAGATTCGGCCGCACCTTCCAGTTGTCCTGAATGAACAGTCCCCACTCATTGGTGATGTACAGCCCGTAGGCGGTCGTGGGCAGGCCGGTCGCCGGATCCACCGCGCGATCCTCACTGAACGGCTCGTCGTCGATGAAGTCGAGAATGCTCTGGAACCCATAGCTCGGACGCTCCCAGTGATGCAGCGTGGCGCCGTCGCGCCCGTGGCGCAGCTCGCCGCCCACACGGAACGAGTGCCGCCCGCGGTTCATCGTGAGCGTGTTGCGAATCTCGAAGTTGTTCTGCGTGAAGTCGATGGGATGCCAGAACTCCACGCCGAACCGTGCGACGCCGTTGCCTGGGAAGGCATCCGGCGATTCGGGCGCCGGATTGCCAGCCTCGCCGTGCTGGCGCACGAAGCCGAACGTGGCTTCGTTCACCGTGCGATCCGAGAGCACCGCGGTATGCGCCAGATTGAACAGCTGATTGCGGAAGGGAAATGGGTGATCGAACTGCGGCCTGACGTACAGGAACTGCGACTCGATATTGGAGAGGTAGTACGTCCCCTTGAGCCGGTCCTTGCCGCCGCGCAGCACGTAGTCGGCGCGCGCGTTGAGCTGTTCACCGCGCCGCGGACCGCTGTTGGCGACGCTGATGGTCCCGACGTCGGGAATGCCGTCCGGGGTGGTGCTCCAACGATTCGTGCCCGGCAGCGGTCCGCCCAGATCGCGCAGGTCGGTGGTGGGGTACGACGGCGGGGCATAGCGCTGGAACAGCTGTGCGGCGACCGACCCCGGCCGGTTCGCATTGACCCAATTCACCAGCTCCTGCGTCTCGACCGTCGCATTGAACGCATTGCCCGTCACCTCGCGCACGAACTCCGCCGACGTGAAGAAGAACGCGCGGTCGCGCCGGATCGGGCCGCCGAAGCTGCCGCCGAAATCGTTGCGCCGGAAGTCGGCCTTGGGCCGGCTGCGGTTTTCGAAAAAGCCGCGTGCGCGCAGGTTCTCGTTCCGGTGGAATTCGAACAGGCTCCCGGTGAACCGGTTGGTGCCGCCTTTGGTGATCACGCTCACCATCGCGCCCGAATTGCGGCCGTATTCCGCGGACGGATTGTTCGTCACCACGCGGAATTCCTGCACGGCCTCGACATTGGGCACGACCAGCATCGTCCCGCCCCATGGTCCGCCGTTCAGGCTTGCGCCATCGACCGTGGCGTTGTTGCCGCTCTGGCGCACGCCATTGGCGCTGACGCCGAGGCCTTGTTCGGGCGACAGGAAATCCTGCTGCCCCGGAATGCCGGTCACGCCGGGCTGCAGCGCGGTCAGCGACAGCACGTTGCGTCCGACGAGCGGTAAATCGGTGATTTTCTTCTGTTCGACGACCGAGGATACGTCGGCGCGCTCCGTCTGGATGTCGGGGGCCACGGCGGCCACTTCGACGCGCTCGGTGACGGCGCCGGGTTCGAGCGTGAAGTTGATGCCCAGCGCCGCGCCGACCGAGACGATGACTTCGTTGCGCGTGGCGCCTCGGAAACCCTGCAGGTCGGCACTGACGCGATAGCGGCCCGGCTCGACGCCAATGACGCGGTACACGCCGGCGTCGTTGGTGGTGGCGACCCGCGGCACGCCGGTGTCGAGGTTGGTGACGGTGACGGTGACGCCCGGCAGGACGCCTCCGGTGCGGTCGGCGATGGTGCCTTGAATGACACCGAGCTGCTGCTGGGCGGCGGCGGGGGCCGCGGCGAGCAGCACGAGAGCGAATCCGAAAACCACGACGCGTCTGGCAAACGACATGGCGGCTCCTCGTAACGGGGTGCGCGGGCGGGCTGCCCGGCACTGTAAACGATTACATTCTGCCGCGGATGTTAACGCTTACACTAGGCGCATGCAAGCCCCATCTGCCGACCCTCTCCGGCCCGTGTCCGTCCTCAGGCTGGTCTTGATCGCCGCCGTCCTGGCCGGTGCGTCGTTGCTGGCCGCACCGCAGACGGCGCCCGAGGCCCGCATCAAAATCGATGTCGACCGCACCATCGGCCAGGTCGATCCGCTCCTGTTCGGCAACTTCGCCGAGCATCTGGGCCGCATGATTTATGGCGGCATCTACGAAGAGGGCAGCCCGCTCTCTGACGCCAACGGGTTCCGCAAAGACGTCATGGAGGCGGTCAAGGGCCTCGATGTCTCGATCCTTCGCTGGCCCGGCGGCAACTTCGTCTCGTCCTACAACTGGAAGGACGGCATCGGGCCGAAAGACCAGCGCCCCGCGCGCCCCGACCTCGCCTGGAATGCCGTCGAAAGCAACCGCTTTGGCACCGACGAATTCCTTCGCTATGCCGAGATGATCGGCGCCGAGCCATACATCGCGATCAATCTCGGCCTCGGCACCATCGACGACGCATGGCAGTGGGTCGAGTACACCAACGGCACGAAGAAGACGTATTGGGCCGACCAGCGGCGCAAGAACGGCCGCGACGCGCCCTGGAACGTGAAGTACTGGGCGCTCGGCAACGAAATCGACGGCCCCTGGCAGATGGGCCACAAGAACGTCGAGGACTATTCGAAGATGGCGCTCGAGGCGGCCAAGGCCATGCGCGCGATCGATCCCTCGATCAAGCTCGTGGCAAACGGATCGAGCAATTACGGCGCCGACTGGATCGGCTGGAACCGCGGCGTGCTGCAGCGGCTGCGCAACCAGGCCGACTACATCGCCATTCACACGTACATCAACAACTCGCCCAACGACTTCGAGCGGTATCTCGGCGGCTGGCAGCAGACGATCGATCGCTACATCGAGACCACCGCGGCGCTGATCCGCGAAGTGCAGACGGGGCCGCGTCCGCGCCCCATCTACATCGCGTATGACGAGTGGAATGTCTGGTACCGCACCGGCATCCGCGAGCAGCTCGAGGAGATCTACAACTTCGAAGACGCGCTGGCCATGGGGATGTTCTTCAACTCCTTCTTCCGCCACGCCGACGTCGTGAAGATGGCGAATCTCGCGCAGATGGTCAACGTGATTGCGCCGATCATGGCCAACAAGACGGGCGTGTTCCTGCAGCCGACGTACTTTCCGCTGGTGGAATACAGCAAGCAGCGGGGGAATACGGCGCTCGACGTGTGGTGGGACGCGCCGCGATACACGATCCAGAACCGCGCCGGCGACTTCAGGTACCTGGACCTCTCGGCCAGCTACAACCCGGCTACCCGGCAGGTGTTTCTGAACGTCCTCAACCGCAGCAAAGACAAGGACATCACCACCGCCATCGAGAGCCAGTCAGGCGCGGTGGCCGGCGACGTTGCGGTGTGGGAGCTGAACCATCCCGATCTGAAGGCGACGCATACCTACGGCGACGACCGGAAAGTGCGGCCGGTAACCCGCCGCGCGCCGGGCGGCGGCGGATCGACCGTCACGTACACGTTCCCTGCACATTCATTGACAATCCTTACGTTCACCGTCGCTGCGCGATAGGATATCGGGCATTCATGGCGCGATTCTCGGCCGATCAGCTTGCCTACGCCGCCTCCAAGCGGGCCTACATGGACCGCGCGGAGTCGATCGAGTTTCTGAAACAGATGGACATCCGCATGAGCGTCGGCCACTGGTCGGCCGGCGACTTCTGCGATCGGTTTGCGCCGCCGGGCTATCACTCGGACGATCCGCAGTTCCAGAATTCGTTCGAGGGGCAGTGCCGCCGCACGAAGGCTGCCGGCGTCGACGCCATCGAGATCCATCAGAGCGTGTTCGAAAAGACGCTCAACGGCGACATCGACGACGCGGCGATGGCGCGCGCGCGCGATGGGTACCTTGCCGAACTTGGCCTCACCCTCACCGCCTGCAACATCAATACGTGGACGAACCCGAAGTTTCGCCTCGGCGGCCCGTGCAATCCGGACCCCGCGATCCGCCGCGCGGCCCTCGACGAGGTGCTCAAGGGCGTGGAGATGTGCCGCCGGCTGAAGATTCCGGTGCTCAGCGTGTGGCCCGGATCGGACGGCGCCGACTATCACTTTCAGATCGATTACAAGCAGTCGATCGAGTGGTTCACCGAGGCGCTCGTCACGGTCAACACCGAATGCCTGAAACACGGGATCAAGCTCGCGATCGAGCCAAAACCGTACGAGCCCCGCGAGCTCTACATGATCATTCCGACCGCCGCGTCCGCCATTCTCGTCGCGCAGGCGGTGAACAAGGCGACCGGCGGCAACAACTGCGGGCTCACGATCGATTACGGCCATCAGAAGATGGAGGCGACGACCGCGTCGACCGCGTGCGACCTGGCCGAATTCGCGGGTGTCAGCGTGCACAAGTTCGACGTCAACGACGCGCGGCAGGGCAGAAACGATCAGGACTGCATGTTCGGCACGCTCTCGATTCCCGAATCGGTGGAATACCTCTATACGACGTTCGTGCGCGACTACCGCGGCTATTACAGCCAGGATCAGTTCACGTACCGCGAGGATCCCACGCGCGCGATCGAGCGCAGCCTGATCAACTTCGCGAACCTCTCGCTCAAGGCCGTGCGGATTTACGCCAACCAGCCCGCCCTCGACCAGGCACGCCGCGCGGGCACCGGGCCCGACGTGCTCGACATCGTCTCGCCGGTGCTGGTGGGCTGAGTCGCGGCGATGGCGTCCGCGTTCACCATCGGCGTCGACTTCGGTACGAACTCCGTCCGCGCCATCGTCGTCGACACATCGGACGGCCGCACGGTGGGGACGTCAGTCTTCAGCTATCCGAGCGGCCACCAGGGCATCCTGCTCGATCCGCGCGACCCGCACTTTGCGCGGCAGAACCCCAATGACTACCTCGAAGGGCTCCGGGCGTCCGTCACGGGCGCGCTGAGCGAGGCCGGGCAGGACACACGTTTTTCGAGAGATCGCGTGATTGGCGTGGGCACCGACACGACTGGCTCCACGCCGATCCCCATCGACGCGCAGGCACGGCCGCTCGCGCTCGATCCGCGCTTCCGCGACAATCCCGCCGCCCACGCGTGGCTCTGGCGCGATCACACGTCGGCGCGGGAAGCGGCCGCGATTACCGCCACGGCACGCGCGCACGCGCCCGAATATCTCGCGCCGATCGGCGGCACGTACTCCTCCGAATGGTGGTGGTCGAAGATCTGGCACTGCCTCGAGGTCGCGCCCGACGTCTTCGAGGCGGCGCACAGCTGGGTCGAGCTTGCCGATTTCGTTCCTGCGGTGCTCTCCGGTATCGATCGCGCCGAAGACATCGTGCGGTGCGTGTGCGCCGCCGGACACAAGGCGATGTACTCGGAGGCGTGGGGCGGGCTCCCCTCGAAGGAATTTCTCGCGCGGCTCGATCCGAAGCTGGCGGATCTGCGCGATCGCCTCTACGACAAGGCGCACGCCCCCGGTCCTCCCGCCGGAACGCTGGCGAAGGCCTGGGCCGATGATTTCGGTCTGCGCGAGGGCATCGCCATCGCGATGGGCGGCTTCGATGCGCACTATGGGGCCGTGGGATCCGGCGTCCGCCCGGGCACGCTGGTGAAGATCATCGGCACGACCACGTGCGATTGCGCTGTGACTCCGTCGGCTTCTCCCGGCGGGACCGTTGGTCCCGCCGTGTCGTCTGGTGTCACAAATATTCCGGGCATCTGCGGCAGCGTCGACGGCTCGATCATGCCGGGGTACATCGGCATCGAAGCGGGGCAGTCGGCGGTCGGCGACCTGCTCAAGTGGTGGGTCGAGACGATTTGCGAAGGCGGCGACGAGATGCATGCGCGGCTGTCGGACCAGGCCGCCGCGCTGCGGCCGGGCGCCTCCGGGCTCGTCGCGCTCGACTGGAACAACGGCAACCGCACGATTCTCGTCGACCCGCGCCTCTCCGGCCTGCTCCTCGGGCAGACGCTGCATACGACGCGCGCCGAGATTTATCGGGCGCTCATCGAAGCGACCGCCTTCGGCGCCCGCGCCATCATCGAGCGTCTGCGCGAGCACGGCGTGGCCATCGACCGCGTCGTCTGCTGCGGCGGCATCGCGGAGAAGAATGATCTCTTCATGCAGATCTATGCGGACGTCATTGGGCAGCCGATGCTGGTGGCGGGATCGCCCCAAACGCCGGCGCTGGGCGCCGCGATTTCCGCGGCGGTCGCGGCCGGCAAGACCGCCGGCGGCTATGACGACTGGCACGAAGCACAGGATCGGATGACGTCGCTCAAGCCGAAACACTTCGAGCCCAATCCGGACGCGCAGCGCGTGTACGATGATCTCTACGGCGTGTATCGCCGGCTGCACGACGGCTTCGGCGGCGTGTCAGGACCGGTGGACTACGGAATGATCATGAAGCAGCTGCTGGATATCGCGCACGATGCGAGGGGTAGCGCAGGCCTTTAGGCCTGCGACCAGCCATGGCCATCGCCCGCGAACTTCGCGAATCCGTCTATCGCGCCAACATGGCGCTGGCCGAGAGCGGCCTGGTCATGGGCACGTTCGGCAACGTTTCGGCCGTCGATCGCGGCGCCGGCTTGCTCGTGATCAAACCGAGTGGCGTGCCGTACGGCGCGCTGTCGCCCGACGACATGGTGCCAGTGTCACTCGAGACTGGCAAAGTGCTCGAAGGCACGCTTCGTCCCTCGTCAGACACGCCCACGCATCAGGCGCTCTATCGTGCATTCGACTGCGGCGGCATCGCGCACACGCATTCCGAAGTGGCGACCGCCTTCGCGCAGGCGCGGCTGCCGATCCGGTGCATGGGGACGACGCATGCCGATTACTTCTGCGGCGACATCCCGGTCACGCGGCCGATGACAAGCGACGAAGTCGCACGCGACTACGAGTTGAACACCGGCCACGTCATCGTCGAACGCTTCCGTGAGCTGAAAATCGACGCCGCGCGCACACCTGGTGTGCTTGTCGCGAATCACGGCCCGTTCGCCTGGGGCGCCGATCCGTTCAAGGCCGTCGAGCATGCCGAGGTGCTCGAGTTCCTGGCGCGTCTCGAATGGCGCGTCCGCACGCTCGCGCCCGACGTGCCGCTACCGGATGACTACCTCGTCGATCGCCATTTCACGCGCAAGCACGGCCCGAAGGCGTACTACGGTCAACGATGACCGCGCGGGGCGTGCTTTGGGATCTCGACGGCACCCTCGTCGACTCGACTGAACTGCACTGGATCGCGTGGCGCGACGCCATGGCTGGCGAAGGCGTGTCTATTACGCGCGACATGTTCGAGGCGACGTTCGGCTGGAAGAACGATCCCATTCTCGCCAGATGGCTTGGGGCAGACGCGGCCGAGGATCGCAAACAACACATCGCCGGCGTGAAAGAAAGCAGCTATCGCGCGGCGCTCAGGCAACAGGGACTCAAGCCGCTGCCAGGCGCGCGCGAGTGGGTCGAGCGGCTGCATGCCGAAGGATGGAAGCAGGCGATCGCCTCCTCCGCTCCTTTAGAGAACATCGAAGCGGTCCTCGACGTGCTGGATCTCGGCCACGACTTCGAGGCGATCGTCTCGGCCGAAGACGTCACGATGGGCAAGCCGGATCCTCAGGTGTTCCTGCTTGCGGCCCAGAAGCTCGGCGTTCTTCCCGCGCGCGCAATCGTGGTCGAAGACGCGGAAGCGGGCGTGGAGGGCGCGCGCCGGGCCGGGATGAAGTCGATCGGGGTGAACGCGAAGATCCGGCTCGATGCCGACATCTATGTGCGGTCGCTCGCGGACCTTGATCCTCGCGCCTTCGAGCTCTAGTCGAAGATCGACGCCAGCTTCACGGGATCCAACGTGATCGAGGCGTACGGTTGTTGTCCCGCGGGACGGGCTTTCCGAAGGCGGCTGCGCAGCCGCACGAACCACGTGTCGGCGACAGGAATCGGTGATGGATTCGAGGCCTCCGCCAGCGCGAGCAGCCATGCCACTCTCGGCGCCGCAAAGCTCGTTTGCGATTCCGTCCCCAGCGATCCCGTAAACCCGACGACGGCAGCGTCGTCGAGCACGTCATCAGCCACGAATGAACTTCCGCAATCACGCCCGCCGCTGCGGTCGATATTCATGACTGTGATGAAGTGCGCGTCCGTAGCGGACCGGTGCGCAAGGTCGATATTCTTCTCATTCACGTTCAGATTGTCGTTGCCGGCCGCAACCACGCCCAGGCCTCGCGGGATGGCCGGCGGCTCGTAGCCGACCACACCGGCCTCGTACGTGAACGAGTAATTGGCGACGTAATACGTCTTCAGCGGGTCGGAAGCCCGCGCGGCAACTCGATTGATGGCGTCGAGGATGACCTTGTCCGACGGCATGATCAAGCCGGGCACCGGCGGCAAGCGTTTGACGGCCCCGTCGGCATCCGCGATCGCCTGTGTGATGTGCTTGTCCGATGCGTTGCCGCTAAAGGCTCCGCGAAGCGCAATGACCGACGACAACATGATGAACTCGTGAAGAATGGCCTTGGAGTCTTGCGCGAGCGATAGCGGCACGTAGGTGATCCGGACGCGCGGCGAGGGGGAGTCGATAGCGCGCAAGGGTTCGAGCGCGCGGTGAATTCGCTCGGCGTGATCATACCCGGATGAACGAAACGCCGGTATCACCGGTGCCACGCTGGGCATACCGTATGACGCCCGTACGGCATTCGCGATCTCATACAAACGCGCGAGCGACGTCTTCTGCGCTTCGGCCGTCGGCCAGCCGCTGTCGACGATGAAGAGGTCAACGGCCTTCGCTGTACTCGCCGCACGCGCCTGCAACACCGCGCTGCTCGCGGAATCAAGGAAAGGTGTTTCCGTGGAGGTGCAGCCGCTGTAAGCGAACTTCAGCATGAGTGGGGCCTGCAGCACCTCGACGTCAGGTCGCGCAATCAATCGTCCCACTTCTGCACGGCCGAGCAAGGTCGATCGAATCTCGTAATCGACCATGTGACCGGCGGCGCCCGGCGGATCGCTGGTCACGGCTCGCGCGATGATGCCGCTGAAAGCGATGGGACCTGGATCTGACACCGTGAAACGTGTCGTTCCGAATGCCGAGACATCCTGTGTCGTCGAGGTAAGCGGCAGCGCGGGGAAATATACGTACCCGCCCGCAGGAACTTCGAGCACCCTGGCGTCAGGAGATTCGGTGGATGCCGTGCTCGCCAGAAACGCCTCCGTTCGCGGAAGCCTGCGTTGCCGTAGTGAGAAGCGATCGCGCACCAGACCTCGTACGTCGGCAGCGGCATCGACACGGACTTGCTGACGGGGAAGAAGCGGTGCCAGCTCACGGAGCTGCTGTAGTGACGCGTCGCTGTCATCGAAGGGTCGCAGGTAGAGCCGAAGCAAGGCCGAGGCCGGCAGAGTAAATGCCGCCTGCTGTTCGGACGGCTGGACGGTGCCCGGAACGGGGACCGCCTGCTCCGCTGGCCCAATCGGAGCGACGGGCGGATCAACCGCGCGCGTCAACCATCCGGCGCGCCATCCCCAAGCGCCTGTAACTCCAAAAACGACGACCACAGCGGCAGCGACGGCCATCGGTCCGAGGGCAGGGTCGAGTTCAATCCCTCTCTTTTCCTGATTCACCGCTGCCTCCCGCCGGCTTCTGCGAGGTTGGCTCGCCGAAAGGGTTGTCGCCGAATCTGAAGGTGAGGCCGATCAGAAACGTCGGTCGATAGACTCCCTCGAGCAGCTGATCCTCGGTCAACGTCTGGGCAAGCTTGTCGCCCTCCGTGTACTGGCCGCGCAGCCGCTTGTGCTGAGCGAGCGCGGCACCGGCGAGGAACGTCAGGTTGTGGTTATAGGTCGCGCTCCAGCCGGCGAACAGACCCGGGGCCTTATCGTCGATCCCCAGACCCGCCGTGGGGCCATGGATCCAATTGCGACCCTCCTCCGTTGACGACATCCAGGTGAAGTACACGGATGGAATGACACGCGGTCCCGCAGGTTCCGTCTCTTTCGTAACCACAAAACCATTCGCGCCATCCGACTTCAGGAACATCCGCTCACTGCGGTCCTGAACCACGGAGGCGCCATAGGTCGTCAACCATTTTCCGCGCGGGCCGCCGCTGACGGTCCGAACCCATGCCTTCTCACCGCGCGAGACGGTGACGATGATTTCCTCACCCGCGCGAACTTCATACTCGCCATCGACCACGATCTCGGTGGCCGCGATGGTGTCGCGGAGTGCTTTGGCGATTGCGGGATTATGCTGGCAAATACCGGTCTTGTCCGCGGTGCGGATCCCTTCCATGAGCGGGCCGAGCGTTCGCTCGTCTGTGGCTTCGAAGACTTTGGCAATATCGCCGGCTAACGGTGCACATGGGTCGTTGGCTTTGAACGAGCCGACCCCTTCCAGTTCTTCAAGCTGGGGGATCGCAATGGACCGCGTCTCTACGACGATGCGGTACTCCATTTTAGGAAGGCGATTGCGCACGACGAACGTCAGGACCGTACCAACGGGCCGCGACACCGTTGCGGCGGGGACGCCCGACGCGAGATCGATGACGAATCGCTCGGCCCGCGCAGGCACAGCCACCGCCAGACATGCCAGCAACATAAAACACACACGCATCAGGACCTCCTCGGTTATGAGGATGGACGGACGCCGGCGCGGTATTCCGGGGTGGCACGTGCCAGCCGCCGGGCCGCCTTCGCTGGGGGTGAGGGCGCTAGTCTACTGCGACAAGGTCGCGCGCAACAGATTTTTTACGCGCTGCGCCGTGGTCTGGCCGTCGAGTCGCGCGCAATCAGCTGCGTGGGGATCTGGTAGACGTCGCCTTCGATGCGCTCGCCGCTGATCAGCCCGAACAGCGCCCTGAACGCGACGGAGCCTACATCCGCGGCTGACATTCGCACGGTTGTGAGCGGGGGATTTGTATAGCTGACGAGCGGGATGTCATCGAAGCCGACCAGCGAGATGTCCTGCGGCACGCGAAGGCCGGCGGCGGCGATGGCATTGAGCGCGCCGATGGCGGTCCAGTCGTTGGACGCCACCACCGCGGTCGGGCGCTTCGACAGCCGCAGCAGTCCCGCCATCGCCTCGCGGCCCCCCTCGGCAGTGTGCGTACCTTCGCGGATCATCTTTTTCTCGGGCAGCAGTCCGTGCGCCCGCATGCCTTCGAGGAACGCCTGGCGGCGTGTGCGCGCGGAGTGCAGCTGCAGCGGGCCGCTGATGAACGCGATGCGCTTGTGACCGAGCTCCGCGAGATGGTCGACCGCCTGTCGCACGCCATTGCCGTAATCGATCGCGACATGGCTCATCTTCGGCCCGACCTGGCCGACGTCCATGAACACCATCGGCACGCCCCGCCGCGAGAGCTCCTTGATCAAGCCGAGGTCCATCTCCGACGTCATCATCGCGACGCCGTCGACTTTGCGCTCGAGCATGCGCCGCAGGCAGGCTGTCATGCGTGCTGTCTCGTAATCCGTGCTCGTGACCAGCAGGTCGTACAGCTTCTCGGCGGCCAGTATTTCGAAGCTGCGCAGCAGCTCGGGAAAGAACGGGTTGGTGATGTCCGAGACGATGACGCCGATGATGCGGCTGCGCCCCGACACCAGCGCGCGTGCGTGGCCGTTGGGGACGTAGTTGAGCTCGGTGACCGCCCGCCACACTTTCCGCGCGGTCGCGGCCTTCACCGGCCCGCTCTGGTTCAGCGTCCGCGAGACGGTCGCCGTCGAGACATTCGCGCGGCGCGCAATCGCAGCGATGTTCATGCGGGCTATACGCTACCACGTAGCATAATCACACCGCACAGAGGTGAACATGCACGTCGTAATCATCTGGCAACGCGATGAGAAGGTGCGGTCCGTCCTGCAACGACTGATCGACCTCGGAGCAGATTCGGGTGTCATTTCCGTGGCCGGCCACTTCGTGCGGCTACACGAGATGTTTTCGCTGAACAATCCCAAAGGCGCATACCTCGACAGGTTCGGTATCGCCATGGCGATCACGAATACCGCCGAGGACGCGCTGGCGCGCGCCAAACGCAAGGCGGAAATGAATGTGATCTTCATTTTCCATCAGACGTCGCGAGCGGCTGTGAACGCGATTAGAGGCGCGTTGCGTCAGTTGCTGCCCGACCTGCTGGATTCCATGGCGGCCAAAGCCGGCAAGGATTTATGGGTCAAGCAAGTCTCGCTTTTGTCGTGCGAAAGCGCAGCCGACAAAGTGGTCGCGCCGCCCCTGCCGCCCGTCATGCGGCCCTGGGTGGCGCAGGCGGTGGAGATGCGAACCATGGCGTTGCAGGCTTTTTCCATTCGAAAGGTCAGCGGTCCTGGCGAATTCATCCCGGTCGTCGTGACTTTCTCGACCGGCAATGTGGAGACGGGCGGCGTGGTGCTGAATCCCTTCGCCGTCGAATTCAGGAGCCTGCGGGGCCATTTCAATCCCGACGGAACCTGGGACTACGACCTCGATGCGAATGGCCAGCCGGACGAGACCCAGGACCCGTCCGGGGGCACGGTTTATACGGATACGGGACAGCCTGGAGGAGCGGCCACGCAGCCGCTAAATCCGGGACAGGTGATTGGCTTGATGCCCTTTACTCCCGCGGACATCCCGTAGAGTCAGGTTCGGCGTCCCTGCGTGCCGAGCGACCGGGACGATTGCAGCGTTCGCGCAAGACGGACGTACAGATCCACCGCCGCTTCCAGTTCCGCAACGGCCACCGATTCCTCGTCGGTGTGCGCGACCTGTATCGATCCCGGCCCCAGCAGCAGTGGTGTGCCCCAGTTCGTGAGCGCCGAGACGTCGGTGGTGTACGGAAATGCCACTGATTCGAATCCGGAAGGCACGTGCATGCGCGCGACCGGCAGGCTCAACACCTCTTCGACGTTCACGAGGTGCTCGACCTTCCCGAGCAGGCGCCGAATCTCAATGTTGTCGCCGACGGTGCGAAACAGCAGCTCCGCCGAAGCGGAGGCCGGAATGACATTTGGCGCCACGCCGCCGCTGATGAGCGCAGTGATGTAATGTGTCGGCCCCATATCCGGATCGACCGGCAGCTCGAGCCTCTTGATGATGGCCAGCGCTTCGAGCAGTTTGTCGATGGCCGACTCGCCGAGATGCGGATACGCCGAATGCGCGGCGCGGCCGGTCGCATCGAGTCTGATCCTCAACGCGCCACGCGTCGCGATGCCGAGGCGATTGTCGGTCGGCTCTCCGTTGATCAGGAACGCGACACCATCGAGCGGCGTCGTGTTCGCGGTGCGCGCGCCGTCGCTGCCGCGTTCTTCGCCCACGACAAACAACAGTCCGATCGCGGTCTCGCCAGACGCGCGCAGGGCTTCGGCCGCCGCGACCTGCGCGGCGAGGATGCCTTTGGCATCGCAGGATCCGCGGCCGACGATGCGGCCATCCGACTCGCGGCTCGGAAAAAACGGCGGCACGCAGTCGTAGTGCGTGGAAAGGACGACCCGGGCGGGGCCGGAAAGCGTGGCGATGATATTGAAACGGCCTTCGGAGACCGCCTGCTCGGTAACGCTCCATTTGCGCTCGCGCAGCCACGCGGCGAGCCACACCCCCGCCTCGCTCTCACGTCCCGACGTCGAATCGATGTCGACGAGGGCGCGTGTGAGCGCGCGAATGTCTACCGGATCCATTGCTCGAGCGCAGTGCGCGCGTCGGTGCGCTTGTCGCGATACTTCACGATGACCGGCGCGGCCACCGAGAGCCGCCACTCGGCGCCATGGCCCGTCTCGATCGGACGCGTGCCCGGCACGACAACCGCGCCTTCAGGAATCACGAGCGGCTGATCGGCTGCGGCCGTAATGATGCGGCCGTTCACGGTGTCGTACACGGGCGTCGATCGGGTGATCACGGTGCCCGAGGCCAGCACGGCGCGCCGCTTGATCACGGCCCCTTCGTACACGCCGCAATTGCCGCCAATCATCACATCGTCTTCCACGATGACGGGCATGGCGCCGACCGGCTCGATCACGCCGCCGATCTGGGCAGCCGCACTGAGATGGACCCGGCTGCCGATCTGCGCGCACGATCCGACCAGCGCGTGCGAGTCGATGAGCGAGTCGTCCCCGATCCAGGCACCGATGTTGACGTACATCGGCGGCATGAAGATCACGTTGCGGCCGACATACACGCCGTCCCGTACGCTCGATCCGCCCGGGACCAGACGGACGCCCTTCGCATCCGTGAAGCCCTTCAGCGGCAGGGTGTCTTTGTCTGATAAATAGCCGCCGCCGAAATCCATCTCGACGATGTCGCCTGCGCGAAACGCGAGGAGGATGCCGCGCTTCACCCATGTGTTGACGCGCCAGCCCGAGGCCGATGCGGCGTCGGGCTCTGCGGACCGCACGGTGCCGGCTGAAAGCGCATCGCGGAGCTCTTTCACGCAGGCGCGCGCCGCCTTGCGATCCACATCCGCGCCCTGCGCGAACAACGCCTCGACGCGTTCCTGCAGACTGCTCATCCTGCCGCGACCACGGGCCGTTCGCCCATCGCCTGCAGCACCGCCGCAATCCGCTCGCGCGAGGCTTTGCGCGGCGGCACCATCGGCAGGCGGAATCGTTCCTCCAGCAGACCCATCATGGCCATGCCTGCCTTGATCGGAATCGGATTCGACTCGATGAAGTTCACGGCCATGAACGGCAGCAGCTCGTTGTGCAGCGCGCGCGCCCCCTCGAAGTTGTTGGCTTCGGCAAGCTCCACCATCCGCGCCATGCGATCCGGCACGAGATTCGAGGCAACCGAGATGATGCCTTTCGCGCCGACCGCCATTGCCGGCAGCGTCAAGGCATCGTCGCCCGAGAGCACGATGAACGGATCGGGCAGTGTCTGGCAGACCTCGCAGATCTGCGACATGTTGCCCGACGCCTCTTTCACCCCGGCGATGTTGGGAATCGTGCGCAGTCGCCCAAGGATGGCCGGATCGACATTGGATCCTGTTCTGCCCGGCACGTTGTAGACGACGATCGGACAGTCGAGCGATCCGGCGATCGCGCGGAAGTGCTCGTAGAGGCCATCGGGCGTCGGCTTGTTGTAGTACGGCGTCACCGACAGGATGCCCGACGCGCCCGCGCGCCGCATGGCCTGCGCCGTCCCGATCACTTCATGCGTGTTGTATCCACCCGCGCCGGCAAGCACCGGCACGCGCCCCGCCGCTTCGTCGACGATGATCTCGACGATGCGAATGCGTTCGTCTTCGGTCAGCGTCGGCGTCTCGCCCGTGGTGCCGCATGGCACCAGAAAGTGAATGCCCGCGTCGATCTGCCGTTTCGCCAGCCGCCGCACGCCGGCTTCGTCGACCCGGTCATCGCGGTCGAACGGCGTGACGAGAGCGGTGCCGCATCCAGTGAAGGCCTTGCGCATTACGTCACCTCCAGCATGTCTTGCATCGTGAACCAGCCGCGGCGGCCATGGAGCCAGCGCGCCGCCTCGAGCGCGCCGCGCGCAAAGGGCGTCCGGTCCCGCGCTTCGTGCGTGAGCGTGATGGCTTCCGCCGCCGAATCGAAACCGATGGTGTGCGTGCCCGGAATGCGTCCCGCGCGCGTCGACGACACGTCGATGGCCGGCCCCGCGCCCGCGTCCATCAACACGCGCTGCAATGCCAGAGCCGTGCCGGAGGGCGCGTCGCGCTTCGCGGAGTGGTGCGCCTCGTGGATCCAGGCCTCGAAACCGCGACCCGCGAGCAGCTCCGCCGCACGAGCCGCGAGAGCAGAGAACAGATTGACGCCGATCGCAAAATTGGGCGCCGCAATGACGCCGACCGGCTTGTCCTGAACGGCGCGTCGCACTTCCGGTTCCGACTCCTGCCATCCGGTCGTGCCGATCACGATGCTGATCTGACGGGCGGCCAGCCGCGGCGCATTCGCCGGAACCGCCGCCGCGGCGGAGAAGTCGATGGCCACATCCGCTTCAGGCCATGACGCGGCGTCGTCGCTGTTGTCGCGCGTCACACGGCCGACGACGTCGACACCATATTCATCTGCCAGCGACTCGACCATGCGTCCCATGCGGCCGTAGCCTACGAGCAGGGCGCGAAGCCGCGCGGGCGCCGGGCCGGTCATGATGCCGCTTCCACGGTCGTGAAGAATTCCTCGTAGAGCCGTGTCATGGCCTGCCCGACGGCGCCCTCATCGAGCACAACGGTCAGGTTGCGGCGCGACGCGGCCTGCGACACCATCCGCAGCGGAATACCTTCGAGCGCACCAATCACCCGAGCCGCGATCGTCGAATCGCGCAGGAGCGCGTCACCGACCGCGCTCACGATCGCCATGCGTCTGTCGATATGCACATCCCCGAATGCGCGCAGGTCCTGTTCGATGGCCTCGAGCCGGCGATCGTCATCCACGCTCATCGAGATGCTCACCTCCGACGTCGTCACCACGTCGATCGATGTGCGATGGCGATCGAACACCTCGAAGACGCCGCGCAGAAAGCCGTGCGCCTGCAGCATCCGGCTCGATGTCACGTCGATGACCGTGATGTTGCGCTTGCATGCGATGGCAGCCAGCGTTTCGCGCCGCTCGCGAGGACCCGCCGAAATGACGCTGCCCGGGCTGTCGGGATGCATCGTGTTGAGGATCCTCACGGGAATGTCGCGTTCGACCGCCGGAAGAATCGTGCTCGGATGCAGCACTTTGGCGCCGAAGTACGCGAGCTCCGCAGCCTCATTGAATGACAGATGCCGCACCGGCCGGGCGCCCTCGACGATGCGCGGATCGGCGGTCAGCATGCCGTCGACGTCGGTCCAGATCTGAATTTCGGACGCATCGATCGCGGCGCCAAGCAACGAGGCAGAGAAATCGGATCCCCCGCGGCCCAGCGTCGTCGCGATGCCCGCGCTCGTGGCGCCGATGTAGCCGCCGACGACGGCGATGGCGCCGCGTTTGTGCACGGGCCGGAGCAGCCGCGGCGCCCGCTCGCGGATCGCCTCCATGACGGGCGCCGCCGGATGTGCGTCGTCGGTGATGACGATTTCGCGCGCGTCCACCCATTGCGCGTCAAGATCCGCGGCCAACAGGGCGCCGGCGACGATCCGGCTGCTCATCAGCTCGCCTGCTGATACGACGCGGGCCACCGCGCGCGCCGTGGCCTCGCGCAGCACACCAAGCGATCCCAACACCGTCCGCAGCTGATCGCATTCGTCGGCGATGGCGTCGCGCACGTCTTCGAACGCGTCGGGCTTTTCGGCAGCGAGGTCCTCGATCGACGTCCGGTGGCGGCGCTGGATGGCCGAGAGCGCGCGCTCCACGGCGGCCAGATCACCCGACGGCGCCAGGTCACACAACGCGAACAGATCGTTCGTCACGCCCGCCATGGCCGAGACGACGACTACGACAGGCGCGCCCGCTGCGGCATTGTCCGCAACGATGCGGACGACCTGGCGAATGGCCGCCGCGTCGGCCACCGACGTGCCGCCGAACTTCATGATGATCGGTTTCATCAGTCCAGCCATCCGTCGGCCGCCATCAATTCCGCGTTGAGCAGAGCGGCCCCCGCCGCGCCGCGCACGGTGTTGTGGCCCATCGCAACGAACTTGATGCCCAGCAGCGGGCAGGGCCGTACGCGGCCGACTGACACCGTCATGCCCTTGCCGCGGCCGGCGTCGAGACGCGGCTGCGGACGAAGCCCCTCGCGAAAGCACTCGATCGGACGCGCCGGAGCGCTCGGCAGGCCGAGCGCCTGCGGGCGTCCACGCCAGCCCTCCATCGCAGCAACGATATCCTCGGGTTCGCGCGCGCCGTCGAATGCGAGCGATACCGTGATCGTGTGCCCATCGACAACCGGCACGCGTGTCGTGTGCGCGCTGACAACCATGGCGTGGGCAACGATACGACCGTCCTGCAGACTGCCGAGAATTTTCTGCGTTTCCGATTCGATCTTTTCTTCTTCGCCGGCGATGCCGGGAATCACGTTGCCGACGATGTCGAGCGACGCGACGCCTGGATAGCCTGCACCCGACACTGCCTGCAGCGTCGTCGTGACGACCGACGTGATGCCGAACTGCCGCAGTGGCGCGAGGGCCATCGCAAGCACGACCGTGGAGCAGTTCGGGTTCGTGACGATGGCGCCGCGCCAGCCGCGGGTGCGGCGCTGGGCGTCGATGAGCGACAGATGATCCGAGTTGACCTCGGGGATGAGCAGCGGCACGTCTTCTGCCATGCGGAAGCTGCGGGCGTTGCTGATCACGATGTGACCCGCGGCGGCGAAAGCGGGTTCGATGTCGTCGGCGGCGGTGGCGTCAAGCGCGGAAAATACAAGCCGAGGGCCGCGGCCGGGAACGCATGCGTCGACGCGCCGCGCGGCGGCGGTCTCTGGCAGCGGCGAATCGAGCCGCCATGACGCGGCCTCTGAATAGACGCGCCCCTCGGAACGGCCGCTCGCGGCGAACCACACGGGTCGAAACCAGGGGTGGCCGTCGAGCAGGCGCACGAACTGCTGGCCGACCATGCCGGTAGCGCCGAGCACGCCGACGTCGATCGCGGTATCCACATCTCCATGATAATCGGGGCATGGCCTCTTCGTTCCCGGAATGGCTCGTGCCAATGGCGGCAACGCTCACGCAGGAGCGTTTCGCGGGAGCGGAGTGGCTCTTCGAGCGAAAGCTCGATGGCATCCGGCTGCTCGCATTCAAGCAGGGGGCCGACGTCCGCCTGCTCTCGCGCAACCGCCTGCCGCAGTCGTATCCGTCAGTGGCGAACGCCATCGCCGGCCTTCCCGTCGGCGACGTCATTCTCGATGGCGAAGCCGCGTGGGACAGCACCCGCCGCGTCGGCTATCACGTCTTCGACATTCTCTGGATTGATGGCCGCGACGTGACCCAGCTGCCGCTCGAAGAACGCCGCGCGCTGCTGCGTGCGCTGCCTTTGACCGCTCCGCTCGGCCGTGTCGCCGAGATCAAGGGCGACAAGCCGTGGGAGCGCGCGTGCCGCGAAGGCTGGGAAGGCGTCATTGCGAAGCGCCGCGGGTCAATATACGAGCATCGCCGGTCGCGCCACTGGCTGAAGATGAAATGCGAAGCCAGCCAGGAGCTCGTCGTGGGAGGCTTCACCGATCCGCAGGGTGCGCGTGTCGGTCTCGGCGCGCTGCTGGTTGGGCACTTCGCGCCTCGACAAGACGGCAACGGCGACGACTTGGTGTTCGCGGGCAAGGTCGGCACCGGCTTCGACACCAAACTGCTGCTGCGCCTGCGCGCGCAACTGAACGCGCTCGAGATCCCGGCGTCTCCATTCACGAAAGCCGTGGGGCTGCCGCGCCTTCGCGCGCACTGGGTGCGGCCGGAGATCGTCGTGCAGGTGTCGTTCATGGAATGGACCGGCCACGGCAAGCTGCGGCATCCGCGGCTCATTGGCGTGCGCACCGATAAGCCGGCGCGCGAGGTCGTGCGCGAAACGTGATGATTTCCATCTCGCATCCCGAGAAGGTGCTCTTTCCCGACGCCGGCATTACGAAGGGCGAGCTCGCCGACTACTACGAGCAGATCGCGCCGGTGATGCTGCCGCACGTCCGCAACCGGCCGGTCACGATGGAGCGGTTTCATCGCGGCATAGGCAAGCCCGGGTTTTTTCAGAAGGATGTCTCGAAAGGCTTTCCGTCGTGGCTGAAGCGGGCCGAGGTGCCCAAAAAGGATGGTGTGGTGCATCATCCGCTCGTGACCGATGCGCGGTCGCTCGTGTGGCTCGCGAATCAGAACAGCATCACGCCGCACGTGTGGGGATCGCGCGTGCCGGATCTGGAGCATCCCGACATCTGCGTCTTCGACCTCGATCCGTCCGTTGACGATCCGGCGGCCCTGCGCTTCGCGGCGCTTGCGCTGCGCGACCTGCTCGACGAGCTGGGTCTGCCGGCGTGGGTGAAGACATCGGGATCGAAGGGCTATCACATCGCGATCCCTCTCGATCGCAAGACCCACATCGGTGCGGTGGCCGGCTTCGCCCATCGCGTGGGCGCACTGCTCGTCTCACGTCATCCTGATCGCCTTACGCAGGCGTTTCACAAGAAGGATCGCGGGCGGCGCATTCTGGTGGACACCGGCCGCAACGGTTACAGCGCCAGCTTCGCGGCGGTGTACGCGGTGGGTCCAAAGTCCGGCGCTCCCATCTCGGCGCCCTGTACGTGGAAGGAAGTCGAAAGCGGGAAGGCCGCGCCGCGTGCATTCACGCTGCGCACCATGCTGGCGCGCGTCGAGGCTGTCGGCGATCTGTGGGCGGATCTCAACGTGAAGAAAAACGGACGCTCGCTGACACGCCCGGCGGCCAGGCTGGAGCGGCTCCGTCGTGAAAAAGGCGCCTGACGCGCCTATACTCTGCGCGATGGCATCCAGCTCACGCGCGTCGTACCGTTCATGGCTTACTGCCGGCGTCGTGGCCGTCTGGATCGCAGCCGCGGCGCTGTTCGCGGCGTCGCCGCCCCAGACCGGCAGCATTTACTATCCGCCTCGCGGCGCATGGGCCGCTCGTGATGCGACTGCACTCGGGTTCGACAAGGCGAAACTCGATGAGGCCGTCGCGTACGCGAAGGCCAACGAGAATCCAAACGACAAGGACCTCTCGAAAGACATCCTGCAGACCTTTCGCCGCGAGGCGCCGTACAACGAGCTGATCGGCCCGGCGGCCGTCCGCGGCGGTTCGAGCGGGCTCGTCATCCGCCGCGGCTATATTGCGGCGGAATGGGGCGACACGCTGCGCCCCGACATGACCTTCAGCGTCACCAAAACCTTTCTCTCAACCGTCGTAGGCCTCGCGCATGACCGCGGGCTGATACGCAGCGTTGACGATCGCGTCGCGCCGTACATGCCGGCGACCGTCGATTTGTTCACGTCGGAGAAGAACGCGCCCATCACCTGGGATCACCTGCTGCGCCAGACCAGCGACTGGCAGGGCACGTTGTACGGCAAGCCTGACTGGGCCGATCGCCCCGAGGGCCAGACGCCGGCGGATTATCCGAACCGCCGGCTCTCCGCGCCCGGCGAGCGCTACAAATACAACGACGTGCGTGTGAACGTGCTCGCGCTGGCGACGCTGCACGTGTTCAGAAAGCCGCTGCCCGAAGTGCTGCGCGAGTCGATCATGAATCCGATCGGCGCCTCGAGTACGTGGCGGTGGGAGGGGTACCACAACTCCTGGGTGGATGTAGACGGTCTCAAGGTGCAGGCCTCAACCGGCGGCGGCCATTGGGGCGGCGGCATGTTCGTCAGCGCGCACGACATGGCGCGCTTCGGCTATCTGTTCCTGCGTGAAGGGCGCTGGAACAAGGATCAACTCATTTCGCGCACATGGATCGCCATGGCCCGCACGCCCGGCAAGGCCAACGCGACGTACGGCTACATGAACTGGTTCCTCAACACCGCTCGCAAGCCGATCCCCAGCGCCCCCGCCACCTCTGTCACCTTCCGCGGCAACGGCCAGAACATCATCTATGTCGACTGGGACAACGATCTGGTCGTCGTCGTCCGCTGGCTCCGGGGCGGCCTGGATCCGTTCTTCTCGAAGGTGCTGGGGGCGATTATAGGTTGAGCTGGGCGCCAGCCGGTTCCAATGAACGCCCTGCGCTGTTACGTCGCGAGTGTATGCTCCGCCATCCCTTCATGACTAGATCGGGCTCGGCGCACACTCTGTGGCGTGTTGGGGGCTGGCCCGATGCTCGCCCTCGCCTGCGGCGATGACGGACCCTCATCTCCGACGGCGCCTGGGAGACCTTCTGTTCCGGCCGCCGCCACCCTTGCGTCGCTCACGCTGAGCTCGACTACCGTTACGGGTGGCACGAACGTGACCGCACGATCACGCTGCGTGCCGCTGCGCCCGCGGCCGGATTTGCGGTCACGCTGTCGAGCAGCGATCCCGCGGCGAGCCTGCCTGCCTCCATCACGATTGCGGCCGGGGCGACCAGTGCGAGCTTCACCGTGATGACCGTGACGGTGGCGGCCGATGTCGACGCAACGATTACCGCGAGCGCCGGCGGCGTGTCGCGCACGGCCACCCTCCGCGTCTCGGCTCCCGCGCCTGGCGGCCCGCTCGCGTCGTTCACCTCGGCGCATGACGATCTGATTGGCGGCGAGAACGATCGCGGGACGGTTGCGCTGACCTCGCCGGCCCCCGCCGGCGGGGCGACCGTGCGGCTGGCCAGCGATGACGCCTCGATCACGGTGCCGGCGACCGTCACGATTCCGGCAGGCGCGCGCGAGGCGACGTTCGAGATCGACACGGCGCCGGTCGCCGAGAGCAAGGACGTTCGCCTGACAGCGACATTCGTGACGGCGGCCGTCGCCGAGAATGGCCGCGGGGTCGCGCAGCCGGCGGCGGCGAGTTTCACGCTGCTGATTCGTCTGTTGCCGGCCGTGCCTGGGCTGACGTCGGTCGGTCCGGCGAGTGGCGTGCAGGGCACGAACGTGGCGGCCACGCTCACGGGCGCGAGCTTCTGGGATGGGGCCAGTCTGGCCGTGAGCGGATCGGGCGTCACGGTGAGCAACGTCGCGGTCGGGAGCGCGACCTCGATCACGGCGACGTTCGCGATCGCGTCAGACGCGGCGGCGGGCGATCGCACGGTGACGGTGACGACGGCCGGCGGGACGAGCGGCGGCCAGACGTTCACGGTCACCGACGCCAACGACGCGCCGGTGGCCGGCCGACAACGACAGCTACTCGACCGACGAGGACACGGCGCTGAACGTGGGGGCACCAGCCGTGCTCAGCAACGACACGGACGCTGATGGCGACACCCTGACGGCCGTGAAGGTGACCGATCCGGCCAACGGCACGCTGACGCTCAACGCGAACGGGTCGTTCACCTATACGCCGAACGCGGACTTCAACGGCACGCGGAGCCGAGAGCGTGCGGCCAGATCGACGCCTACTGCCCGCTGGCGGCGGTTGCCATCCTGTCACAATCGAGTTACCCTGTGATTACGATGAAGGGCATCACAATCAAGCTCCCCGAAACCACACTGAGACGACTCCGGCAGCAGGCTCGAGAGGCCGGACGGAGCGTTGCGGCTCTTGTTCGCGACCGCGTTGAAGAGGTCCCGGATCGTAATGCCCCATCGGTCTATGCGATGACAGATGACCTGGCGGGCAGTCTCGCTGGCCGCCGGAGACCGGCGACCAACAGACGGCGCAGATTTCGTCGCTCGTGATCACGATCTGCGACACCGGCCCCCTCGTGGCCTACCTCAATCGCCACGATCCGTATCACGCCTGGGCTGTGGCCCTCATGAAACAGGTGAGCCCGCCACTGCTCACGTGCGAGCCGGTCCTCACTGAGGCTCTGTACTTCCTGCGCGAAGACGATCTGGATGTCGACCCGCTGTTCCAACTGCTCGATCGCAACGCACTTCGCCTGGATTTCGACGTGGCGACGCATTGGTCACGCATCCGCACGCTCATGGCGCGGTATCGGCAGATGGATCTGGCGGACGCCGCGATCGTTGTCATGAGCGAGCTGCACCGCCAATGCAAGGTGCTGACCGTAGACCGCACGGACTTCAGCGTGTATCGACGGAACGATCGCCAGGTGATTGATTTCGTCGCGCCACGGAAGCGATGACGGAAGACACTATTGGCTCGCGCAGGAATAAAGCGGCTCAGTACACATCCCGCTTGTAGCGCTTCGTCTTGCGCAGCGCGTCGACGTATCCCTTCGCCTGATCGGCGGTGCGGCCTCCTTCGCGGGCGATGATCTCGTGCAGCGCGGCGTCGACGTCCGACGCCATCCGTTCCTTGTCGCCGCAGACGAAGAACTCCGCGCCTTCCTCGAGCCAGCCGTAGACGTCGCGGGCGTGCTCGCGCATGCGGTGCTGCACATAGATCTTTTCGGCCTGATCGCGCGAGAACGCCGTGTCGAGCCGCAGCAGCCCGTCGCTGCACCACTTCGTGAATTCCGTTTCGTAGAAAAACTCGGTGACCCTGCGTTGTTCGCCGAAGAAGAGCCAGTTTCGGCCAGGCGCGCCGAGCATCTCGCGTTCTTCGACGAAAGCACGAAAGGGCGCGACGCCCGTGCCCGGCCCGACCATGATCATCGGCGTTGCTGGATCCGCCGGCATCCCGAAATGCTTCTGCTGATTCTGCGTATACACGCCCGCCGTTTCGCCGACCGGCCATCGATCGTTGATGAAGGTCGAGCAGATGCCGCGGCGCTCTCGCCCGCGCACCGTGTAGCTGACGGCGACAACGGTGAGATGCGCCGCGTCCGGATGTTTCTTTGGACTCGACGCGATCGAATAGAGGCGCGGCTGAATCTTTCGCAGCGCACCGATGAACGCTTCCGCCGTGAACGCACAGACCGGCGCATCGTCGAGCACGTCGAGCACGTCATGCGCAGCGTCGTGCGCGTGGAAGTAGGCCTTCAGCTCCTCTTCGTGCCCCTTTTCGAGCATCGACGAGAATGCAGACGCGCCGCGCTCGGCGCATGCTTCGAGCAGGCGCCGGCTCGGCGAGGTGATGTCGTAGTCGCGGAGCAGGGCAGCGCGAAAGGCGCATGGCTGGCCGTGGCGATCCGGGACAGGTTCTTCTCCCGTTGCGCCGAGGCGAGTGAGAATCAGATCCACCAGCGCCGGATCGTTGAGCGGATGTACGCCCAGCGCATCGCCTGGCAGGTACGTCATGCCGGATTCCGCAAGCGAGACGACGTGATGGCGCGTGTCTTTCGACGATCCTTCGCCGCTCAACCGTGTGTTGGAGATGTGCCGCGCAGGGAACGGATTGCGCGGGGTATAAGGGGCCGCCGGGACGGTCATCAGCGAGGGCAGAATACTTTATCCGCCCCTCGTGTGCATCTCGAGGTGCGCGTCGCGCTTCAGCGTTGCGAGCGGCACGAACGTGCCGCGCGCCGGCAGCGCGCGGCGTTCTTCAGCGCCGCGGTCCGCGCGCCCGCGCCACACCGCCGCGATCATCTGCCGCAGCGTGTCGAGCGGAGCGCCGGCGCGCAGAGGCCGGCGCAAATCGGTGCCGTGCGCGGCGTACAGACACAGCAGCCAGACGCCATCGGCGGTGAGCCGGCTCCGATCGCACGCGCGACAGAACGGCCGCGTCGTCGACGCGATGACGCCGAAGATCGTGCCGTCGCTCAGCCGATACCGCTCGGCCGGCGCGGCGCCGCGCCCTTCGAGCGTTTCGATCGTGCCGTGCACCGCGGCGACGCGCGCGAGCATCTCGTCGCGCGACACGACCTGCTCGAGCGACCAGCCCGTGGCCCCCCCGACATCCATGTACTCGATGAACCGGATCTCGGCCCCGCGCTCGCGCGCGAACGCCAGCAGATCCTGCACTTCATCGTCATTCCGGCCCCGCACGATCACGGTGTCGATCTTCAGAGGGAAGCCCGCCGCCGCCGCCGCGTCGAGCCCGCGCAGCACGGAATGGAGATCGCGCCTGCGCGTCATGGCCGCGAAACGATCCGGTTGCAGCGTGTCGAGACTGACGGTGAGCCGCTGCAGGCCGGCCGCGCGCAGCGAGCGCGCGTGATCGGCAAGGAACACGCCGTTGGTCGTCAGCGCGAGATCCTCGAGCCAGGGTTGTTGCGCGATCGAGGCAACCAGGGTTTCGAGATCGCGCCGCAGCAGGGGCTCGCCACCGGTGAGCCGCACCTTGGTCGCGCCATGCTCCGCGAACAGATCGGCGAGCAGGGCGGTTTCCTCGAACGTCAGGATGTCTTCACGAGGGAGCCACGCATAACTCTCTTCGGGCATGCAGTACAGGCAGCGCAGGTTGCATCGGTCGGTCACCGAAATGCGCAGGCTGCCGAGCGGACGGCCGAGGGTGTCGAGGATGGACATTTACGCGCCGGAACTAAAGTTCCGGCCTACTATAATGCCGCAACTGATCTCTGGAGGCCTCATGCGACGCGTGCTCGTTCCCGTTCTTGCTCTGCTGATATCGGTCCTCGCACCTCGTCAGGCGGCACTCTCCGCCATGCAGGATCCCCCCGAGCAGCGGCCGCCGGCTCCTCCGCAATCGGGCATCGTGCCCGACGATGCGCGGATTGCGCGGCTGAAGACCGAGGCGCTGGCCGAGGTCGAGAAGATGCGCGAGTTCACGCAGCAGATGGTCGACCAGATTTTCAGCTTCGGCGAGCTCGGCTTTCAGGAGGTCGAGACGCACCAGTATCTGGTCGACGTTCTCAGAAAGAACGGATTCCAGGTCGAGGAAGGCGTCGCCGGCATCCCGACCGCGTTCATGGCGAGCTGGGGATCGGGCAAGCCGGTGATCGCGCTTGGCTCTGACATCGACGGCATTCCGCAGTCATCGCAGAAGCCGGGCGTCGCGTACCGCGATCCGATCGTCGAAGGCGCGCCCGGGCACGGCGAAGGCCACAACTCGGGCCAGGCCGTGAACATTACCGCGGCCATCGTGCTCAAGAAGATCATGGAGCGCGACAAGATTCCGGGCACGATTCGCATCTGGCCGGGAACGGCCGAAGAGCTCGTCGGCACGAAGGCGTATTTCATTCGCGCGGGCCTCTTCAAGGATGTCGACGTTGCGCTCTTCACGCACGTCGGCCGGAACCTCGGCGTGTCGTGGGGCGCCGGCGGCGGCACGGGACTCGTCTCGGTCGAATATCAGTTCGAAGGGGAGACGGCGCACAGCGCCGGCGCGCCGTGGCGCGGGCGCAGCGCGCTCGACGCCGTCGAGCTGATGAACATCGGCTGGAACTATCGCCGCGAGCATCTGCCGCTCGAGCATCGCTCGCACTACATCGTCACCAATGGCGGCGATCAGCCCAACGTCGTGCCGCGCACCGCCGCGGTCTGGTACTACTTCCGGCAGACGACGTACCCGAAGCTGATGGATCTGTGGAAGCTCGGCGATCAGATGGCGCAGGGCGCTGCGACGATGTCGGGCACGAAACTGGTGAAGACGCGAGTGCTCGGGTCGGCGTGGCCCAGGCACTTCAACAAAGTGGTGGCCGAGGCGACGTACGAAAACATCAAGAAGGTTGGTCTGCCTGAGTGGAGCGCCGAGGATCAGATGCTGGCGAAAGCCGTGCAGAAGGAGCTTGGCGTCAACGAGCAGGGGCTGGCCACGCGCCTGGGCAACCTCGGGCAGCCGGTGCTGGAATCGCAGAACCGCGGCGGCGGATCCGACGACATCGGCGACATCTCATGGAACGTGCCGACGGTGACGCTTAGCTTTCCGTCGAACATTCCCGGCCTGCCCGGCCACAACTGGGCCGACAGCATCGCGATGGCGACGCCGATCGCGCACAAAGGCGCGACCGCGGGCGCCAAGGCGCAGGCGCTGACGCTCATCGACCTGCTGCTGAAGCCGCAGCTCGTGGAGCGCGCGTGGGACTACTTCCGCACGGTGCAGACCAGGACGCTGACGTATCAGCCGCTGATTCGTCCAGAGGATCAGCCTGCGATCGATTTGAATCGCGACATCATGGCGCGGTACCGCGAGCAGATGCGGAAGTTCTATTTCGACCCGACGAAGTACAAAACGTATCTCGAGCAGCTGGGGATTAAGTACCCGACGATTAGACGGTGAGTTTCATTTTCTTACGTACTTCCGCGCATCGCCTTTGAGCGGCGACAGGTCGATGTCGGGATCTGTTTCGGGCAGCGACAGGAAATATTCGACGCGAGGCTGATCGTCGGTGAGGATGGGGCCGTCGCCGACAAACGCGCGCAGTTCCTCGGGACCGGCCGTGATGCGTGTGAGCAGCAGGTCGAGCGGCAGCGTGCCGTCGCGCCCGAGCAGCGCCATCAGCTGCGGTTCCGATTCTTTCAGCGCAATCGCGCCGGGATCGATCACGAGCGGTCCGTGGCCGCCGATGAGGATCGATCCGGTCCAGAGTGTCGCGTCAGGAAACACGCTCAGGAACGTGCGCACGAGCATCTTCCACTGTTCGGTGCCGGTCGGCCCCACCCACTGCGCCACCAGTCCGGTCGGCGTCAGCACCTTTTTTACGAGACGGTAGTAGTCGGCCGAGTAGAGCGCGCCCGCGCCGGCATGCGTGGGAATGATCGCGTCGGCCGTCACGACGTCGTATGTGCGCCGCGTCACCATCAGATGCGTGCGCCCGTCGCCGACCTCCACTTGAACGTGCGGCTTGCGCAGCAGATCGTTGTTGATGTGTGAGAAGAAACGCGCGCCCTCGACCACCGTCGACGAGAGCTCGACGGAATAGACACGCACGCCCGGATACTCGGACGCGCCGCCGGGAGTCGCGCCGCCGCCGAGTCCGACCGAGAGAAACGTCCGCGGATTCGGATGCAGCGCCAGCGGCAGCAGGGCGAGGTGCTTGTGGAACGCGACCATGCTGCGCGAGTCGTTCGCCTGATGCAGGCCGTTGAGCAGCAGTACGCGCTGCGATCCCTGCTGCACCGTGACGGTGGTCTGAATGCCTTCCTGACGCCAGAGCGTGCGCATGCCGCGATAGCGGAGCGGCAGCACCACCTCGTTCAGGTCAGGCAGGGTCGCCGCGCCGGCGCCGGCCAGCAGGAGTGCCGACGCGCCGAGCGCGAGCTGCCACCGGCGCTCGAGCCCGATCACCAGCACGAGGCCGCCGGCCATCATGATCAGCGACAGCACGAGCAGGCTGCGGTGCGATCCGAGCAGCGGCAGCAGCAGGAATCCGCCCGCCAGGGAGCCCGCAATCGATCCGGCGACATTCAGCGCATACACGTTGCCGATGCGGCGGCCCGCTCTCTCGGCGCGTCGCGCCGACGTCCACGACGCCAGCGCGATCGGCAGCGCGATGCCCATCATCAGCGCGGCGGGAAAAATCGAGAGGAAGGTGCCGACCAGCAGCGGCGCGAGATGATCCGGCAGGTACCGCGCGATCCACTCGTTGGCCCACCGCATCACGTCGAGGCTCCACGCCATGCCGCGGAACGACAGCAGCGCCGCGGCGCCGGTGCCGATTTCGGCGGCGGCGAGCCACAGGCCCCAGCGCCGCGACCGCCGCAGAATGGCGCCGGCGACATAGCTGCCAAGGCCGATCCCGGCCAGCACCGCCGTCAGCATGATCGTGAACGCGTAGGTCGTCGGCCTCAGGATGATGGCCGCGAGCACGCGGAACCAGACGACTTCCAGTGCGAGCGCCACGAAGCCCGACAGCACAACGATGAACGCCACCGCCCATGGGCGCGGCAACGTTAATTCAGACTTGAGAGTTGAAAAGTCAGAACTACTGTCAGCGTCGACCGCGGCCGTTCGCACTACGCCGCGGCTTGCCACGAGGGCGCCCAGGCCGACGAGCGTGTTGGTGCCGGCGGCGAGCAGGAAGCTGCGCGTCATGCCGATCGCGGGAATCATCCAGATGCCCGCCAGCAGCGTGCCTGTCATCGCGCCGAGCGTGTTGGTGCCGTACAGGACTCCCAGCCGTGCCGCGTGACCCGCATAGGCGCGCGCCGCGCGCACGATCATCGGCAGCGTCGCGCCCATCAACATCGACGGCACGATCAGCACGAGGGCCGAGAGCGCGAACCGCAGCAGCGTGAGGCGCAGATTGCCTTCGGAGGTACCGGGATGCCAGCGCACGAACAACGTCTGCACGGCATCCAGCAACGCGGGCGAGGCCAACGCCGTCAGACCCGCTCCGACCTCAATCAGGCCAAACGTGCGCAGCGGATTGTTTGTGCGATCGGCCAGGCGCCCGCCCAGGGCGCTGCCGAGGGCAAGGCCCGCCATGAAGCTGGCGAGCACCGTGGCCGCGGCATGCACCGTGACGCCGAACGTCAGGCCAAGCAGCCGCACCCACAGCACCTGATACACCAGCGCGGCGGCGCCCGACAGTCCGTAGAGCAGAAGCAGGAGAGGGAACACTATAATTGGATGAATGTTGCGGCCGTTCCGGGGCATTCTCCCGCAAGTGGATCCCACTGTCTACATCGATGAGAGCGCGCAGGTGATTGGCGACGTGCAGATCGGCGCCGAGAGCAGCGTATGAGTAAGGTCCTGCCGGCCAAAGGTTTTAGAGACCTTGCGCCGGAAGCGAAGCGCCGCAAGGAAGAACTGATCGCGACGATCCGCGCTTGCTATCTGCGGTACGGATTCGACGAGATCGAAACGCCGGCGGCGGAACCGATCGAGCGGCTGCGCGGCAGCGAGGGCGGCGAAAACCTCGCCATGATCTTCGAGATCCTCAAGCGCGGCCTCGGGAAGGGCGAACTCAGCGCGGCCGACGCGCCGGGTGAGCTCAGCGATCTCGGCCTTCGGTATGACCTCACCGTTCCGCTCGCGCGGTATTACGCATCGCATCACGGAGAGCTGCCCGCGGTCTTTCGCGCCATTCAGATTGGTCCGGTCTGGCGGGCAGAGAAGCCGCAGAAGGGCCGATACCGGCAGTTCACACAGTGCGACATCGACATCATCGGCGAGCCGTCCACGCTCGCCGAAATCGAGCTGATCGTGGCCACACTCGCGGCCATGCGCGACATCGGCCTGCATGGCGCGACCGTGCGGCTCAACGATAGGCGTTTTCTCGACGCGATGATTACAGGTGCGGGTCTTCCGGCGGACCAGAAGGCGAAGGCGCTCATCATCATCGACAAGCTGGACAAGATCGGTCTGGATGGTGTGACCGAGTCACTTACCGAGTCATTCCCGGGCGGACGCGGTGACCGATTGGGCGCGAGCTTGCGGAAGCTGCGCGAGGCACCCGAGCTCACCCTCGAGCAGTTCCTGTCGCTCGTGCCGGTGAGCGACGCCGCTGCTGTCTCCGACCATCAGTCGATCACGGCCGCGGTTCGTGAGGCGGCCGGACCTGCGAGCATTCGTTTCGATCCCTCGCTCGTGCGCGGTCTTGGCTACTACACCGGCCCGATCTTCGAAGCCGAGCATCCTGTGTCGACGAGCGCCGTGGGCGGTGGCGGGCGCTACGACAACATGATCGGCAAGTTTCTTGGCGAGCACGTGCCGGCCTGCGGCTTTTCTCTTGGCCTCGAACGGCTCCTGGAGATTGCCGCGAGCATGGACGCGGCGACGCTGCCCGACGAGAGCCGCGTCGCGCTGATCTATGACGAGAAGGATCCGCCGGAGGCGGTTATCGCTCGCCAGCAGGAACTGCTGCGGCGCGGGCTCACGGTGCGGATCGTGCGATCGACCAGGAACAAGCAGCGGATGTTCGACGATTTGGTCCGCGCCGGTTACGGACGTGTGCAGCGCATGTCTGAGGAGTCGACGGCCTTTCGAAACCTCGGCGTGACCGCCGGCGCAGACACGAACGAGCCGCAGGGCCGAACGCAATCATGATGCAGCCACTCGGCAATCTGGCGCGCACCCACACGTGCGGCGGCGTGCGCGCATCCGACGTCGGCAAAGACGTCGTGCTGCTCGGATGGGTGCATCGCGTCAGGGATCTGGGCGGACTACTGTTCTTCGACGTGCGCGACCGCCATGGCCTCACGCAGGTCGTCGCGCGCGCCGGCGAGGTGCTCGAGGCCGCCTCGCGGCTTCGCCCCGAGTTCGTCGTAGCGGTGAGCGGCCGCGTCGACGTGCGCGATCCCAAGACCATCAATCCCAAGATGCCGACCGGCGAGGTCGAAATCGCGGCATCTGAAATCCGGCTGCTCAACGAAGCCAGGACGCCGCCGTTTCCGATTGCCGACGACGTGAACGTCAGCGAAGACACGCGGCTGAAGTACCGCTATCTCGATCTGCGGCGGCCAAAGATGCAGCAGAACCTCGAGCTGCGTCATCGCGTGTTGATGGCGGCGCGGCGCTACTTCGACGCGCAAGGGTTTCTCGACATCGAAACGCCGATTCTCACGCGGTCGACCCCCGAGGGCGCGCGTGACTATCTGGTGCCAAGCCGCGTGCACCCCGGCGAGTTCTTTGCGCTGCCACAGTCCCCCCAGATCTTCAAACAGATCCTGATGGTGGCGGGCATGGACCGCTACTTCCAGATCGTGAAGTGCTTCCGCGACGAGGACCTGCGCGCCGACCGCCAGCCCGAGTTCACGCAAATCGACGTGGAGATGTCGTTTGCCACCGAGGAGCTCGTCTTCGGCATCGTCGAAGGCGTGACGCGCGAGATGTTCGCGGCTGCCGGCATCGAGATTCAGACGCCGTTCGCGCGCGTGTCGTACGAGGATGCGCTGCACAAATACGGATCCGATAAGCCCGATCTGCGCGCGGGGATGTCGATCGCGGACCTGTCGGATGTCTTCCGCGAGTCGTCGTTTTCCGTGTTCCGCGATGCGGTGGCAGCAGGCGGGGCCGTGCGGGCGATCGCCGTGCCGGGCGCCGCGACATTCTCGCGAAAGGAAATCGACGATCTCGTCGATCAGGCGAAGCAGCTTGGGGCGTCGGGTCTGGTGTGGGCGCGCACCTCGCCGGACGGCGCGATTCAGAGCTCGGCGCTCAAAGCCGCGGGTGACGACACGATTCGCCGGGCGCTTGAATCCGCGGCCGCCGAACCTGCCGACCTGGTGCTGATGGCCTCGGGCGAGCCGGCGTCGGCGTCGAAAGTGCTTGGAGCGATCCGGCTGACGCTGGCGAAGAAGCTGGGTCTGCTCAATCCCGATCTGTATGCCTTCACCTGGGTCGTCGATTTTCCGCTGCTCGAATACCACGACGCCGAGGGCCGCTGGTTCTCGATGCACCATCCGTTTACGTCGCCCAAGGCCGAGGACCTCGACAAGCTCGATGCCGATCCCGGCGCGGTTCGCGCCCGCGCGTACGATCTGGCCCTCAACGGCAGCGAGATCGCGGGCGGCAGCATCCGTATTCACGACCCCGCGCTGCAGCGGCGCGTCTTCCGTCGTCTGGGCATCGAAGACGATGAGGCGCGCGCGCGCTTTGGATTCTTTCTCGACGCGCTCGAGTACGGCACCCCGCCGCATGGCGGCATCGCCTTTGGCGTCGATCGCATCTGCGCGATTCTCGCGGGCGAGTCGTCGATCCGCGAGGTGATGGCCTTCCCGAAGACCGCCGCCGCAACCGACCTGATGGCCGGCGCGCCGTCACCGGTCGATGCGAAGCAACTGAAAGAGCTGCATATCCGCACCGAACATAACCCATGACCGATCGCCTGCCGCGCGTTCGCAAGGGACAAGGCAGCGTCAAGCTCACGCGCGAAGAGTTCGAGCGCCGGCTGCGCGAGCGGTTCTACGATCCGGCGTTCGATGCTGTCGCATCGGAGATCGACGCGGTCGTCGAGGTCGCCTGGAAGAACTACCACGAGTATCGGAAGAGCCCGCGCACGCGGAAGGCGGGCCCCGGTTTCGCGAAGCCCGATTTCGAGCTGCCGATCGAATGGCTTGCCGCGCGCGATGCCGTTCGCAAGGCGGAGCGCGAACAGAAGCGCGCCGCGTCGCCGTCGCGCATCCTGCTGGTCGCAGGCGCCGATCGCCACGATCAGACGTGCCCCGGCGAGATGTCGAAGACGTTCCGGATCGCCGAGATGGCGCAGCGCGTGTTCGAGCAGGCGCCCGGTCTCGAATGTGACTTCCTCGATTTGAGCCTGCTCACGGCGCAGTACGGACGCCAGATTCATCCATGCAAGGCGTGCGTCTCGACGGCGATGCCGCTCTGCCACTGGCCCTGCTCCTGTTATCCGAACCACGCGATGGGCCAGGTCAACGACTGGATGAACGAGCTCTATCCGCGATGGGCGCGCGCGCACGGCGTGATGATCGTGACACCTGTCTACTGGTATGAGGCGCCGAGCGCGCTCAAGCTGATGATGGATCGGCTTGTGTGCGCCGACGGCGGCAATCCGGATCAGACGTCGACTGAAGGCAAAAATCCCGAGAAGGCCAAGGCGCTCGAGATGAAGGGCTGGCATTACCCGCGTCATCTTGCCGGCCGCGTCTTCACCGTGATCGCGCACGGCGACGCCGCGGGCGCCGAGACGGTGCGGCGCGATCTCACCGACTGGCTGCGCGACATGCACCTGATCGAAGCCGGCAGCTCGTCGATCGATCGCTATATCGGCTATTACGAGCCGTATGCGACCAGCCATGACGCGCTCGACCGCGACCGTCACCTTCATGAGGAAGTACGCCAGGCGGCCGCGGCCCTTATCGAGGCCGTGCGCCTCAACCGCGCCGGGAAGCTGCCGCAGCCCGGCGACCGGGTCGACGAACCCAGGCCGAAATAATCTCAGCGGCCGCGGGTCAGTCTGAGCCCTTTGGGGACGATGAAGCGCTCGGCGCCGTCGAGCAGGCCCTGTGCGGCGAGCGCCAGGAGTGCGGCCGGGATGGCGCCTTCCAGGATCAATCCGACATCCGCGAGGCGGATGCCCGTCAGGATCGGCTGGCCAAATCCTCCCGCGCCTATCAGCGCGCCGAGCGTGGCGGTGCCGACGTTGATCACGGCGGCCGTCTTGATGCCGGCCAGAATCGCCGGCGACGCCAGCGGCAGCTCGATCCGCCAGAGGATCGCGGCCGGCGGCAGGCCCAGTGAGTTCGCCGAGTCGCGAAGGTCCGCGGCGATGCCGGTGACGCCCTGATGCGTGTTGCGCACGATCGGCAGCAGGCTGTAGAGAAACAGCGCCGCAAGCGCGGGACCGCTGCCGATGCCGAGCAGCGGAATCATGAACACCAGCAGCGCCAGCGACGGCACCGTCTGCACCACGCCCGCGACGGCGAGGATCACATGCCCGGTCCGCCGCCGCTTCGCGGCCCAGAGGCCGAGTGGAATCCCGAGCGCGATCGCTCCCGACAGCGATACGCCGACAAGCCACAGGTGCTCGCGCGCGTGCGTCAGCAAGCGGCGTGCGCGCGACGAACCCGTGAACGCTCCGCGCCGGCCGAGCGCCGTTGCCAGAAAATCGGAGGCGATCCGCCCTTCGGGCGCGCGCTCGAGTTTCGCGCGCGCGTTGAGCGAGATCATCGTGTCCTGATCGATGCGGCCCGCGAGTGTGTCCCAGGCCGACACCACCTCCGCCGCGTCATCGCCGAGCGCGGTTCGATAGAGGATGACGGCGTGGTAGTCGGGAAAGTGATGCAGATCGTCGGCGAGCACGCGCAGGCCGTACGCCCGGATTTCGGCGTCGGTGGAATAGAGGTCGGTCGCCGCAATCTGGCCTGCGTCCAGTGCGCGGTAGGCGAGATCGTGGTCGAGTCCGCGCACGCGCGCATGCGCCAGGCGATATCGCGCGCGCAGGGCCGGCCAGCCGTCGCCGCGGTTCATGAACTCGTTGCTCAACCCGAGCTCGAGTTCCGGATGTTCGACAAGATCCGATATCGAACGCACGCCCAGCCGCTCCGCGAGGTCGGGTTTCATGCCGATCGCGTACGTGTTGTTGAATCCAAACGGCGCGCTCATCGAGATGCCGAGCGGCGCGAGCGCCTGAGGGAGCCGATCGGGCGGCGTGCCGGGCAGCAGCTCCTGGGTCAACGTGCCGGTGTATTCGGGATAGGCGTCGATGTCGCCGCGCTTGAGCGCTTCGAAGAGAATCCGTGTGCCTCCGAGCTCGCGGCGATGCTCGGCTCGCGCGCCCGCAAGGCCTGCCGTCTGGCCGAGGATCTCGCCGAGCACCACGGACTCGGTAAACGACTTCGATCCGATGACGACTCGCGGGCCTGTCTGCTCGCGCGCCGATCCCGCGGTGAGGCCCGCCGTGCCGGCGAAGGCGGTCGCGGCGGCCAGCGCGAGCGCGAGGCGCCGCGTCACGCGCGCCCTCTGAGGTCGACGGGTGATCGCTGCGCGCGAACGAAGCGTGACACGAACGCGTCGGCAGGACGCTCGAGCAGATCGGCCGGCGGCCCGTCCTGCAGCACGCGTCCGTCTTTCATGAGCAGAATCCGATCGGCAAAGAACACGGCTTCGCCAAGATCGTGCGTCACGATCACGACGGTGCGGCCGAGGCGCTGGAAGATCTCGCGGAGGTCGGCTTGCAGCTCATACCGCGTGATGGGATCGAGCGCCCCGAGCGGCTCGTCGAACAAGAGGACCTCCGGATCGAGCATGAGCGCGCGCATCAGGCTCACGCGCTGCGCCTGTCCGCCAGACAGCTGCACCGGGTAGCGGTGAAGTGCCTCTTCCGGAAGCCTGGCGAGTTGCGCCAGTTCGCGCGCGCGCGCCAGCCGCCGCGCCGGATCCCACCCCAGATGGCGGGCCACCAGCGTCGTGTTCCCGAGCGCCGAGAGATGGGGAAACAGCCCGCCGCCCTGCACGACATAACCCATGTGCCGCCGCACGTCGACCGACGCCCGGGGCGAGAGCGGCTCGTCCCGAAAATGCACCTCGCCGCCGGACGGCTCGTCGAGTCCCGCAAGCAGACGCAACAGCGTCGACTTGCCCGAGCCGCTCGGGCCGATCAGCACCAGCGTTCCGCCCGCGTCGACCTGCAAATCCAGCGGATGCAGGGCCGTGAGCGCGCCATAGCGTTTCGTGATTCCGCGGAGCGCGAACATCCGCCCCACTCTATGCGATGCACGCGCGCGGCGCGGCGCGTTTTGTGCGGCGCGGCCGGCCGGGCACATAATCACACGCGTTGTCCATTCGCCTCGGCATCGATCTCGGTGGCACGAAGATCGAAATCGTCGCTCTCGATCCCGCAGGCCGCGATCTGCTGCGCATGCGCACCGACACGCCGCGCGGCGACTATCTCGCCACCCTCAACACGATTGCCACCCTGGTGCAGCAGGCCGACGACTTTCTGGGCACGCGCGCGGCGACGGTTGGCATCGGCATTCCAGGAATCGAATCGCCGGCGACCGGTCTCATCAAGAACGCCAACTCGACCTGGCTGATTGGGCGTCCGCTGCGTCCCGATCTCGAGCGCACGCTCGCGCGGCCCGTGCGCCTCGCCAACGACGCCAACTGCTTCGCGATGTCCGAAGCGGCCGACGGCGCCGGGGCCGGCGCGTCGATCGTCTTTGGCGTGATTCTCGGCACGGGCGTTGGCGGCGGCATCGTGGTCGATGGCCGTCCGGTCACGGGCATCAACGCGATCGCGGGGGAGTGGGGCCATAACCCGCTGCCCTGGCCCGAGGACGATGAGCGGCCCGGACCCGCGTGCTATTGCGGTCGATCGGGATGCATCGAACAGTTCCTGTCTGGCCCTGGCCTCGCAGCCGATTTCGTGCGCGAGTCGGGCGGCAACATGACCGCCCGGGAGATCGCCGAAGCTGCCGCAGCGGGCGAGAAAGTCACCGGCCAGGCACTGACGCGATACGAGCACCGGCTCGGCCGGGCGCTTGCAAGCATCATTAATGTGCTCGATCCGGACGTGATTGTCCTCGGCGGCGGCCTTTCCAACATCGATCGTTTGTACGAAAACGTACCGGCCCTATGGTCGCGCTGGGTCTTTTCCGACACAGTGGCCACCCAGCTCAGGAAGAACATCCACGGCGACTCGAGCGGCGTCCGCGGCGCCGCATGGCTGTGGCCCTAGCGCTTCGCGAGGGCAAAGGGCAAAGGGCACGGGGCAGAGGGCAAAGGTAGAATGAGGCAGGAGCCAGCTATCGCAACGACGGTCACCCGCAAAGTCGCCATTCCCGATCAGGGCATCGAAACCCTGTATGGATCGCTCGACGAAAACCTCAAACACCTCGAACAGGCCTTCGGCGTCCGCATCTCAACGGGACGCAGCGAACTCATCATCGAAGGCGACGCCAGCGATGCGGGCCGCGCCGAGCGCGTGCTCGATCAGCTGACCGACCTGCTGCGCGACGGTTATCGTTTCGCCAAGGGAGACGTTCGGACAGCCGTGCAGCTCGTCAGGCAGGACCCTGACGTCGACCTGCAGGACTACTTCAAGCCCGAAGAGCAGCGCGAGGCAAAGGGGAGCGCCGGTCCGGGACGTCCCGTCGGCCGCAAGCAAATCGCGCCCAAGACGGTCAATCAGAAGAAGTATCTGGAAGCCATCGAAAAGCACGACATCGTCTTCGGTGTGGGCCCGGCAGGCACGGGCAAGACCTACCTCGCGATGGCGCAGGCGGTGTCGTTTCTGCTCGCGAAGAAGGTGACGCGCATCATCATGGCGCGCCCCGCCGTTGAGGCCGGGGAGCGCCTGGGCTTTCTGCCGGGCGACCTGCAGGAAAAAGTGAATCCGTACCTGCGGCCGCTCTACGACGCGCTCTACGACATGCTCGAGGTCGAGCGCGTCGCGCGCCTGCTCGAGCGCGGCATCGTCGAAGTCGCGCCGATCGCCTTCATGCGCGGACGTACGCTGAATGACGCGTTCGTGATTCTCGACGAGGCGCAGAACACCACATCGGAGCAGATGAAGATGTTTCTCACGCGCCTCGGCTTCGGATCGAAGGCCGTGATCACTGGCGACATCACGCAGATCGATTTGCCGTCGGGGAAGGGCTCGGGCCTGATCGAAGCCCTGAAGGTCGTGCGCAATATCGACGACATCGCGCAGGTCTACTTCGACGACAAAGACGTCGTGCGCCACACGCTCGTGCAGCAGATCGTGAAGGCCTACGAGGCGTTTTCGCCAGAAGGTGCTCCTCGCAACGCACCCCCGAATGGACCCTGATAGTTCGACGCGGCGCCGGCGACCAGGCGCGAGCCATGGCCTCGTCATCGAGGTGACTGACGTGCGCGGACGGCCGGTCGCGGACGGCGGCCTCGCGCGCTGGCTGCGGCGTGTCGCACCGGCATCCGCCCGCGGCGCGCTCGCGGTGGCAATCGTCTCTGACGCGCAGATCCAGAAACTCAATCGCGACTATCGCGGCGTTGACAAGTCTACTGACGTTCTCTCTTTCCCGGCCGCTAATGGAACCAGTGGAACCAGGGGAACCGGTGGAACCCGGGGAACCACCGTCCTCGGCGATATTGTCATCGCGCGCGAGATCGCGAGGCGGCAGGGGCGGGAGCAGGGCCACTCGTTCGAGACCGAGTTGCGCGTTCTGGCACTGCACGGCCTTCTTCACCTCATCGGCTACGATCATGACGACGTGAAAGACAGCGGCCGGATGCGGCGGGCGGAAGAACGGCTGCGGCGGAAGGGCGGCCTTACGGTGGGCCTGATCGACCGCGCTGGCGGCCGTGCGGGGCGAGCGGTAGCCCGCTCCGGCGGCGTGGCGTGGGTTTTCGACGCCGGAGCGGGTCTACCCGAGCGCCGCAAAAGGCCGCGTCGTCGACAGTCTTCCCGATGATCCCGCTCCTGCTGTTTCTGGTGGGCGCGGCGACGATTTATGTCGCGCTGGTCGAAACCGCGTTTGCCGCCGTGATGCGTCTGTCGCTTCGGCTGATTGCGGAGCGCAGCGGCCGCCGGGCACGCCTCGACCGCTATCTCGAAGATCCCCTCCTCATTTTCGTGCCCGCGCGCCTCGTGCGCGGCATCCTCACGATTGCCGCGCTCACGCTGCTGTCGGTCTACATGCCGGAGGGATGGGGTGGCGCCGGCGCGTTGTTTCTCGCGGGCCTCGCATTCTGGCTGGTCTTCGGTCAGCTCGTGCCGACGTTGCTCGTGAGCCGCGATCCCGAGCGCGTGCTGGCGATTCTGCTTCCATCCTTTTCCGCCATTGCCACGCTCGTCGCCCCGCTCACGGCGCTGATCGGCGGACTGATCCGGTCGCCGCAGCATGATGAAGACGGCGGAGAGCTGTCGGCCGCCGCGGGGAACGGCGATGAGCCGAACGGCGACGGCGCGACGGCCGGTGAGGAGGGCAAGCTGCTGCGGTCGGTCGTCGACTTCGGCGACACGCTCGTGCGCGAAGTGATGACGCCGCGGCCCGACATCGTGGCCATCAAGGCGGACCAGACGGTGCGCGATCTCAAGGCGCTGGTGTCGCAGCAGGAGTACTCGCGCATTCCCGTCTACCGCGAGAATCTCGACAACATCGTCGGCCTCGTTGTCGTGAAGGATCTGCTGCAGTCAGAGAGCTGGCCGGCGCTCGACCAGCCGGTGTCTGAGTTCATGCGGCAGGCGATGTTCGTCCCCGATACCAAGCGCGTCGCGGGACTGCTTCGCGAATTTCAGCAGCGCCGCGATCAGTTGTCGATTGTCGTCGACGAGTACGGCGGCACGGCGGGGCTGGTGACGATGGAGGACCTGCTCGAGGAGCTGGTGGGCGAGATTCGCGACGAGTACGACACGGAAGCGGAGCCGATCGTGCGCGAGGCTGACGATACGTTCGTGTTCAGTGCAAAGGTCGGCATCGACGATCTCGTCGAGGCTGTGGCGACCGAGATTGAGGCTGACGGCTTTGAAACGGTTGGCGGATGGGTGCTGGCCCGGGCCGGCCGCGTACCCGCCGTGGGCGAGCGCTTCGAGTTCGACGGTCTCGGCGTCGAGGTGCTCGAGGCCGAGCGCCGCCGCATCCATCGCATTCGCGTCGTCAGGCTCGCGGCAGCCGAAGCGGACGGCGAAGACACGGCATGACCGCAACGCGATCCGGATTCGTTGCGCTCGTCGGGCGTCCGAACGCGGGGAAGTCAACGCTGTTGAATCGGCTCGTCGGCGCGAAAGTCGCGATTGTCTCTGACAAGCCGCAGACGACGCGGCATCGGATTCTCGGCGTGAAGACCGACGCCGAGGGGCAGGTGCTGTACATCGACACGCCTGGCATTCATCGGCCGCTGCACAAGATGAACGTGCGGATGGTGGATGCGGCGCTCGAGAGCCTGCGCGAGACGGAGGTCGTCGTGGTGCTGGTGGATGCATCGAACAAAACGGGCGCGGGCGACAACTTCGTCATCGCGAGGCTCAAAGAGGCGAAGGTCCCGGTGATTCTTGCGCTCAACAAGATCGACCTGGTGAAGAAGACCGATCTGCTTCCACTCATCGCGCACTATCAGAAGGCGATGGACTTCGCGGCAATCGTGCCGATCTCGGCGGCGACCGGCGAGCATGTCGACGCGCTCGAGCACGAGATCCGCAGCCGGCTGCCTGAAGGGCCCGCGCTGTATCCCGACGACTACCTCACCGATCAGCCCGAGCGCGTGCTCGCGGCCGAAACCGTGCGCGAGAAGCTGCTCATCCACACGCGCGACGAGCTGCCGTTCACGACCGCCGTTGTCGTCGATCAGTTCGAAGAGCCGGCGCATCCGAAGGCGCCGTACCGCATCTTCTGCACGATCCTGGTCGAGAACGACTCTCAGAAGCCGATCGTGGTGGGCAAGGGCGGCTCGATGATCAAGCGGATCGGCACCGAAGCGCGACTCGATCTCGAGACGGCGCTCGAGGCGAAGGTCTTTCTCGACCTGCACGTCAAGGTCAAAGCCGACTGGCGCGACAACGAGCGCTTTCTCGACGAGCTCGGCATGCCGCCCGCACGCAGACGGTAGGCCGGAGCTTTAGCTCCGGCTCCGATCACACAAGCCCTCGCAGCAGTTCCATCGCGGGCGCCACCATGATGCCGTCGGGCGTCTTGTAGTGTTTCGAGCCTTCGGCGTGAACCTGCCAGGCGTCGCATGCCGGATACTTCGCGCGCAGGTAATGCAGGCTCGCGTCCACCGGTGCGTCGTCGAGTTTCGCTTCGACCATGAGAACGGGCTGGCGCCGTTCGATGACGACGAAGTCGACTTCGCGGCCGTCGACGTCTCGGAAGTAGCGCAGCTCCAGTTCGCGGCCGCGCGTGTCGCGTTCGAAGTGCGTCCACTTGAGCAGGTGCACCGCCACGAGGTTTTCGAATGAAGCAGCCGGATTGGGGGGCAGCGTCCAGTCTGCGTGATAGTGCTTCTGCGCCTTCTTGATTGCGCGGATGCGGGCGCCGCCCAGCGGCGGCACGCGAAACACCGCGTACAGACGCTCCAGGATCTCGACCCATCTCGCGACTGCTTTGTGGCTGACGTCCAGATCCTCGCGCAGCGCGTTGAGCGAGAGCGGCGATCCCACCAGCTCGGGCAGCCGCAGGGCGAGCAGCTCGAGGCGGCCGAGGTCGTCGACGCGTTCGAGGCTGGTGAGCTCGTCACGAATGAGCAGCGTGCGGTGCTCGAGAGACCAGCGCCGTGCCTTTGTCTCGGAGCCGCCGAAGAATGGCTCTGGAAAGCCCCCAAGCCTCCGCAGCTGCTGCCAGTCGGACGCCGAACGGATGTCGAGATCGGCGACCGAGAGCGGATGCATCCGCAGCAGGTGATAGCGGCCCTGCAGAGACTCGCCGCCGTAGCGGTAGAAATCGAGGCGTGCGCTTCCCGTCACAAGAATGCGCTGGCCCTCGGGCCGTCCGTCCCAGAGTCCCTTGAGGAAGGCGCGCCACCGGCGATATTTGTGCAGCTCGTCGAAGGCCCAGAGTCCCGCCGTGGGGAGCTCTCCCCGCAGGATGCGCTCGCGGTCGGCCGGAACGTCCCAGTTCAGGTAGCCGGCCCGGGCCTCCGCGAGACTTCGCGCCATCGTGGTCTTGCCGACCTGCCGGGCGCCGGCGACGAAGACCATGCGATCGGCGAGATCCTGCTCGACGGCCCCGGCGAGATACCGGCGAATCGGCGGCATACAGACGATTTTGCGTCAAGGCCAAAACGTTGGCAAGAGTTTTCGCCTTAGGGAGAAACTGCCAGTTGAGGTGGATATCCGCCTCGTGGCGCCGGGCTTCCGTTGACAACTATATTTCACTGAAATACAGTTCGCGGCATGCGAGCCGCACGTATGCTGTTTCGCGCGGTGATGTTCTTCGCGCCGCCGGCGTTCCGCCGGGAGTACGGGAATGAAACCGAAGCGGCGTTCGGCCGGCTCGTCGAGGATCGCCGGGCCCGCGACGGCACGCTCTCCTCGTCCCGCCTCGCCGCTCTCGCGCTTGCCGATGCGGTCCGCACGGTCCTTCATGAGTGGCGGCGGGCCGCCGGCGGCTGGCGCGTCACCGGAGGCGGCGACGTGCGGGTCGCCCTGCGTCTCTTCACGCGGCAGCCGGCGCACGCCGCCGCGGTCATCCTCACGTTTGGCATCACCGTCGGCGCGCTGACCGCCGCCTTCGCGTTCGTCGATCCGATTCTCTTCCGGCCGCTGCCATTCCCCGACGCCGGCCACATCGTCGTCGCGCACGCGGTGGACGAGCGGAGCACCTTCAACCGTCTTCGAGCGGTCGACTACGCCCGGATTCGCGAGGGGAGCGCGACGCTCGAGGCCGTGTCGAGCTACTACGGCATCGGGGCGGGTGATGTCGCCGGCACTCCCGCGCGCTCGCTGCGAGCCGTCACGCCCGGCTTCCTCACCCTCACGGGCGTTGCGCCCACTATCGGCCGGACGTTCCGGTCTGACGAGTACCGGCGGTCGCCGTCGAACGTCGTGCTCATCACGCACGCCCTGTGGCAGTCGACGTACGGCGGCCGGCCCGACATCGTCGGGCAGGTGCTCGACGTGCACCTCTACGGCGGCCGCGACCGCTACGAGATTATCGGCGTGTTGCCGAAGCGCTTCCTGTTTCCCTCGACGTGGTCGCCGACCGAAGTCGTGGGCCTGTTGCCGGGCGACTTGATGGCCACCGGCCGCGGCGCCAACTCGCTGATGCCGACGCTGGCGCGGCTGCGTCCGGGCGTGACGATCGAGCAAGCGCAAGCCGAAGTGGCGTCGATCGTCGCCGAGGTCGATCGGACGTCCACGGGTCAGCAGACCAGGCGCGTGCTCACCCTCGAGCCGCTGCGCGCATCGCTCTATGGCGGCGTTGGGCCGGTCGTGCGATTGATCTTTCTCGGGGCCGCTGCCGTGCTGCTCGTGGGCTGCGCGAATCTCGCGCAGCTGCTCATGGCGCGGCTGCGGGCGCGGCAGCAGGATCTGGCGGTGCGCCGCGCGCTTGGCGCGTCCGCCGCGCGGCTGGCGCGCATGCTGGCCGCCGAAGCGATCGCGCTAACAGTTGCGGGCGGGCTGGTCGCTGCCCTGGTCGCGCGAGTCTCGCTTGTGGCGCTATCGCGCGCCGTGCCGTACCACGAGGAAGCCTATCGCCAGCTGACGTTCACGCTCGACGCGCGCGCCTGGATCTTCCTGACGTCGGTGACCGTTGCGGCCGCGCTGCTGGTCCAGGCGTGGCCGATCGTCCGGGCCACGACGCGGCGCCGGCGCGACCTGCGCGATGCGGGCCGGGTGAGCCGCCGCGCGCGCGCCGAGGCGCTGTTTCTCGGCACGCAGGCGGCGATCGCCATGGCACTGGTCGTGTGTTCGCTGCAGGTAGTGTCGGGCTTCAACCACCTAAGGAAGCAGGCGGGCGGCTTCGATCCCGAAGGACTAAGCTTTCTGAGCGTCTGGCACAGTGCGGGTGCGGCCAGGAGCCAGTCGCCTGAAATGCACGATCTGATGCGCCGGAGTTTCGAGGCGGTGCAGGCGCGATTCGGTTCCTCGATCGCTGCCTTCGGCGCGCTGCCCGGCGACTCGTCTGACGGGCAGGCATCACGCGCCGGCGCGCCGCCCCCTGAAGAGACAGGCGTCTCGATCACACCGGCTTCCGCGAGCGGATTCGATCTTCTTGGCGTGCGCCTCCTGCGCGGGCGCCTGTACGACGAGCGCGAAGCCTGGTCCGACGCGCCCGTCGCCGTCATCGATCGACGTGGCGCCGATCTTCTGTTTCCCGGACAGGATCCCATCGGCCGGCAGGTCGTCACCGTGGCGAGCACGGTGCGCGAGATTGTCGGCGTCGTCGAGACGCTCGGCCTCGTCACCGAGCCAGGGCAGCTCCGCACAGGCATGGTCTTCACGCCGTTCAGCCGCGTCCGGCAGTCTAGCCTGGACGTGATGTTTCGATCCGCCGATCGCGCGGGGACGATTGCGGAGGTGCGCCAAATCCTAGGAGCGGTGCACCCGAACACGCTGGTGCGCGCGCATCCGTACCTGCCGTTCGAGAGCGCGCTCGGGCCGCCGCGATTCGCGGCAAGCGTGCTGGGGTCGCTGGCGCTGCTCGCGCTGGGCCTTTCAGCGATTGGCCTGTTCGGCATGGTCGCGCACGGCGTGCTCGCGCGCACGAAGGAGATTGCGGTGCGCATGGCGCTGGGCGCGCGGCCGCGCGACGTCCAGACCGCCATCGTCCGCACGCATCTCACCGCGGGCGTGCTGGGCCTTGCCGCCGGCGCCGCCATCGCGCTGCGCGCCACCGTGCTGCTGCAGCAGGTCAGTGCAGGCGTGCGTCCCGACGATCCCGTGCTGTTTGTGGCCGCCGCCGTCATTCTTCTGGCTGTGATGCTGATGGCGAGCTACTGGCCGGCGCGCCGCGCATCGCATATCGATCCGGCAATCACGCTGAAAGCGGAGTAGGGGTCACCGATGGCGTTCTGGACGAAGGTCTTCCGCGCGTTCACATCCATCGCGCCGCGCTTCAAACGCGAGTATGGCGACGAGGCCGCCCGCGACTATGCCAGGCTCGTCGCGCGTGAGGATCACAGGCGCGGCCGCGCCGCGTCGCTATGGCTGGCGCTTCGCGGCTCGATCGATGCCCTGCGCGTCGCCATGCGCGAGCGCTTCGCGGATCTGTCGCTGATTCCGCTCCGCGTCGGTCCCGACGCGCGCCAGGCGCTCCGCATCTACCGCCGTGAGCCACTGCTTGCGCTCGCGGTCACCGCGACCCTGGCCGTTGCCGCCGGTCCGACGACGGCGATCTATGCGGTGGTGCACGACGTGATGCTCGCCTCGCTGCCGTACGAGCGTCCGGAGCGGATCGTCGTGATCTGGGCCGTCACAGCCGGAGAGGTGCGGGACTACCGGCAGGTGCCGGCATTCGCGCAAACCAGCGGCATGCGGTGGCATCGCGTCTTCATGAACATCGGCGGGGAAGGCGTCGAGGTGCCCGCCGTCCGCGTCACCAGCAACTTCTTCTCCACGCTTGGCCTCCCGATTCTCGAAGGGCACGGCTGGGATCCGAATGACGAGGAGGCCGTCATCGTCACGCGGGCGTTCGCGGATCGCCATTTCGGCCGCGGCGTGCCCGCGGTCGGCCGTGTGCTGACGTTCGATGGCGTTCCCCGCGCGATTACCGGCGTGGTTCCCGCGCGGCCGGTGCTGCAGCGCCCCGGATATCACGTGTTCGTTCCATACCGGGATGCCGAGCAAGTTGGGGCCGCACCGTACGGCTCGAACGCGGCGTTTCTTGTCGCGCGCCTTCGCGACGGAGTCAGCGTCGAGGAAGCGCACGCGCAAGCGCATGCGTTCGCGCTGAACAACCCGAATCTGCCGGAGCAGCGCCGCACGGGTTATCGATCGGACCTGATGACGTTCGAGGCGTCTGTGCGCAAGTCGCTCGCGATCCTCTGGATTCTGCCGCTGCCGGCGATCGCCGTTTTCCTGATTGCGCTGCTCAGTCTCGGCGGTCTTCTTCTCGCCCGCGCAGCCCGAAACTCCGCTGAGATTGCCGTGCGGCTGGCGCTCGGCGCAACGCGCATGCGGCTGGCGCGCCTGGCCGCCTTCGAGGCGTTGGCTCTTGCCGTGCCAGGCGTCCTGCTCGGTGTCGCGCTGGCGATCGTGCTCCTGCGTGTCGCCCGGGCGTCGATTCCGCCGCAGATCCTGCCCGTTGAGAGCACCGCGCCGGGCGCCGCCCTCGCGGTTGGCGCGATCGGCGCGCTATTGCTGGCCACCGCCGTGTTCGCGACCGCGCCCGTGGTTACCGGGCGATTCAGACGGCGCGTGATCGATCTTCGGAGCAGCGCGCAGGCCGTCGCCGGGATGAAACGGGCGCGCTCGCAGGCCTTCCTCGTGGTCAGCCAAGTCGCGCTGAGCGTCACGCTCGTCGCCGCTGGTATCTGGATGTCGGCGAGTATCGGCCGCCTGCTCTCGCAGCCCACGGGTTACAACAGCCGCGATCTCGTCGTCGTGCAGACGACGCTTCCGGCGCACTTGTACAAGTCGCGCGACGCGCGGCAGGCGTTCGTGAGAACGGCGCTCGAGCGGCTGGCCGCGATCCCGAGCGTTGAACGCGCCGCGATCACGAACGCCGTGCCCGGTACGCCGATTAGCGGGAATTACGGCGCCGCGCGGATGAGGCCGGACCAACCGCTGTCGCGCAACGGCATCTCGATCTCGCGCAACGACGTGTCGCCCGATTACTTTCGCGTGATGGGCATTCCGCTCGTTGCCGGCCGATATTTTGCGGCTGACGACGAGTCGTCCGGCGGCCGCGTGGTCATTCTCGGCGAGGGTGCCGCGCGGCAGTTCTTTCCCGAGGGCGCGCTCGGACAGCTCGTGTCGTTCTCGCGCGACGATCGACGGCGGGTTGTCGGGATCGTCCGTGACGTGCACGCCAATATGGTCGGGCAGCCAAGCCGGCCGCAGGTCTATCTGCCGCTTGGCGATCCGGAGTGGACCACGCCGACGCGCTTCGTCCTGCGGACCCGCGATGAGGAAGGGTCGGCCTGGCAGGCGGTCGCGGCGATCAGGGAGATCGATCCGCTCGTGCCCGCCCAGGCGTATCCCATCGGTGTCGCGATGGGGATACGGCTCACACCGACGCGCCTGATCTCCAGGCTGGTGATGGTGCTGAGCGGGTTCGCTTTGTTGCTGGCAATCATCAACATCTACGCGCTTGCGGCCTTCGGCGTCGCGCAGCGGCGCCGCGAGCTCGGTCTGTGCATCGCGCTTGGCGCCGATCGCCGGCATGCCGTGAATCTTGCGATGCGCCGTAGTCTGTTCTGGTCGCTGCTTGGCCTCGTCATCGGCGTCGCCGCGGCCATCGGCATCGTCCGCCCATCGCTCCAAAGCGCTGTCCAGCATTTCGCCGCGGACATGCAACTGCTGCTGGCGGCCGCCGTCGCCGTCGGCGTCACCGCGATTGTCGCATCCTGGATTCCCGCGCGCCGCGCGGCCCTTATCGACCCTGCTACCACGTTGAAGGCCGAGTGATGAACATCTGGACCCGGATCTTCCGCGCGTTCACGTCGCTCTCACCGCGGTTCCGCCGCGAGTACGGGGAAGATGCGGCACGCGACTACACGAAACTGGTCGCGCGCGAGGATCGGCGCAAGGGCCGCGTCGCATCAGCATGGATCGCGGTGCTCGGCGCCCTCGACGCGCTCAAAGTCACGACGCTCGATCGCGCGTCGGAGGTCTCCCTCGTTCCGCGCAGCGTCGGTCCCGACCTCCGGCAGGCGCTCCGCATGTATCGCCGCGAACCCCTGCTCGCCCTGGCCGTCGCGGCTACGCTCGCGCTCGCCATCGGCGCGACCACGGCGGCTTACAGCGTCGTCTATGACGTGCTCCTGGCGCCGCTTTCGTATCGAGAGCCCGATCGTCTCGTGGCGATCTTCCAGCGAACCGTGCGCGGCGATAACTACTACGCGTCGTTGGCCGACGTGCAGGACTTCAACCGCGACATCAAGGCCTTCGCACATGTCGGCGGTGTGCGCCGCAGCTCCTTCATATGGCTCGCGGACGACGAGGCGCGTCCGGTGGTGGCCGCCCTCGTGACACCGCGGCTCTTCTCGAACCTTGGCGTCCGCTTTGCCGCAGGCGGCGATTTTGCCGAGAACGATCCCGACGCCGTCATCGTCAGCGCAGGATTCGCGCGCCGCCATTTCGGTTCGCCGTCCGGCGCCATGGGCAGGGTGCTTCGTCACGAGCAGGGCCAGTACCGGATCGCCGGCGTTCTCGCGGACCGTGTCGCGTTGCGAGAAGCAAGGGAGGTGTTCATCCCGTACAAACCGGGTCCGCGCGAAATCGCGCTTCGAGGGCCAGGTGCCCTCTTCGCGATCGGGCGCCTCGCGCCTGGCGCGACGCGGGAACAGGCCGAGGCGGAAGCGAGCGCCCTCAAGAGGGGGCTCGCCGCCACCCATCCAAACGAGAAGGAGACGCAGGGCGCCCGCGTGGTCGACCTCAGAGAGAATCTCGTCGACGACTTGTCGCAGCAGATGTGGTCGGTGTTTGGCGCGGTTGGCGCAGTCCTCCTCGTCGCGCTCATGAGCGTCGTCAGCCTGCTCCTGGCTCGTGCCGCGGCCCGCGCCGGCGACGCCGCCATCCGGCTGTCGCTCGGTGCATCACGCAGCCGGCTGTCGCGGCTCTGGATGCTCGAGGCTCTGGCGCTCGCCGTGCCGGGCGCGGCGGGCGGGATCGCCCTTGCGCACCTCTTACTCGGCACGATTCGCGCGACGCTGCCACCGGGACCGAACCCATACGGCACGCTGCAGGTGAACTGGGCCGCGCTGTTGTTCGCGGCAGGCCTGTTGGCTCTCGCCGTGCTGGCGCTGAGCATGGCGCCGCGTCTCGTCGGACTCGCGCGTCCGCAAATGGGTGCGCTGCGCGACGCCGCTCGCAGCGTCGCCGGCCTGCGCCGCGCTCGATGGCAGTCATGGCTGATCGCGGGGCAGGTCGCGCTGAGCCTGGTGTTGGTGGCATCCGCGATGTGGCTGGGCACGAGCCTGCGGCGGCTCGAGGGCACGCGTCTCGGCTTCGATCCGGAGCGCGTCGTGTCCGTCTCGTTCAGTCTGTCTCGTACGGCCTATCCGCGGCCGGCGGCCCAGGCACTCGCCGCCAGGCTCGAGCAGCTCGCGGGCTCGCATCCCGCTGTCGAAGCCGCCGCGGTCGCGAACCAGCCGCCCGGGCGGCGCACGTCGCGCTTCATCCTTGCGCGCGTGAAACCTGGCGCGCCGCGGTTTCCCCCGGATGAAGAGCACGCGACGGTCGACTACAGCGTGTCGCTCGGCTTCTTCGACGTGATGAAGATTCCCGTGCTTGCCGGCCGCACGTTTACCGGCAGCGACAATCCCGCGAGTGTGGTGGTAGTCAGCCGCTCCTTTGCGCAGAAGTACCTGCCCACAGGCGCCGTCGGCCAGCAGGTTCAGATTCTCGGCCCGCCTCAGGAGGTAATCGGCGTGGTCGACGACGTTCAAGCCGATGCGCTCGGGCAGCCGATCGATCCGCATTTCTACACGCCGCTGGCCGGGGCGTCCCTTGGGTATCCGTCGACCCTCCTCCTCAAGTTGAGACGGGGCGCGTCGCTCGACGGAGGGGACATCCGGGCCATGATCCGCGGCATCGATCCGGCGATTCCCGTTCGGATCGAGACGCTGCAGGATGTCATCGGCATCGCGGTGGTGCCTCGAAAAATCGCCACCACCGCCGCGATCGGGTTTGCGCTTGGCGCCCTGCTGCTCGCGGCAATCAACATCTACGCGCTCGCGGCCTTCACCGTCGTGCAGCGCCATCGCGAGATCGGCATCCGTCTCGCACTGGGAGCGGGCCGGCGTGAGGCGGTCCGCGTCATCATCCGGCGAGGGCTGATCTGGGTCGCGGGCGGTGCCGTGGCCGGTGCGGCCGCCGCATTCCTGCTGGTCGGGCCCCTCATCGCGAGCCTGCTCTATCAAACTACGACGAACGAAATCCTTCCGGCACTGTTGACGATGGGCGCGGTCGCCGCAACGGCAGGTATCGCGCTCTACCTGCCCGCGCGCCGTGCGGCGTCCATCGATCCCGCCATTACCCTGAGAGCCGAATAATGAAGAAGCTGCCCCCGATAGATTCTTTGCTGCCGCTCAGCGCGCCGATGTTCCACATCCTCATCGCGTTGGGCGACGACGCGCTGCACGGCTATGCCGTCATGCAGGCGATCGATGAACGGTCCGGCGGCCAGGTGCGGCTGCTGCCCGGTACGCTCTACAGCACGATTAAAAAAATGCTGGCGCTGCAGCTGCTCGAGGAATGCGACGCGCCCGCCGGCGCCGACTCCGAAGACGCGCGGCGCCGCTATTACCGCGCGACGCGGTTTGGCAGGGAGGTGCGCGCCGCCGAAACGGCGCGCCTATCGCTGCTGGTGCGGCTTGCGAAGCGCGCGCCCGCGCGTGCGTGATCCGCGGCGCGATCCAGTTATGCTTGCCTGATGCGCGGCGATAGCCGCGCGGATGGAGGCCGGCATGGGCTGGTTTGGCCAGGATCTTCGTCAGGCGGTGCGCCAGATTCGCCGCGAGCCGGGATTCGCGGCCGCGGTCATTCTCACGCTGTCGCTTGCAATGGGCGGTCTGACCGCCGTGTTCGCGATCGCCGACCCTGTGCTCTTTCGGCCCCTGCCGTATCCGGAGGCCGACCGGATCGTCAGGCTTCGCGCCGCGACCGAGCACGGACCGGGCGACCTGTTTACCGCGGACTACGCGCGGCTGCTGGAGGATCGCGGAGCGTTTGAGGCGGTTACGACGGCGTCGCTGAGCCTGCTCGGTATCCTCAATGGCACCCAGGATACGCCCGTCACCGCGTTCCTCACGGGTGTTTCGCCGGAGTTCTTCGACGTCTTTCGTGTCGAGCCCGCAATCGGACGGCGCTTCATCCCGAGCGATCCGGACAATGGCGTGGCGATCGTCACGCACGCTCTGTGGCAGCGTCACTTCGGCGGGCGGCCGGACATCGTCGGCCAGCCGCTCGTGCTGCGAGGGTCGAGGCCGGTCACGTTGGAAGTCATCGGCGTGATGCCGGTGAATTTCGTCATGCTGCCCGAACCGCGCGCCGCCGATTCGGCCGACGACGTGTTCGCCGGCCTGACCAAGGCATCCATCAGTGCGCGCATGGTCCCAAATCCGAATTGGCGCTCGGCGCCGTTCGCACGGCTGCGGCCCGGGGCGACGCGCGACGAGGCGCTGACCACCCTCGGGCGCGCCATGGCGATCGTCGAGCGCTCCGGTCCGGAGTTCGGTCGCGTCGCGCGAAAGCCAGTTCTCGAGCCGCTTGCGGCGACCCTTTACCCCGGGGCGCGAACGCCGATGTTCATGCTCCTCTCGGTTTCAGCGTTCGTCATGCTGCTCGCAGGCGCGAACCTCGCGCATCTCTTCATGGCGCATTTCGGCGGTCGTGCGCCAGAACTGGCGACACGCGCCGCGCTTGGCGCTTCACGCGCGCGGCTGGTGCGTCTGCTGGTGCTCGAGGCGGCGGTGCTTGCCGCGGCCGGCACCGCGGGAGCCTTGCTCGCAGGAGAAATCCTCAAGGACCTCGTCGTTCGGATGCTGCCCGCATCCTCCCAGTTTGAGGCGATTGGCGCCGGCGATGTCGATGCGCGAGTGGTCGCCGTCATCGGCGCGATCATGGTCGCCGGGCTCGCCGGCTTCGGCATGTTGCCTGCGGCCGGCACTGTGCGCGGCGATCTGCACCGCAGCATGCGATTGGCCCGCGCGCACGGCGCGGGCGGGCGCCTGCGCAGCGGGTTGGTGCTTGCCCAGACCGCTACCGCGGTGGCGGTCCTGCTGACGGCCCTGCTTCTCGCGGCGAGCTTCGTCAGACTCGCGAGGCAGGATTTCGGTTTCAATCCGGTAGGAGTACAGTCGCTGACAATCGCGTCTCCGGTGAACATCAGCGAGGATCACGCGCGCAAGCGTCACACGAGCCTCGAGATGAAGCGACGCGTCGAGACCTTGACCGGACAGGCGGTTGCCCTCGCGGGCGGCATTCCGGGGCACTCCCTTCCAACCGCGGTCGGACGCGCTGACGCCGAGCCCCGCGCCTGGCGCGCGATCGGCTATCCGGTCACCGCGGAGTTCTTCGAGATCTTCGAGATTCAGCTCGTGCGCGGCCGTCTCATAACCAGGGATGAAGGGCTCTCCGGCGTCCCCGTCATCGTGATCGATGACCGTGCGGCCGCCCTCTCGTGGCCGGGGCAGAATCCGATCGGGAAGGCAATGCGCGATTCTCGCGGCACCGTGCGTACCGTCATAGGCGTCGTGCGCACGCTACAGACGCGGGTGTTCGCCGAGCGCTTCCAGCGCGCCGCTGCTTTCTTTCCGATCCCCGCAGTGCACGAGCGGCCCTACACACTGCTCTGGCGTGGCCCGGCGTCGGCATCGGTCGAACGTAGCATCAGGTCCGAGATGCGAGCCGTTGATCCACAGGCGACGGCGCTGGTGGCGCCTCTGCGTGTGCTCGAATCTCAATTGGAGGGTCCCAGATTCCTCGCCGTCCTTCTCGGCGCGCTCGGCGCGCTGGCGGTCGTGCTCACCATCGTTGGCCTGTACGGCGTGGTCAGTCATGGCGTCGCGCAGCGCACGCGCGAGATGGGTATTCGCATCGCCCTCGGGGCCGAGGCGCTGCGCATCGCGCGACTGATCGTCGGGCAGACGCTGCGTCCAGCCGCCATGGGGGTCGCGCTCGGCCTGGCCCTCAGCTTGTGGTGGACCGAAACGCTGCGCGCGATGCTTTACGGCTTCTCGCCACACGACTGGCGCGTTTTTGCGGCCGCCGGCCTGCTGGTCCTGGCGCTGGTCGCCCTCGCGTGTCTGCTCCCGATCCGCCGCGCCACGCGCATCGATCCCATGATCGCCTTGAAGACCGAGTGACCACGCAGGCCTAAGGGCTGCGCTACCTGCTATCATCACCCTCCACAGGAGGCCAGTGACGCAAGGCATCGGTCAGGACTTCCGGCACGCCCTCCGGCATCTGCGTGCGCATCCCGGCTACGGCGCCGCCGTTGTGCTCACGCTGGCGCTCGCCATCGGCGGCGTCACCGCGGTCTTTACGCTCGCGGATCCTCTTCTGTTCAAACCGCTTCCTTATCCCAACGCCGATCGCATCGTTCGGCTCGGTGCCTCTTCCGATGTCGGACGGACGATGATGTACTACGCGGACTACCTCTGGCTGACTCAGGGAACAGCGTCGTTTGAGGCCGTTGCCCAGTTCTCGGGTCCGGAACACACCGGCACACTCCACGAAGACGACCCACCGGAGACGGACGTGCTGGTCTACGCCGTGCCGCCGACGTTTCTCGATCTGTTCGGCGTGCAACCCGCCATCGGACGCGGGTTCGAGCCGCACGAGCACGTTCCGGCCGGAGCTAGAGTCGCGCTGATTACGCACGGATTGTGGCAACGGGCGTTTGGCGGCAGTGCCGCCGCGCTCGGTAAGTCACTGAAGCTCCACGGCCCTGGCGGCGCGACGTTCGACGTCATTGGGGTGCTGCCGCGCGACTTCGTATTCCCTGATTTCGTCAATCGCGCACCCGGAGTGCTGATTCCCGGCCGGGACGACCTCGCGGATGCCGCGCGGCCGAACGTCATGGCATCGCCGTTTGCCCTGCTGAAGAGAGGCGTCAGCCGCGAACAAGCGGCGATCGAAATTCAGCGCGCATTCGACGAAGTGCGCCGCGACAATCCCGCGATGAGTGTCCGGCGCTCTCCGGTGATCACGCCGCTGAAGGACGCGCTGTTCACGCGCGTGCGGAAGCCGCTGCTGACACTCCTCGCGCTGACGTTCCTGGTGATGCTTCTCGCGTTCGCGAACATCACGCATCTCATCCTGGCCCGGATTGCGGCGCGGCGCGGCGAGATCGCCACGCGACAGGCCCTTGGCGGATCGCGCTGGCGAACGGGACGCCTGTTGTTCGTGGAATCCGCGGCACTGGCCTTTCTCGGCCTGGCCGGCGCGTTGCTCGCCGGCCGCATCACCCTCGACGCGATCCTCGGCCTTCTGCCGCGAGGCGCGCATGTCTATCGCGCGATCGATGTGGGCCTTGATGCGCGCGTGTTTCTCCTCGCGTGTGGGCTCACACTCGTTGGCCTGATGTTGTTTGGTGGCGTCCCGGCGCTCAAGGCTGTGCGTGCAGACGTGAGAGGCGGCCTGCAGCACCAGTCATCGCGCTCGACGAGCCGGTGGGGCATGAGCAGCCTTGTATTTGCCCAAACGGCGACTGCGATTGCGGTGCTGGTAGCGGCCCTGCTCGTCGCCGCGAATTTTTCACGGCTTGCCAATGCCGATCTCGGATATGACCCCGAAGGCGTCTCGACCGCGTATCTGACGCTGCCGCGGACTGCGGTCGGCGATCAGGCGCGGGCGGAGCGCGCGAGCACTGAATTACGGCGCCGCATCGCGGAATTCGTGGGCCGTCCGGTTGCCCTTGGATCAGGCATTCCTGGCATGCACCTCGTCATAGGGCTCGGCCGCGTAGATTGGCCCAAAGAACGGCGGATGGTGACAAGCGCATTTCCGGTGTCCACCGAGTTCCGCGACGTCTTCAGACTGCGATTGGCGGCCGGCCGATGGTTCAGCGCGGAAGAAGGGATGTCAGCGCAGCCGCTCGTCGTCGTCGACGCGCGCACGGCGATGCTGCTGTGGCCCGGTCAGAATCCGATCGGCCAACTCGCGAGGGATTCGGAAGGGATCGAACGCAGAGTGATCGGCGTGGTGGAGCCATTAAAGACCAGTCTGGCCGGTACGCGATTCCAGCAAAGCACGGCATTCGTGCCACTACGGAAAACATGGCGAGCGCCTCTCACGACGATGTGGCGCGGCCGCATTACGCCCGCAATGCGCGCGGAGTTGCGCCGGTTCGCTCGGGAGCTCGAGCCCCAGGGCCGCCTTTCCATCTCGGAGCTCAATCTCGTGGACCGTCAGCTCGGTCAGCCGAGATTCCTCGCGACGCTGCTCGGCTCTCTTGCGGCGGTCGCAGGGCTCCTTACGCTCATCGGCCTCTACGGCGTGGTCAGTCATAACGCAGTCAGGCGCACGAGGGAAGTCGGAATCAGGATCGCACTCGGAGCCGATCGTGGCGCGATCGCTCGGCTGGTCGTCATGCAGACATTGATGCCGGCCATCCTCGGCATGGCACTGGGCCTTGCGATCTCGGTCTGGTGGACTGAGACCATCCGGAGCCTTCTCGTCGGCATCGAGCCGCACGACTGGCGCGTGTTTGCCTCGAGCGCCGTCGCGTTGCTCGCCATTGTCGGTCTGGCAAGCTGGCTTCCGGCCCGCCGCGCGACGCGCATCGATCCCATGATCGCGCTGCGCGCGGAATAGCCCCGGCCCGATCGAATACATCGGACCTGTCGAACCTTCCGAACCCGCGTAAGTCCGTGCTACTCTGCGGAGTTACGCGATGCCTCCGACACGCAGACTCGATATCGTGCTCGACTCGGTCCGGCGGCTGCAGCGCATGGGGGCCACGGGCAACCTGGTCAACCTGCTGCAGAAGCAGTATCCGGCCGACCTCGCGCAGGTCTTCAATGAGCTGCAGGACCGCGAGCGGCATGCCACGTTCGCGCTCCTCCTCGAACGCAACTCGCGCCTCGCCGCCGAGACGATCGCCGAGCTCGGGCCCGAGATCTCCGCCGAGCTCCTCGCCGACCGTCCGGCCGAGGAAATCGCCCGCCTCGTTCAGGAGCTGCCGTCCGACGATGCGGCCGCGATCATCGACAACCTGCCCGAGGAGCTGTCGCACGCCGTCATCGAACTGATCAAGCCGAAGCCGGGCGGCGGCGTCGGCGAGCTGCTCGAATATCCCGAGCAGACCGCCGGCCGCATCATGAACCCGAACGTCTTCGCGCTCGACGAAGACCTCACGGCCGGGGAAGCGATCACCACGCTGCAGCAGTCGCGCGAAGTGGAGATGGTCTTTTATCTCTACGCGGTCGACGACCGCCGCCATCTCGTCGGCGTCGTGTCACTGCGCCGCCTCCTGCTGGTGCCGCCAGACACGCCGCTCAAGCGAATCATGACGACCGACATGATCGCCGTGCGCGACGATGTCGACCAGGAAGAAGTCGCGCGGCAGGTCGCGTCGTACAACCTGCTCGCCGTGCCCGTCGTCGACGCCGAAAACAAACTTGTCGGCGTTATTACGGTCGACGACGTCATCGACGTCATCAAGGACGAGGCCACGGAAGACGTCTTCCGCCTGGCCGGCGTGTCGATCGAAGACGGCGTGCTCACGCCGCCGCAGGAATCGCTGCGCCGGCGCCTGCCGTGGCTCGGCGTCAACCTGTTCACGGCGTTCGCCGCGGCGGTCGTGGTGAGCCGCTTCGAGGGCACCATCGAGCGCGTGACGGCGCTCGCGGTGCTCATGCCGATCGTCGCCGGCATGGGCGGCAACGCCGCCACACAGACGCTGACGGTGATCGTGCGCGGTATCGCGCTCGGGGAGCTGAGCTTCACCAATGCGCGCAAGACGCTGATCAAGGAAGGTCTCGTCGGCCTCGGCAACGGCATCGCCCTTGGCGTGGTGGCGGGCCTCGTGGCCTGGGTCTGGCAAGGCAACATCATGCTCGGAGTGATCCTGGGTCTTGCGATGATCATCAACATGTTCGTGGCGGCCATCGCCGGCACGCTCATTCCGCTCGGCCTGCGCGCCCTGAAGGTAGACCCTGCGCTGGCCTCGTCGGTGTTCATCACGACGCTCACAGACGTCTTCGGCTTCCTCGCGTTCCTCGGTCTCGCCACCGGCTTCCTGCGTTATCTGGGCTGATGTGCCCCGACTATTCATCACGCGACCGGCTCGAGCGTCCCGTCGATCCGGCTTCTGATCACATTCTGGGTCCCGCGGATGCGGAGATCACGCTCGTCGAGTACGGCAGCTATGCGTGCCCGCACTGCCGCGCCGCGAACGAGCGCATTGCCGAAGTGCGCGCGCAGTTCGGCGATCGCTTGCGGTATGTGTTCCGCCATCGCCCGATAGCCGGCGACCTCGCGCGGCAATCGGCGGTGCTGGCCGAATCGGCGGTCGACGAGGACCAGTTCTGGGAAGCGCACGTCGCGTTGATGACGCGCTCCGAGGCGCTCAACGAAGACGATCTGCGCGCGGTCGCCGCCGACATGGCGCTCAACGCCGGCGCGCCCGCGGATCCCGAGGTGCGCGCGCGGGCGAACGCGCGGGTCGACGCCGACATCGCGGGCGCTCGAGCCAGCGGCGTCTTCATCACACCAACGTTCTTCATCAACGACCGGCGCTACGAAGGACTCTGGGAGGAGACTGGCTTCACCGACGCCTTGATCGGATCGCTCGGCCACCGCGTGCGGTCCGCGGCACTCGATTTCGCGCGCTGGGCGCCATCAGCCGGATTGCTGCTGGTGGTGGCCACGCTGCTCGCGATTGGTCTCACGAATTCGCCGGCCGGCGCGGCGTTCACGGCCTTCTGGCAGCAGCAGGCGGCCCTGGCATTCGGCGGCGCGGCATTCAGCATGTCGCTGCTGCACTGGATCAACGACGGCCTTCTCACACTCTTCTTCCTCGTCGTGGGCCTCGAGATCAAGCGCGAATTCAGCGTCGGGCATCTCTCGAGCCGGCGATCCGCGGCGCTGCCGATCGCGGCAGCGATAGGCGGGATGGCCGTGCCTGTGCTGCTGTACTCGCTCGCGGCGCCCTCGGGCCCGTGGACGCGCGGATGGGGCGTGCCGATGGCTACCGACACCGCTTTCGCGGTCGCCCTCATCATCATGCTCGGCACGCGCGTACCGATCGAGCTCCGGATCTTTCTCACCGCCGCCGCCATCGTCGACGACATCGGCGCGATCCTTGTGGTCGCCTTCTTCTATTCAGGAGGGCTGCACGTCGGATTCCTCATTGCGGCTGCCGCGGTCGCCGGCATGCTGGCGCTGCTCAATCGCGGAGGGGTCTACAGCCTCACGCCGTACCTGTTGCTTGGCCTTGCGCTCTGGGCGACGGTGCACGCCGGGGGCCTTCACGCGACGCTTGCCGGTGTGGTACTTGCCGCGTTCATTCCGACGAGACCGCCGGCGGATCTCCGTACGCTCAGGGCACAGGCCGATGCCATCCTGATCGCCGAAGCGCGGCGGGGTGACGTGCTTCGCGGCGGGCCGTCAGAGCCGGCCATGCGCGCGCTCGATGCCATCCACGATCGGCTCGAGTCGCCCGCGGACCGCATGCTTCGCACCGTCTCGCTGCGATCGAGCTACATCGTGCTGCCGCTGTTCGCTCTCGCAAACGCGGGAGTCGCGCTGTCGGCGGATGTGCTCACCGGCCGCGGGCCACTGATGATGGCCATCGCGCTTGGGCTCGTTGCGGGCAAGCCGCTCGGCATTGTCGGCGCCTGCGCGCTCGCTGTCCGTCTGAAGGTCGCGGAGAAGCCGGCCGCGTATACGTGGCGGCAGCTGGCCGGCGCGGGCGCACTCGCGGGCATCGGCTTCACGATGTCGCTGTTCATTGCCAGCGAGGCGTTTCATGACGCCGCCGATTTCGCCGCCGCAAAGATTGCTGTGTTCGGCGCATCGGTGATCTCAGCGATGATCGGGATTGGGCTCCTGTGGCAGACCGCGGCGCCCGTCACCCAGGAGTCGCGCGTCCTGTCAGGCGGGGAGACACTCGACGTATGAGCCAGGCGATGCAGCTCACCGGCATTCATCACCTGACGGCCATCTCGGCAGAGATTCGGGAAAATCGCCGTTTCTATACGCAAACTCTCGGCATGCGTCTCGTCAAGCGCTCCGTTAATCAGGACGATGTGAGCGCGTATCACCTCTTTTATGCCGATGCGAAGGGCAGCCCGGGCACCGACCTCACCTTCTTTGACTGGCCCGCGCCGCGCGAGCGCCGCGGCACGCGCAGCATCGTGCGCACGAACCTTCGCGTGAATGGCAGCGTCTCGCTGGCATGGTGGAAAGCGCGGCTCGATGAGCTCGGCATCCACCACGATGACATCGCGGACATCGACGGCCGTCTCACGCTGCCGTTCGAGGATCCCGAAGGACAGCGGCTGGCGCTGGTCGACGATGGAGGGCGGGGCGACGCGCCCGCGGTGTGGGCGCACAGTCCCGTGCCCGCCGAGCATCAGATCCGCGGGCTCGGTCCGATCGTGATAAGTGTTCCGATGCTCAATCCCACTGACGCCGTCGTAACGCGCGCGCTCAACATGCGCGCGGCGCGCGATTACGCGCATCCCGGGAATCCGTCGACGCGCGTGCACGTGTTCGAGATGGGCGCCGGAGGACCGCACGCCGAGCTGCACATCGCCGTGCAGCCCGACCTGCCGCCGGCGCGGCAGGGGGCCGGAGGCGTGCACCACGTCGCCTTTCGCACGCCCGACGCGAACTACGAAGCATGGGCCGACCGGTTGAACGCGCTGCACGTGCCCAACAGCGGACCGGTCGATCGATTCTGGTTCCGCAGTCTGTATCTGCGCGAGCCGAACGGGGTGCTCTTCGAGATCGCGACCGACGGCCCGGGCTTCGGCATCGACGAAGACATGGCGACGCTCGGCGACAAACTCGTGCTGCCGCCGTTTCTCGAACAACACCGCGAACAGATCGTCGCGAAGCTCAAGCCGATCGACTAGGCTGCGCCGCGATCGGCCGCGCGGCCATCGCGGCAATTGCTCCGTCCGACTGCTCGACGCGCCGCCTGGAACGTGCAATGTAAATTGTAAATTGTAAATAGCATTGGCTATGGAGCCATTGGCCCGCCACGGCGCGACGGCGTCACGGCGTCACGGCGCGACGGGCACAATAGCGCGATAGACAATGCTATTTACAATCTACGATTTACCTTGGGCTATTCCTGCCGGCCGTCGAAGCTGAGGCCGCAGAGTGTCGTGCCGATCGTCGCAGCGGTCCGCCGCTGCGGGCGTATGCTGTATCGAGATGGACAGCCGCAGAAATCCGCACGACCACACGCCGGACGAAGAGCGCGAGATTCGCGAGTCGGCGCTCGATGAGACGATCGAGGATTCGTTTCCGGCGAGCGATCCGCCGTCGACGCTGCCGAATCCCGATGACCATGACGCGGCCGAGCGCCGCGACGGCGGGCGCGGCACCGATCGGCCGTCAGACCGGCCGGGCACAAAGCGCACCGCATCAAGCACTTAGCACGAAGCTGCTGGCACCTGACCGCGCCACACTGTATGATCGTTCGTCGGGCATGCCCGCGTACTGCGCCGAAGCGTTGATCCTTCGCACTTACCGTTTCGGCGAGGCCGATCTCATTGTCGTGTTCCTGACACGCGACCGCGGGAAGCGGCGCGGCGTGGCGAAGAACGCGGTGAAGTCGCGCCGGCGGTTCGGCGCGGCGCTCGAGCCGCTCACGCGCGGTACCGTTGCCTACTTCGAGAAGGAACAGCGCGACCTGGTGAGACTCGATCGCGTCGACACGCAGGCCTCGCCCCTCACGAGCGCGATGAGCGGCACCGCGGGCAGCGCCGCGCTGGGACACGCCGGATACTTCGCGGAGCTGCTCGACGAGTGGTCCCCCGAAGCGCAGGCGAACGAAAAGCTGTACCGGCTGGGCGCCGCGGTCGGCGACGCGCTGTCGGCGGGCGCGCCGGTCGCGCCGCTCGCGCGATACTTCGAATACTGGCTGCTGCGGCTCGAAGGGGTGTATCCCGACATGACGGCGTCGGGGTTGTCGGCTGAAGCGTTGGAATTTCTGCGGCTGGCCGGCGAGACGCCGCCCGGGGGGATTGGCACGCTGCGATTGGGCAGAACCGCCGCGCGCGAGCTCGAGGCCGCGCACCGGCGGCTGATCGCCCTGCACCTCGAAAAGGATCTGCGCTCCGCGCGCGTATTGAGAGAGATCGGACCCGACCTGCTGTGACGCTTCAGGACCTCATCTTCAAGCTGCAGGAATTCTGGAGCGCCAGAGGCTGCATCATTCAGCAGCCGCTCGACACCGAAATGGGTGCGGGCACCATGCATCCCGAGACGTTTCTGCGCGTGCTCGGCCCGGCCCACTGGAACGTCGCGTACGTGCAGCCGTCACGCCGGCCGGCCGACGGGCGCTTCGGCGAAAATCCCAACCGTCTCTTCAAGCACCATCAGTTTCAGGTCGTCCTCAAGCCCGCGCCCGACGATGTGCAGCATCTGTACCTGCAGAGTCTGGAAGCCTGCGGCATCAATCTCGGATCGCACGACGTGCGGTTCGAAGAAGACAACTGGGAGTCGCCCACGCTCGGCGCGTGGGGCATCGGCTGGCAGGTGCTCTACGACGGGCTCGAGATCACGCAGTTCACGTACTTTCAGCAGGCCGGGGGCCAGGATCTGTCACCGGTCTCGGTGGAGCTCACCTACGGGCTCGAGCGCTTCGCCATGGCGCTGCAGGGCGTCGACAACGTGTTCGACCTGCAGTGGTCGCCCGGCGTGACGTACCGGCAGGTGCGCTTTGAAGATGAAGTGCAGCAATCGAGGTACGCGTTCGGCCGCGTCAGCGACGTGATGACGCCCGCGCAGTTCGCCGCATTTCATCGCGATCTGTTCGACAAATACCATGCCTTCGGCACGAAGCTCGTGCAGCAGGGCCTTGTGCTGCCCGCGCTCGATTACTGCCTGAAGTCGTCGCACATCTTCAACCTGCTCGATTCGAGCGGCGGCATTGGCGTGACCGAGCGCACGAGCTACATCCTGCGCGTGCGCCAGCTGGCGGTGGCGATCGCGCGCGCGCATGTGGATCTCGGCATGACGCAGCTCGGGACATCGCTGGATCGCAACAAGCCCGCGCCGACTCCGAAAGAGAAGACGCCGCAGACGCCCGGAGCCGGCGCATGACGGTAATGGATCGCGAGCTGCTGCTCGAGATCGGCTGCGAAGAGCTGCCGGCCTCGTGGCTGCCCGGCGTCACGAAGCAGCTCGGCGAGGTGCTCGGCGCGACTCTCGCGGGCATTCGCGTCGCGCCGCATGCGCCCATCGAGACGTACAGCACGCCCCGGCGCCTGACGGCGCGCATCGCGAAGCTTGCGGACCGCCAGGATGATCTCGACGAGACGATCACGGGACCGCCGGTGGCGGCGGCGCGCACGCCCGACGGCCAGCCGACGCCCGCGGCGGCCGGATTTGCGAAAAAGCAGGGCGTGAATTTCAACGATCTCGAAGAGCTCGAGACACCCAAGGGCCGCTACCTCGCGCATCGCCGCAAGGTGCGCGGCCGCGCCACCGCCGACGTGCTCGCCGAGGTGCTGGCGTCCGTGCTCGGCGGCATGACGTTCCCCAGGCAGATGAACTGGGATGCGACGCTTGGCGACACGCGCGGCGCGCTCCTGTTTGGACGTCCCATTCGCTGGCTGCTGTATCTGTATGGCGGCCGCGTGGTGCCGTTCTCGATCCAGCGCAGCGCGCTTGCGGCCGGCCCGCGCGTGCAGGAGATCGCCACCGGCGCGCTGACCTACGGCCACCGCTTTCTGGCCACCAGCGGACGGCCCGGCCGATCGATCAAAGTGCGCACGTTCGAGGACTATCAGGCGCGCCTGGCCGAGCATTTCGTCGTGCTCTCGCGGATCGAGCGCCACGACCGCATCGTGCGCGGCCTGGAGCGCGCCGCCAAGTCGCTGGGCGGGCGGCCGATGGTGCATGGCCATCCGCGCGCGCAGCGGCTGCTCGAGGAAGTGCCCGATCTCGTCGAGTATCCGTCGGTCGTCGCCGGCATCTTCTCGCCCGAATTTCTCGCGCTCCCTGAGGAAGTGCTCACGACCACGCTGATTCACCATCAGCACTGCTTTCCGGTCTGCGACGAGGACGGCGCGCTGAAGCCGGGGTTTCTGCAGGTGGTCAACACCGAGCCGCAGGACGAGCGCACGATTTCGCGCAATGCCGCGCGCGTCATCACGGCACGGCTGCGCGATGCGTCGTTCTTCTGGGAGGCCGATCGGCAGATGCGGCTCGACGATCGGCTGGAGCGCCTCGACACCGTCTTGTTCCACAAGGCGCTGGGCTCATATCGCGCCAAAGCCGAGCGGATTGAGACGCTCGCCCGCACCATTGCCGCGAGCGTGCTCGGGCAGCCGCGAGAAGTGGCCGATGCGGCCGCGCGCGCGGCGAAGCTCGCGAAGGCCGACCTCACGACCGACATGGTGCGCGAGTTCACCGAGCTCCAGGGCACGATGGGCGGCATCTACGCGCGCGAGCAGGGCGAGCCGGAATGGGTCTGGAAGGCGATCTACCTTCACTATCTGCCGGTGGGCATCGACGCGGGCGCCGAGCCGTCGCGCGAGACACTGGGGGAGGCCTCCGTGACCTGGGCCGCCGTCGCGCTGGCCGACAAACTCGACACGCTGGCGGGACTGATTGGCGCCGGCGAGAAACCGACCGGCTCGCGCGATCCGTTCGGGTTGCGCCGCGCCGCGCAGGGCATCATCCGGATTCTCGTCGACCTGCCGGAGCTGACCGGACTGAAGGTCACGCCCGCGCTGTCGTCGCTGCTGCCGCCTGGCGGCGGCGGCTTTCTGCAGGAGTTCAGCGTCGAGCGGCTGCGCTACGTACTCGAACAGCGCGGCTACGATGCGCGCAACGTGCGCGCCGTCACGCACGCCGGCGCCGCCACCAGTCCGCTCGTGGCGCGCCGCAAGCTCGAGGCCCTGCCCGCGGTCGTCCAGCGCCCGGAATTCCAGCAGCTTGCCGTGGCGTTCAAGCGCGTGCGCAACATCGCGCGCGAGCTCGACGACGCGGCATTCGATGCGGAGGAAAAGAAGCATCCCGACCTCGCAAAGGCCTTGAAGGAGCCGGCGGAAAAGGCGCTGCTGAAAGAGATCGAGGCGCGCCGCGCCGCGATCGAACAGGCTGCAGAGCGCGGCGAAGGCTTCGGACAGGCCTTCGCCGACGCGGCCGGTGTGGGGCCCGCAGTCGACCGATTTTTCACGGAGGTCTTCGTCATGGCCGACGAGCCGGCGCTGAGGATGGCCCGGCTGCGTCTGATGAAGCGCCTCGAACGGTTGATATTGCGGCTCGCCGATGTGTCGGAGATTGTTGCGGAGAAGTGATGGCTAAGAAGACAGCGAAAAAGACCACCAGGACGACGAAGAAGGCCACGAAGGCGGCGAAGTACGTATATTTTTTCGGCTCCGGCAAGGCGGACGGCAACCGGACGATGCGCGAGCTGCTGGGCGGCAAGGGAGCGAACCTCGCCGAGATGACGAATGCGGGCCTGCCGGTGCCGGCCGGCTTCACGATCTCCACCGCGGCGTGCACTATCTACTACAAGGAGAAGCGCCGTATTCCGAAGAGCATCGACGACGAGATGCTCGCGCATCTCAGGAAGCTCGAGAAGGCGTCGGGCACGCAGTTCGGGTCGCACACCAATCCGCTGCTGGTCTCGGTGCGATCCGGATCGAAGTTCTCGATGCCCGGGATGATGGACACCATCCTCAACCTGGGCCTCAACGACGAGACGGTCGAAGCGTTGAAGCGCCGCACGTCGAACGGCCGCTTCGCCTATGACAGCTTTCGGCGATTCATCCAGATGTTCGGCGCGGTCGTGCTCGAGATTCCGAAAGACGAGTTCGAGCACGAGCTGTCGGCCGTCAAGGAAGCCGCCGGGGTCACGCAGGATCCCGATCTCTCTGAAGAGGCCTTGCGCGAAGTGGTCGTGCGCTTCAAGCGTGTCGTCAAGAGCAAGTCGGGCAGGAGCTTTCCGGAAGATCCGATCAGCCAGCTGCGTCTGGCGCGCGATGCGGTGTTCCGCTCGTGGATGAATCCGCGCGCCGAGGAATACCGCCGCATCTATCAGATCCCCGACGACATCGGCACCGCCGTCAACGTGCAGATGATGGTGTTCGGCAACACGGGCGACAGGTCCGGCACCGGCGTTGGTTTCACGCGCAACCCGGCGACCGGCGCCAAAGAGTTCTACGGCGAGTTCCTCATCAACGCGCAGGGCGAAGACGTCGTGGCCGGCATCCGCACGCCGCGCCCGATCGCGGAGCTCGAACAGGTCATGCCCGCCGCCTTCAGGCAGTTGCGCACGATCACGTCGCGGCTCGAGAAGACCTATCGCGACATTCAGGACTTCGAGTTCACGATCGAGGACGAGACGCTCTACATGCTGCAGACGCGAAGCGGCAAGCGCACCGGCTATGCGGCCATCGTGATTGCGACCGACTTCGTCGACGAGCGTCTCGTCACGCCGAAGGAAGCGGTGCTGATGGTCGAGCCCGAGTCGCTCTCGCAGCTGCTGTCGCCGATCTTCGATCAGGCCGCGTGGAAGAAGTTGCCGCTCGCCACCAAAGGCCTGCCGGCCTCGCCCGGCGCGGCGTCGGGACAGGTCGTCTTCACGGCCGACGATGCCGTGGAGTGGACGCGCGAGGGAAAGAAAGTCGTGCTCGTCCGCAAAGAGACGGTGCCTGACGACATCCACGGCATGTTCGTGGCGCAGGGCGTGCTTACCGCAACCGGCGGCATGACGTCGCATGCCGCCGTCGTCGGTCGCCAGATGGGCAAGCCCTCGGTCGTCGGCGCAGGCGCGCTCGAGATTGCCGAGGCCGCCAAAGTGTTCACGGTGGGCGACACGGTCGTGAAGGAAGGCGAGTGGGTGTCGTTCGACGGGCTCACCGGTGAGGTGAAGCTTGGACAGGCGGCGTCGAAGCCAAGCGAGATCATCCAGGTGGTGCGCGGCGAGTTGAAGGCCGCGAAGTCAGACATCTACAACCGCTTCGAGCGCCTGCTCAGTTGGGCCGACAAGTACCGGACGATGGGCATCCGCGCGAATGCGGACCAGCCCGATCAGGCCGAGATGGCGTACGCGTTCGGCGCGCGCGGCATCGGCCTGTGCCGCACCGAGCACATGTTCTTCGGGGAGGGCCGCATCCCGATCGTCCAGAAGATGATTCTGGCCAACAACGAGGCGGATCGTCGCAAGGCGCTGGCCGAGCTCGAGCCGATGCAGCGCCAGGACTTTTACGGCGTCTTCAAGGCGATGCACGGCACTCCGGTGACCATTCGCACGATCGATCCACCGCTCCACGAATTTCTTCCGAAACGCGAAGATCTCATGGTGGAGCTCGCAAAACTCGAGATGCAGGGCAAGACCGGCCCAGACATCGATCGCAAGCGCGAGCTGTTGCGGCGCGTCGAGCAGCTGCATGAGTTCAACCCGATGCTGGGGCATCGCGGCGTGCGGCTGGGCGTGACCTATCCCGAGATCACGGAGATGCAGACGCGCGCAATCATCGAGGCGGCGTGCCAGCTGGCGAAGGAAGGCATCACCGTGATCCCCGAGATCATGATTCCGCTCGTTGGCGACGTGAAGGAGCTGGAGAACCAGAAGGAAGTCGTCGATCGGATTGCGCGCGAGGTGATCGCGAAAGCCGGCGTCGAGGTGACGTACCTGGTCGGCACGATGATCGAGGTACCGCGCGGCGCCCTCACGGCCGACGAGATTGCGAAATCGGCGCAGTTCTTCTCGTTCGGCACCAACGACCTGACGCAGCTGACCTACGGCTTTTCGCGCGACGACATCGGCAAGTTCCTCGGCGCGTACCAGGAGAAGAAGATTCTGCCGCGCGATCCGTTCGCGTCGCTCGATTCGACGGGTGTCGGCCAGCTGGTCGAGATGGGCACGCGCAAGGGGCGCAGCACGCGCAAGGATCTCAAGGTCGGGATTTGCGGCGAGCACGGCGGCGATCCGCCGTCGATTCACTTCTTCCAGAAGGCCGGCCTCGACTATGTGAGCTGCTCGCCGTTCCGGGTGCCGGTCGCGCGTCTCGCGGCGGCGCAGGCGGCGATGAACGTGAAGGTCGGTGACTAGGATTTTCGTTCACGAGGCGTCGGGCTGCCGCGAGGCTGACGCGGTGGATCCGGCCTGGCTGCAGCCGGGAGCCGGCACGACGTTCTGGGTCGATCTCGCGGCGCCGACACCGGAGGACGGGCAGCTGCTGTCGCAGGTCTTCCACTTCCACGAGCTGGCCGTGGAAGACGCCATGAGCGCGATTCATCATCCGAAGATTGAATCGTACGATGCGTACCTCTATCTGATTCTGCACGGCATCGATCTGCGCGGCGGCGCCGAGGGCTTCGCCACGCACGACATCGACTTCTTTCTCGGCCCCAACTACCTCGTCACCGTGCACGACGGACACTCGCGCTCGATCGCCGAGCAGTACACCGTGTGCCTGCGGAATACCAACGCGATCGGCGAAGGGTCTGGCGCGCTGCTGCACCGCATCATTGATGCAATGGTCGACCATTACCGGCCCGAGATCGAGCGGCTCGAGGCACGCGTCGACGAGCTCGAGGCCTGCGTGTTCGAGCAGCCGAATCAGAATCCGATTCGCGAGCTCATTCAGGTCAAGAAGGATCTGGCGTCGCTGCGGCGCGTCACGCTTCCGCAGCGCGACGCGGTGGCACGGCTTGCGCGCCGTGAGTTTTCCCAAATCACCGAGCCGATCACGTGGCGTATGCGCGACGTGTACGACCATCTCGTGCGCCTCTCCGAAGAGAGCGGCGTGCTGCACGATCGCGTGGCCAGCCTGATCGACGCGTTTCTCTCGGCCCAGTCGAACCGGCTGAATCAGGTCATGAAGCTCATGACCGTGATCGCCACCATCTTCATGCCGCTGACGGTGCTGACCGGCATGTTCGGCATGAACGTGACGCTGCCGCGCCTGCCGGGCGGCGAGGCCGCGCAGTTCTGGTGGATCAGCGGCCTGATGACCATCGTGATCGCCGTGATGCTCTGGATGTTCCGCCGGAATCGGTGGATTTGAATGGCTCGAATTCACCGACTGCCTCCGGAGCTCGCGAATCAGATCGCGGCCGGCGAAGTCATCGAACGCCCCGCCTCCGTCATCAAGGAGCTCGTCGAGAACGCGATCGATGCCGATGCGCGCCGCGTCGCCGTCACGATCGAGATGGGCGGCAAAAAACTGATTCGCGTCGAGGACGATGGGGTGGGGATGGATGCGGAGGATGCGGTACTTGCGCTCGAGCGGCACGCGACCAGCAAGATTCGCGCGTCGAGCGACCTTGACGGCATCCGCACGCTCGGTTTTCGCGGCGAGGCGCTGCCGAGCATCGCGTCGGTGTCGCGGTTTCGGCTGCGCACGCGCGCGAGGGACTCGGCCACCGGCACCGAAGTGCGCATCGGGGCGGGTCAGACGGTCTCGGTGAGAGAGGCGGGCGCGCCCGAAGGCACCGCGATCGACGCGGCGGACTTGTTCTACAACCTTCCGGCGCGTCGCAAGTTCCTGAAGTCTGACGCTGCGGAGTCGGCGCAGGTGTCGAAGCTGGTCACGCAACTGGCGCTGTGCTATCCCGAGGTTGGATTCTCGCTGACGAGCGCCGGCCGGAAGACCATCGAGTGGCCCCCCGCGGCGTCGCTTGCCGACCGCTTCTTTCAGATTCACGGCGACCGCGCCGATCTCGTGCCGATCGTCAAGGAAGCAGGCGGGATCCGGATCGAGGGCTTCATTGCCGCGCTCGGCGATCAGGGGCCGATGCGCGGGCAGCAGAACGTGTTCATCAACCGGCGGATCGTGCGCGACCGCACGGTGCAGCATGCGATCGTGCAGGCCTACAGCGTCGCGACGATCAAAGAGCGCAGTCCCGAGGTGCATCTCTTCATCTCGATCGCGCCCGATCGTGTCGACGTGAACGTGCATCCGACCAAGGCCGAAGTGCGCTTTCTGGAACAGGCGCTGGTGCATGAAGTGCTGCGCCGCGCCATTGGCGAGGCACTGGGCACGAACGCGCAGCCGCCGGAGCTGTCGCTCGAGGCGCAGGCGGCGCCTGGTTTCGCCGGCATCAACGCGCCGCTGCCAGGTTTGTGGAGCGGCAGCACCACCCCCCAGCGCACGGCCGGCTGGAACTATCCCGATCGGCCGTATCCGGCCCCGAACCCGTCGAACCAGAACCAGAACCAGAACGTGAACCGGGGAACCGAACCCGGGGAACCAATGGAACCTGGGGAACCTGTGGAACCCGGCGGTTCCCGTTCCCGCCCCATGGTCCCCCTTGGCCAATTCCGGAATACGTTCATTCTCTGTGTCGACGATGACGGGATCGCGATCGTCGACCAGCACGTGGCGCACGAGCGCGTGCTGTTCGAACAGATCAGCGAGCGTCTCTCCGACGGATCACTCGAGTCGCAGCGGCTGCTGGCGCCTCTGGTACTGGAGCTGACGGCGTCACAGGCCGAGGCGCTGGCGGGGCAACGCGAAGAGCTCGCGCGGCTGGGATTCGAGGCCGAACCATTTGGCGGCACGTCGCTGCGTGTCGATGCCGTGCCCGCGCTGCTCGATTTTGGCGAGGCGGAGGCCACGATTCGCGCGCTTGCCGATGACCTCGAGGGTCTCGAAAAGGGAAGCCGCGCGGGAGAAGCGATTCGCCGCATGGCGGCAACCATGGCGTGTCACGCTGCGGTGAAAGCGAACGATCCCTTGACGCCCGAGAAAATGCGCTACATCCTTGCCGAACTCGAGCGCACGTCATATTCCAGTGTCTGCCCGCACGGGCGCCCGGTCGTCCTGCGGCTGACGCGGCGTGAGATCGAGAAGAACTTCCAGAGAATCTGATCACCACGGTCAGGCAGCTGAGCTGAAACATCGCATGCGCGCCAACCGTCTCTTGTGTTAGTCTTTCCGTACAACCCAAACTAAACCGCGCGGCCCCCCACGCGGATTCGTCACACTTGCGAGGCGTGGTGTATGCGTTTTGGCTCGTCTGCGATATTTCTGCTGCTTGGCGTCGTGGCGCTGCTGTCGTTCACGCTGGGCGGCATCATCAGCCACCAGCGCGCCACCGATCAGGACGCGCGCATCGACGCGCTGCGTGCTGAAGTCGCGCTGATGTCGCGCGAAACGCGCGGCACGACGGGTACGACCGGCACGGTGTCCGTCGACGGCTCGCCGCAGTCGCGGGCGCTGCTCGATGCGCTCAAGAAAGAGCTGAAGCACGAGATGGGGCTGATGCCGATCAGCCTGCTGCGCGAGCGCGGTGAAAGCTTCGCCGAGCTCTACGCGAAAGACAATTTCGGCCACACGAACTACGGCACTGCCGGCTATCTGGGCGGCGGCTATTTCATCACCGTGAAGCACGCTGTTGTCGCCCTCGGCGTTGACGAGTCGAATCCGCGCCGCATCGAGCGCGTCGATGTGAGGATCAACGGCCACGACGTGCCGGCGACCGTCGTCGATGCCGGCGACGCACGCAATGAGGTCGATCCGGGTGACTGGGCCATCCTCAAGGTGCGCCAGGCGCCGAAGATGCCCCCGCTCACGGTGAATCTCGGTTTCGCGTTTCAATTCGCGGCGCCGATCTTCCGTCTCGGCAACGACTATTCGAAGGGGATCATCCTCGCGTCGGGCTACGTCGGACAGAAACTCTCGAACCGCCTCGTCAGTGCGCTCACCGACGGCCACCCCGGCGTGTCGGGCGGCGGCGTGCTGAACCAGGAAGGCGATCTGGTGGGCATCCCGGTCGGCCGGATGCAGGGCGACTATCGCTTCTCGTTCATCCTGCCCGTGCGGTCAGAAATGTTCCGGAAGGTACCAGGGCTCGCCGCAAACGGCGTAAGGGAACTAAGGGCAGTAAGCCAGTAAGCACGTAAGGCGCCCTACTCCTTACTTCCCTCACTGCCCTTACTCGACTTACTCGACTTACTCTTGGGCCTGTAATACTTCCTGTCCTTCAGCGATTCCGGCAGGCACTGCATGTCGGCGACGCCCTCAGGCTCGTCGTGCGCGTAGAGATAGCCCTTCCCGTAACCCAGCTGCTTCATCAAGTTCGTCGGCGCGTTCCGCAGATGATGCGGCACCGGTTCGGCCATCTGCGTCTCCGCATCGGCCTTCGCCTCGTTGTACGCGACATACACCGCGTTGCTCTTGGGCGCGGTGGCCATGTAGATCGCCGCCTGCGCGAGCGCCGTGTTGGCCTCGGGCATGCCCATGAAATGCACTGCGTCTTTCGCGGCAATCGCGACGACCAGCGCCTGCGGATCGTCGTTGCCGATGTCTTCAGACGCAAAGCGGACGATGCGGCGGGCAATGTAGAGCGGGTCTTCGCCGGCCTCGAGCATGCGCGCGAGCCAATAGACCGACGCATCGGGATCGCTGTTGCGCATCGATTTGTGCAGCGCCGAGATGATGTTGAAGTGCTCTTCGCCGCCTTTGTCATAGAGCAGGCTGCGGCGCTCGATCAAATCGGCGAGACGATCGCGCGTGATGTGCACGGCCGCGGCGCCGGCCGCGGCCATTTCGACCATGTTCAGCGCGACGCGCGCGTCGCCGTTCGCGTACCGCGCGATCGCGACCAGCGCATCGTCATCCGCCGTGACCTGGCGTGTGCCGAGGCCGCGCTCGGCGTCGGCAAGCGCGCGCACGAGAATCGTGACGAGCTCGTCCTCTGTGAGTCCCTCGAGCACGAACACCTTCGATCGCGAGAGCAGCGCCGAATTCACTTCGAACGACGGATTCTCGGTGGTGGCGCCGATGAGCACGATGTCGCCGGCTTCGACGCGCGGAAGAAAGGCGTCCTGCTGCGCCTTGTTGAAGCGATGGATCTCGTCGACGAACAGGATCGTGCGCTTGCCGAGACGCCGGCGCGTCTCCTCTGCCTCCGCCATGACCTGGCGGATTTCCTTCACGCCCGACAACACCGCGCTGAACTGCACGAATTTCGCTTTGGTGGCCGACGCGATCAGGCGGGCGAGTGTCGTCTTGCCGGTGCCGGGCGGGCCCCAGAGGATGATTGAGGCCAGGGTGTCCTGTTCGATCGCGCGCCGCAGCGGACGGCCCGGGCCGAGGATTTTCTGCTGGCCGAGATACTCGTCGAGCGAGCGCGGTCGCATCCGCTCGGCGAGCGGGGCAGGGCCGACAGACGAGGCGGGCTCCTCGTCGTCAAAGAGAGACATTAGGAACCGACGATCTCTCGAAGATGGTTAAAGTTGAGGCACGTCAGGCCCCTCGAAGTCAGGTACTCATAGAGGCGGTAGTCGACGGTAAGAACGGTTGTCCGCGTATCGGCCAAAAGAGCCAGACTCGCATCGGTGAAGCCCAGCGTCTCGTAAACGTCGTGCGAGGTTACGGATACGCCACTTAGTTGTCGTTCGTCCTGCTTGGACAGCCAGCGTCTCAATGCTCGGCGGAAGGCGATTGCGAGAACCGGGCTCGTGTACCCGCCTAGATTGCTTGTCTCCGCCAGGACCGACGGCGTGGTTACAAGCCGGGGGAACTGCTGAACGATTCGTGAGAGCTGCTGTGCGTCCTCATATACAAAACCTGCAGCCTTCTTGAATTGAGTGAAGTACCAGCGGCCCAGAGCGCCCGCAATCAGAATTAGGAGCAGGTTCGAATCCAGCAGGAGTCCGTCGCGAGTCATTCGCGACAGGACACGAAGCCGAGGCTGCTTAGACATGAACGAGCTTCATGCCTTTGAAACGTCCCGTGCTCGCGTCGATTTCAATAACACGTGCTCGTCGTTTCGTTGGCTTCAGCTCTAACAATTGTTCGAGAGCGTTGAGGTCGTCCTTGATCGAGTCCGCAAGAAAGCTCAAGGTAACGCGCCACCGTCGATCATCATCCGACATGGTGATCTCTTCCAATCGGATGCTCTTTGCGTCGGTGACCATTTCCCGAAGCGCACTTTGAGCCTGTTGGATCGCCTGTTTCGGATTTACGATAGCTCCGGACAGCGACATTGCTACCTCCAGGAAATCATATCCGATCGTGCCCTTGCCGCTGGCGCTGCGCCTCGTAGAGAATCACCGCGGCGGAAACGGCTGCATTCATCGACTGCAGCTTGCCGAACATCGGGATCCGCACGCGCAGCTCGGCGCGGGCCGCGACTGCGGGATCGAGGCCGCGTCCTTCGTTGCCGACCAGCAGCACGAACGGCTCGGTCCATGTGACGTCGCGCATGTCGGCCGCCGCCGCGTCGAGCGTCGACGCGATGACGCGCACGCCCGCGACCTTCGCGTCGCTGAACAGCTGATCGACCGGTGCGGACGCCAGCGGCACCCGAAATGCGCTGCCCATCGACGCGCGCAGCGACTTCCATCCGCGCAAGTCGCTCGTCGCGCCGCATGCGACGACGCCCGTGCCGCCGGCGGCTTCAACGCAGCGAATCACCGCGCCGGCGTTGCCCGGATCCTGCACGTCGACCAGCGCGACGGCCATCGCCGGCAGATATGCCGAGCCCTCCGATGCGTGCTGCGGGAGCGCGTCGGCGAGGTCCGCGGCCTCGAGGGTCGCAATGCCGACGATCCCGGCGGGACTTGTCACGGGGCTGGCGCCTTCGAGGACGGTATCGCTCGCGACATAGACGAGCGTGTGCCGCTCGAGCCGGGCCATGAGCCGCGGGTGCGCCGCCGCGAACGCGTCGCTGGCGATGACCGATTCGAAGACGAGGTCCGCTTCGAGCGCATCTTCGATGAGGTGCGCGCCGTCGAGCAGCACGCGATCGTCCTCGCGCCCGCGGGCCAGGTCGCGACAGGCCCGGACGACGGGATTCTGGCGGCTGGTGATCGCGACGGGCATGAAACCCGAGAATAGCACTGCCGTGGATGCTAGAATCGCATTCGATGAAGGCGCGGCTGATCAAGCGATTTCAGGACGAGATTGCCATTCTCGAGCGGGAGCTGAAAGTCGAGCTGCCGAAAGAGATCCTGCGCGCGCGCGAGCTCGGCGATCTGAAAGAGAACGCCGAGTATCACGCCGCGAAAGAACGGCAGCGCCTCGTCGAAACGCGCATCAGCATGCTGAGCGGCCGCGTCGCCGAGATTCAACTGATGAATCTCGACAAGATTCCGACCGACAGGGCCGGATTCGGATCCACGCTGCACGTGATTGAAAACGGCAACGAGATGAGGTTCCAGCTGGTCATGCCCGAGGATGCGGATCCCCCGAAAGGCCTCATTTCGATCGCGTCGCCGATCGGGCGCGCCCTGTCAGGCAAGGAAGGAGGCGACGTCGTCAAAGTGCCCACGCCCAACGGGATCCGCAAGTTCGAGATCACGAAGCTGATTACCATCCACGGCGAAGTCTGAATGTGAGCGAGCCCGGTTATTCGCCGCGTCTGCGCACCGCCCTCGTGCTGACGGGCGCGGGCACGTCGGGCGCGTATCACGCCGGTGTGCTCAAGGCGCTTGGCGAGGCGGGCGTGAAGGTCGATCTCGTCGCAGGACATGGCATGGGCGCGGTGTCGGCCGCGTTCGCCGCCGTGGACGGCGCGACGAAACTGCATGATGCGCACGGACTGTGGCGCCATCCGGCCCTGTCGCGAGCCTACACCTGGCGCACCGGACTGAAGATCGCGGGCGGCGCACTGTTGATTGCGGCTGCGCTGATTCTGTCGCCCCTCCTGCTGCTGGGTGTCACGCTTGCGGTCTATCTCGTGAGCCTGGTGCTGTCGCTCGCCAGCATGACGGATGCGGCGGCGGCGACAACGCGCGCATATCACGCGATGCTCGATGCCGCGATCGCGCCCGAGGCGCTGCCGACGGTCATGCCGCGCGCAGTCGTGCTCGTCCTGCTCGTGACGGTGATCGCGCTGGTGGGTGCGTGGGGGGTGGCCCGCCGAAGCGCGAGAGCGCGAAGGCGGGGCGCGTTCTGGCAGCGCGTCGTCGGCGCGCCGCTGTCGAGTGGACGGTTGCTCGACGTGGTGACGCTGCAGCTGTGGGAGCTCGTGCGCGGTCTCGTCACCGCGCCGCGGCCCGCGATGCCCGAATTCGGGCGGCGCTATGTGGAGCTGCTGACAGAGAACCTGGGACAGCCTGGTTTTCGCGAGCTGTTGCTGACCGCGCACGATGTGGAGGCCCGCCGCGACATCAGCATCTCGCTGCTGTCCGAGCCGCATCGCACGGCGTTCCACGAGCGCCGCAGCGACGGGCAGCCGCGCGAGGGCGAGACGATCGATCTCACCGGCATCCAGCGCGATGCGATCGTGACGGCGCTCGAGGCGGCGCTGTCGGTGCCGCTCGTGACCGAGCCGGCGCGGCTCGCGTATCCGGCCGACAGCTACTGGCGCGGCGAGACGCATCGCGTCGTCGATCGTCCCGGCTGTCTACTGCACCTGGTCGACGAGGCCGCCGCCGCCGGCGCAGAGCAGGCCATCATCGTCTCTGCCGCGCCGCCGCCGGCCGGGCCGCACCAGCTGCGCACGATCAACGCCGGCATCGCCGCGCAGTCGGGCGAAGTGCTGCGCGGCATCGAGACCGCGTCGCTGGCCGAAGCCGAGCGCGTCGCGCGCGCGCGCTTCGCCTCCTGCTTCGTCATCCGCCCGCCCTACAATCCCATCGGCCCGTTCGACTTCGGCGGCACCGACGATGAAGCGTCAGACCGGCGGATGACGCTGGCGGAGCTGATGGAGCGCGGCTACCAGGACGCCTATCACCAGTTCATCGAGCCGGTGGTGGCGGTAAGCGGCGAAAAACTGGGGACGGGTCTTAATTATTTCCCTTCCGAGGACGTCCCGGTTTCCGAACCTCGCTGATCCCGAAAGCCTGGAGCCGCGCGCGTAGCCATGCTTCGCTCGCCAGGGCCCGATTGCGTCTGACGGCGTCCGAGATCTCGGCGTCATCGGCTGGTTCATTTAGAATTCGCAGCCAGTCCTCGGCTTTCAAATTCTGCAACGGCACAAGGCGCGGACTATTGCGGTTTTGTGCGCGTTGGTTTGCGCTGCTCCATGGCCATTCCTCGGCCCGCCCGACAAGGTTTTTGCGAAGGGCGTTCCGTTCGACGTATCCGCACGCTCGTAGGAGATGCCATCCTGGTTCGACAGGAACGGCTTTGAATCGGCCCTGATAGATCGGCCCAGGGCCGCTGCGTTCGTGGACCTGGCGCCACCGCACGGTATGCGTCAACGTCAACCAATGCATCGATTTACTGAGCTGCGCGTGGTCTTTGGGCCGCGCAACAAGGTGCCAGTGGTTCGGCATGAGGCAGTAGGACAGTAGCGGCAGATCGAACCGTTCTACAGCCTCGGCCAGCAGATGGACAAAGGCCTTGTAGTCTTCTGCGGTGCAGAAAATGCGGGCACGGAGACTACCGCGGTTCATGATGTGGTAGTAGTCTCCCAACTGTAATTTGCGGGCCCGGCGTGGCATCGGTGCGCCAATGTAAGGCAACCGGCATGCCAGAATAATTGAGACCCGTCCCCATTTATGCGAGCTGTCGCCGCCATCATCCTCGCGAATCTTCCGGTCCGCTGGTGGGGCCCGTTCGAAGAGCGGCTGCCGTTGTACCGGTACGCCTGGGTCGCAGCGCTCGCCACGCTGTTTGTCGGATTCGCCATTGGCATTCCCGGGTATCTGGCCTTCCTGGGGGCCGCGGCACAGGGCTTCAATCAAGTCGTAAAGTTCGATCCGAATCTTGCGGACGCCAGTAAAGGATGGGCGCTCGGGTCGCTGGTGATTTTCCTGTTCATGACTCCGACGGGCTTGCTGGCGACGTACCTGACGATGAGCGGGCTGATTCGTTTCGCGTCGGCGTTTATCGTCGACGACGTGCGCGGCGATCTCATTCTGACGGGGATAGACGCCACTGTTCGGCGAGCCTGGAGACGCACAGACGCCTACGACAAGCAGCGCACGAGGGAGAAGCTCGAGGGTTCGGAAATGCCCGATCGGCTGGTGAGAGGCGAACAGGTCGGGCGGCCCGAAGTCGAACTCGTGGTGCTCGCGTCGAGGCAGAAGCCTGACTGGCTGGCGAACTCATATCTTGTGCAGGAGGATGGCAGCGCGTTCAGAATCGGCCGGTCGTTCGACTACAGCACGTCGGCGGGCCTGCGGACCGCCTATCCGCTAACCAGACTCCGTGGCGGCGAGGCGATCCGGCACGCGATCGCTTACGAGTTCCCCCCACTGTGGCGCGGACGGAGTTTGCGCGGCGCCGAAATCAATAATTAAGACCCGTCCCCAATTATTCGGCGCGGAGCGCGATCATCGGATCCACCGTGGCGGCGCGGCGGGCGGGGATGACGCTCGCGACCAGCGCCGCCGCCGCGAGTACGCCCAGCGCGGCCGCGAACACGCGCGGGTCTGTCGCTTCGACGCGGAACAGGTACGACTTGACCGTCGCGCTCAGATACCAGGCCGCTGCGCCTCCAATCACAAGGCCCAGCGTGATCATCACGCCCGCGCCCCGTAGTACGAGCCCGACCACCATCCGGCGTGTCGCGCCGAGGGCTATCCGCACGCCGATCTCGCGCCTGCGCTGCGACACGGCGGACGACATCACGCCGTAAATCCCCACCGCCGCAATCATCAGCGCCAGCACGCCGAAAAGTCCGAGCACCAGCATGTTGAACCGCCGCGGCGCCAGCCTCTCGGCCATCATCTCGTCCATCGTCCGGACGTCGCGGATCGGGATGTCGTCAACGACCCTGTACACGGCGGCGCGGATCGCAGGCACGAGCTGCGCAAGCGGGAGCGTCGAGCGCACGATGAGATCCCCGCCGAGCCCGCGCGCGACTTGCGCCAGCGGGACATAGGCCTCCGCGGAGGCGGTGCTCTCGGGTCCGAACGAGCGGACGTCGCCAACGACGCCAACAATGCGGCGGCTCCCGTTGAGGCGGACCTCCTGGCCGATAGGCGAGCCGGTAGGGAAGTGCTCGCGCGCAGCGGCCTCGTTGATCACCACCACGCCCGGCGCGTCGCGCGAGTCTGACTCCACAAATCCTCGGCCGGCCTCAAGTGGAATGCGAAGGGCGCGGAAGTAGTCGGGCGAAACGGTCTTGACGCTGATCATGCCCGCTTCGGCGAGCGGAGTCTGACCGACGCGAAATGTGCTCGCCGTCACGGCCATCGACAGGGGCACGCCGCCGGAAACGGCCGCGGCGTACTGGACGCCGGGGACAACACGCACCTGCTCGACGACGTCGGCCAGCATGGGAAGCCCGCGCGTCTGCGCATTGGCGTCGGGCCGGAGCTGCAGCGTGCCGATGACGACGTTGGCCGGATCGAATCCGGTGTCGATGCGCGTGACCGCGAGAAAGCTTCCGATGAACAAGCCGGCGCCAACGAGCAGGACGACGGCGATGGCGAGCTCGCCGACGACGAGCGCGCGCAGCGTCCGCTGGCCGCCAGGTCCCACCGACCCGCGTCCGCCGTCCGCGAGTGCGGTCGTCAGATCAGGACGCGACGCCTGAATCGCCGGCACGAGCCCGAACAGGACGGCCGTGATCACCGCAAGCAGCGCGGCGGCGCCCAGCACACGCAGGTCGAGCGCAATCGACGCCACGCGCGGCACGTGCGACGGCAGCGACGTCCGCAGCAGCTGCACGCCGAACCACGCGAGCGCCGCGCCAAGAGCGGTTCCGGCAACGGCCAGCACGAGGCTTTCTGTCAATACTTGCCGTGCGATTCTCCAGCGGCTGGCGCCCAGCGCCGCGCGGACCGCAATTTCGCGCCTGCGGACACTCGCGCGCGCGAGCATGAGGTTCGCGACGTTCGCGCAGGCAATCAGCAATACGAACCCGACGGCTGCCAGTAGAAACAACATCCACGACGTCGTCTGCTCACCAACGAGCGAGTCGTAGAGCGGGACGATCGCAATGCGTGATCCTCTGTTCCAGGACGGATGGGCCTGCTCGAGCGCGAGGGCGACCTGCTCCATGCGCTCGCGCGCCTGCTCCTGGGTCACGCCGCTATGGAGCCTCGCGATGACATGAAGATACGTGCGTCTGCGATCGCTGTGGCGGATGCGCTCGTCGGCAGGGACGACGTACGGAATCCAGAGTTCGGTGGATTTGCGAACGCCGACCGGATACTCGAAGCCGGGCGGCATGACACCGGCGACTTCGAACAGTCCGCCTTCGAGCGGGATGGTCCGCCCGACGATCGCCGGATCGGCGCCGAAGCGCCGCTTCCACAGGGCATCGCTGATGATGGCGACGAAGTGGCGGCCCTCGACTTCGTTGTCAGCCGTGAATGCGCGGCCCGCGCGCGGATGCACTCGCAGAACGTCGAAGAATCCGGTGGTCACGCGCTGGGCGCGCAACTCCTCGGGTTCGCCGCCAGGCTGGTGCAGCGTGACCGGTTCACTCACGACGGCCGCGATCGCTTCGAAGGCCTGCTGCTGCGCCGCCCAGTCCTGATAATTCTGGGGCGCGACGTTGTTGAGCCGGTCAGGAGGGTCGCTGACTCGCCGCTGTCCGACGGCCATGATGCGGTCGTCCTCGTCGAACGGCAGGCCGCGCAGCACGACGGCGTCGACGACGGAGAAGATGGCGGTGGTGGCGCCGATGCCCAGCGCGAGCACCGTGAGTGCGACGGCAGAAAACGAGGGAGATCCAAGGAGCGATCGGACCGCCGTCCTGATGTCGTCACGCATGCGCTGGAGTATAAATGGGGACGGGTCTCAATTATGCAAAATGCATAATTGAGACCCG
>JBBDWL010000061.1:15498-32021 GCA_040902895.1 Vicinamibacterales bacterium | reverse complement strand
TACCCGCCTCCGCTTGCGCTCCGGCGTTACCCGCCTCCGCTTGCGCTCCGGCGTTGTCGTGCTTCGCTCTCGCTTGGGCGTTGTAGGCCGGAGCTTCGGCTCCGGCAATACCCGCGGGCGCGAATAACGCAATAAACGCAGCGAATAGAGCGAAAATCAGGCGCAGCAACCTCAACGAATCTTACTCCCTTACTCGACTTCCTCCCCTTACTCTACTTACTCGTCCTACTATTGCCTGATGGTTCTGGGTATCGACGCGGGCGGCACGAAGACCGTGTGCCAGCTGGCGGATGAAAACGGCCGCATCATCGCCGAATCGCGCGGGCCGGGCGCGAACCTTCAGGCGGCCGGCGAGCTGGCCGTCGAAAAGACCCTGCACAATCTGATGGACGAGGCGATGGCTGCGCAGGCCGAGGCGAATGCGCGGGTCGACGCGATCTGTGTCGGCATGGCCGGTGTCGATCGTCCGAGTGATGCCCAGGTCGTGCGCGGCATCATGCGGCGCATCGGCGGCGCCGCGAAAGTGCTCATCGTCAACGACGCGCTCGTGGCGCTCGAGGCCGGCGCGCCCGGCGCGGCCGGCGTCGTCGTCATCGCCGGAACGGGATCGATTTGCTACGGCCGCAACGATAAAGGGCAGGCCGCGCGCGCGGGCGGGTGGGGATACGTGCTCGGCGACGAGGGGAGCGGCTACTGGATCGGACGCCACGCGCTTCGAGCGGTCGTGCGCGAAGCCGATCGGCGTGGTCCGCGCACGTCGCTGACGCCCAAGGCCCTCGCGCATTTCGGTGTCGACCGGCCGCAGGATTTGATACACGAGATCTACTATGGCGGCATGAAGCCTGGCGCGATCGCGGCGCTGGCCTCCGCCGTGCAGGCCGCGTTCGTCGAAGGCGACGCGGTGGCGGCCGGCATTCTCGAAGTCGGCGTGCGTGAGCTCGTATCCTCGGCCGCATCGGTGGTGGAGCGGCTGCACCTCGACCAGGAGCCCTTCACGTTCGTGTTGTCCGGCGGAATCTTCCGCGCCGTGCCCTGGATGCGCGAGCAGCTGGCGGTCCGGCTGGGCCGGGTGGCGCCCGATGCCACCATCATCCATCTTGGCGTGGAACCGGCGGAAGGGGCGGTCAGGCTGGCGATGGCCCTCGTTCGCGGCGACGCGCGCGTGCCGGTTTACGTCGACGCCGCAGCGCCATGAAAGCGCGCATTCTCGCAACCGCCGATGACGTGGCCGATGCCGCGGTGCGCGAAGTCGCGGCAGCGATCCGGCTGAATCCGTCGCTCGTGCTCGGACTTCCGACCGGACGCACGCCCCTGCGCCTCTACGATCGTCTCGTGGCGTGGGAGCACACGGGGCGCGTCAGCTTCTCGCGCGTGATCACGTTCAACCTCGACGAGTTCGTGGGACTCGGCGCAACCGATCCCGGAAGCTATCGTGCCTTCATGGAGCGTCATCTGTTCGGACGGCTTCGCCGGCGTCCGTTTCAGGTGCACTTCCTCGACGGCAAGGGCAGTGACGTTGCCGGCGAGCTGAAGCGCTATGACCGCCTGCTGCAGCGGGCGGGCGGCATCGATCTTCAGATTCTCGGGCTCGGCGCGAACGGCCATGTGGGATTCAACGAGCCGGGGCCGTCGCTCGACGTCCACTCGCATCGCGTGCGGCTGCACAACAAGACGCGCGAGGCGAATGCGGATCTGTTCGATGGAGATGTGCGCCGGGTGCCGCGCGAAGCGCTGACGGTCGGAATGAGCGCCATTATGTGCGCGCGCCGCGCGATCATGCTGGCCACCGGGCGCGAGAAGGCCTCGGCCGTGGCGGCGATGATCAACGGACCGCTGACGACGCACCTGCCCGCGTCGTTCCTGCAGCTGCATCGCGACGCCGTGGGCCTCTTCGACCGCGCCGCCGCCGCCGGCCTCTAGACTCCGAGGAGTTCACGGAGTCTGGGTTCGATGTCTTCGCCGCCGAGCGCGGTGCGCACCGAGTCGTCCGCCTTCTTCAGCTTTTTCTGCGCGGCCGTATACGTGGTGCCGGTCTTCTGCATGACGATGGCGGTCTTGACGTCCCAGCGCGCCTTCTTCAACAGCTCGCCGGCCTCGTCATAATCGAGCCCGGTGACGATGCCGACGATGCGCCGCGCGCGATCCTTCAGCTTTTCGGATCCCGTCTTCACGTCGACCATCAGGTTGCCGTAGGTCTTGCCGACCTTGATCATCGAGATCGTCGTCAGCATGTTGAGCACCATCTTGGTCGCGGTGCCGGCTTTGAGCCGCGTGGATCCGGCGATCACCTCGGGTCCGACGGCCGGCGCGATGATCAGATCGACGAACGTCTGAAGCTCAGAGCCGGGCCAGCAGGTGACGAAAATGATGCGCGCGCTGGCCTTGCGCGCGCGTGTGAGCGCGCCGCGCACGAACGGCGTCATGCCGCTGGCCGACACGCCGATGATGACGTCTTTCTTCGTGACGCGCAGGCGCGAGATGGCGCGCGAGCCTTCTTCGTAATTGTCTTCGACGCCTTCGCGCGCCTTGAACACCGCGCTCTGGCCGCCGGCCATGATGGCCTGCACCATGGCGGGCGACGTGCCGAAGGTCGGCGGCATCTCGGCCGCCTCGACGACGCCGAGGCGCCCGCTCGTGCCGGCGCCGACGAGCACGATCCGCCCGCCTTTCCTGACCGCGGACGTGATGATCTCGACCCCGTGCGCGATGCGCTCGCGCTCTTTCTGCACGGCGGCAACGACCTTGCGGTCTTCCGACACCATCAGATCGACGATCTCGGCGGGGGATGTTTTGTCGATCCCCAGACTCAGGGGGTTGATGGCTTCGGTTGGCAGTGACTGCCACTTTGATCTCTGAGGCATGACAAGGACTCGAACAGCCGCTAAAGCTATCATGAACGGGTGCACGTACACACCAAGCGGGTCATCGACGCCACCAGCTCGCTGACCGCGGCGGTCGCATCGACACTCGAGCATGAAATCGAACGCGTCGTCATCGGACAGGAGAAACCCGTCCACGACGTGCTGCTGGCGCTGCTGGCGGGCGGGCACTGCCTGTTCACGGGCGTGGCCGGAACGGGCAAGTCGCTGCTTGGCGCCGTCATCGCGGAGGCGGTGGGACTGCCGCACAGCAGGATCCCGGGCGGTCCGGACGCGCAGCCGCGTACGCTGGCGGAGGGCGGTGTCATCGTGATCGACGAGCTCGAGCGAACGCCGCCGGCGGTGCGGGCCCACCTGCTCGAGCAGGACCCCGCGAACGCCTTCGTCATGGCAACACGGAATCCTGCCCACAAATCCGAGTGGCCGCTGACGCAGGCGGAGTTCGACCGGTTTCTCCTGAGTACGCCGTTCGAGTACCCGACGGCTGAGGAAGAACGCGAGCTGCTGCGCCGGACCTCGAAACCGGGAACGGCGGCCGCAAATGCCGTCATCGACAGCGTCGATCTGTTTCGCGCGCGCGTGGAAGTGCGCGACATGCCCGCGGCCTCCAACGTCATCGAGTATGCCGCGCGGCTGGCGCGCAGCACGCGGCCGGTGATCGACAGCGAGGGACCGGAGTTCGTGCACGAGCTGGTTGCCGTCGGCGCCGGTCCGCGCGGCAGCCAGGCGCTGCTGGCCGCGGCCCGCGCCCACGCCCTGATTGACGGCGAGGCGGCGGTGTCGCTCGACGACATCGATGCAGTTGCACCCGCGGCGCTCCGCCATCGCATCGTGCTCACCGAATCGGCGCGGCGCCAGGGATTGACGGCCGACGATGTGATCTCACGGATTCTGCCGCTGGCGCGAAAATAGGGGACGGGTCTGATTTTCGTGGCAACAACGGAGGCAGCGAAGGCGCGTACGATCGAGGCGTTCGAGTCGGTGCGCCGCCGCGTGCTGGTGGCGTCTGTGTTTGTCGTGACGGCGCACGGCGCGCTGGGCGCCGCGTTCGGATCGCTGCTCGCGTGGATCGGCGACGGTGGTCCGTGGGCGATGGCGGCCCTGGCGCTCGTGGCCGGCGCGATGTCGGCCGCGTGGGCGGCCGGCAGACTTCCGGCAGTGGCGGCGGGCCGCTTAATCGAGCGCCGTTTTCCGGAATGCCGCAACGTGCTCGTGACGGCCGAGGAGCTGCTGGCCGGCGCGCTCGAGGCGACCGATGACGCGGCCGATCGGGTGTTCAATCGCGCGGCCGCGATGCTGGCGCGCATCGAGCCGTCCCGTGCAGCCATGGTCGGCCGGCGGATCGTCGCGAGTCTTGCCGTGATTGCCGCGAGTGCGCTCGTCATCGCGCTGCTCTGGAGCATGTGACCGCCGACCGCGCCACCGTCGATCTCGACGCCTATCTGCGGCATCTGCAGGCCGTGCGCCGCCTGTCTCGCAATACCCTGGAAAGCTATGCCCGCGATCTGCATGCGCTCGATGCCTTCGCGCGATCGCAGCAGAAAGACGTGCGCGGGCTGGATCGTCAGGCGCTCGAGTCATGGATTCGGGGCCTCATGAGCGAAGGCCGCGCGCCCACGTCTGTGGCGCGTGCGATTGCGGCGGCGCGAGGGCTGTACAAATTCCTCGTCATGGACGGCCGTCTCACAGCCGATCCGTCCTCTGAGCTGCGGCCGCCTCGCGCGTTCAAGGCCCTGCCGAAGTACCTGTCGCTCGAACAGGTCGATCAGCTGCTCGACGCGCCCGACGTCACCGACCCCTCAGGCCTCCGGGATCGCGCGATGATCGAGCTGCTGTATGCGACGGGCCTGCGCGTGTCGGAGCTCGTGTCGCTCCGGCCCGAAGATGTGCGTCCCGAAGCGGGTTACCTGACGTGCACCGGCAAGGGTGACAAGCAGCGCATCGTGCCTGTCGGCGCCGCGGCGCAGACGTGGCTGGTGAAATATCTCAACGATGCGCGGCCGGCGCTGACGCGCGGCAAAGGCGGCAAGGGCGCAACGCTGTTCGTCAACGCGCGCGGGACGCGCATGTCCCGATCGGGATTCTGGCGGCGCCTGCGCGATCACGGCCGCAAGGCCGGCGTGCGCGGTCCGCTCAGTCCGCACGTCGTGCGCCACTCGTTTGCCACGCATCTGCTCGAGCGCGGCGCCGACCTGCGCGCCATCCAGATGATGCTCGGCCACGCCGATTTGTCGACGACGCAGATCTATACGCATGTGCTGGAAGCGCGCCTGCGGACGGTCTACGACCGATTTCACCCGCGCGAGTGAACGTGCAAGGTAAATTGTAAACTGTAAATAGCATCGGCTATTGGGCTGTCCCTACCGCGAGCTGTGCTAAAGTAAGCCGTTTCACCCGCTATAACATTTACCTTTCAGGGTTTTCGAAGGAGCATTCATGGGCCGTATCGGGCGCCATCTTTTTACGTCCGAGTCCGTCACGGAAGGACACCCCGACAAGATTTCCGACCAGATCTCCGACTCGGTCCTCGATGCCGTACTGGCACAGGATCCGATGAGCCGCGTGGCCTGCGAGACGCTGGTCACGACCGGCCTCGCGATTGTCGCCGGCGAGATCACGACCAAGGCCATCGTCGACTATCAGGCGATCGTGCGGCAGGCGATTACGGAGATCGGCTACACGCGCGGCAAGTACGGCTTCGACGCCGACACGTGCTCGGTGCTGTCGGCGCTGCACAGTCAGTCGCCCGACATCGCGCAGGGTGTCGACACGGGCGGCGCGGGTGACCAGGGTCTGATGTTCGGCTATGCGTGCACCGAGACGCCCGAGCTGATGCCGCTGCCGATCATGCTCGCGCACAAACTGGTGCGCGGCCTGTCGGAACAGCGCCGCTCCGGCGCGATGAAGTACCTGCGGCCCGACGGCAAGTCGCAGGTCACGGTCGAGTACGACGGCGCGAAACCCGTGCGCGTGGATGCGGTCGTCATCTCCTCGCAGCACAGCGCCGAGGTCACCAACGAGACGCTGCACGCCGACGTGCGCGCGCGCATCATCGACCAGATCATTCCGGCCGGGATGATGGACCGGAACACGAAGGTCTACATCAATCCCACCGGCCGCTTCGTCGTCGGTGGACCGCACGGCGATGCGGGCGTCACCGGCCGCAAGATCATCGTCGACACCTACGGCGGCGCGGCGCCGCACGGCGGCGGCGCGTTCTCGGGCAAGGACGCCACGAAGGTGGATCGATCGGCCGCGTACATGGCGCGCTATGTCGCGAAGAACATCGTCGCGGCCGGACTTGCGACGCGCTGCACCGTGCAGCTGGCGTATGCGATTGGCGTGGCCGAGCCGGTGTCGGTGCTCGTGGATACCGACGGCACGGGGACGGTCGACGACATGAAGCTCGCGGAGATCGTGCGCGCGAACTTCAAGCTGACGCCGAAGGCGATCATCGAGGGCCTCGACCTGCGCCGCCCGATCTTCCGCAAGACGGCGGCCTTCGGACACTTCGGCCGCACCGAGCCGGAGTTCACGTGGGAGCGCACCGACAAGGCCGACGCCCTGCGCGCAGATGTCGGCGTGAAGGAAACGGCCCGCGTCTAGCACGTGCGCGTTCCGACCTGGCTCAGAATCACGGCGGCCCTCTGGGCCGCCGTTTTTCTTTTCATCGTCCTCACACTGCCGCCGGCCACGCGTGAACTCGCCGAAGGGTTGCCTGCGCCGTATACCAGGCGCGGGGCGTTCCACGTCCATACGGTCGCAAGCGACGGCGGCGGCACGCGAGAGGATGTCGCCCGGGCGGCGGCCAGGGCAGGTCTCGATTTCGTCATCCTGACGGATCACGGAGACGGCACCGCGGAACCGGCGGCGCCCGAGTACCTGCACGGCGTGCTCGTGATCGACGGCGTGGAAGTCACGACGAGCGCGGGCCATTACGCGACGTTCGGCGCATCGCGTTCGCCCTATCCGCTCGGCGGTCCCGCGTACGCCGTCGTGGAAGACATCGCGCGGCTGGGCGGCTTTGGCGTTGCGGCGCATCCCGATTCCGCAAAGGCGGACCTGCGGTGGCGCGACTGGACTGCGCGCATCAACGGCCTCGAGTGGATCAACGGTGACAGCGCGTGGCGCGACGAGCGGCCAATGACGCTGGCGCGCGGCATCCTCGATTACCTGTTCAGACCCGGCCCCGCGCTGGCGGCGCTGGTCGATCGTCCATCGCGGCTGCTGCAGCGGATGGATGACCTCTCGAGGACGCGCCACATCGTCGGCCTGGCCGCGGCCGACGCGCACGCGCGACTGCCGCTCACCGACGACTCGGAGCCGTACGAATCACGATGGACGGTTCCGGCTCCGTCGTACGAGCAGAGTTTCAAGACGTTCGTGAATCTGGTGCACGTCTCGCGGCCGGCGTCGGGCGACGCACGGCGCGATGCGGCGTCGATCGGGGAGGCGATTCGGGCGGGCAACGTCGCGTTCGCGATGACTGCGCTGGCCGCGCCGGCCGCTCTGCATTTCAGCGTCCAGGCGCGGTTTCCTGGGCGGGGCAGCATCGGCGTCTATCCAATGGGATCGCTCGTGCCGGCCGCGCCAGAGATGATCTTCGAGGCGCGAACGCCGGACGTCGTGGAGTCGGGGCGCAGCCTGGTGCGCCTGACGCTGTTGCGCGATGGCCGTGTGGCCGCCACGGCGGAGGGTCCGGTGCTGTCGCATCGCGTCGAGGATGCGCGCGGCATCTGGCGTATCGAAGGCACCCTCGCCACCTGGCCGGATGTTCCCTGGCTTCTGAGCAATCCGATCAAGGTCAATGCCGACGCCTACACGGTGCCGGGACAACCGGGCGACAGCAGCGCGCCGGCGCCTGATCCCGTCAACTCGCTCGAGCTCACGGCGGGGCAGTGGGCCATCGAACACCATCCTGAATCGGTCGGGAGCATCGCGCCGGCGGATGGCGGACAAGTGTTTTCGTATCGCCTGGCCGGGGGCGCGCCTGCGGGTCAGTACGCCGCTGCCGTTCGCGCCACCGGCAGCACCCAGGCGTGGGACAGCCTGGTGCTGACCGCGCGTGCGGCTGCGCCGGTGCGGGTCTGGATCCAGCTGCGTCTGAGCGACAGCAGAACGGGGCAGCGGTGGGGACACTCCGTTTATCTGGACGACCAGTCCCGGACGGTTCGGATCCCGATCCGTGATTTTGCGCCGCTGGAGCCGCGGCCCTCTGTCAGCCGCCCGAACGTCGTGCAGGTGCGGCAGGTGCTGATCGTCGTCGACACCGTAAACACAGCGCCCGGCGGGGCAGGGCGGATCACTTTGGAAGGATTGCGTCTCGTGGGTAGCCGTCCCGCCAACCAGTGAGCTAGCAACCTAGTGCACTAGCTTACTAGTGTGATAGCATTCCGCGCATGCGACTCCTTCTCGATGACTCCGAAGGGCGCCCGGTCTACCGGCAGATCGCCGACGAGCTCGAACGCGAAATCGCGACCGGGATTCTGCGCACGGGTGAGGCGCTGCCCGCCCTTCGGAGGCTCGCCGCCGAACTGCGAGTCAACCCGAACACGGTGCAGCAGGCGTACAAGCTGCTGTCGCTGCGCGGCCTCGTGGCGGTGCGGCGCGGAGAGGGCACGTTCGTCATGGCGCAGCGCGAGCCGAAAGCCCCGCTACGCGCGGCACGTGAGATTGCCAATCGCGCACTCCGAGACGCGTATCGGCATGGGCTGCTCGCCAGCGATCTCGTGCGGGCAATCCACGAGCTCGCCCCTGAGACCAAGGGAAATTGAAACGTGAAAATTGAAAGTTGAAAATTGACCGTTGCTAGGTGCGCACGGTCAGGAGCAGCACGCCGGCGCCGGCGGCGAAGAGCAGGTTCGGCGCCCAGGCGGCCAGCACGGGCGGCAGGATGCCCGCGTTGCCGAGCGCGCCGAAGATCGTCAGGATGAACCAGTACGCAATCGAGAGCGCGATTCCCAGACCGATCCCGTACAGCGCACCACGGCGTCCGGTCGTGACGGCGAAGGGCACCGCAATCAACGTCATGACGATGGCGACGAGCGGGAAGGCCATCTTGCCGTGGTACTCGACGCGCGCCTCCGAGGCGCTCGCGCCGCTCGAATCGAGATCCGCGATGTGGTCGCGCAGCTGCGGCAGCGACATCTTGTCGGCCTCGGTGATCTCCGCGCCGAAATAGTCAGGAGCTTCGATACCCGGCAGCGGACCGGCAGGCCGCGGCGTGCGTGCCGCCACGCCGTCAGCCGGAAAGGTCTGCACCCAACCGGCATCTGCCACCCACACGCCGTCGCGGAAGCGCGCTCTCGGCGTATAGGTCTGCCGCGTCAGACGCCAGGCGTCGGCGTCGATCTCGAAGATGGAAAGACGCTCGAGCTCCCGCGCACGCGGATTGAAGCCGGCATAGTGATAGATCTGTCCGCCACGCCCGGCCTGCCACCGGCGGGTCAGCAGCGTCAGGCCCTGCCGCGGCCGCCCGCGGATCTCGTCGCCAATCGCCTCGGCCCTGATGCGCCCGCGCGCGAGCGCCTTCTCCTGCACCACGAACAGGAACGCACTCGCCAGCAGCCCGAGCAGCACCAGCGGCGCCGCGGCGCGATACAGGCTGATGCCGCACGCGCGCATGATCGTCAGCTCGCTCGTCTTCGTCAGAATGCCGATCGTCACCAGCACCGCCAGCAGTACCGCCATCGGCGTGACGAAATACACGTACTCCGGCGTGTTGAAGACCAGATACGCTAGCAGCTTGCCGGTCGTCGCCTCCCCTTTGAGAAGCCTTTCCGACAGCTCGATGAACGTGGAGATGTAGAACAGGCCCATCAGGCCGAAGAACGTCAGCGCCAGCACGCGCAGATAGCGATTGCCGATGTACAGATCGAGCAGCGTCGGCCGCGGCAGCGAAAATTCCGGAACTTTGACGACGATGACGACGCGGCGGCGTGCGGCTGTGGTGTCTCCGGACTGCGGGATCGGCCGGCGGCGCGCGCGGGCCCACCTCGTGGCCAGTGACAGCGGACGGGCGAACAGCCTCGGCATCCGGCGTCCGGTGCCGCGCGTGCGCCGCCAGAGCAGCATGAGGCCTGCGACGCCCAGCACGATGTTGGGCACCCAGCGCGCCCAGACGGCGGGGAAGTGGCCGCTCTTGGCGAGGTTCTCGAACAGGAACATCACCGTGTAATAGACAAAGATGACGCCGATGCCGACGGTGAAGGCCGCGAACTTGCCCTCGCGCCGCGTGTGCATACCGACGACGAGCGCGATGAGCGCGAGCACGTAGCAGGCCACCGGGAACGAAAACTTCTGCTGCATTGCGATGATGGGCGGATGCGGCGACAGACCCGATTTGATGCGCGCGGCCTTGTCGGCCTGGAGCTCGGCCCACGTCATGTTGTTCACGCCGCCCGTGAAGCTGGCCTGGCTCCCAAACACGGTAGTCGGATCCAGTTTCGAGATTACGGCGCCGGTGACGCCCGGCCGCGGCTGGAAGCGGCTGACGTCATACACGCCCTCATCGGGCGTGCCCTGGACGCCCGGCGAATACCGGTGGCCGTCGACGAGCACGATGTCGACGAGCCGCTTCTCGCGATCGATGACCAGGCGTCCTTCGCGGGCCATCTGGATCTGCGGGCGCCCGTCGGGCTGGCTCGTGTCGCCGATGAAGACCCGCCCCCAGCCGCCGCCGCGGCCGATGTCCTGGATGTACAGCACCTTGTTCGGAAAGTCTTCGTAGAAGACCTTCGGCTGGATCTCGGTCTCCATGCGCTGCGTGACGAGCGCGAAGACGATTTCGACGTATTTGCGGTTGCCGGTCGGGATGGCGACCACCATCACCCAGAGCGTGGCCGCCGCGGCCACCGTTGCCAGCAATGCGACGGGCCGCATCAGCCGGTTGAAGCTGACGCCGCAGGCCAGGAGCGCCACGGTCTCGCGGTCCGCCGACAGCCGGCCGAACGCCATGAGCAGCCCGGCCAGCAGCGCCATCGGAATGGTGATGCCCAGCGCCTGCGGAATGAGATAGGCGAGCAGCACGCCAATCGTCTGCGGCGGCACCGACTTGGCCAGCAGCTTCTCGGCTTCGTCCATGACCGGCCGCACCGCCAGCAGGAACGTGAAAATCGCGAGTGCCATCAGCAGCGGCCCGAGCGTTTCGCGAACGATGTAGCGGTCGAGGATTTTCATAGGGCAGATGCCAGCGCGGGGAGTCCGCAAACCTTGCACAGACCGATTCCGCGTGGGTTTTATATTGGGTCTGATAATATATGTTATGTTGACTCAGGCCGCAGCGACGGCGCGTCCCCCCGCGGCTACTGCTGTTTCCGAAGTTCTTTGATGATGTCCTGGAGGGCTTCGATGACCTCGTCGCGCTCGACGCGGCTTTTCTTGAAGCTCAGTCGCAGGTTGAACAGCTTCGTCGGCGGGCGGAACGTGAAGGTGTAGGCCTTCGGACGTCCCGGCTTGGGCTTCGCGGTGACTTTGCGCGCTTCCTCGCGTGTCGGCGCGCCTTCGCGCGTCAGACGTTCGATGAGCGCAATCATTTTGTCTGGGTCGCGCTGCCTAACTACCTGCAAAAGCAATGATTTAGAGGAAATGTCGGCCAGCCGACAGAGATTTCTGACCTCTTCGGGCATCTCAATCAGGGACAGAGACTCTGTAATGGCCGTCCGCGACCTCCCCAGACGCCGGGCGAGATCCTCGTGCGTGTAATGGGAGTTCTTGGCCAGCGCCTGCAGCGCCTCCGCCTCTTCGAACGGTGTCAGATCCTTCCGCTGGATGTTCTCGATCAAGGCGAGCTCGATGACCTCGCCGTCATCGACATCGCGGATGACCACCGGTAGCTCGCGAAGACCCACCTGCACCGAGGCCTGATACCGCCGCTCGCCGGCAATGATCTGGAACCGGCTGCCGCGCTGCCGCACGATGAGCGGCTCGATGACCCCCTTTTCGGCAATCGAGGCCATGAGCTCCGACAGATCGCCCATCTGCTGGCGGGGCTGATTCGGGTTCGGCTCAATCTGCTCAATTGGCACCAGGCGCCCGATTGGCGCACCCGCGGAGCTCGCCAGCGCCTCCACATAGTGCTCGTCGTGCCGCATCTTCATCGTTGCCGGGAGTCCGCGCTTAGGCACGATCCATGACCTCCTCACAGAGCCGGTAATACTCGCTGGCGCCAGACGAATCGGGCGCGAACGTGAAAATCGATTCCTTGTAGGCGGGGCTCTCTTCGAGCCGCACGCTCTTGGTAATCACCGTCTTGAAGACCTTGTTGCCGAAGACCTTGTCGATCTGCGCCCGGATGTCGCGCGCCAGGGCCGTGCGCCTGTCGTGCATCGTGATGACGACGCCCAGGATGCGGAGATCGGGATTGGCCCGAGTACGCACTTTCTCAATCGTCTCGAGCAGATCGTCCGTGCCCTCCAGCGCAAAATACGACGACTGAATCGGAATCAGCAGATGGGTCGCAGCGACCAGCGCGTTGACGGTCAGCAGGCCCAGCGTGGGCGGACAGTCGATCACGATCTGCGGGAAGCGGTGTCGCACCGCGGCAATCTTGTCCTTCAGCCTGAAGTGCGCGTCGAGCTCCCCGACCAGCCGCGCCTCCAGCTTCGCCAGCGCGATCTTCGATGGGGCGACCCAGAGGTTCTCCTGGCTGGTGGGCACGACGATGTCTTCGATCGAGACCGATGCGTCGGTGATTGCGTCGTACATGCCGCGCTGTACCGTCGACATGTCGAGATACGACATGGTGCTGTTGGCCTGAGGATCGAGATCGATGAGGAGTGTGGGCTTGCCGCGCATCGAGAGCGCCGCAGCGAGATTGACGGCGGTTGTCGTCTTGCCGACGCCGCCCTTCTGATTCGCGATGGAAACAATCATTCGGCGAGTGGCCTACGGCATTCTAGGCACCTGCCGTTGTGTAGTCAATAAAACTGTAACGCTACATCTTGTATTTTCCGAGATCGTCAGGATCCAGCGACTCGAGCCACTTCGACAGCCGCTCATCGTCCTGCCGCTCGGGTACGGTGTCGACGGTTTTGGCGTGCTCGAGCACCCGGTCTTCGACGTAGATCGGCGACTGCGTGCGCAGCGCCAGGGCGATCGCGTCGCTGGGGCGCGCGTCGATCACCAGCGGATCGCCGCTCACCTTCAGATGGATATGCGCAAAGAACGTGTTCTCGCGCAGATCGGTGACGACGATTTTGTCGACGCGGGCATGCAGTTCCTGCAACACATTACGCAGGAGGTCGTGCGTCATCGGGCGCGGCGTGGCAACATTTTCAATCTGCAGCGCAATCGCATTGGCCTCGAACACCCCGACCCAGATCGGCAGCACCCGCCGGCCTTCCGGATCGTGGAGGATGACGATGGGCATGTTGGTGATCGGGTCCATCATCAGGCCCTTGATCGACATCGCAATCTGCATAGAAAAACTCCCGCCCTCCCCCGCTAAAGCTCCGGAGGGTAAACCAGCTCGCCGCGCAGGCTGTTGGGCGCGGCTTCGGTAATGCGGACCGGCACCAGCGAGCCAATCAGCTCGCGGCCGCCCGCGAAATTCACGATCGTGTTGCCCGACGTGCGCCCCGACACTTCCCAGTCGCGGCGCCGGCTGGTCGAATCCACCAGTACGTCTTCGACCGTTCCGACAGACGCCTGCAGAAGTTCTGCCTGAATCCTTCGCTGCGCGTCCTGCAGCGCCATGATCCGCGCCGTCTTCTCCCCCTCACTCACATCGTCAGCCATCCGCTTCGATGCAAGCGTGTTGGGCCGCACCGAGTACTTGAACGAATAGAGGCTGTGGAACCGCACGGCCTCGAGCAGCGAGAGCGTCAGGTCGAAGTCGCCACGCGTCTCTCCGGGGAAGCCAACAATGATATCGGTCGATAGCGCGACGTTCGGCACCGCTCCGCGAATGCGATCGACGAGGTCGAGATACTGCTCGCGCGTGTGGCGCCGGCGCATCTCGGCGAGAATGCGCGTCGAGCCCGACTGCACCGGCAGGTGCACATGCTTGCAGACCTGTGGAATGTCGCGCACTGCTGCGATGAGGCGCTCCGATGTATGGCGCGGATGTGGGCTCGCGAACCGGACGCGCCTGACCCCCTGCACGGCTGCTACGCGCTCGAGCAGGACCGGGAAATCGCATGTAGGATTGTCGGGCGCCGAATAGTGATTGACGATTTGTCCGAGCAGCTGAATCTCGACACGCCCTGAATCCACGGCCTGGCGGACGTCGGCGAGGATGTCGGCCACCGGTCGCATCCGCTCGTGCCCGCGCGTGTAGGGAACCACGCAATAGCTGCAGTAGTCGTTGCAGCCCTCGATGATGGTGACCCAGGCGCGCACCGGGTTGCTGTGCCGTGCGACGCCGAGCGGAAACGACACGTCCTGGTGGAGGTCGATGTCCACTACCGGGTTGCTGGTTGTCGGTTGCTGGTTGCTGGTCTGTCTAGCTGCCGTCCCAGCGCTTCGCGCCTGTTCAATCAAATGCGGCAGCAACTTTACGCTCTGTGTGCCGACGATGACGTCAATAGGGCGATTGAGGGAAAGCAGCTTGTCGCCTTCCTGCTGCGCCACGCATCCGGCCACCGCAATCAGCGGCCGCGTGCCGGTCTGCTGCGCCTGGTAGTTCAACTCATCGAGCCGGTGATACAGCTTGTCTTCAGCCTTCTCGCGGACGCTGCAGGTGTTGATGACGACGACGTCCGCATCGTCGGACGTGGCGGCCGGCACGTACCCCGACTCTTCAAGCAGGCCGGCCATGCGCTCGGTGTCGTGATAGTTCATCTGACAGCCGAAGGTTTCGATCAGGTATTTACGCGCCACGTTTCTTCTTTCTGACTTTACCGCGGTCTAACGCTTTCGCTTTCGGCTTTCGCTTTCGCCTTTCGCTGTTTGTTCACCTTTCGCCTGGCGCGATGCAATCATCTCCTGAGCGCTTTGCAAAAGCTGCGGCGTGACCGAATCGCCGCCAATCATTCGCGCGAGCTCCTGTTTTCTGGCTTCGGCATCGAGTTCTGTAACGGCCGTGACCGTTCGCGCGCCGCGTACGGTCTTGGTGATCGCGAACTGCCGGTCGGCGCGCGCCGCAATCTGCGGAAGGTGCGTGATACAGAGCACCTGATCGCGCCCGGCCAGCGCCTTGAGTTTGGCGCCGACGACGTCGGCGACTGCCCCGCCGATGCCGGCGTCCACCTCGTCGAAGATCAGGGTGCGGCCCGGAGCATCGGCCGAAGCGATGGTCTTGAGCGCCAGCATGATTCGCGAGAGCTCGCCGCCCGACGCGATGCGCGCAAGAGGCTTGGGATCCTCTCCTGGATTCGGGGAGAGGTAGATCTCGCCGCTGTCGATGCCGGTGGCGGTCCAGCGTGACGGATCGTCCGCGGCCGCGCTGTCGAGGCGCACCTCGCAGCGCGTGCGCGCCATCGCCAGCTCCCCCAACGCGTCAACCAGGCGTTTCGAGAATTCGGCCGCGGCAGCGCGGCGGGCTCTCGACAGGGCCCGTGCCTTGTCGAGATACGCCGCTGCCGCAGACGTGACGCGCTCTTCGAGGGCGCCGGCCTGGCCTTCGGGCAGCATGAGGGCGTCGCGCTCGGCGCGGAGCGCGGCCTCCTTGTCAATCACGTCATCGAGCGCGGGACCGTGTTTCCGTTTGAGACGCTCGACTGCCGCAAGACGGTCTTCGACGTTTTGCAGCCGCTCGGGCGAGGCGTCGATGTCGCCGGCGTACGACCGCAGGAAATAGGCAAGGTCTTCGAGCTGCGGCTTGATGGTGTCGCGCGCATCGACGTAAGGCGCAAAGCGGGGATCGAGCTCCGAGAGCTCGGCGAGCCGCTTCCACACGACGCCGAGGGATGCGAGCGCGGCCTCGTCGCTGTCATACAGCGCGGCGTACGCTTCGCCTGACAATCGCGTCAGCCGATCGGCGTTGGCGAGCACCTGGCGTTCGGCCGCGAGCGCTTCGTCTTCGCCGGCTCGAGGCCCGACCTTCTCTATTTCATCCAGCTGGAACGACAGCAGCTCGATGCGCGCGGCGCGTTCGCGGGCATCCATTTTCGTGCGATCGAGCGCGCCCTGCGCCTCGCGCCACTGCTGCCACGCGGCACCTACCGCTTCGCGGGCGGGACCGAGGCTGCCAAAGGCGTCGACCACCGCGAGATGACTCGCGGGATCGAGCAGCTGCTGATGCTCGTGCTGTCCGTGCAGTCCAACGAGCCGGCGCCCCATCTCTTTCAGCGCCGCCGTCGTTACGACGTCGTCGTTGATGAATGCGCGACTGCGGCCCTGCGACGTGATTTCGCGGCGGACGATCAGCGGCTCTCCGCCGGGGCCGTCGGGCCCGTCGAAGACTGCCTGTACTGATGCGACGTCTTCACCTGTGCGAATGAGATCGGAGGATGCGCGTCCGCCGACGAGCAGGCCGATGCCCTCGACGAGAATCGACTTGCCGGCGCCGGTCTCGCCTGTGAGGACGTTGAAGCCCGGGCCGAACTCAACCTCGACCTGCTCAATGACGGCGAGGTGCCGGACCTTCAGAAACCGCAACATGGGAAAAGACGGGAACTTCCATGATATCAGACCTTTGACAGCGATCCGGGCGCGTGTTAACCTGCACACTTTAGCGCTGTCCCAGCGGCGCATCACTCGTCC
>JBBDWL010000061.1:0-15488 GCA_040902895.1 Vicinamibacterales bacterium | reverse complement strand
GGGTCTTAATTTCCGTTCGCGTTCACCGCGGAAATTAAGACCCGTCCCCCATTACCGCAGACGGAGGCTTGCGTGCGCATGTCTGGATCATTTTTCCTGGCGCTACCGGCGCCGGGCGCGGCACCTGCCGGTGCGGCCGGATCGGAGCTCGATTTCGTCGAGCTCGCGTTCGGCAGCGCCACCAGCGTTGTTGTTCTGTCCATCCTGCTGCTCTTCTCCGCCGCCTCGTGGGCGATCATCGTGATGAAGTCGCGGCAGCTCTCGCGCGCCGAGAGACAGACCGCGCAGTTTCTCGACATCTTCCGCCGCAGCAGCAAGTTTTCCGAGGTCCAGGCCGTGTGTACGAGCCTGCCGCACGCGCCACTCGTGGGCCTGTTCCAGGCGGCCTATTCCGAGCTGAACGCGCAGCTGCGCGCGAATCCGGGCGGCGAGACACGACCGCCGGCGGGCAGCGCTCGTCCAACCCTCAGGAGCCTCGACGGGATCGACCGCGCCCTGATGCGCGCATCGTCGGCCGAGCTCACGAAGCTGGAGCATCGCGTCCCTTTTCTCGCGACCACGGCGTCGATCACGCCGTACATCGGCTTGTTCGGCACGGTGTGGGGAATCATGGACGCGTTCACGGAGATCGCCGGCGCCGGTTCGACCAGCCTCGCCGTGGTGGCGCCCGGCATCGCGGAGGCGCTGATTGCGACGGCGGCGGGCCTCTTCGCGGCCATTCCCGCCGTCTATTTCTATAACTCGCTCACCAACCGGGTGAAGCAGTTCGCGCAGGCGATGGACGACTTCTCGCTCGAGTTCATCAATCTGGCCGAGCGGAATTTCACTTAAGCGGAGACCCGCGGTATGGCGAAGCTTCACGATGCGACGACAGTTGGACGGCGGGGACGGCGCGGGCCGCGCGTGGCGAGCTCTCTTTCGGAGATCAACGTCGTGCCGCTCGTCGACGTGATGCTGGTGCTGCTGATTATCTTCATGGTGACGGCGCCCATGATGCAGCAGGGCTACGGCGTGACGCTTCCAGAATCGCGCCAGTCGCAGCCGACCGAGTCGACACCGATCTCGGTGACGGTGGCCGCGAACTTCAAACAGACTGGGATGGTGCGCCTGGGAGACGAGGAAGTCAGGCTTTCGCTGCTCGCCGAACGCGTGCGGCAGGAGCTGGAGAGCCGATCCGAAAAGAACGTCTACCTGCGCATGGACGGCACTCTTACGGTTCAGGATCAGGCAGGCGTGTTTGACCTGCTGAAAGAAGGCGGCGTCGCCAATGTCGGCATCGCGACGCAGCCGGGGCGATGAGGATCTGAGTTGGCCGCGACGATGACAGTGGGAGCGCCGTTTGAACGGGATCGCTTCTCGAAGTATTTCGGGTGGGCGGTGGCGGCGCACGTGCTGTTTGTCGCGGTGCTCGCGCTCGTGCCGTCCGAGTGGCTTGGCCAGGATGCGGAGTGGGAGCGCGACATCATGTACATCAGTCTCGGCGGCGCGCCGGGTCCACGGCTGACCGGCATGAACCCGATCAGCTCGCGCCCCGTACAGGAAGCGACGGCAGTGCCCGTGAGGCCGCAGCACCAGGCGCCCGTCGAAAAAGCGCCGGTCATGGCGATTCCCGAGAAGGCGCCGGCGAAGCCTGCGCCACCGACGAAGACGCCTATTCAAACAACGACGGAAAAGCCCACGGGCCGCACGCCCATTCGCGGCGCTGAAGTGCGCGAGGGGCAGGCGCGCATCGAGACGGGTGCTGTCACCAGCGGCACTGGATTGAGTCTTGGGGGCGGAGAGCAGGGCACGGGAGGCGAGACGAATCTTGCCGACTTCTGCTGCCCCGCGTATATGGAGTTGATGCTTGCCGCGATCAACCGCAACTGGAAACAGAATCAAGGCGCGACCGGCATCAACACGGTGCGGTTCATCGTCGAGAGAGATGGCCGTATCACGAGCGTTGAACTCGTGAAACCGAGCGGTCTCCCGCTCCTCGACCGGGCGTCGCAGGTGGCGATCATGCACGCAAAGCTGCCTCAGCTGCCTAAAGAGTTCACCGAGCCACGGCTCATCCTGCGGTTGAATTTCGAGTACAAACGATGATGTATGTCAAGCGCTCCAGTGCGATCGTCCTTCTCGTGACTGCGATTGGCGGCCTTGCTGTGGCCGGGCAGCAACAGACGCCGCCTCCGAGCCAACAGCAGCGCGAATACGAGGCGACGCTCACCGGGAAGCCCGGCCAGCCGCCGCGTCTGGCCGTTCCGACCTTCCTTGCGATTACGTCCGACGCGGAAACGCAGGCCGCGGCGCGCACGATCGCCGAAGTGCTGCACAACGACTTCGACTTCGAGCTGGAGTTCGCTCTGGTGGAGCGCAACGCCCTCGGCGGCATTCCCGTCAGTGCGAACGCCGCCGACAATCAGTGGGACCGCTGGCGCGAAACCGGCGCCGATGCCCTGGTGGTCGGCACGGTCGAGAAGACGGGGACGGGGGCGAAGGTCAGCGTCTATCTGTTCCGCGTGGATGGCGGCCGGCAGGTGTTCGCAAAGGAATACACGTCCACAAGCGGCCGAACCCCGGGCATCGACGCGCGGTTCTTCGCGCACACGATCGCGGATGAAATCCATCTGGCCCAGCGAGGCCTGCAGGGCGTGGCACGCACGAAGCTGACGTTCAGCTCGAACCGCGACGGCGAGCGCACGGCGACCACGTATGCCCAGCGCAATGCGCAGGAGATTTACGTTTCAGACTACGACGGCGCGAACCAGCGCCGCGTGACGGTGAATCGCAACCTGAACATCACGCCCAGCTGGGCGCCCGATGCACAGGCGATTGCCTATACGTCGTTCGTCGCGGGGTACATGGACATCAGGATCTCGTGGATCTACAAGGGCATCCTGAAGCTGCCGGCCAAAGGCAGCTACGCCAATCAGAACTCGCTGCCGGTGTTTTCTTCCGACGGCACGCGCCTCGCGTTTTCGTCCAATCGCGACGGCAACACCGAGATCTACGTGATGAACGTCGACGGATCCGGCGTGCGGCGACTCACGAACCATCGCGCGATCGATACGACGCCGACCTGGTCGCCGAGCGGCACGCACATCGCCTTCGTCTCGGAGCGCGGCGGCAATCCGAACATCTGGCGCATCGACGCACAAGGGCTGGAACAGCCCGTAAAGCTGACACACGAATCATGGGTCGACCGGCCGACCTGGTCGCCGCCGCCGCTCAACGAGATCGCCTACACGTCGCGCACGGGCGGCGCCGGCTTCGACATCAAAGTGCTCGACGTCGCCTCGGGCAGAATCCGAGCGATTACGACCGGCGAAGGCTCGAACGAAAGCCCGGCCTTCTCCCCGACGGGCCGCCACATTGCCTTCACGACGACGCGGTGGGGGAAGACGCAGATCGCGGTGATCGGCCGCAACGGCGGTATCGCGCGGCAAATCACGCGCAACGGCGAAAACAAGTTTCCAAATTGGTCACGGCGATAATTTTCAACTTTCAACTTGCCAACTGTGAATTACACGCTTACTCCTGAGGGCCTGGTTACATGAGACGTACATCAGTTGCAATGCTCGTTGTGGTCATCCTTGCGTTCACGGGCGCGTGCGGGAAGAAACAGCCGCCGGTGGCGCGGCCGACGACTCCGCCGCCGGCCACCACTGGAGCGGCGGGCACGACGGCCACACGGCCGCCGGCGCCACCCGAGCCGGTGCCCGAGCCCACCACCATTCCGGCGGATCCGACGGTCACGAGCGGCGATCTGGCATCGCGGTCGATTGACGAGATCAACGACCCGAAGCAGACCCCCTTCCAGCCAGTGTTCTTCGCGCTCGACCGCGAAGAGATCGACGGCCAGGGGCAGGCTGCGCTGCAGAACAACGCGCAGATTCTGAAGCAGTACGCGTCCTGGGTGGTGACCATCGAGGGGCACTGCGATGAGCGGGGGACGCCCGAATACAACCTGGCCCTGGGCGAGCGGCGCGCCCTGGCGGCGCGCGACTACCTGGTTTCGCTCGGCATTGCCCCCGACCGCCTGAAGACGGTCAGCTACGGCAACGAGTTTCCGTTCGACCCGGCCCACACCGAGGAGGCATACTCGAAGAACAGGCGGGCCCACTTCGTGGTCACGGCCAAATAGGTTCCACGGGTTCCACTCGTTCCGTTGGTTCCCCGGGTTCGGTTCCGCAGGTTCGACAGGTTCGGAGAGGCACATGATTCGCAAGGTTCGCTACCCGCTCGCGGTTTTCGGAGTCCTGGCAGTTCTTGCAGCTCCCTCCCCTGCGGCGGCGCAGGATCGGGAGCAGCTCCAGATGCTGGCCGAGCTGCGGATGATTCAGGAGCAATCAGGACAGCTGCGCGCGCTGATTGCCACCATCGAAGAGACGCTCAAGGCGCTCAACGCGAAGATCGATCAGCAGGGCGATGCCACGCGCAAGGGCTTCGCCGATCAGAAGCTGCAGGTCGATGCGATCCGCGACAACGTCGGCGTGCTGCGCGAAAAGATGGACGACACGAACGTGCGCATCTCGACGCTCTCGCACGAGGTCGAGACGCTGCGGCAGACGTTCGCGGCGATCCGCGAGAGTCAGCAGGCGGCGCCGGTCGTGACGCTGCCAGGCGACCCCGCGGCGGGCGATCCCGCCGCCCCTCCGGCGGCGGCAACGCCGCCGTCTGCCGCGCCGAGCGCGCAGCGCATGTTCGACACCGCGATGGCCGATTACTTCGGCACACAGTACGATCTCGCCATCCTTGGCTTCGAAGGGTACATCCGCACCTATCCGACGGCACCGAACGTCGCACAGGCGCAGTACTACGTGGGCGAGTCGCTGTTTCAGCTGCAACGATACAAGGAGGCTGTAACTGCGTACGGCCGCGTGATCCAAGACCACAAAGGCAGCGATCGAGAGCCGGAAGCGCTCTACAAACAGGGCCAGTCGTTCGAGCGGCTGAAGGAAATCGACCGCGCGCGGCAGGCCTATGAAGCGGTCATCAAGAACTTTCCCGACAGCACCGCGGCGGTGCACGCCAAGCAAAGATTGCAGGCGCTGCCGCGCTGACGCCTGTTATGATCTGTCCATCCATTCCCAAGTGAGGTCAGAAAGGTTTCCCGATGGGCAGCGTGAACAAGGTAATTCTGGTCGGCAATCTCGGACGTGACGCGGAGCTGCGCTACACGCCGGGCGGCGCGGCGGTCGCGACGATCAACATGGCGACGACCGACGTCTACAAGGATCGCGAAGGACAGAAAAAGGAAGACACGCAGTGGCACCGCGTCATTCTCTGGGGACGCACCGCCGAGTCGCTGCACGAATACCTCACCAAGGGCAAACAGATCTACGTCGAAGGGCGCCTGCAGACGCGCAAGTGGACCGACAAGGACGGCGTCGAGAAATACACCACGGAGATCCGCGGCGATCGTGTCGTGCTGCTTGGCGGTGGTGGAGGCGGCGCGCGCGGCGGCGCCCGCGGTGCCGAGGCCGGCGCAGGAGCCGCGGCCTCAGGCGGCTTCGACCAGGGCCCCCACGACACCGGCCCCGGCGATCTGAACGACGACGATATTCCGTTTTAACAGAATTAAGAGTTGGTGAATTAAGAATTAAGAATTGCTATCCGAGTGCTGCTTAGCAGCCGCTGGACAGTAATTCTCAACTCTTAATTCACCAACTCTTAACTACGCCAACAGGCTACGTTCCCTCCCGCCCGTACCTATCCTCCAGCCTGACCACGTCATCCAGCTCGGGCGTCGAGACCTCGAAGACGTCTGTGTCTTCAATTGCCGTCATACGGTGGATGGTTTTGGGCGGCACGTGGATGCGCTGGCCGGGACCGAGCTCGATCTTGACAAGATTCCCGGGGCCCCCGCCGCGATCGATCTCGTACAGCAGCTTGCCCGACCACACCATCACGGTCTCGTCCTTGCGGTTGTGATACTGCAGGCTGAGGGCGTGGCCCTTGTTGATGTGCAGGATCTTGCCGACATAGCGCTCGGTCTTGGCCCAGTGCAGCTCGTATCCCCACGGTTTCTCGACGCGCGCTATGTCCGTCATGATCTGGGCGGGGCCCCCTGCACCCCGCCTGGCTCGCTCACTCGTGGGGCCCCCATGCCCCACTCCGTCCGCTCGCCAGGGTTCTCATTGTACTGGCCGCCGGTTCGGGGGTCACGATGCGCCTGATGACGGCTTCGACGCCCTCGACATCGCGCGCGCGCAGCGCATCGCGGGCGGCGCGGCGGGCATCCACCGAGGAGAGGCGCGCGAGCGCGTTCTTGGCGACCGGCACGGCGGCGGGCCGCATGCTGAACGTGCGATAGCCGAGCCCGACGAGCAGGCCGAGCGTCGCGGGATCGGCCGCCATCTCGCCGCAGATTGAGAGCGGACAGTTCTGCCGGCGTGCGGCGCGCGCGACGGCGGCAAGCAGCCGCACGACGGCCGGATGGTGCGGCGCGTACAGGTCGGTCACGCGATCGTCCGTGCGATCGACGGCGAGCGTGTACTGAATCAGATCGTTCGTTCCGACGCTCAGGAAATCGGCGGCCTCCGCGAGCAGGTCGGCCGTCAGCGCCGCGGAGGGCACTTCGATCATCGCGCCGAGCGGCACGCTCGCCGGATCCACGCCAACATCGGTCGCCGCCTGCAGCATGGCCTCGCGGGCCTGCTCGATCTCTTCGACCGAGCTCACGAACGGCAGCAGAATGCGCAGCCGGCCGTGGCGCGACGCCCGCAGCAGCGCGCGCAGCTGTGTGGCGAAGAGCTCCGGCTCCGAGAGCGTGAGCCGGATGCCGCGCAGCCCGAGCCGGCTGCGGCGCCGTCCGGGACGCCCCTCGAACCGCCGGAGCAGATCCTCGCCGGCGTCGAAGGTGCGCACGGTCACCGGCGCCGGCGCCATGGCCTCGACGAGCTGGCGATACACGCGGTACTGCCCTTCCTCGCCGAGGGCGTCCGCGGGCGCCGTCTCGAGCAGGAACTCCGATCGATACAGTCCGATGCCCTCCGCGCCGCTTTCCTTGACGCGCGGCAACTCTTCGAGCAGCTCGATGTTCGCCTCGAGACAGACCCGCTCGCCGTCGAGCGTCGCCGCCGGACGATCGCGCAGGGGCGCCAGCGCCCGCGTCGCAGCCGCGCTTTCCGCTTCGCGCGATCGCCAGGCCTCGAGCAGCTCCGGCTCCGGATCGAGCACGAGCTCACCCGTCGTCCCATCGAGCGCGACGACCGATCCGGGCGCAATCCACTGCGTGGCCGCGTGCAGCCCCGCGACCGCGGGCACGCCGAGCGATCGCACGAGGATGATGGTGTGATGGGTCGGACTGCCGGCATCCATCGCCAGCCCTGATACGCGCGACCAGTCGACCTGCGCCGCCACGGATGGCGGCAGCTCGTCGGCCACGATGACCAGCGGCGGCTCCAGCTCGCGCACCAGCTGCAGCAGCTCGGTGCCGCCGGGCCGCAGACTGCGCTCGACGCGGCCGACGACATCGGCAAGATCCCCTTTGCGCTCGCGCAGCAGCTCGTCTTCGCTCGCGTCGAACAACTGCGTGAGCTCGTCACTCGCGCGGCGCACGGCCCATTCCGCGTTCAGGCGCTCGGTCTTGATCAAGGCTTCGGCGCGCCCCGCGAACAGCGGATCGTCGAGCATCAGGATCTGCGCTTCAAAGAGGGACGCGTGGCCCGGTCCGGCCGCCTGCGAGACGCGATCGCGGATGTCGGCGAGCTCCGCCCGCGCGCGGTCGCGCGCCTGCTTGAGCCGGTGGCGCTCGCGATCCGCCGCGCTGGGCGCGATCCGGTAGCGGATGTCGCGCGCCTGCTGCTGCGCCACGATGGCGCGGCCGGCCGCGACGCCCGGCGAAACCCCGACACCCTGGATGTTCACGATTCCTCGAAGCCTTTCGTGACGAGCCCCGCAAGCGCCTCTGCCGCCTGCTGCTCGTCCGGACCGTCCGCTGAAATTTCGATCACCGTGCCCCGCCCCGCCGAGAGCAGCAGCAGCCCCAGAATGCTCTTGCCGTCCATCGTCCGGCTGCCGCGCGTCACGCGAATCTGCGACGTGAAACGGCTGGCGAGGTGCACGAACCGCGCGGCGGCGCGCGCATGCAGGCCGAGCGTATTCACGATTGCGACCTCACGCCTCGTCAACCCGCGCTCCCCAACTTACGTCGTCGTCCCCGACAGCAGATCGCTCGCTACCCACATCGCGCTGCGCCCGTGATCCCGCATTTCCCGCGCCACGGCAATCAGGTCCGAGGCCTCGGGCTCGCGCGCGAGCTTGATCAGCATCGGCAGATTGACGCCGGTAATCAGCTCCACCTTGCCTTGCTCGAGAAAAGTCACGCCGAGATTTGCCGGCGTCCCGCCGAACATGTCGGTGAGAATCAGCGTGCCGGTGCTGCCCTGCACGCGGCCAATCGCCTCGCCTATCGCCTGCCGCGCCAGCTCCACATCGTCATGCCATCCGATCGAGACGGCGGTGAAGTGCGTGAGGTCGCCGACGATCATCTCGGCGGCATTCACCAGCTCGGTGGCCAGCTGGCCGTGCGTGACGACGACAACGCCAATCGAATGTGCCATGGCTATCTGTTCTCCGAATCGCGGTGGCGCATGCGCACCTTTGCGTGTTCGATCTTTCCGAGCCCGCGGCCGATCGCTTCGGCAATGGCGACCGATCGGTGGCGCCCGCCGGTGCAGCCGATGCCGATGGTGAGGTAGGTCTTGCCTTCCGTCGCGTACAGGGGCAGCAGGAAGCGCAGCAGCGGCAGCGTGTGATCGAGAAATTCCTGCGCGGCCGGCGATTGAAAGACGTAGTCGGCCACGGCTTTTTCCCGGCCGGTGTAATCCCGCAGGTGCGGCACGAAATGCGGGTTGGGAAGGAAGCGCACGTCGAACAGCATGTCGACGTCGACCGGCACGCCGTGCTTGAAACCGAAGCTGAGAATCGTCACGACGAGCGGAGCGGCCCGGCGATCCCCGCGAATCAGTCCCATGAAGACCTGACGCAGGTCGTGGACGTTCAGCGTCGTGGTGTCGACGATCTCGTGCGCCATCTTCCGGATCGGCCGCAGCAGCGCGCGCTCTTCGGCAATGCCCTCGCTGACCGAGCGATCGGGCGCGAGCGGATGCGGCCGCCGCGTCTCGCTGAACCGCCGCACGAGAGTCGCGTCGGCTGCCTCCAGAAAAATCAGGCGCGGATTGAGGCCCGGCTTCTCGCCGAGCGCCTTGAAGATGACCGGAAAGTCTTCGAGGAACCGGCCTTCGCGTACGTCGACGACGACCGCCGCGCGCGTGATCTCGCTGCCGGAACGCAGCACGAGATCCGCGAAGGTCGGAATCAGCGCCACCGGCAGGTTATCCACGCAGAAAAATCCCAGGTCCTCCAATGCCCGAATGGCCTGCGACTTCCCCGACCCCGACAGGCCGGTCACGACGACGAAACGGGAATGTTCGGCGCGATCCTTGCGCGCCACGGTCGTGCGGCGCTCGGGGGTCACAGCTCGGCGTCCTCCGGCAGATCATCAGGATCGAGCGCCGCGTCGGGTTCCCCGGCTTCCATCCGCTCGAGCCGCCGGTGCAGCCGATCCGCGAGCTTCTGCGCGGCATGTCGCCCCTGCGCGCGCAGCAGCTGGTTGCGCGCGGCCACCTCGATCAGCATGGCGACGTTGCGGCCTGGCGCCACCGGCATGCGCACGAGCGGCACGTTCACCCCCATGACGTCCTGATAGGCGTCATCGAGACCGAGCCGGTCGTACTCGCGCCCGGCTTCCCATCGTTCGAGCTGCACGACGAGCTCGACCCGTTTCGAGCGGCGCGTCGACGCCACGCCGAACAGATCGGTGACGTTCAACAGGCCGAGGCCGCGGATCTCCACATGATGCCGTGTGAGCTCCGGGCAGCTGCCGATTAATACCGACTGCGCGCGGCACCTGATTTCGACCGTATCGTCGGCGACCAGACGATGTCCGCGCACGACGAGATCGAGCGCGCACTCGCTCTTGCCGATGCCGCTCTCGCCGATGATCAGCACGCCGAGGCCGAGGATGTCCATCAGCACGCCGTGAATCACCTGCCGCAGCGCCAGCTTGTCTTCGAGCGCCGAGGTCAGCTTCGCGATCGCGGTCGGCGTCGACCACGCGGTCCACAGCAGCGGCACGCCGGCGCGCTCGGCTTCTTCGGCCAGCTCGGGCGGTGTCTGCTGCGCGTTGGTGACCAGCACGCAGGGAATGTCGTGGCTGAAAAGTATGGCCACCGCGGCGCGGCGGGCTTCGGGACCGAGCGAGAGCAGATAGCGGACTTCGCTGTCGCCGAACACGAGCACGCGGCCGGCACGGAGATACTCCGGCAGTCCGGCCAGCGCGAGGCCCGTTTTCTGGATGTACGCGTTGGTGAGACGGCGATCAAGGCCGGCGGCCCCGGCCAGCACCTTGAGGTCGAGGCCGGCGATGACCGATCCAACGGCCACGCCAGGCGTCAGGTTCACTGTTCGGTCTCTATCAGTCCAAGATTGCCGTCCTTCCGCCGGAACACGACCGAGATCGCCTCGGTGCCCGCGTTGCGGAAGACGAGAAACGCCTCGCCATTATCCTGCAGAAGCCCGGCCGCTTCATCCACGGTCATCGGCTTGAGGGGATAGCGCATGCGGCGCACGCGCGGGCCGGCGGCGGGCGGGGACACCTCGCGCGATATCGGGAAGCGCGAGGGCGCTTCGCGCACGGGCGTGTCGCGCGACGGCGGTTCGGGCACGCCCGACGTGGCGCCCCGCCGGCGCGTCGTCACGTGCTTCGAGTCGGCATGCCGGCGGTCTTTCCACTTGTCTTTGAGCGTCTGCGACTGCTTCATGACCTTCTCGACGGCAGACGTCATCGCGACAGACCAGCTGCGCGCCTCGCCGACGCCGTGGAAGACGTGATCGCCGGCGGCGTGCACCGTGAGGTCGGCGCGGTGCACGTATTTCTGCTTCGAGAGGACGCACTGCGCCGACATCATCGAGCGTCCGAGCAGGCGCTCGACCCTCGCCAGACGCTTGTTCACCAGCTGCCGGAGGCCGGCAGTCACGTCCATGCCCTTACCCGTGAGTTCTAGACGCATCGTGGTTCGCGAGCGGCCCGCACGGCCGGCCGCGCCTCAGTACAGGACCTTGCGTTGATTGGAGGTCGGAATCTTCAGCTCTTCGCGGTACTTCGCGATCGTGCGGCGCGCCAGCATGAGCCCCTCCTTCTGGAGGATGCTCACGATCTTCGAGTCGCTCAGCGGACGCTTGGCGTCTTCCGACTCGATGATCTTGCGGATGCGCTGCTTGATGGTGACCGACGAGACGCTCTCGCCGAATGAGCTGCTGATGCCGCTATGGAAGAAAAACTTCATCTCATACACGCCCTGCGGGGTGTGCATGTACTTGTTGTTCACGACACGGCTCACGGTCGATTCGTGCATGCCGATATCGTTGGCCACGTCGCGCAGCACGAGCGGCCGCAGGTGCTCGATGCCGTGGTCGAGAAATTCCTTCTGGAACGTGATGATGCTCGTGGCGACCTTCAGAATCGTCTTCTGGCGCTGGTCGACTGACTTGATCAGCCACAACGCGGAGCGGAACTTGTCTTTGACGTACGCGCGCGTCTCTTCGGTGTTTTCGCCGCTCTTGTCGAGCAGCCGCCGATAGACGGGGCTGATGCGCAACTGCGGAAGCCCTTCTTCGTTGAGCGTGGCGACGTAGCCCTCATCGGTCTTCAGCACGTACACGTCAGGGATGACGTACTGCGATGCGGAGGGATTGAAACGGGAGCCGGGCTTCGGATCCAGATGCCGGATGATCTCGATGTGTTCCTTGAGATCCTCGATCGACATGTTGAGCCGCCGCGCGATCTCGGGCACCTGATGGTTCTGCAGCAGTCGCAGGTGATCGGCGACGATGCGTTCGGCCGGCGTGTCGGCGAGACCGAGGTGCCGCAACTGCAGCAGCAGGCACTCCTGCAGATCGCGCGCCGCGACGCCCACCGGATCGAAGCCCTGTACGAACTGCAGCGCCGTCTCCACTTCCTCGATCTTCCAGCCGCCCATGTCGGCAATCTCTTCGATCGACGCCACGAGATTGCCATCGTCATCGAGGTTGCCGATAATCGCGGCGCCGATTTCGCGATTCAGCACGTCGTCGGTCTGCATGGCGAGCTGCCAGGCGAGATGGTCGGTCAGCGAGCTGGCGGTGGAGAGCGTGTTTTCGATGGGAGGCAGCTCGCGCACTTCCTGCGGCGCGCGCGGGCGATAGCCATCGTCCAGGTACTCGCCGAAGAAGTACTCATAGTCGGCGTCGTCCCAGGTATCGCCCTTCTCGGTGGCGGCCTTTTCCGCGTCGGTCTTTTCAGGCGCGGCTTCCGCAGGCTGCAGATCTTCGGTGGGCACTTCCTCGAGCAGCGGGTTCTCGACCATCTCCTGATTCAACAGATCCGCGAGCTCAATCGTCGACATCGGCAGCAGCTTGATCGCCTGCTGCAGCGACGGCGTGAGAATCAGCTTTTGGACGAGCCTGGTATGAAGTTTCTGCTGAATCGCCATCAGGGATTGAACGATCTCTCTCTATCAATCGAGGCGAAAATCCGTCCCGAGGTAAATGCGTTTGACGTGTTCGTCAGCCGCAAGGCTGTCGGGCGTCCCGCTTCTGAATATTACCCCATCATGCACGATATATGCCCGATCGGTGATCTTTAGTGTTTCCCGGACGTTATGGTCGGTGATCAGCACGCCGATGCCGCGCGATTTCAGGTGAAAGACGATGCTCTGGATGTCGGAGACGGCAATGGGATCGATGCCGGCAAACGGCTCGTCGAGCAGCATGAAAATGGGCGACATCACCAGCGCGCGGGTGATCTCGACCCGCCGGCGCTCGCCCCCTGAAAGTGTGTAGGCGCGCGAGCGCGCCAGGGGCGCAAGGCCGAGCTCCGCGAGCAGCGCGCGCAGGCGCCGCTTGCGCTCGGCGCCGTCAATCGGCAGCGTTTCGAGAATCGCGAGGATGTTCTGCTCCACCGTCAGGCCGCGAAAGATCGACGGCTCCTGCGGCAGATAGCCGATGCCCTTGCGCGCGCGCACGTACATTGGATCGCCGGTGACGTCCTGTCCGTTGAGCAGCACGCGACCCGATTCCGGCTGTATGAGTCCGACCACCATCGAGAACGTCGTGGTCTTGCCGGCGCCGTTCGGACCGAGCAGGCCGACGATTTCTCCGGCGCGCACATCGATAGAGGCCTCGCGCACGACGGTACGCCCGCTGTACGACTTGGTGAGACCTTCTGTGCGGAGTGTCGGCGGTGTGTTGGTCACGGAAGAGGGAGTTTGGCCCCGCAGGGGATGGGCACCGCGCGAACCATCGCGCGGTTGGCGCCGTGGACGTCGAAGGTATCAGCCGATCTATCGAAAGTCAAAGACGCGCCCTCTGTTTTTTCACAGCGGATCGCGCCGCCGGCCGCCTTGTCGGGGAACTGCCGCCGCACCACCAGCGGCTTCCCTTCCATGGTGTAGCGCCGCGTCTTCGCGTTATAGGTCAGACGCAAACCCGTTGCGACGCGACCGCCTTCGAGACGCGCCGTGATGTCGTCGTAGGCCTCGATACGGTCGAGCGTGTTGCCGTCTTCGCGCAGAAACACCACGATGCGATCGGCCGTCATATCGCCTTCGGGTCCTCGGAACCGCGCCTTGGTCCGAAACGTCGCTTCCCGGCGCGATTCGTCGTAGATCATGTCGTCGGCGTTGACCTGCGTCGGCTTCGGCGGGGGCCCGGCCTTCGCGCCAGGCTCGGGCTCGTCGCGGATGATAAACGTGCCTCGCATGTTCTTGCGGGCCTCGAGGTTGCCGGTCTTGTCGTCGAGCACGATTGTCTCGGCCTGGATGACCGTGTCGCCCTGCCAGAGCCGCGCGTCGCCCGTATAGACGGCGCGATCGGCGACGCCATTGTAGTCAAGCATGCGCGACGTGATGTTGACCGGCTCGTCGTCTTCCAGAATCGAGGGACGCGGCTCCTTGCGGTCCTTGCGTGCGCCGGGCTTGAGCGTGCTTTTGACCGGGTTGCCTTTCGCGGTCATCTTGCGCGGATCGAGCGTCAGGTCGATGTCTTTGGCTTCGACCGTGCCGTCTTCCTGGACGACACGCGCGACGGCAGTTCCGCCGCGCAGCAGAATCCGCTTCGTCTCCAGGCCATATTGCGCATCGGGCGCTTCGCCCCTCACATCGCGATCGGTGAAGCGGACGTTGCCCGAGAAATCGGCGTCGGTGATCTTGCCGAAGCCTCCGTCGAGGGCGAGCTCCAGCGATTCGGCTCGCCCCTCGCGCTCGATCGCCTCGCGGTTGCGGCGGGCGGGCGCGGTCTCGTCGAAATCGACGCCGCCGGTGAAGCGCGCGCGCTCGAGACCTTTGGGCACGGCGCCACGCGCTGGATTACCTGTCGGCGCCGCTGCGCGGGCCTCCAGCCGCGGCGCCCGCACCTCCCGTGCGGGTTGATCGCCTTCAGCAGCAATGTTCAGCGCGACGGCATCGTTGGCGTCGAGTGAGACGACGGTTGTGCCGTCGCCGCCGAAGCCAATGTCGATGTAGCCGGCGGCGAGGTCGCGGCCTTCGCCTTCGGGAAGCTCGAGCCGCGCGGCGCGCATCAACACGGCGCGCTCGAGCAGGCCGGTTTCGGCGCCATACGTGATCGTGATGTCGTCGGCCTGCATGTTGGGCATGCCACCGGCGCCGTCCGCCCCGGTGATGCGGCTGTTGCCGCGCAGCTCGAGGCCCGTCATACGCGCGTTGTCGGGGGTCAGGTTCGCGAGCGCGGCGTCGGTCTGGATGACGCGTCCCTCGCGCTCCATGCGCACGTTCTCTTCGAAGCGCATGTAGTGCTCCGCTTCCGCCAGGCCCGCACGCGTCGCGGTGACACTGATCGGGCCCTGCCCTTCCATCGCGATCTCGACGTCGGCATCGGCGAGCAGCCAGACGACACTGCGATCGCGATCGAATGTCGCGCCGGTGCCGCTGCCCGACATGTTGCCGCGCCTGACCTTCGCCGGCTTGTCGGTGGTCATGATGCCGGTGAGGTCGTTGTAGAGCGCTTCGGCGGTCTCCAGATACAGGGCTTCGGTTCCGGGGGCCGACTTGATCACGACGCCGCCGCGCAGACGGATCTCGTCGAACTTCGCGAAGTCCATGCCGGTGCCCGACTTGAGTTTCAGTTCCGCCTCGTCGGCTCTGAATTCGACGGGCTGATTGCCGCGGGCCAGCGTGCCGGTGACGCCCACGAGCCGGACGCGGCTCTGTGTCGTGTAGATGAACCCGCCGTCGTATTTCAGACGGAAGACGACGTTGCCGCTGGCGCCGTAGCGAACGTCCTCGTTGCCGGAAATTTCGATGTCGGCGTTTTCGTCGGTGCGCGGCGATACGGGCGGCGCTTCGGTCTCGGTGCGCTGGCGCGTGACGTACCAGCCGACGCCTGCGACGAGCAGCAGCACGACGACTCCGAGCAGCGCGCGCAGCCGCTTCTGCCAGGCCATC
>JBBDWL010000060.1:0-4998 GCA_040902895.1 Vicinamibacterales bacterium | reverse complement strand
CGCTCCGCGACGACCTGCTCGCGCGTCTTCGCGAAGCCGTGCCGGGCATCACCGTTAATGGCTCCCTCGAGCACCGCCTGCCGAACAATCTCAGCATCACGATTGACGGCGCCGACGAAACACTGGCGAGCCGCATCGAAGGCGTGGCGGTCTCGGCGGGATCGGCGTGCGCAACCGGCAGCATCCGTCCGTCGCACGTATTGCGCGCGCTTGGCGTCGACGCGCGCGCCGCGCATGGCACGCTGCGCTTCGGCCTCACGCGGTTCACGACAGCACATGACATTGCGGTTGCGGTCGATCGCGTGTCTGCCGCCGTACGCGCGCTGCGCGCAGAGCGCAGGTAAGATGGGAAGGATGCGTGCCTCCGGAGTCATCGCACTGTTGGGCTTGCTGTCGGTGGGGTGTGCGGCGCAGGCACGCACGCCTCCGGTGTATCAGCCGCTCGACGTACCGCCCGTGCCCGCGCGCGTCATCGTCCCCGAAATCGAAGAAGAAGTAGAGCTGCCGGCGCCTGTGGATCCCGGCGCGGCGGCGCGGCCGCCCGCCACGCGCACCGATCCGCCGTCAAAGCCGCCCGACAAACCGCCCGAGCCGCCGAAGACAGAAGACCCGCCTCGCGTGCGCACGCCGCAGACCGCCAACGACGAACAGGCCGAGCGTCTGGTGCGATCGGTAATGGGGCGCGCCCAGAGCACGCTCAACACCGTGAACTACCAGACGCTGTCGAACGCGGCGAAGCAGCAGTACGACATGGCAAAGCGCTTCATCGCGCGGGCCGACGGCGCGCTTCGCATCCGCAACTATGTCTTCGCGCGGAATCTGGCTGACAAGGCCGAGACGCTGGCCAGACAGCTCGGAAAATAGGGGACGGGTCTTAATTATTCACGGTGGGTGCCGTGGGTGAATAATTAAGACCCGTCCCCATTTTCCGGAGGTCCCGATGCGCCGTTCCCTTCGCCGCCAATTCTTCTTCCTTCGCGCCTACGCCGTTCTGAGCTCGCTTGTCCTCGTCGTGCTGTGCACAGCTGCCTTCACGCAGTCCACGCAGAAGTTCGGGCACATCAGCGTCGAACGGCTCGACGTCGTCGACGCCGACGGCACGCTGCGGATGGTGATCTCGAACAAGGACCGCCAGCATCCTGGCATCATCGAGGGACGCACCATCGATCGGCCGCGGCCGTTCGCGGGGATGCTCTTCTTCAATGAGGCGGGCGACGAGGTCGGCGGGCTGACCTTCACCGGTCGCGAAGTGAACGGACAGCGCCGCGCGAATGCCGGCCTCATGTTCGACCAGCATCGTCAGGATCAGACCATCGGCATCAGCTATTCGGAGTCGGGCGGACGACGATCCGCCGGCCTGCAGGTGTGGGACCGCGCCGAAACGGGGCTAGGCACGCTGGTTGACGCGCTGAACGCGGCGAACAAGCTGACGGGCGCCGAGCGCGACAAGGCGATTGCCGCCGCGCGCGCCGCGGCGCCTCCGGGACCGCGCCGCCTCTTCGTCGGCAAGAACACCGACAAGGCCGCGATCGTTTCACTCGCCGACGCCGACGGTAAACCGCGCCTGAATATCACGGTCGATGCGACCGGCAACCCGAGGATTGAGTTTCTGGACGCGAGTGGGAAGGTGATCGCGAAGCTGCCGCAGTAAAAATGGGGACGGGTCTCAATTATTCATTCTGAAGACCGATGAATAATTGAGACCCGTCCCCATTTTTACGTATGGCGTAACGCGACCGTCGGATTCACTCTGACGGCGCGTAGGGTCGGCACGACTCCCGCGAGCAGGACGACGAGCAGCAGGCCGGCGGCGGTGATGGCCATTGTCGCCAGATCGGCGCGGGGGAGGCCGAGCACGAATGCTCGCGCGATCTGCTCCGCGGCGAGAATGAGCGCGAGGCCCGCCACGACTCCCGCCGCGGTCAGCGCGAGCCCGAATGCCGCAATCGATCGGCTGATGCGCAGCGTGCTTGCGCCGAGCGCGATGCGCAGGCCGATCTCGCGCGTCCGGCGCTGCACTGAATCCAGCATCAGGCTGTAGGCGCCCGCGATGGCAAGCAGCAGCGCCATCAGGCCGCAGGCGCTCACGAGCGTCGCGATGAAGCGATCGATCACCAGCGCTTCGGTGAAGTATTCCTGGAGGCCGGCGATGCGCCGCACCTGAGTACCGGGCGCCTGGATTGAGGGCCGCACCGCGCGATAGAAATCGGGCGACCCCATCCTGCGCGTGCGCATCACCAGATACATCCGCGGCACGTACTCCTGGGCCAGCGGCCGGTACACCATCGGCGCGGGCGACTCCTGCATGGTGCGATAGCGTCCGGCCGGGACGACGCCGACGATTTCGATGGCGTCGCCGCGCGCGTCGATCAGCTTGCGGCCGATCGCCGAGCCGCCGAAGAAACGCCGCATGGCAACGTCGTTGATGATCGCAACCGGCTGCGACCTGAAGGTATCCGTTTCAGAGAACGCACGACCCTCGACGATCGGCGTCTCCAGCGTCTGAAAGTAGGTGAGCGACACGCTGTTGGTGTCGGTCTCAACGCGCTCGAACACCCCCGGCGATGTCTCGATGCTGAACGTGCCGGCAGCCGCGGCCCCGACGGGCAGCGCGGCGGCGAAGCCCGCCTGTTCTACCGCGGCCACATCTTTCAGCTGGTTCTCAATCTGGGCGAACGCCCGCAGTCCGCGCGGGGGATTGAATGACCGCGGCGGCTCCGAGATTGTCGCAACGACCATGTTGCGCGCGCCCTCTCCCATGTCGCCCTCGAGCGCCTGCGTCAGGCTGCGATTGAGCAGCAATGCCGACACCAGCAGCACCATCGAGAGCGCGATCTGGCTCACGACCAGAACGGTCTGCGCGCGCGACGCGCCGCCCGACTGCGAGACGCTGCCCGCGTCGGCGCGAAGATCCAGGGCGGTCACCGGCGCGGTGCCGTAAAGCGCCGGCATGATCCCGAGCGCGACGCCGAGCACCGTCGATCCGGCAAGTGTCGTGATGACGATGGCGGTGGAAAGGCCGGCGTCGAGCATCTCGGCATGCTCAGGCGCGAACAGCGATGGCACGATCGTCGTCGTCCAGTAGGCGAAGAGCAGACCGGCGATCCCTCCGGCGATGCCGATGATCGCGCTCTCGATCAGCAGTTGACGAATGAGGCCGCCGCGGCTCGCGCCCAGCGCGAGCTTGACGGCGAGATCGGCGCGGCGCGCGTTGCCGCGCGAGAGCAGCAGGCTGGCGGCGTTGACGCAGGCGCAGATCAGCACGAGCAGTGTGGCGCCCGTGAGCACGGCGCCGAGCAGCGCCGTCTCCGAAGCGCGATCGGGCTCGAGAAATGAGTATCGGAGGACGGCGAAACGGCCTCCGAGCCGCGCCGCGACGCCGGCCGCGTCGCCGGTGCGCGCGAGAACAGAGAGATGGCGCTCGCGCCGCTCGGCGTCGTCCTTCGGTTCGCGGAGGAGACGCCAGACGTCCGTCGCCCGCCCTGGATGCATGCCGCGAAATCCCTCGGGCGCGACACCGACGATGGGAAGGGCCGCGCCGTCGATCGTGATCGTGCTGTTGTGGCTCACGATGTCGGGGCGTCCGATGACGTCCCACAGGCGATGGCTGATGACCGCGGTGCCGGAGTCGCCAGGCGTGAGCAGCCGTCCCATCGACGCCTTCATCCCGAGCGTGAGGAACAGGTCGCCCGTGCCTGACGCCACGCGCGCGCGGCGCGTCGTCCCGTCGAACGTCGCGCCCGTGACGACGCTGTCGTCGTACGCCGAGACGGCCTCGAACGCGCGCGAGGCCCGGAGCTCCGCGAGGTCGGTATGCGATGCGAGCCCCGCGTCTCCGGCCGCCGAGCGTGCGGCGCGCACGATGGCGAGGGTCGAGGCGTTTTCGATGCCGGCCGGCGGGCGGAGCAGGAGCGCGCTGATGAAATTGAAGACCGCGGCGTTCGCGCCTGTGCCGATACCGAGACTCACGACAAGCGCGGCGGTCAGGAGCGGCGCCTTGCCTATCGCGCGCACGGCGTAGCGGAGGTCGTTCAGCACGTGTCAGCCGGGTTAGAAAACATCGTGCCGCCCACTCTCACGCAAATCCCGCCTGTTTCTGGAGGCGTCCTATTTAATGTCCCGAATCCGAGGCCACCCCGTCCCAACCTCAGCCAGAAAATAGGGTAGTTGAAAGAACCCACGTACTTATCGCCAGTTTCGCATCATCTGGCGTGCGGACCTTGGAAGAGGCACAATATATGGTGTTTTCGGGCTTGACAACCGTGTAAAGCGGGCGCATATTTGGCGTCCGGTAAGCGACAGACCACCGCGGATTTCTCCCAGCTTTCCGCCAGGAGTAGCGCAAACGGACGTCCCCGTTTTCGCGTCGCGTATGTACGATTTTTTTGGGGAAATACTCGGAGGATCCATGGAACGAGGCGCTGCCCAGCCGATCGAATCGACGGTGTCGCAGACCGCGCAGAACGGTGGTCACGTGCAGACAGGCACGTCGATCCCCGGTCTGGAATTCGACAGATATTTCAGCCGCGAGGGTGTGGATCCTTTTGACGAGATCGAATGGGAGCTCCGCTCCGCGATCATCGGCAACGAGAAGGGCGAGATCGTCTTCGAGCAGCGCGACGTCGAAATCCCCAAGTCGTGGTCGCAGACTGCCACCAACATCGTCGTCTCGAAGTATTTCCGCGGGCAGATCGGCACGCCCGAGCGCGAGCGCAGCGTCAAGCAGCTGATCGGCCGCGTCGTCGACACCATCACGATGTGGGCGCGCAAGCAGAAGTACTTCGCGAGCGAAGACGACCTGCAGAATTTCTCGGACGACCTCAAGCACCTGCTGGTGTATCAGAAGGCGTCGTTCAACAGTCCCGTGTGGTTCAACTGCGGCTTCGAGAAGGCGCCGCAGTGCTCGGCCTGCTTCATTAATAGTGTGCAGGACACGATGGACTCGATCCTGACGCTGGCCAAGACCGAGGGCATGCTCTTCAAGTTCGGATCGGGCAC
>JBBDWL010000059.1:0-32380 GCA_040902895.1 Vicinamibacterales bacterium | reverse complement strand
CGGCAGCCACCGCCCAAGCCCACCGCCCTCTGGTGGGTGCTCGGCGTGCTGGCGCACCTTGCGCGTTGATCCTTCAAGTTGGCCCTTGTAAGATCGTCCACGCCCGCGGAGGAGCGTGAGCCATGATGAAATGTCCGACTTGCGGCGCCAGCTTTGGCGCGTCCCAGCGACTGTGCCCCAAGGACGGCGCCGTCCTCGAGCCGGTCGAGAGCCGCGAGGACAAACTGATCGGCACGATCCTCGACGGCAAATACCGGCTCGACTCGTTCCTCAGCCGTGGCGGCATGGGCGCGGTGTTCCGCGGCACGCACGTCATGCTGGGCCGGCCCGTCGCCGTCAAGATGATCAATCCGGATCTCGTGACCTCGTCCGAGATCGTCCGTCGGTTCCAGCGCGAAGCGCGCGCGGCCACCCAGCTGCAACATCCCAATATCGTCGACGTCTACGATCTTGGCCAGACCCCCGATGGCACGCTCTACATCGTGATGGAGCTGGTCAGTGGCGCCAGCCTGAAGGATGCGATTCGCACGAGCGGTTCCGTCGAACCGGCGCGCATCGTGCGGATCCTCGGCGAGGTGTGCGACGGGCTGGCGCAGGCGCACCGTCGCAAGATCATTCACCGCGATCTCAAGCCGCAGAACATCATGCTCACCGTTGACGCGAGCGGCGCCGAGACGGCGAAAATCGTGGACTTCGGCATCGCGAAGACGTTCGAGCCGGACGCGAATACGCAACTGACCGCCATGGGCTCGACGCTCGGGACGCCGCACTACATGTCTCCGGAACAGGCCACGGGCAACGTCGTCGACGGCCGCAGCGACATCTACTCGCTCGGCATCATCCTCTACGAAATGTTGACCGGCGAAGTGCCGTTCACGGATCCGTCGCTCCCGTCGGTGCTGGTCAAGCACATGACGGAGCCGCCGCAGCCGCCATCGCTGCGGCGGCCGGACCTCAGCGTGCCGCCCGCGCTCGAAGCGATCGCGCTGCGCTGTCTCGCCAAGGACCCCGCCCAACGGTTCGAAAACGTGGAGGCCATGGGGGCCGCGCTGCGGCGCGCCGTGCCGGCGCGGGACGTCGACCAGACGACCATCGCACTCGGCGTTTCGGGACCGGCCGCTACGGATGCACCGACAATTCCACTTTCCGCCGCGGCAGCAGCCGCGCGGCTGCATTCGGCGCCAACGCTGGTGGCAGCAGCGGCGCCAGCGCCGCCGCCAGTGGTGACGGCGGCCTCGATCGCGACGCCGCCGTTGCCGGCGCCAACGGTTCATGCGACGCCCGCGCCAGGAACGAACCCGACCGTCGCGGCTCCAGCGCCACCGCCGCCTGCCGGGATGCCCCACGCCACCCCTGTGCGGCGCAGCACCGGCCCGCTGCTTGCCGTGGTTTCCCTTGCCGTGATCATGGCCGCCGGCACCGCGTACTACATGCTCGTCCTGCGGGGGGCGGATGCCGGCACATCGGCTCAACAACAGGCGGCGCCGCCGCCGCAAGCATCGCCTGCCGCCGCCGAAGCTCCGCCGAGCGGCACCGCCGATCTCTCAGCGGCGCCAGGCGCTCCTTCGCTAGTGGGCGCAGCGCCCTCGTCTTCAGCGCGAGCGGCCGACCGGTCAATCGACGCCGATGCACGGTCGCACAACCCCGCCAGCGGCGCCGGGAGCGCGGCGCCTCCGCGCAAGACCGCGACGGCAAGTACCGGTTCGCAACGCGCCGTCGCGCCGTCCGCCCCGCCATCCACGGGTGCCGCGGCGCGCCCTGCACCCGCACTTGCGCCCGCGGCCGCTCCGCAGCTGCCTGCGACGCCGAGCGTCTCGTTCGTCTGTACGGGCCCGAGCGAGATCTGCTCCCCGTTGCGCGCCGCCATGCAGGAAACGCTGGCGCGTGAAGGCCTGTCGCTGGTGCGTACCGGCGCCGACATCGCGCTCACCGGCCGAGTCGAGGTCCTCGAAGAGCGCATCGACCGCCAGTTCGGCACGATGATGGCGGTGCGCACCTACACCATCGATATCGAGGGAGACGCGCCGCGCATGAACGACAGCATCCCGATGCCGTCGGCGCAGATGGTCAGCGCCGATGCGCGTCTCGGCGCAGAGCGATTTGCCGAGGCCGCCAGACTCGCCGCGTCAGGTGCGGTGGAGCGGGTGAAGCAGTACGCGGCAAAGAAACGTCAATGACGCGGGTCGCGCGCGGTGCGCAGCAGATCGTGCACCCCGTCGACGGAGATGCCCCAGTTGACTCCCGATCCCGATGGCCGACGTGAGTTATCGGGCGCGACCACGAAATCGCCGCCGGTGACCAGTCCAACGATGACGCCGCTGGCGAGGAAGATCGGACTGCCGCTCGTGCCCGGAGCGATGTTCAGGCCCGTGCCCAGATAGCGGCCGTCGCGAACCTCTCCCAACACATCGATTGACAGGCGACCGCGTGGACGGTTGACATCGGTGCCGGCGGTCGGGAATCCGAACGTGCCGAGCGCCACGCCGCGCGGCAGGCCAGCAACGGTCGCGGAGTCGGCGAGCGTCAGCGCCGCGCCTCCGGCCGGCCGCTCGAGCCGCAGCAGCGCGGCGTCGTCGGCGAGACTGCCGCGCCGCCAGCGCGGGTGCAGAAATATTTCTACGATCTGGACGCGCTCATCCGAATCGCTCCGCAGCGCCACGCCGTGTGCGCCCGGGTCGGCGGCCCTGAGGGCCTGCAGCGTGTCGGCGACGTGCGCATTCGTCGCCAGCAGCGTTGGTTGCACGACGAACGCCGTGCCGATTGCCCGGCGGCCAGCCGGCCCCTCCAGAGCGATCAGATACGTCGATGCCGCCACCGCCGCGGCCGGCGCCTCGAAGGTGGCCCGCGAGGCGCTGCCGAGCACGTAGGCGCCGACCAGCGCCGCCGCCAGGACGGCCGCGCCCGCCACCGCAGTGACCGCGCCGCTCCTCACGACCGCGCACTCGACGTCGCCGAAGACGAGATGGTCACCCGGACCAAACGGCGCGCGCGTCACGCGCACGCCGTTGACAAAGGTGCCGTTCATCGAGCCGAGATCGTGGAGCCACCATTGCCCGCGCTCGTAGCGAGCGACGGCATGGTGGGCGCCCGCCAGCGCGCCTTCACGATCCGGCAGCGTGAGATCGTTGTCGCGGCTACGGCCGATCCGGCACGCCTGTCCGCGCCGCACGACAACGCGGCCGCGCTCGGGTCCGTTCAGGAAGCGTAAACGGATTGCCGCCGATCGCCCGAAACGCATCGCCGCGCTACTTCTTGCGCGCCACGTCCCGCACCGACGCCTTCCCCGTGACGGTGATGATCGCGAACCGATCCTGAACCTCGGTGACGGTGGCCTCGCCGACCTGCTTCTCTTCAGCGCCCAGCTTCTGGCCGGTGTCGGGATCGACGATGGCGTCACCGATGTTGAAGATCACGAACTTGTCGCCCACCTTGATGCCCGATGAGGCGCCGACCGTCAGGAACGCCCGGTTGCCGTCCACCTTGGCGATCTTGGCTTCGAGTCCGCCGACGGTGCCCGCCGGCACCGCGGCGGCCTTGATGCGCGACAGCGTCGCGGGTTCCACGAGCTTGGCCACGACGTCGAGCGCGGCCTTTTCGATGGTCTCGCTCGCGATGCCCCATTCGGCGTCGCGGCTGAGACTCGTGCCCTTGAAGAATCCGCCGCCCTTGCGGACATCGGCCTCGGCGGCCACCGACACGATGCGCTCGGCCGTGGTGGTATCGATGAACCGCACGTTGATGGTCGCGTTGGCCGTGACGACGTTGCCGCCCACACCGAACCGGCCGATCGCGCCGCCCGTCTTGTTGATCGCGAACTTGTCGATTCCGCCGGTGACGATGTAGCGAATGCCAAGGATCTTGCCGACCTTCGCGGCCGTCTGCGGATCCAGCGCGCCGGCCGCTGACAGCCCCTGCTCCTTCATGATGAGCTCGAGCTTGTCGCGCTCGACGACGGTGAACATGTCGCTCAGCGTCTTGTTTTCGGAGAACGCCGTGTCGATCTGGTTGCGAGCCGCCGGACCAAGATCGTTGTAAAACCACCAACTACGCTCAGCGTTGTTGTCGAACTCCCACAGAGCGATGCGGATCTTGCCCTGTGCCGCGGCGGGCACCGGCGTCAGCACGGCGACCATCAGCGCCCCGAGTATGAAGTGGACCAGCTTGCGCATGCGCTACCTCCGAAGTGTGAGAGATCTGCTCTCGGGTTCAATTGCCTCTGGGTTCAGTTACTTGCAAAGCCAATGACCACCGCCGTGACGTTGTCGCGAGCGCCTCGATCCAGCGCCTCCTGAACGAGCCGGCCGGCGATCACCGCCACGTCGCTCGCTGATGCCATCGTCGCTTCGATGACCGCGTCCGGCACGGGACCGTGGAGGCCGTCGCTGCACAGCAGCAGCAACTGCCCCTTCGTCAATTGCCGAATGCCGCACGCAACGGTCACCGCCTCGCGGGCGCCCACGACGTTGGTCAGCAAGTGGCGCCCCGGATTGCGGGCAATCGCCTCCGGCGTCATGGACGGGTCCCTGGCCAGCACCTCGGCGGCCCAGGAATCGTCCTTCGTCAACTGCTGAAGGTGGCCGTCGGCAAACGCGTACAGCCTGCTGTCACCGGCGCTCGCGAACACCGCCTGATCGCCGTTGACCAGGGCGGCCACCACGGTGGTGCCCATGCCGCGGCGCTGCTCGTGCGCGCTCGCCTGCAGAATGCGAAGGTTCGCCAGCTTGATGGCCGTGACCAGACGGTTGGCGTCGAGCGGCAGCGCCGGGTCCAGCCCAAATGGCCAGGTGATGTCGTGGTCCTCCTTCGTTCGATCGAGAAACTCGCATACCGTGTCGACCGCCAGGCGCGACGCCACTTCACCGGCGTTGTGCCCGCCCATGCCGTCGGCGACGATGAACACGCCCGCAGCCGCGTCGGCGTGGAAACTGTCCTCGTTCGATTTCCGCACGAGTCCGACGTGCGTTGCGCCGTGTGCCGCGAACATGATTGCTGCCGAAAGCCTCCTGACCTAACGCGCTCGCCAGAAACCCGCGTGAAAGTCGATTTTACCGATGACAGAACTGCATGGCGATCGAGGCGAAGCGCACTTCGTCGCCGTCGGCCAATGGGTGTTCCTGCCCGGCGGCGAGACGGGCGCCATTGACGAAGGTGCCGTTCCGCGAGGCCTTATCCTCACGGACGTAATACCCGGTGTTGCGCCGGACGAGCACAGCATGCTGCCGGCTCAGCATACGGTCGGTGTCGAGCTCTGTCAGATCCACTGGCGGCCGCGCGCCGGTGGCTCGATCGACACGGCCGACGTGCCACTCCGTGCCGTCGGCAAGCGTGAACTGCCGGCCCGAGCCGTGCGTGAGCACCGCTCCGGCGGGGGTGTCCCGCACCACCGCCGGCGGCGGCGCCTCCTGCGGCGCGGCGGCACGGCGGATCGGCGCCATGGCGATTTCGGCGGCACGCGCCTCGGCTTCTAACCGCTCGCGCAACTTCTCCGACAGGCGGCGCATCAGGCGCATCGCTATTTCGGGCTCCTCGCGGACGACTTGCCCGAAAGTCTCGCGGTCAAGCCGGAGCAACCGATAGTCTCGCGCCGCTTTGGCGGTCACTTCCCGCGGCCCCTCGGCCAGCAACGATGTCTCACCAAACACTTCGCCGGGATCGAGGCGGCCCACGGTCCGGGCCTCGCCACCGACCTGCCGCTCAAGTTCGATCAAGCCGTCGATGATGACGTACATCTCGGCCGACGTTTCGCCTTCGCGGAAAATGACATCGCCCGCGCTTCCCGATACGGTAAACGCGCCAACGTCGTCCAGGCTCCGGGCTGTCTTCTCTTTCGCCATATCAGCTCGCCTGCGGGCCGCCACGGCACCGGCCGCATACAGCTGCGACGAGCAGCATACAAGGTTTCATCATGAATCAGATCGCGAAGGCGAGCACCGACGGCAGCCGGTGGGGCTCGGCGAAGCGCAGCAGCGTATAGCCGATCCCGGATAGTCCGGTGAAGAATCCTGGTGCAAAGACCTCGTATTCGGCGCCGGCCGCGCTCAGGCGAAAGTGCCCGCGCTGGCGCGCCCGTCGCACGACGCTCCCCGCGATCTGCATGCCCAAGCGCATCGTGTCCTGGCTTGGGAGCAGCTCGCCAATCGTAAAGAGCACGTCAGCGCGACCCATGTTGCCGCAACAGAGAGGATCCGCTTGGGCCGCGGCCAGCCGCGTCGAGGATTCCACGGCGACGCCCACTTCGCCGGCCAGGGCCGCATCCTCGAAGATGGTCGCCGCGAACGCGCGCGCCAACCCCACGCCCGGCGCGCCGTTGCACCACGCGGTCATCAGTACGGCACCGTCGTCGACGTTCGGCCCGCCCGCCGGCCAGTTGCGGTCCGCGGGCGAGAACATGCCCCGCTCGAACGCGTGCGCCGCCGCAACCCCCGACGCGACCGCCGGGTCGCGCGTGACGGCAAACAGGCGCGCCAGCGCGTACGCGATTCCCGCGGCGCCGTGCGCGAAGCCCGCTCGCGGCGCCTCCCCGGGCCGCGCCCACGCCGCCCCGGCGCCCGCGGGCACTTGCCGGTCCAGCAGCAAGCGGCCGCACTGTGCCGCGCGCGCGAGCGTGCTGTCGTCCCCACCGGCCGCGTGCAACGCGAGCAGCGCGAGCAGTGCGCCGGCGATGCCGGCCGACACGTCCGACGCCGGATCCGCCAACAGTACCTCCTCGGTGATCCCGCGCGCCAGGCGCCGTGCTGCGTCGGCGCCGCGCGCGTCGCCGGTGAGGCGCGAGATGAGCGTGAGCGCGTAGACGATCGATCCAACGCCCGTGGCCACCCCAGTCGCCGTGGGTGTGCCGCCGCTCGGCACCTCAGCGATCACCATCGGTGCCGCCAGGTTCGCGGCGGCTTCATGCCAGCGCGACTCACCGGTGGCGGCGGCCATCGCCGCAAAGAACAGGGCCGGGCCCGCACTCCCGTCGTACAAGCACAGTGACGTGAGCGAGCTGGGATCGCCGGCCGGGACGCTCCGCCCAGCGAGTTCGCGTGCGATCCACTCAGCGGTCGCGACGAGGGCCGCGCGATGATCCCGAACACCCGCTTCGCCCGCCGGAATCTCGAGCGGTGTCGAGAAGCGCGATCGCCGGGACTGGCCGAGCGCGCGACGAATCACGCTCGCCTGTCGCGCGAGGTCGTCTTCCGACAGTTGCCGGACCAGCACCTCGACCGCGCGCAGGCCCGATTGGGGGAAGAAGGCGGGGGCGATGATTCGATCGTCATCGAGGACGTCGGTCCCGTCCGCGGCAGTCCAGAACGCCGGGACATCGAGGCGCTCGAGCGCGTCGCGCTCGGCGCCGACGACGCACCACGTGCGCGGTACGACGGTCGAGAATTTGTAGCGACGGTTGAGCGCCTCCAGCGCGCAGCCCCAGCGGCGTCCATCCTGCTGAAAGCGCGGATCGGCCAGCGCATGCAATGCCGCGGCGTACTGGTGGCTGGGCCGCACGAGCACACGGGTGCGCACCGCGCGTAGCGACGCGACGGGCCCGCCCGGTGCGAGCAGCGCGTCCCGCTCCGCCAGCAGACCGCGATACATGCGCGAGAACCCTGCGACGAACGCGTCGGCATAGGCTTCGGGATCCTGCACGGCGCCGTCGAGTACGACGCGATTCGCTCGTGGTCCGATGGGGAGGAATTGCTCTGCCACATCAATGGCGCTGGTTCCAAGCCCCGCCCAGACCCGCTCCGCGGTGGGCCCACGCTCGATGCGGTCGCCGCGGAAGCCGCCAACGTCGACCAGCTCACCGTCGGGACACGTTTGCAGACACGACAGCAGGCCGGTGGCCAGCGGTGACGGCGTCGTCTCACCCTCCGCCGCTGGTTGCAGCAACAGCTCGGCGTCGACGACTACCGGGCCGCTTCGCGTCGCAATGATGTTCTCCCAATGGAGATCACGCCCGCGTAGTACGTGCATCAGACACAGCAGCGCCCCAGCCCGGCGGTAGTACTCCTGAACCTGCTCGCGCGAGTGGAAGGGTTCATGCTCGACGTCGGCCATCCACCCGTAGCACCCGCGATCGATGGTGGGGACGCGCGTCAGTGACGGATCGACGCCGCGCGCGGCCAGCCACGCGATCAATTCATACAACGCACGCTCGCCGCCAACGCTGCGCGGCTTGTACACGAGGCGCAGACCGGACTCGAAGACCAGACGCGTCACGCGGCGGCGCCCATGGTGGGGATCCGACAATCCGGGCTCGACCTCGACGATGGAGGTTGCCGGGACCCCGAATGCTTCCTCGAGCGCCGGCCGATCGGCGTCGAGGCGCACGAGAAGTTCTTCGCTGGCGTTGACCCACGAGTCAATCAGAACAAGTGACTGGCGCAGCCACACCGGGTAAGTCTGTCCAAGTCGCGCGCAACGATCCTGCAGTGTCAGCCGGACGAACTCCTGATAGTGCGCGGCGCCTGCCGTCATCCCGGTTACGTCTCGGCGGAACGCCTCGAGCACGGTGAGCGCACCGACGCGCGCGAGCTCGCGTGCGAGTTGCCCGAGCGTGGCGTCGACGCCGGCCCGTCCCAGCTCAGCTCCCGCCGATGGGCGGCGGCGCTCGAGCTGCCGCCAGCCGGTTTGCGCCAGCGCCGCCCAAATCTCGGCGAAGGGCACGCCGGCGTCGATGACAGGCGCGGGACGCAGATCCTCCATGAGTCGATCGACGCCCTCGACCCAAGCGTCGCTGTCGCGACTGGGCGCGTGAACGTTCGAGAGCGCAACCACGGCGTGTTCGAGCGTGACGCCGTCCCACGCCAGACGCCGCAGGAACGCGGCGCGGTCGCCAGGCGCGAAGGCCCGGTTCCATAACTCGAGGTATTGAAGGCCGACGGCGTCGGAAGGAAAGTTGGAAGGATCCGCCACGATGGTGCGGCGCGCCGACTCGAGACGTTCCGTCAAGGTCCGCGCATGGCGGTGGAGGGCTTGCCGATCGCCCCACCCGAACGCACCTTGAGGCGCCCGTCGATCGCTGCCGTCGTCGTCCGCGACCATCTGCGATGAAATTCGCGGCCGGGCACCACCGCCACACGGGGGCGCCCGGCCGACGTCAGCTACTAGAGGTTCACCTGGACGTTACTGGCGATGAGGCCGCCGCCCACGTTGCACTTGGCGTTCAGGAAGTCGAGGAAGCCACCGGCCACCTTCTCGAGATCCGCGTCGCTCAGCTCGCCCTCTTTGGCGACATGCGGCACGACGACATACATCGTGTCGGGCGTTTCAACCACGGCTTTGACCTGCACCGTGCCAAGGCTCGTGTTGAGCTGCTTCTCGAGCACGTACTTCGGGTTCGCAATCAGCTTGTCGCGGTAGTTCGGATTGTCGGTCGAGAACTTGTTCAACAGGTCCTGAAGCTGTCCGCGCGTCATTGACATCTCTGCCATATCGTCACTCCTGTGAATTGAAACACTGCCTGCCGTTGACTAGATAGTTGCTGTTTGCCGGTTACACGGTCATCGCAGATGGCAACGGACGTGCCAGAGACGAGCTTGCAAATTGCGCCTATTTCCGCGCGCGGGCGATGCCGAAGCGCTCGCGCATGGAGGCAGGGCTCCATGCGCCGGCGCTCCAGTTCCAGCCGGCTTGTCTGTTTAGGGCTTCAGCTCGTGATGGCGGAGGAAGTCCATGAAACGCTGATAGTCCGCGGCGGGCAGTCCGAGAAGGTCCAGCAGGCGTCGATAATTGTTGTCGGCGCTGCCCAACCCGCGCCGAATGAACGCCTTGACCTGGCTCCGGCTGAGATCCCGGTTCATGAACGGCTCATAGACGGCCGCCCAGAAACTCACCCCGCCGAGCACACGATCGTACAGCAAATCCCCGTCGACGGAGGGCGTGCCGTGCTTCTCCAGCTCCGAGGCAAAGTCGCCGGTTTCAATCACATCGCCATCGGCCATCGCATAGCCCATGGTGACGACACCGATGAGCTGCCGCACATTGCCGGGCCAGCGGTAGTTTTCGAGCACCTGCATCGCGCCCGGCGAAAAACGCTTTTCGACGCCGTGGCGCGTGGCCAACCGGCAGAGATAGAAGTCCAGGAGGAGCCGCCAGTCGTCGCCGCGCTCCCGGAGCGGCGGGACCGCGATATGGAAATACCAGAGGCGGCACAACAGGTCGTATCGAAACTGGTTGACCAGCACGAGCTGGTTCAGGTTGCGATTGGTGGCCGCGACCACTCGCACGTCGGCCATACGGGCGCGGTCGGCGCCGAGCGGCTTGTATTCGCCGGTGGCAATTGCTCGGAGCAGCATCGCCTGCGCGAGCGGGTGCAGGTCGCCCACTTCGTCCAGGAACAGGACGCCGCCCTGCGCCTCTTCGAACGCGCCGCGGCGATCGGCCACGGCGCCGGTGAAACTGCCCTTCGTGTGACCGAAGAGCTCGCTGACCGTCAGGTTGCCTTCCTGGAACTGCGGACAGTTGACGGTGACGAGTGGCCGCGATCGGCGCGGACTCAGGAGGTGCACGGCGCGCGCGAACCACTCTTTGCCGACGCCGCTTTCGCCCGTGATCAGCACCGGCTCGCTGTAGCGCCTAATCTTGTCGAGTTTGACCAGCAGGGCTTCGATCGGCGCCGACTGGCCGACGATCTCGATCGCGTGGCGGTCTCCCGACACCTCGATTGCGGCCTGCCGAAGCGCCAGCGCCCGCGCCGTGAGAAACCGCCCGGGCTCGAGTAGTTGCCCGGGGTCAGGGCCCGACCGGGAGGCAGTCAAGGTTGGCATGGGGGAGGGCATGGTCCGAAGCCGGCTAAGGCGCGGTCAGCCCGCGGACCGAGACTTCGTACTTGATACTCCTGACCCGGTCACACTCAAACAGAAACCCCCCGGCATCAATGGCGTGGGTAGCGCCGGGCTGGAAGTTCTCGATGAAGTAGATGACCCGAGAGATTTCCTGCTGGTTGCCGTCGATGGCGGCGAACTTCATCGTGGCATGCAGTGGCACGCCGTTGTTGTTGCGCGCGGTGCCGACCACGTGGCAGCAGCACAACGCGGTGTCGCCGATCGTCGATTGCGTGCGCAGGTTGGTGACGGCGATGTCGGCGAGGGAAGGCCCGGCGGGCAGACCCTCGCAACCATTCGTGGCGACACCGGCGCAGAAAAGGATGAATAGTCGCAACATGGCAGGCATGATGATTGGCGGCCGCTACCGAACGCGCATGCTTAGCGGCGCGGCAGGAACGAGAGAGGCTACCACACGGGCCGGGCACGGGCAACCCTGACCACTCGGCGGCACTATCCTTAGTCACGATTCCAGGATGACCGCATGGGGTCCGGAAGGATGGTAGAATCCGCCGCTGTAAAGTAAATAGTAGAATCCGCCGCTGTAAACAGCGGTCATCTGACGTTGCGGTGCGATCGGTTCCCAGCCCGCCGCGCGGTATCGGAGAGCTTGACATGATGCGATTGGCGTTCCTCCCCGGCAGTGGTGTTCTGTTGTTTGTTCTGGCAGGGCCGATCGCCGCCTTCGCCCAGACGGCGGCCCCGCCGACCCAGCCGACGGTCCAGTTTCCGGCGGGCGGCATAGGCTTGCTCGAGAGCGTGCAGTTGGGATTGCAGCACGCGCCGACCATCCAGATCCAACGCGCCAGCACCGACCTGCAGCAAGGGGTGGCGCGCGAACAGAGCGGCGCGTTCGATGCGACGTTGCGCAGCGCGGTCAACTTCGATCGCCGCATTCAAGAGCTGACGGAATCGCGCAAGAACGAGGAGCGCGAGAAGCGAATCCAGCTGCGCGACGGCATTGCCGAGAATCGCCACGCCGCCGATCGCGCGCGGGCCGTCGCCGCGACCCTGCAGCAGGTACGGCAGACGCCGGCGAGCACACCGCAACAGTTGACCACGATTGCGAGCATCGATCCGTCGACCGCCACGCAACTGCAGTTGATGGAGACGCTCATCCGCACGCAGCCGCAGGTTGCGCCGCAGCTGCTGCAGCTGCGCCAGGAGTTCATCGACAGCACGGTGTTGGCGGCGCAGGCCGGACTGCAGCAAGGCATCGCCGAGTTCGAGCGCCAGGAGCGGCTGCTGCAGCAAATCGGCGAGGCGCCCTTCGACGAGTTCTTCCGCAATGGTTTCGTGAACATCGAGATGTCGAAGGCGTTCCGCATCGGCGCCATCGTGACGCCGTTCTTCGACGGCGGCCTGGACGGTACGAACTATGTGGGCAAGCAACGCCACGAGGACTTCGGCGGCAAGGGTATTTTTGACGTCTACACCTTCCATGCGGGCGCCGACGGCTCGATGCCGCTGCTGCGCGGCGGCGGCCGCGCCTCGTTCGGCGCGCCGGAACAGGCGTCGCGCTTTCAGGCCGCGGCCAGCCAGGCCACGCTGCAGCACGAGGCGGCGGCGACCACGCTGGATATCGTGCGCGCGTATTGGGCGCTGCGCGCGGCGCAGGACAACGTGGAAGTGGCGTCGCGATCGCTGGGGTTGCAGAGCAAGCTCCGCGAATTGACCCAGGCGTTGATTCAGGCATCCGATTTGGCGCAGGTCGAATCGGCCCGCGTGCAGGCCACCGAGGCGCGGGCGCAGGCGCGGCTGCGCGACGCCGAGCGCGCGCGCCATGAAGCGCGCGTGACGCTGGCCCAGGTCATGGGCCTCGCGGTCACCGACGACCCGGCGACACTACCCGTCGCGAGCGATCCTTTCCCGCCGCTGCCGGATCCGGCGGCCGTGGACCCGGCGCAGCTGCCGGGTCGCATGCAGCAGGCGGTGACGACGAGGAACGATTTGCGCGCGGCGCAGCAGCAGTACCAAGCCGGTGAAGTGCTGGCGCGGGCCGCAAGACGTGACCGGCTCCCGCTGCTCGATCTGCAGGGCGGCCTGACGTTGACCGGTCTCGAAGAAGGCATCGTCGGACACGCGCTCGATCGCTGGGTCGGACCGAGTACGAACATCTCGGTCAACTTCGAAAAGCCGCTGGGCAACAACCGGTTTGGCGGCCGCTTCGAGCAGCGGGACGCCGATCGGCGGCGCCTGCAGGTGCTCAACACGGACCTGCAGCGGACGGCACGTCTCGGCGTGGTGCGGGCTTCACAGAGCCTTCGCGAGGCGGTGGCGCGCGCCCAGCAGGCGGAAGCCAGCGTGGGGTTCTATCAGTCGATTGTCGACTCCGAATTCGAGCGCTTGCGGGCGGGTGAAACGACGCTGATCGACGTGATCCTGACGGAGGATCAGCAGGTGTCGGCTCAACTGGCGCTGAGTGCGGCGCGTCAGGATGTGGCGGCGCTCGTCGCGGAGCTGCGCTACGAAATGGGTGCGTTGGTGCCGCTCAATCCCGCGGCGATCGAGATCAGCTCGCTCGTGACGGTGCCGGGCGCGGGAGGCGTGAAGTAGCTATGCCGCTGGTCGCCTGTTCGCCTCGCGCGGCCGCGCCCGTGGCGCTGACCGCGGTTGCCTGGCTCGCGCTGGTCCCTGCCGTCGCGATCGCCCAAGAGCTGCGCGTGCCTGCCGCGGGGATCGTCTCGCCGGCCGCCGGCCCCGCCGCCCCGGCCCCCGCCCCGCAATTGCCATCACCACACGTGACGCTGGGCGAGGCCGTCCGGTTGACCTTGCAACACGATCCGGAAGCCGCGATCGCCCGCGAGGATTTCGTCCACGCGCGGGGCCGCCTGCGCGAGACCAGCGGCGCGTTCGATTCGATGATCTTCGCCAAGTCGACGTTCACCTGGACGAAGACGCCGCTCCAGCCGTTCCTGCGCGCGCGCGAAAACCGCACCCGCCTGCAGCTCGAATTACTGACCACGGCGTACGGGATTGTCGACCGCGAGCTGCGCGCCGCCCTGGCAAGCCTCGATCCGCGACCGCCGCGCTGCCCGGTCGGATTCGATCTGAGCCTTCGCGATCAGTCCATTCGCATCGACCGGCAGGATCCGCTCGAGCGCAGCCTGATGGGCCTGCAGCGCGACCTCGGCGACCCGGTGTCGGCACAAATACGAGCCGGGCTCAGCGGCGTGGGCGTCGCGAATGTCTGCACGCCGTCCAACGAGCTTCGCTTGCCGCTGGACTCGGCGCTGGGATTCTGGCGCCAGGCCAATTCGACCGTCGGTGGCACGCTGGGGCTCAACCCGCTGCTGGCCAACCTGCCGCAAGTACCTCACGAGCAGATCGAGGCGCAGCAGGAAATCGCCTACACGATCAGCACACGTGCCGCGCTCGGCCGCCTGCGGCTCGCGGATACGCCACTCGACGAACTGCGGCGCGACTTCCTGGTCGACGCCGGCTGGTCGAAGCCGCTTCGCAACGGCTGGTTCGTCAGCAGCCAGATCCGCGTGCAGAGCACGCAGCAGACCTTCGTCGGCAAGGTCCTGGATCCGTCCTTTGGTGGATCCGCGCAGCCGATCCTGTTTCCGTCGACGTTCACCACGAGCCTGACAGTCCCGTTGGCGCGTGGTGGCGGGCGGGCCACGGTGACGGCGCCCGAACGGGCCGCGGCGCTCAACGTGCGTGCGGAGAATGCGCGGCTGCGACATACGCTCACCGAGCGGACGTTCGGAACGGTCCTCGCCTACGTCGGCCTCGTGGCTTCGCAGGAACGCGTGCGCTATCTCGGTGAATCCTCGACGCGGCAGCGCGAGCTCGTGTCGCTGACCGAGCAACTGGTCAACGCCCAGGAACTGGCTCAAATCGATCTCAATCGCGCGCGGGCCCACGCCGCCAGCGCCGAAGCGGCGAACAGCCAGGCGCGCCGGGCGCTCGTCGAAGCGCAGGTCACGCTGGTGCGCGCGATGGGTATGGACGTCGCGTCAGCCGACGCGCTGCCGGTGGCGCCCGAAGGGTTCGCTGACATCAAGGCGGCACCGGATGCCGAGACCATGATTAAGGCCGCGCTCGCCGCGCGGCAGGACCGTCGCGCGCTCAGCGCGCTTCGCGACGCCGCCGGCATCCTGGCGACAGCGGCGCGCGCCGACCTGCGGGCCAGGTACGACATGACGATCAGCGGCGGACTGTCGAACACCTACGACAATCCGCTCTTCCGGTTCATGCCGGACGAGCTGCATCCAATTTACAGCGACTTCGCGGTGTTCCCGCCGCCCGGATTGTCGCCGGTGCGTTTTGCCACGCCGCAGGGCTTCTATCGCTCGCTGACGGGACGCTGGGAGCCGTTCGTCAAAGTGCAGATCTCGTACGAGCTGCCGTTCCGTAAGAACCGGTATATCGGCCGGAGCCTCCAGGCCGAGGCGAACGTCCGCCGGAGCACGATTGAGGGACAGGACCTCGACCGGCTGACGCGCGACAGCATCATGCGAGTCACGGGATCGCTGAATTCCCGCGCCGCGGCCATCGAACGCCGCCGGTTCGCGATCGAGCGGCAACGCGACGTGTTGCAGAACTCGCTCGCTCAGCTGCGCGCCGGCGAGGCCACCGTGATGGATCTGATCGCGACGGATGAAGACCTCACGCGCGAGCAGGTGCTGCTCGTTGACGACTTGCTCGCCTACTTCAGCACGCTGGCGCGCCTGCAGTTCGACACCGGCGAGCTGATGCGCTACGACGGCGAAGCGCTCGCGTCCGAGGCGCTGCTCTTCAACGCGACCACCTATGTGATCGGAGGCCGGCCGTGAGTGACAATCCCCTGTTCCGCAAGTCGGCGCTTGAAAAGCTCGCGTCACCCGAGCGCCTGGACGTGCTGATGGAGGTCACCGCGCCGCGCGCGTGGGTGGCGCTTGGAACCATCGGCGCCGTGCTGTTGCTGTCCCTGGTCTGGGCGATTTTCTATTCGGTCCCCGAGCGTATCGACGGCCAGGGCCTGTTGATTCGGGGCGGCAGTCTCCGCGAGGTGCGGGCCGGCGGCGACGGCGTGCTGACCAAGCTCGACATCCGGCTGAACGGCATGGTCGAGCCTGACCAGGTGGTCGGCGAGCTCGAACAAGCGAGCGCCGAGGACCAGGTGCGCACCGCGCAGGCCAAGCTCGACGAAGCGCAACGCGAGTCGGAGGCTGGATCCGCGGAAGACAGGGCGACGATCGCGCAGAACAACGCCACCGTTGCCGGTTACCAAACGCAGATCGATAGCACCCAGGCCCAGCTGGGCAGCCTCGAGGCCGACCTCGCTTCGCGCCGAGAGCTGTTGGCGAAGGGACTGATCACCGCGCCGCGCGTGCAGGCCCTCGAGCAACAGGTGCTCGGCCTGCGCGGCACCGTCGCGAACCTGCGCGGACAGATCAACAGCATCCGCGCGAGCAATGCCGCCGTCCAGCAGCGCATTCGGGCGCGGCAGTCGTCGGTGGAGATGGCGCAGCTCGAAACCAAGCGCGCCACGTCGACTGCCGAGCAGACCACGCAGGTCAAGGCCACCGTCGCGGGGCGGGTGGTCGAGCTCAAGAAAGCGGTGGGTGATCGCGTGTCGTACGGCGAGGTGATCGCGACCATCGAGCCGCCGTCGACCACCCTGGAAGTGATCGCGTATGTCGATTCAGCGACCGGCAAACGCGTCCGCGTCGGCATGGAAGCCCAGATCTCACCCAGCACGGTTCGCCGCGAGGAGTATGGATTCCTCAAAGGCAAGGTGACCACCGTCGGCGACTACCCGGTGACGCCGGAAGGCGTGATGGCGGTGGTCGCGAACCAGACGTTGGCGAAGGAGCTGATCGGCTCCGCGACCAAGATTGAAGTCCGCGTCGAACTTCAGCCCAATCCGTCCGCGCCGAGCGGCTACCTCTGGTCGTCGTCGAGCGGCCCGCCGTTCAAGATCGACAGCGGCACGCGGCTGGTGTCGTCATTCGTGGTCGACCGCAAGCCACCAATCGCTTACGTGTTGCCGATGATCCGCTCGTCGCTGGGCGGCGGATAAGGGCCCGACGCGGGTAAAACGGATCGTGACCCCTCCCGAAACCTCCACTCCCGCGGCCGAAGCGGCCCCCGAAGCGGTGGCGCCGCCCCCGCCGCCGAACCGCCGCGTCAAGACGCCGACCATCCTGCAGATGGAAGCTGTCGAATGCGGCGCGGCGGCCCTCGCCATGGTCCTCGCCTATCACGAGCGCTGGGTGCCGCTCGAGGAGTTGCGCCACGAGTGCGGCGTCTCGCGCGACGGCAGCAAGGCCAGCAACGTGTTGAAGGCGGCGCGCAAGTACGGCATCGACGCCAAGGGCTACAAGTACGACAAGCTGGAGAAGCTGTATGAGCTGCCGCTGCCGACGATCCTGTTCTGGAATTTCAACCACTTCGTGGTGCTCGACGGCTTCAAGAAGGGAAAAGCGCAGCTGAACGACCCGGCGCAGGGGCCGCGCGAGATCTCGATGGACGAGCTCGACGCCTCGTACTCCGGCGTCGTCATGACCTTCACGCCGGGACCGGAGTTCACCAAGGGCGGCCAGGCGCCCAACATGCTGCCGGCGCTGCGGCGGCGCCTCGACGGTTCGGAGACGGCGCTCATGTTCGTCGTGCTCTGTGGATTGTTCCTGGTGGTGCCGGGGCTCGTCGTCCCCGCCTTCGCCCGCATCTTCATCGACGAGTACCTGGTCGGCCGCCAGGGCTGGATGCTGCAGCCGCTGCTGATCGCGATGGCGCTGACGCTGCTGATCCAGGGCGGGCTCACCTGGCTGCAGGAGTATTACCTGCTGCGGCTGGAGACCAAGCTTGCGCTGAGCACCTCGAGTAAGTTTTTCAATCACATCCTGCGGTTGCCCGCCGCGTACTTCGGGCAGCGCTTCGCCGGCGAGATCGGGTCGCGCGTGCTGCTGAACGACAAGATTGCCAGCGTCGTGTCGGGCAAGCTGGCGACCACGGCCATCGATCTCGTGATGACCGTGTTCTACGCGGTGCTGATGTTTTTCTACAGCGCCTCGCTGACGTTGCTGGTCATCGTCATTGCCGGCCTCAACGTGGCCGCCACCCGCTTCGGCGGCCGGATCAGGGTCGACGCCAGCCAGAAGCTTGCGCAGGATAAGGGCAAGCTGATCGGCACGGCCATGAACGGCCTGCAGATGATCGAGACGATGAAGGCCACCGGGTCGGAGGCGGAATTCTTCGCGCGCTGGGCCGGCTACTACGCCAAGAGCATCAACACCGAACAGCGGATCAACGTGATGACGCAGTTGCTGCAGGCGGTGCCGCCACTCGTGCAGACGCTGTCAACAGCCGCGGTGCTGGTCGTTGGCGGGTTGAAGGTCATGAACGGCGAACTCTCGGTCGGCATGCTCGTCGCTTATCAGACGCTGCTCGTCAGCTTCACGCGCCCGCTCGCCAACTTTGTGCAGTTCGGCACCACGCTGCAGGAGCTGCAGGCGGACATGAATCGCGTCGACGACGTGATCCGCTTCCCTGAAGATCCCCAGTACGCCCATGCGGCGACCGCATCGCCGTTCCCACCCACGGTGGTGAAGTTGTCGGGGCGGGTCGAGTTGCGCGACGTGACGTTCGGCTACAGCCCGCTCGACAAACCGCTCGTCGAAAATTTCAATCTCGTCGTCGAGCCGGGCCGCCGGGTCGCCCTGGTTGGCGCCAGCGGCAGCGGCAAGTCGACGGTCGCGAAGGTCGTGTCGGGGCTCTACAAGCAGTGGAGCGGCCAGATCCTGTTTGACGGCGTGCCGCGCGAGCAGGTGCCGCGGGACCTGATCGTCAACTCGCTCGCGGTCGTCGACCAGGAAGTGTTCCTGTTCGGCGGCACGGTCACCGAGAACATCACGATGTGGGATCCGACGATTCTGCCGGCGCGCGTCAGCTCCTCGTGCCGCGACGCTGAGATCGCTGAAGTCGTCGAAGCCCGCGAGGGCGCCTACCAGGCGCGCGTGCAGGAAGGCGGCGGCAATTTCAGCGGCGGCCAGTGTCAGCGCTTTGAAATCTCACGCGCGCTCGTCGGCGAGCCGACCATCGTGATCATGGACGAGGCCACCAGCGCTCTCGATCCGACCACCGAACTCCGCATCGACGAAGCGATCCGCCGCCGCGGCTGCACGACGATCATCATCGCCCACCGCCTCAGCACCATCAAGGACGCCGATGAGATCATCGTGATGGAGCGCGGCAAGGTGGTGCAGCGCGGCACGCACGACGAGATGAAGGAAGCCGAAGGACCATACCGGCACCTCATTGCCATGCACTGACGGACATGAGTAACCCGCTGCAGACCCCGTTGGCCCCACAGCTGGCGATCCGCCTGCGAATTGTTGCCGGCGGGACTGACGCCGGCAGTCGGGAGGTGCGCGACGTGCAACGAGCCCTGACGATCGGGCGCGGCAGCGATTGCGACGTCGTGCTGTCGGACTCGCTCGCCTCGCGCCGGCATGCGCGGGTCGAGCCGATGGCCGACGGCGCGTTGCGGGTGATCGACCTCGGCAGCGCCAACGGGGTCTGGATTCAGGACCGGCCAATCACCGATGCGGTGGTGCGCCACGGCGAGGCCTTCCTCATCGGCTCGACGCGCTTCGAGTGTGACGTGCAGGCGCCATTGCCGGCGCCACCGCCACCGGCCGACGATGCCGCAACGCTCTTCATTCCGAAGCCGCCCGGGCTGAGCGCCAGTCCGGCGGCCGCGGCCTTCATCGTTCGCGTCGTCGAGCCGGGCGCGCACCTGAAAGCCGGCCAGGAGTTCGTCGTGTCGACCGGCCGCGCCACGCTCGGCCGCGGCATGGATGCGACGATCGTGCTCTCCGATCGGGACATCTCGCGACGCCACGCGACGCTTGCGGCTACCGACTCCGGCTTCCTGCTGACCGACGCGGGCAGCAGCGCAGGCGTGTGGGTCGACGATAAGCAAGTCGAGACGGCGCTGCTCAAGCCCCGGCAGCAGTTCCGTCTGGGCGCGAGCGTCGTGCTGGAATGCGTGCCCGCCGGCGCCGAAGCCGCGCCGCTCGAGGCGCCGGGCCGAGTGCCCGACGTGGACGACGCGACGCGTTTCGAGCCGGCGCCCCCGATCGCGGTCAAGGAGCCGGACGACGCGACGCGATTCCTGCCGGTTCCGCAGGAGCTGCTGCCCTCGGCTGCCGTTCCTGCGGCGCCCGAGGCGCCGGCCCGCGCTGCGCCGGCGCTCGATCTCGCGTTCGAAAAAAGCGTGGTGATGCCGGTGCCGGCGTTCGTCACAGCCGCGACCCGCCTCGAGGACGAAGGCGAATCCGTTGAGGGGTTCGCCCACAAACCCTTCCTGCTCGACGATCCGGAGACTGTCTGGTACGTGGTCAACGGTGGCGTGCTTATCTTCACCGTCGCGATGGAGAAGGGCGTGCCGGTCGGTCCGCGCACGCACTTTCTCGGCATCGTCGCGGGCCAGTGCTTCATGGGGTTTGACCCGCACGACGCTCGCGGGTCGGCATTCATGGCGGTGCCCAAGCCCGGGACGCTGCTGCGCAAGATTCCACGGCTGCGGTTTCGCGAGCTGGCGACGGTCCCCGGCAACGCGGCGTCGATTGCGGCCCTTATCGACACCTGGGTGGGTGGGCTCGCCAAGTCGCTCTCGAGCGGAGACGGCGCGCGCCTCGACGAGAAACTCCTGGCCAGCGCTCAGGCCCTCGAACTGCAGCCCAACGAGAAGGCGACGTCGACGAGCGGCATCCTGTGGATCGATATCTGGAGCGGCTCGATCCTGTTCAACGATCTCGCGACGCCCGTCTTCCAGCACAAGCGCACGCTGTTCCCCGTGTCGCCCGACACCTGGATTCAGCCAATCGGCGACGAGTTCGGCGCGCTCCTGATCCGACCCGTCACCACCGCCGCGGCGCTTCGCGACTCGGCGCTGTGGTACGGACTCGAAGTCTTCCACCAGGTGCTCTGCGAGTGCGAGTTCGTCGGCAAGAAGCTCGCGACGGCTGACGAGTACGTGCGCCTGCAGCAGAAGAGCCGGCATTCGGAGGCGGCCGAAGCGGCCGCGTACGACGCCATCGGCTCGGTGATGTCGACCGAGGGAGCAACGCCGCGTGAGTTCCTGCAGGCCGCGGCGCGCGAGCCGGTGCTGCAGGCATGCGCCGCCGTCGGCCAGGTGCTCGGCATCGACGTGAGGGCGCATCCGGCAGCGGATGAGGGGCTCACCTTCGAGGAGCAAGTCGCCGCCGTGGCCAATGCCTCGGGGTTCCGAACCCGCGTGGTGGCGCTGCGCGACGATTGGTGGACGAAAGACTGCGGGCCGCTGGTCGGTAAACGCGCCGATACCAACCTGCCGGTGGCGGTGTTGCCAAACGGTCCGCGGTCGTATGTGTGCATCGATCCCAAGGCGGGCACGCGCACCCCGATCGACGCCGAAGTGGCCGACACGATCGCGCCGTTTGCGTACACCTGCTATCGCCCGCTGCCCGACACCGCGTCGAGTGCGAGGGACCTGATCGCGTTTGGCGCCCGCGGCGTGAAGAGTGATCTCTGGTGGGTGCTCGGCATGGCAATCGCCGTCGGCATGTTCGGTATGGTGACGCCGTACCTTACCGGGCAGCTCTTCGATACGGCGATTCCACAGGCGGAGCGCACCATGCTGTGGACATTCGGCGTCGCACTACTGTTCTCGGCCCTCGCGTCGACGCTGTTCAAGCTGACGCAGGGCGTGGCGGTGGTCCGTGTGCAGTCGCGCCTCGAGTCGTCGATCCAGGCGGCGGTTTGGGACCGCATTCTGAACCTGCCGGTCAGCTTCTTCAGGAAGTACTCCGCCGGCGATCTGGCGGATCGCGCCGGTGGCGTCGATCAGATCCAGCAGCTCATCTCAGGCGCCGGCGTGGCGGCAATCCTCGGATCGGTCAGTGGTGTGTTCTACATCTTCCAGATGTTCACCTACGACTTGAGACTCGCGTTCGCCGCCATCGTCCTCACGATGATCTTCGTCGGCACCAACATGCTCGCGAATTACCTGCAGCTCCGCCATCAGCGCGTCGAAATGCAGCTGCGCGGCCGCATCGCGGGTCTCGTCCTCAACCTCATCTCGGGGGTGTCGAAGCTGCGCATCAGCGGCGCCGAGCCGCACGCGTTCCGCGTCTGGGCGCAGCAGTTCGCCGAGCAGCGGCGCATCAGTTTCAAGATCGGCACCATCAAGAACACCGCGGCGACCTTCGCGACGACGTTCCCCGTTCTCTCCACCATCGCCATTTTTCTGGTCATGGTGTCGGCGGCGGACGCTGCGGCCGAGGCGGGCCAGCCGATGATGACGACCGGCGCCTTCATCGCGTTTACAACGGCGTACGCGTTATTCCTGGCGGCCATGCAGTCCCTCGGCGACGCGTCGCTCAATATGCTCAAGATCCTGCCCATCTACGAACGGCTGCGGCCGATCATCGAAGCCCGGCCCGAAGTCGATCGCGGCAAGGCCTTCCCCGGCAAGCTGACCGGCGGCATCGAGCTGTCGCGCGTGCACTTCCGCTACGAGGCAGACAGCCCGTGGATTGTCAAGGACCTCTCGCTGTCGATCCAGGCCGGCGAATTCGTGGCGTTCGTGGGCGCGTCCGGGTGCGGGAAGTCCACGCTGATGCGCCTGATGCTCGGCTTCGAGCAGCCCGCGAGCGGCTCGGTCTCATTTGACGGCCAGGACATCTCGACGATCGACGTGCGGCTCCTCCGCCAGCAAATGGGGGTGGTGATGCAAGTGAGCCGCGTGATGCCGACCGAGATTTATCGCAACATCATCGGCACGACGTCGCGCACCCTCCAGGACGCGTGGGACGCGGCCGAGCGGTCCGGGCTGGCCGAGGATATCCGCGCCATGCCGATGGGCATGCACACCTACGTGTCGGAGGGCGGCGGCACGCTTTCGGGCGGCCAGCGCCAGCGACTGATGATCGCGCGAGCGATCGTGAACAAGCCGAAGATCCTGTTCCTCGACGAGGCGACCAGCGCGCTCGACAACCGCACCCAGGCGATCGTGACCGAGAGCATGGATCGCATGGATGCGACGCGCATCGTGATCGCACACCGGCTGAGCACCATCATCAACGCGACGACCATCTGCTATCTGGAGGGCGGCCAGATCGTCGAGAAGGGCACCTACCAGGAGCTCATGGACAAGAACGGCAAGTTCGCAGAGCTGGCGCGCCGTCAGATGGTATGACGCCGGCGTTCGACCGATTGCGGCGCCACGGCGCCGCGGGTTCGGTGCTCGACGAGCTCGCGGCCTACTGCGCGCATCCGTACGCCGCCCGGAGCGAGCCGCCCGTCTTCCCTCTCCCTGACGAACCCCACCTCGAGCGCTGGCGGCTGTACGCCGACGACGCCCGGCGCGAGGGTCCGTTCCCGTCGCTCCGGCGGCGGTTCGTGCAGCTACGCGTACCGATCGCGGCGGGCATCAGCGCCGACGACGCGTATCGCGCCGCCACGCGGACCGGTCGCGCCGACGAAGCGGATCGTAAGTTCGCGACCGGTTTGGCCCTCGCGGATCCCGCCGGCCTGCAATTCGAGCTGTCGGCCACCCTCGCCGGAACGGTGCCCGTCATCACGGCGTCGACACGCGCAGATTTCGAGCGGCTTGTGCAGGCCTTCACCGAACGCAACGAGCCGGCTAAGGTGCCAGCCTCGATGGGCGCCTGCATCGTGACCGGCTTCAACAACTGGGACCGCATCGCCGCGCACCGTGAAGCGTGGGCGCGCAGCCAGCCCGGCGGCGGCAGCGACGAGGCGTGGAAGGAGGAGTTCGCGCGGCTGGTGCCGCAGAAGGCGCTCTACCAGGATCGGTTCATCATCCTGAGCCGCGGGCCCTACAGTCACACGGCGGCTCAGCATGCAGGCCTCGACGACGACGACTGGCGCGCGCGCTCGCTCGTCATCCGCCGTGAGCACGAGCTGACGCATTACTTCACGTATCGCGTGTTCGGCCTGCTGCGCAGCCACGCCGCCGACGAGTTGCTCGCCGACTTCGTGGGCCTGGTGCGTGCCTTTGGCACCTATCGCGGCGATCTTGCGCGGCGGTTTCTGGGCCTCGAGGCCTTCCCCGCTTTCCGCGCCGGCGGCCGGCTCGAGGGTTATCGCGGCACGCCGGCGCTGTCCGACGGAGCGTTCGACATCCTCATGCGGATGGCCCACGCGGCCGTGATAAATCTGGAAGCCATGGCCGTGGCTGAGGCAGGCCGGTTTGCGGACCTCGGTGAATTCGCACACCTCATCTACAGGCTGGCGATGTTCCCGTTGGATGAACTGGCGGAGGATGGCCTGGCGGCGCGAGTGCGTGCGACGCTGTGAGCGCGGCGGCGGACCTACCTTCCTACGTGCGCCGTAAGCACACGAGCGTGAGGTCGTCGCTTGGCGCCGCCCCGGCTTCCTGGGCGCGGACGGCGTCCACGACGGCACGCACCGCGCCGTCGGCGGTGGCCCCGGCTCGCGCGAACGTATCGAGGAGCCGCGGCAGACCCAGTACCTCACCGGCAGGGCTCAGCGCTTCGCTTGCGCCGTCAGTGAAGAGCAGCACCGCTTCGCCGGGGGCGAGCTGATGCTCCGTCCGATCGACGTTGCTGCCCTCCGAGATACCAAGCGGCAGCGCGCCGCCTCGGCCCAGCTCGCGCACCTGGCCGTCGGCACTGCGGAGGAGCGGTAACGGGTGGCCCGCATTCGCCACGACCAGGACGTTCGACGCCGGGTCGAGCGCTGCCAGCACGAGGGTCACGAACATGCCTTCCGGATCGATACTGGCGAGGCTCGCGTTGAGTTTGGCGAGGATCGTCGCCGGTTCACGTTCTCCCGCGGCGTGATGCCGCAGCTCGCTCGCCAGCCGCGCGGCATAAAGCGCCGCCGAAACCCCTTTCCCCGATACATCACCCAGCGCAACGCCGACGCGCCCCGCCTCGAGCCCGATGAAGTCAAAAAAGTCGCCGCCGACGAACATCGCCGGCGCGTACTCCAGCGCGAACGTACAGCCGCGGACCTCGGGCAGCTGTTCGGGTAGAAAGCGCCGCTGGATCCGGCGCGCCAGGTCCTGGTCGCGCTCGACGAGCTCTCGCTGCAGCTCGCGGTCGTGCAGGCGAGCGAAACCGAGCGCCATCCCAAGGTAGCCCGCGACCGACGCCAGCAGGGCCAGGTCGTGGCGGCCAAACAGCACGTGCGAGCGCGGCGCGTCGACTTGCAGCACGCCGTAAACGCGATCGTCGAAGAGCATCGGCGCGCACATGGCCGAGCGGATCTTGGCGGCCACAATGGACTCGGCGGCGGCAAAGCGCTGGTCGCTGCCCGTGTCGACGACGACCAGCGCCTCGCGCCGGTGGATGGCCTCGCGCAGCAGCGTGCCGCTGACGCGGACCGACGGGTGGCCGTGGCTGCGAGCGCGCACACCAGCGAGCGACAACGTCTCGGTGGGAGGATCCCAGTTCATGGCGATCGCCCGCTCGGCTTGCGGCACGAGTGCTAAAACCCGCTCGAGCACCATCGCGATCAGCGCATCGCGATTGAAGGTGCGGCCGCCGAGCGCGCCCAGCGCTTCGAGCAGCTCGAGCCGCTGTCGCAGCCCCGCCGCGGCTTCGTCGTCGCCAGACGGGCTCGGGCCGGCGTCAGACGGCAGGGCCAGCAGCACCGTAGCGGTCGCATCAGCGCGTATGGCCGGCGCCGCCTTGCCGGCCGCCTCGCCGTTGGGAGTGCTCGTCCGGCCGGCATACCGCGTCCGGACCGATCCGAACGCGACGATATCTCCCGACTTCAGACGCGTCGGCTTGACGACGCGCTGCCCGTTGACGAGCGTGCCATTCGCGCTACCCAGGTCGACCAGCACGCACTCGCCGCCGTGCCATCGCAGCATGGCGTGCCGGCGCGAGACGCTGGCATCGTCCACGACCGCGTCGGCCTGAAGCCCCCGGCCCACCACGATCTCGCCGTCGAACTCGATTGGCGCCCGCGGGCCGTCCTCGAAAATGAGCTGCGGCATCAGCGGCCGGACAGAAGCTTGACGACCGTCGCGGCCAGCGCCGACGGCGGACCCGCAGCAGCGGGCGCTGGCGCCGACACCGCATCGCCGCTGCCGAGCACACGAAGCAGCAGCCGGGCGAGCCGTGACTGCGCCACGGCCTGTTGCTTGCCATCGGCGGCCACGGTCGCGACAGCGTCGGCCAGCGACGTGGTCATGGTGAAGACGCTCGCGAGGCCGGCGACATCGAACACGCTCTTGACCTGCGGCGAGAGGCCGCAGAGCGCCAGCGCGCCCACACCACGCAGCCGCTTTGCCGCCATCACAAGCGCGCGGATCCCGGCGCTCGTGACGAGCGTGACGCGGGTGAGATCGATCACCAGCCGCGTCGTCTTGGCGTCGAGCAGCTCCACGAGTTTGCGCTCGAACGCCAGCGCCGCCTTGCCGTCGAGCACACCGGCGGGCGCGACCACGCCGACCTCACCTTGAGTTGAAACCTCGATGTCCATCGTCACGAGCAGTCACGGTGCCGGGACACCAGGCGCCCCGGCGGAGTCTGCGATCGCACCGGCCTACGCGTGCCGCGCCGCCGGCAACTCGAACCGGAGCGTGGCGTCGCCGAGCGCGATGATGTCGCCGTGCGCCAGCACCGCGCGCTGCACCGGTTTGCCGTTGACCAGCGTGCCGTTCTGCGAGCCCAGATCCTCGATCCGAAATCCGGTGCGCTCGGCCACGACCAACGCGTGACGACGTGACACGCCGCCGCCATAGACGCGAATCTGGTTGTCGTCGGATCGTCCGAGGTAGGCCATCGCCGAGAGCCGGTGGGAGGCTTCGCCGCCGTTGGCGTCGATCACCACGAGCACGCCCTCCGGCAGAATGAGCGTGCCTTCCTCCTCGGTGTCGTCGACCAGCACCGGCCGGGGACCGAGCATCGTGGCGTCGGGCTCGTCAGCGGCCGCGAACACCGTGGCGTCCGACGCCGCAGCCGCCACCTCGACGCGGATCGAACGCGGGTCGGCCATCATGGTTGGCGCGCCGGTGGTCTCCGGCGCGGGAGGGCGGGAGGCCATGGTCCCGGTGGCGGTGACAGCGGTATCGGCGCGCGCCGGCTCCGGCGCGGCCGGCGGGGCGGCGGTCAGCTCGGCTTCCGTAAACACTTCGAGGAAGCGGGCTTTCTGCCGATCGAGTACGGCCGTATCCGCGCGGCAGGTCTCGAGCACCGTCTCACACGCCTCGACGCGCTCCCGGAGCTCGGCCTTTTCGATCTCCCCCACCTCGTGGCGGAACTCCGACTCCTGTTTGTCGAGTTGGGCGCGTTTCTCCCGGTCGCCGACTTCCGTATAGAGGGGACGCAGCCTCTCCCACTCCGATCGCGCCCGGGCGCGCAACGGTTCGGCTTCGGCCCGCAAGGCGTGCAGCCGCGCGTCGTAATCGGCGAGCACGCGCGCCGAGACTGCGGGGTCCACCTTCTGTTTCATTTCGAGCGCCCGCGACCGAAACGCCTCGAGCTGCCGCTCCACGCGCGTTTTTTCGATCAACCCGTCGAGCACAGACGCGTCGACGAGGTCGGCGGAGAGTGACGGTGGGCCGGTCGGGGGCGCCAGGTCTGCCTTCGGCTTCTGGCTCATCGATCCATCCGTAGGCGAACCATAACAGGAGGCACGGTGCTTGACAACCCTGGTCGTGCGGCGCCACCGGGCGCTCGGCCCTCGACCGCCGGCCGGGAACCTGGCGGCGGCGACTCGCGTCTGTTTGACTGCGATGCAGGCATTGATTTAGCCTGCAATGCAGACATGCGACCCATTTACCTCGGAGAGTTCGAATACGCGGTCCTGTTGGCGATCCTCCACTTGCCGGAGGATGCCTATGCCGTTCCCATCCGCGAGCTGATCGAAATCCGTACCGGGCGGCCGGTGGCAAGAGGGGCGTTGTACACGGGCCTCGATCGCCTCGAGGCCAAGGGCTGCCTGCGATCGCGGATGGGCGACGCCACCGAAGAGCGCGGCGGCAAGGCGCGTCGATACTTCACGGTCACCTCGGCCGGCCTCAAGGCCATCCGGGCGACGCACGAATCCCTCAGCAACATGGCCAAGGGGCTCGAGTCCATCTTGGAGCAGTCATGAGATTCGCCGAACAGCTCGTTTCGGTCGTCGTTCGTGATCCCGAGCACCGCGACTCGATCATGGGCGACCTTCGCGAAGAATATGCACTGCAGGTGCGGCGCCTTGGGCCCGCGGGGGCGAGGCGCTGGCACCTCCGACAGAGCGCCGGCATCGCCGTGCGCTATGGGTTCGCGCGCCTCCTGCACCGCAAGCCGCCGGCGCGCTGGATCGCGATCGCCGCTGATGAGCCGGGCGGATCCGGGTGGTCCGGCCTGACGCGCGACGTGCTCGATGCCTGGCGTGCGGCCACCCAGCGCCGCGGGCTCGCCGCAGTGGTGGTCATTACGCTCGCCGTGGCCCTGGCCGCGAACAGCACGACCTACAGCCTGCTCGATGCACTCGTGCTCCGGCCGTTCCGTTTCGACGGCGTTGATCGATTGCTCGTGATCACAACCATGGCGCCGGACGACACGTTCGTCGATCGCGACAACGTGTCGGCCGCGGATTTGCGCGAATGGCGCGAGCGTGCCAGGTCGGTCTCGCAATGGTCGTTGCACCAGTGGTGGGATGCGGGTCTTTCGGGAGTCGATGTTCCTGAAGAGGTGCCGGGGCGCCTGGTGTCGGCGGGGTTCTTTTCGTTGCTTGGGTCGCCGCCGGCACTCGGACGCGAGTTCCTCGAAGATGAGACGCGGCCGGGGCAACATCGGCGGGTGGTGTTCAGCCACGGGTTGTGGCAGCGCCGCTTCGCCGGCAATCCCAACATTGTCGGCCAGACCGTCCGATTTGATGGCGAACCTCATGAAGTCGTCGGCGTGGCGCGGGAGGGTTTTAGCGTTCCCGACGGCGCGGAGGTTTGGGCGCCGCTGGCGCTCACCGACGAGCAATGGGCGAACCGGCGATTGAATTCCTACGGCGCGTTCGCGAAGCTCGCCGATGGTCACACGCCGGAGTCGGCGCGCGCCGAGCTCACCTCGATCATCGAAACGCAGCGACGCGACTATCCCGATACCAATCGCAATCGCTTGGCGCGCGTGATGACCTTTACGGAAGGCATGGCGGATCAGGGCGCGGGCGCGTTCATCGGCGTGTGGCAAGTGGCCGCGCTGCTGCTGTTGTTAATCGCGTGTGCCAACATCGCCAACCTGCTGATGGCGCGCGGGTCCGAACGCAGCCAGGAATATGCCGTGCGCCTCGCGCTTGGCGCCGGTCGTGCCCGCTTGTTCAGGCAGACCGTGCTCGAAGGGTTGTTGCTGGCGGTGTTGGCGGTGCTGCTGGCCATGCCGCTCACGGCGATCGGGCTCGGGCTGTCGCGCGCGTCGATTCCGGTGTCGGTCTTGCGATACATTCCTGGTTGGGCGTTTATTCGCGTCGACGTGCAATTGTTTGTGGTCACCGCGGCGCTGGGCACGTTCGCCATGCTGCTGTTCTCGTTGATTCCGGCGATACAAGCGACGCGCGCGCAAGTATCCGACACGCTGCGGCAATCCGGCCGAAGCCTGACTCCCGGACGCCGGCGGCAGTGGCTGCGCAGCACGCTCGCCACCACGCAGGTGGCCCTGGCGCTGGCGCTGCTTTTTGGATCGACACTCGCGATCATTGCTGCCGATCGCACGGTCAACGGCGTGCTCGGGTTCGACAAGCACAACGTGCTGGTGGGCACCATCAACCTTCCCGAACGCACCTATGCCGACGTCGAGAAACGCCGGCGATTTGTTGAGGGCGTGATGGACGGCCTGCGTTCAATCCCAGCCGCCACCGACATCGGCGTCACGAACAACATTCCGTCGGGCTTCAACAACAACGGCCGCGCCTTTTTCCCGGAAGGGGTTGAGTTGGCTCCCTCTGAAGCCCGCGTCGTCAACTATCGCCTGAGCTCGAACGGCTATTTCAGCGCGTTGAAGATCCCATTGCTGAGAGGCCGCTGGTTCGAGGACAGCGACCGGCCCGGCACCGTGCAGGTGGCCGTGGTCAGCGCCTCGCTGGCGCGGCGCTACTGGCCGGGACAGGACGCACTGGGAAAGCGTTTCAGGTTCGCGGCGGACGGCCCGTGGATCAGCGTGGTCGGTGTGTCTGGTGATGTGGTGCACAACTGGTTCACGGACCGCGACAACACCGTCTACCGGCCCATCAGCCAGTCGCCTCCTTACGGCGGCGACTTCGCGATCCGCACCGTGGGCGATCCCACGGCGCTCGCGGCGGACTTCCGCCGCGCCGTCGCCGCGATGGACCCCGATCAGCCGATCGCCGCGTTGACCTCGCTCGAGCAGATGGTCGAGGATCGCGCCGGCGGCTTCACGTTCATCGCCCGCGCTCTCGGCGTCGTCGCGATGATCGCGCTCGTCTTGTCACTGCTCGGCATTTACAGCCTGATGGCGTTCCTGACGACGCAACGGACGCAGGAGATCGGCGTGCGGATGGCGCTCGGAGCCGGCCGATGGCAGTTGATCCGCGCGATCAGCACGCGCGCGCTCGGCATTAGCATGGCCGGGTCGGTCGTTGGTGGGGCGCTCGCCTTCGGCGTTGGCCGAGTCATGCAATCGATCCTGTTCGGCCTCGTCACCACGAACCTTGCTCTGCTGGCTGCGCTCGTGGTGCTGCTCGCCAGCGCGGCGATGCTCGCCGCGTACTTCCCGGCACAGCGTGCCGCCCGTATCGATCCGATGACCGCCTTGCGCGAGTCGTAAGGCCACAGAAGGCACAGAAGGCGCAGATAACGCTATAGTGTCGGCCGAGGTTGCCCTTGGCCGAACTGTTTGTCCAGTCCTACAGCCCCGTCGCCGGCAGTATTCTCCTGTCCGCCCTGGTCGCCTCCATCCCGCCGCTGCTCCTCGCGTTGATGCTGGCGTGGTGGCGCTTTGCGCCCTGGAAGTCGGCGAGCGCCGGCGCCGCGAGCGCCGCGCTCCTGGCCTGGCTGGTGTGGGGCATGCCGTTTGGCCTCACGGTGGCGGCGGCGCTGCACGGCATGGCGTTCGGCCTGTGGCCGATCAGCTGGATCGTGGTGATGTCGGTGCTCTTCTACAACCTCTCGGTCGAGAGCGGCGACTTCGATGTGATTCGGCGATCGCTGGCGCGGCTGACCACCGATCGGCGCATCCAGGTGTTGCTGGTCGCGTTCTGCTTTGGCGCCTTGATCGAAGGCATCGCGGGTTTCGGCGCGCCGGTGGCGATCACCGCGTCGATGCTCGCGGGCCTGGGCTTCGAGCCGATTACGGCGGCGGTGATGGCGCTCATCGCCAACACCGCGCCGGTCGCGTTCGGATCGCTCGGCATTCCGGTGACCACGCTCGGCGGCCTGCTGGCGCCCATGCTCGGTGAGGACGTGCAGACCACCACGCGCGCGTTGTCGGCCATGGTCGGACGGCAACTGCCCTTCTTCTCGTTGATCATCCCCGCTTACCTCGTCGTGCTCTACGCCGGCTGGGGCCGGATGATGGCGGTCTTCCCCGCCGTGCTCACGGCCGGCCTGTCGTTCGCGATCGGCCAGTTCCTGGTGTCGAACTACATCGGACCCGAGCTCACCGATACCCTGGCGGCGCTGTTCTCGCTGGCCTGCGTGGCGCTGTTGCTGAAGTTCTGGGGACCGAAGGACGGCTACGTCGACGGCCGGCCGGTCGTGACCGAAACCATTGTCGATGCGTCCGGGCGCGTGGGACGCGCGTATGCGACCTACGGCATCCTGATCGTCACCGTGTTGATCGGCCAGGTCGGCAACTTCGCCGGCATGTCGCAGTTGCAGCCGCCGGCCAACGTCACGGCGCTCCTGCGCTGCGGCCAGATCGGCAACCGCCTGTGCCCGGAACCCTGGATCGGACAGACCGCCGCCGTCGATCCGCAAGGCTTCCGGTTCCCGGTGTGGGAATTCAACTGGCCGGGCGCATATCAGCTGGTGGACGGCAAGCCGATGGCGATCGTGCAGAGAACGACGCCCGTGGTTGCCACGACCTCGCCCTATCCACTGACCTACCGTCTTGATTTTCTGGCCACCGCGGGCACGCTGGTGATGTTTGCGACCTTGATTGCCCTTATCCCGATGGTGGCCGCGGGCGCCAGGCCGGGCATCCTCGGTGCGGCCATGCGAAAAACCTTTACGCAGCTGCGGCTGCCCGTCGTAACCATCGCCTTCATTCTCTCGATCGCGACGGTGATGAATTACTCCGGCATGACCTCGTCGATGGCGCTCGCGCTCGCCGCCACCGGCTGGCTGTTCCCGTTCTTCTCGGCGTGGCTGGGCATGCTCGGCGTGTTCCTCACCGGCAGCGATACGTCATCGAACACGTTGTTCGGTCCGCTGCAGGCCACCACGGCACGCGTTTCGGGTCTCGACCCGATCCTGATGGCCGCCACCAACAGTTCCGCGGGCGTGATGGGCAAGATGATCAGCCCGCAGAATCTCTCGGTGGGCGCCGCGGGTGTGGGCGCGGTCGGTCGCGAGGGAGAGATTTTCAACCGCGTGATCGGGCACAGCCTGATCCTCACGGGGCTGATGGGCGTGCTCGCGATGCTGCAGCAGTACGTCTTCCCGT
>JBBDWL010000058.1:0-32415 GCA_040902895.1 Vicinamibacterales bacterium | reverse complement strand
AGGGCATGTTCCGGGAAACCCCGCCGGTGTGGGTCTGTTTGGCATGGCTTTTCGCATATTTGGCCGGATTTTTATATCTTGCCACCAGGGTGGTCGAGCGCAAGGAATACGTGCTGGAGCAGTAGCCCTTCGACTCGTCGGCCGACCCTTCGGGTCGACCGGCTCGCTCAGGGCGCTCGCTACGCTCGCGGGCCCCAAGGAAGGCTTTACAGGGGCGAAAGGCCGAACAAACGGCCCCGCCGAACCGTATTACGACTTAGGGAGAACCGCATGTCGAAGAAGACTCGGTATTTCGTGGCGATTTCTGGCGCGATTCTGGCGATTGGCCTGGGGACCGGCCTCGTAGCGTCCTACCTGGGCCTGCCGGTTTCGGTGTTTTCGAGAGCCGCGGGACCCGAGGAGCTCCAGTACGTGCCCGCCGACGCGGCCGTGGTGGCCTACGCCAACATCCGCGAGGTGATGAACTCCCAGTTGCGGCAACGGTTCAAGGACATCGAGCCGTCGCAGGACCAGAAGAACGACTTCGAAGAAAAGACCGGTCTCAACCTCGAACAGGACGTCGACACGGTGGTGGCCGCGGTGATGCCGAAAGACGGGATGGCCAACAACCCGGCCGGCGCCTTCCTCATCCTCGCCCGTGGCCGCTACAACGCGGCGCGCCTTGAAGCGCTGGCCGTCGACCACGGCGCGCAGGTTTCCGATTACCAGGGCAAGCGGCTCATCACCCATCACGACACCGACAACGCCAACGACACCGCTGACGATGACATGGCGTTTGGCTTCGTTGAAGCGGACCTCGTGGCCTTCGGCAGCGTCACCTCGGTGAAGGCGTCGATCGACGCGCGCCGCGAAAACCGCAATATCGTGTCGAACAACGACATGATGAAGCTGGTGAACGAAATCGAAAACGCCAACGCGTGGGCGGTCGGCCGCTTCGATGCGATCGCGGACAAGGCGGGTCTGCCGGCTGAAATCCGCAACGCGATGCCGAGCATCTCGTGGTTCTCGGCCGCCGGTCACGTCAACGGCGGCGTGAGCGGCAGCTTCAAGGCTGAGGCGAAGGACGAGGCCACGGCCAAGAACCTGCGCGACGTGATGACCGGATTCCTCGCGATGGCGAAGATGCAGGCGGCCAACAAGCCTGGCATGCAGCAGCTGGCCGATTCACTCGTGATTTCCGGCGACGGCAACATCGTGGCGCTGGCCTTCACCATTCCGACCGAAGTGATCGACGTGCTCGAAGGCCTGGCCAAGGGCCGTAAGCCGGCAAATCAGTAGGCCAGTAGCTCCTTCGCTTTTCCGAGTATCATCCGCGACGTGGGCGACCACGTTTTTTTCTACGGCACGCTGATGTCCCCGTTCAATCGACCCGGGCGGCAGCGGATCACCCCAAAGCTCACCTATACCGGGCGCGGCACCATGAGGGCCGCGCTGTTCGATCTGGGCATCTATCCTGCCGCGATCCCGGCCGACGACAACAGCCTGGTGTGGGGCGAGGTTTATGAAACCCACGACGCGCCCGGGGTGTTGTCGGTGCTCGATGAAATCGAGGGGTATCGCCCGAGCGAGCCGAGCCGCAGCCTCTACACGCGCGTGCTCACCGAGGTGACGCTCGAAGATGGCCGGGTGGAAAAGGCGTGGGCGTATTTCTACAACGCGCCGCTGGGCCGCGCCGAGCGCATCGCGTCGGGCGACTACCTCGAACACCTCAACGCGCGTTAGGGCGAACTTCTACCGGTCGGTATCGGATTCGACGCTGATGCCGCTGGCGGCTTTCTGCTTGGCGAGTGCGTCGACGAAATGGGAAATGGCCGCGGCTACGCGCTCGGACGGCTCGATGAACTCGACGCCGGTCCGGTACGTGATGATGTCCTGATCGACGTCGCTGATGCGTGAGTGGGCAATGCGGCCCTTCACGACCACCGATCGATTACCGAGCGTGAGACGGAAATCGTGCAACGAATCCAGTTGAAGGGGAAAACTGGTCTCGACCTGCATCCCGCCATGACTCATCTGGCGGATGGCAGACGGCTGAAACACCATTACCTCGCCGTGCAGCGCTCCCAGGAACTCGACGCGCTCGGAATCCCGCTTGTCCGAGGCCATTCGCTCGAGATTATAGCGTAGGCCTCCCCGTTGACGTAGGTGAGGATCGGCAGGCGGCGCGTGGCCGGATCGAGCTGCAGCATCTGCATCACCTGGCACGCTTCGTCGTCGTCGGGGGCGAAGCACAGGACGACCAAATCCGGCCGGCGCTGACGAATGGCGATATACGGTGTCGAGTCTCTGTCGAGAAAGTCGACACGGAAGCGGTTGGATCCCAAAACTGGCTCGATGCCGAGGAGCGCTTCCGGACCCGCACCGATGATCAGGGCTCGCGGCATTGCGCTGCTGGTGACCTGTTCGTGGGCGGGTGTCATAAATCGTCTCCTGCTGCCAGATACCTTCAAGAACCGCGCCATACGGAATCGGTGTATTCCCTACAGAAATAGACGTGTACCGGACCTAAAAAGTGACATTGGTCGTCACAAGGCCCGACAAAATGTGTCCATCCGACCGCGCGGCATATGATCGGCAGATGACCTTTGCCAATTTTGTCGGGGGGAAGTGGCTGCCTTCGGAATCCGGCGCCACGCTCGAAAATCGTAATCCCGCCAATGCACGAGATTTGATCGGGTTGTTCGCCGACTCGACGGCGAATGACGCCGTGGCGGCCATCGCCGCCGCGAAACGCGCGTTCGAATCGTGGCGGCTCGTGCCGGCGCCGAAGCGCGCCGAGATCCTGTTTCGCGCCGCCCAGCTCATCGTGGCGCGCAAGGAAGAGTTCGCGCGCGACATGACGCGCGAAATGGGCAAGGTGCTCGACGAGACCCGCGGCGACGTGCAGGAAGCGATCGACATGACTTATTTCCTCGCCGCCGAAGGCCGCCGCCTGCACGGGCACACGGCGCCCTCGGAATTGCGCGACAAGTTCGCGATGTCGGTCCGCCAGCCGATCGGCGTCTGCTCGATGATCACGCCGTGGAATTTCCCGATGGCGATCCCGTCGTGGAAGATCATCCCCGCGCTGGTGTGCGGCAATACCGTGGTGCTGAAGCCGTCGGAGCTGACGCCGTTGTCGGCGGTGCACTTCGTCACGGTGCTCGAAGAAGCCGGCGTGCCCGCGGGCGTCGTCAACCTGGTGACCGGCGGTCCCGCCGTCGGCGAAACGCTCACCACGCATCCCGATGTCGCGGTCGTGTCGTTCACCGGATCGACCGCCGTCGGCAAGCTTGTGAATCAGAACGCGGCGCCGTTCTTCAAGAAGGTCCATCTCGAGATGGGCGGCAAGAACGCCATCATGATCATGGACGATGCGAACCTGGAGCTGGCGCTCGAAGGCTGCTTGTGGGGCGGCTTCGGCACGACCGGGCAGCGCTGCACCGCGGCCAGCCGGGTGATCGTGCACGAGAAGGTCCACGATCGCTTCGTCGAAGGCTTCGTGGCGCGCGCCACCGCGCTCCGCGTCGGCAACGGGCTCGAACCTGCGACGCAGGTCGGCCCTTCGATCGGCGAGAAGCAGCTGCAGAAGGTGATGTCGTACGTCGAGATCGGCAAGCAGGAAGGCGCGACGGTGGCGTGCGGCGGACGCCGGCTCACCGCTGGCGATTACGAGCACGGCTTCTTCCACGAACCGACGATCTTCACCGGCGTGACGCGCGACATGCGGATCGCGCGCGAGGAGATCTTCGGGCCGGTCGTCGCGGTGCTCAAGTGCGGATCGCTGGAGGAAGCCGTCGCGATCGGCAACGACGTGATCTACGGTTTATCGGCGTCGATCTACACGCAGGACATCAACCGCGCGTTCCGCGCGATGCGCGACACTGATACCGGCATCTTTTATGTGAATGCGCCGACCATCGGCGCGGAAGTGCACTTGCCGTTCGGCGGGACGAAGGCGACGGGCAACGGGCACCGCGAGGCTGGCCTCGCGGCGCTCGATGTGTTTTCAGAATGGAAGTCGGTCTACGTGGACTTCAGCGGCAAGCTGCAGCGCGCGCAGATTGATACTGAGAGCCTGTAGAGGACACGGAGAAGTACGGAGGACACGGAGGGTTAGGCGCCCGGTGTCAAGCGATTATGGTAGAGCCTGCCATCGACCGCAGCGGCCATCCGTTCGGTATCGAGGTCGGTCCCGAGGAAGGCCTGAATGCGCGTCGCTACTGCCGCGGGATCCGCCACGACGTCCGCATACGCGACGCGAATAGCGGTGAACCGCGTGTCGTGGGCGAGAAGCGACGCGATCTGCCGCAGGTGCGCTGCGTAGGCGGCCTCGAGTGCCGCGTCGCGCGCATGGTCATGGCCCTCTCCACGTTGCGCGAGCATCTTGCCTTGCGACTGCAGGACCTCGGTGAGGTCGCGGTTCATGAAGATCACCTGGTAGTGGTTGCCGGCCGGCAAGTGCTCGAGGAGCGACGAGATCACTTTCACCGCGCGGCCACGGCCCTCGCGCAGCCAGCGCTTGTCGATCGGCTTGTCGAGGTCCTTGATCCGTTCGAGCTCGTAGTAGCCGTTGGGATTCTGATCGTCGGCGGCGCGAATGCCATCGGTCCACACCGGCAGGCCGCCGGCCTCCAGCATCGACATCATCATCGAGGTGCCCGATCGCGGCAGTCCCGAGACGACGACGATCGGACGCCCGTAGATCGCGCGCCGCCAGGTGTGCTGCCACCACGAGATGATGTTCAGGTTGCTTGATATACCATACGGCGCAGTTTGACTCCGCGCGTTTCGAGATCGAGAGCCTGTCTCCGGCGCCTGATCCTGAGGTGGGCCGGCATCATCCTCGCAGTGGCACCTGCCGAGGCCTACATCGGCCCTGGCGCCGGCTTCGCTTTGCTGTCGTCGCTGTTCGTGGTGTTCACCACGATGCTCATTGCGCTCGCGTCGCTGCTGGTGTGGCCGTTCCGCGCCGCGCTCCGGGCGATACGGCGCGGGCCCGTCGCCAGGCCGCTCGTCAAACGCCTGATCGTCGTCGGCCTCGACGGTCAGGACCCCAAGCTCACCGATCGCTTCATGGCGGAAGGAAAGCTGCCGAACTTTTCGAAGCTCGCGGGGCTGGGCGGCTATCACCGCCTGCGGACGACCTTTCCGTCGGTGTCGCCGGTGGCGTGGTCGACATTCAGTACAGGGGTGTCGCCGGCCAGGCACAACATCTTCGACTTCCTCGATCGCGATCGACGAACGTATCTGCCGGTGTTGTCGTCGGCCTACGTCGGCCGCCCGCCGCGGGTCCTGAAGCTCGGGCGCTTTCGCATTCCCATGTCGCGTCCGGATCTGCGGCTGCTCCGGAAATCGAAACCGTTCTGGAGCATCCTCGGTGAGTACCGCATCTGGAGCACCATCCTCCGGGTGCCGATCACGTTTCCTCCCGACCGCTTTTATGGTGCGGAGCTGAGGGCGATGAGCGTGCCTGATCTGCTCGGCACGCAGGGCACGTTCACGCTGCTCACCACGCGCCCGGCCGGCGGCCGCTTCAAGGAAGGCGGCGCGCGAGTCGACCTGCGCCGGAACGGCGATGGCTTCACCGGCACGCTCACCGGGCCGTCCAACAGTTTCGTCGCCGGCGAACCGGCGCTGACGCTGGGGGTGTCGATTCGCGCCGACGGCGACCGCGCGCGGCTCACCATCGACGGCGAGGGCCACACGCTGGAAGTCGGCCGGCTGAGCGACTGGATCACGCTGACCTTTCACGCGGCGCCGCTCATCCGCGTCAGCGGCATCTGCCGGATGCTCGTCACCGAGATGGCCGAGCACGTGTCGCTCTACGTGACGCCGATCAACATCGATCCTGAAAAACCGGCGATGCCGATCTCCCATCCGTCGTACTACGCGACCTATCTCGCCAGGAAGATCGGACCGTACTCGACGCTCGGCCTCGCCGAGGACACGTGGGCGCTCAATGAAGGCGTCACCGACGAACGCACCTTTCTGCGGCAGGCGTACGATATCGATGCGGAGCGCGAGCGGATGTTCTTCGCCGGGCTCGACCGTCTGCGCCAGGGGACGCTGGTCTGCGTCTTCGATGCCACCGACCGCATTCAGCATATGTTCTGGCGGTATCTCGAGCCGGACCATCCGGCACGGCGCGGCCGCGCCTCGTCCGGGTGCGACGGCGCGATCGAGGAGCTGTACGTTCACAACGATGCGCTCGTCGGACGGGTCATGGCCCGGCTCGAGGAGGGCGACGTGCTGATGGTGCTGTCCGATCACGGCTTCAACTCGTTCCGTCGCGGCGTGAACATCAACAGCTGGCTGCACGCGCACGGCTATCTCGTGCTGAAGCCAGGCGGCGATCCCGGCAAGGAGTGGCTGCTCGATGTGGACTGGTCGAAAACGCGCGCCTACGCGCTGGGCTTGACCGGCGTGTTCCTGAACCTCACCGGACGAGAGGCACAGGGCATCGTCGCGCCGGGTGAAGAAGCCGCGCAATTGAAACGCGAGCTGATCGCAAAACTTTCGGGCCTGGCCGACGCGGACGCGGGCGCGGTCTCCATCAGCGAGGTTTTTGACACACGCAATCTGTACTCTGGCCCCTATCTCGAGAACGCCCCCGATCTCCTGGTCGGTTACAACGCCGGCTATCGCATCTCGTGGGATGGCGCCAGTGGCGTGGTCAAGGGACCGGTGTTCGAGGACAACACCAAGGCGTGGAGCGGCGATCACTGCATCGACCGGCGACAAGTGCCGGGCGTGCTGTTCTGCAACCAGCCGATCACCGCGGCGGAGCCGGCCCTTGTCGACATCGCGCCGACCGCGCTGCACCTGTTCGGCATCCCGCCGCCGTCTTACATGGAAGGCAAGGTGTTGATGTGAGGTGGCGACGATCGCCGGCCGCGCTCGTGATGCTGGCCCTCGTTGTGCTGGGGCCGAGCGGGTGCGGCGATCGTTCGGCCTCGGGCAAGCGCGTGATCGTGCTGGGCTTCGACGGCCTGGATTACGGCATCACGCGGGCGCTGATCGAGCAGGGCCGTCTGCCGAACTTTGCCCGGCTCGCGGCGAGCGGCGGTTTTGCGCCCTTGACGACGTCGATCCCGCCGCAAAGCCCGGTGGCGTGGTCGACGCTCATCACCGGACTCGATCCCGGCGGCCACGGCGTCTTCGACTTCATCCATCGCGATCCGGCAACGATGCTGCCTTACCTGTCGACGACGAGCATCGAGGCGTCGAGCCGGGCCTTGAAGGTCGGCGACTGGCAGTTTCCGCTGTCGAGTGGCCGCGTGGAATCGCTGCGGCAGGGGCAGCCGTTCTGGGAGGTGCTCGAGGCGCGCGGCATCCCGACCACGATCGTTCGGATGCCCGCGAATTTTCCTCCGTCCGGAACCGCGACGCGCGAGTTGAGCGGCATGGGCACGCCGGACCTGCTCGGCACCTATGGAACATTCTCGTTCTATACCTCGGATCCGTACGCCTTCGGCGGCCGCACGCTCTCAGGGGGAGCCTTATACCCGGTGTCGGTGGACAACAACATCGTGCGGGCGCAACTGCACGGTCCCACGAATCCGTTTCGCGCGACCGCCGAGCCGGTCACCGCGGACTTCCGGTTGTATCTCGACGCGGACCGCCCGGTGGCCAAGCTGGTGGTCGGCGGCGAGGAGCGTGTGCTCGCGATGGGCGAGTGGACGGACTGGCTGCCGATCGATTTCGATCTGAGGCTGCCGTTCCAGACCCTGCGCGGCATGGCCCGCTTCTATCTCAAGCAGATCACGCCACACGTCGAGCTGTATGTGTCGCCGATCAACCTGGACCCGATGGCGCCGGCCTTGCCGCTGTCGACGCCGGCGGACTTCGCCGAGCAACTCGCGGCCGCGACGGGGCGGTTCTACACCCAGGGGATGCCGGAGGACACGCAGGCGCTCAAACAGGGCGTGCTGTCGCGCGACGAGTTCCTCGCGCAGGCGCGGCTGGCTGGAGATGAAAATCGCGTCCAGTACACCCACGTGCTCGACCACTTCACCGGCGGCCTGCTCTTCTACTATTTTGGCAACGTCGATCAGGTGGCCCATATGATGTTTCGCGCGCGCGATCCGGGACACCCCGCTTACGACGCCGCGACCGATCCCGACTACGCCGCGGTCATCGACGCGCTGTATGTCGGGTTGGACGCGATTGTTGGCGAGACGCTGGACGCCATTGGCGCCGACGACACGCTGGTGGTCCTCTCGGACCACGGCTTTGCCTCATGGCGGCGCACGTTTCACCTCAATAGCTGGCTCAGGGAGGAGGGTTTCCTGACGCTGGCGAATCCGGCACGGGAAGACGATCCGGGATTCTTCGGCAACGTCGACTGGTCGCGCACGCGGGCCTACGGCGTGGGGCTGAACGGCCTGTACATCAATGTTCGAGGACGCGAGATGGCGGGCGCGGTTGACGCGGGCGATCGGGAGCGCGTGATGGAAGAGATCGCCGCGCGATTGCTGCAGACGATCGACCCCGCCACCGGCCTGCCCGCGATCACCAAGGTGTATCGCCGTGAGCAGGTCTACACCGACGCCGGGTATTTCGACCGCGCGCCGGATTTGATCGTCGGCTACGCCAAGGGCACGCGCGCCTCCGATCAAACCGCGCTCGGCGGCATCCCCAAAGAGGTCATGGCCGACAACACGGATCCGTGGAGCGGCGACCACTGCATGGATCACGAAACGGTGCCCGGCGTGCTGCTCTCGAACCGCGCTTTGCGCAAGCCGGCGCCGTCGCTGGACACCGTCGCGGCGGCGGTGCTGGCTGAATTCGGAATCGAGGGATTCCCGTCGAAGGCGGCGCGCAAATCACAGCGATGAACGGAGGACGTGATGTTCGGAGCCGGGCGCATCAAGCTCGATAAAGCCCTCATGGCCAGGGTGAAACGCTATTCGGCATTAGCCGGCTACTCCTCGGTCGAGGAGTTCATCACGCATGTGCTCGAAAAAGAGATGAAGCACCTGGACGACGCCGGCTCGGAGGATGAGATCAAGAAGCGCTTGAAGGGGCTCGGCTACATTTCCTGAACGTGGCCACCCTCAACCGCTGGCTCGGAGCGCTCGTCGGCGCGGCGCTGTCGCCGTTTCAGTCGTTACCGCCACTCGTCGGCCTCACCGTCGTGTCGCTGGTGGTGGCGATCGGCATGCTGCTCGTGTTTCGTGCTGTTTCGAATCAGCCCGACCTCAAAGCGGTGAAGCGGCGGATCCAGGCGGCGTTCTTCGAGGTGCGCCTGTTCAACGACGACGTGCGGGCGCTCGACGGCCTGCTCGACGTCCTGCGTCACAACCTGACGTACCTGCGGCTGTCGCTCGCGCCGCTGTTGTGGATGGCCCTGCCGCTCGTGCTGCTCGTCGCGCACCTTCAGTTCTATTACGGTTACGACGGCTTGATGCCAGGGCAGTCGACCATCGTCAAAGTGCGCTTGAAAGACGCGGCCGTGCCAGCCAACGGCGCGCCCGTGATCGGTCTCGAGGCGCCGCCGGGCCTCATGGTGCAGACACCCGCTGTCTGGATACCTTCCGAACGCGAGGCCGCGTGGCGCATCGGCGTCGATCGGCAGGGCGACTTCGAATTGCGCGTGACCGTCGGTGGCACGGTCGTCACCAAACAGGTGCGCGCATCCAATCGTGTCGGCTGGCGGGTGCCGGGGCGGTTCGAATCGGGTGTTCTGAATCAGTTGCTGTTTCCTGGCGAGCCGCCGATCGATCCGGACATTCCTATCGAATCGATCGTCGTGACGTACCCGGAACGCGCCATCGGCGTGCTTGGTTATTCCGTTAACTGGCTGGTCGCGTTTTTCGCGTTGTCGCTGCTGCTTGCCTGGCTGATGCGATCCCGGTTCGGCGTCGTGATGTAAACAAAGCTCATCCAACCGTTTGGATTATGGGACTAAAAGGTCCATTTATGTGTTGAATTGCATCATTTCAGGGATCCGAGCAAGGTTTTGATTGTCATCAAATTCCAAGACGCGGTAAGCTCGTTTCGATGCCGTGCTTCTAACTTGTTGCAAATGTTGGTCTACAGCAACGCTTGGTGGCCGGTGTCGTTTCGCTTTGTAAGAACCGGATTTGAGGTCTTCAGGAGAGGATGAGCATGAGACTGTTCACCGTTCGATTGATGGTTCTGGCCGCTCTGACATTGGCGTATGCGGCGCCGTCAACGGCGCAGGTCTTCTATACTGGCCGCATTGACGTCACGGTCGCCGACACGAGCGGCGCCGTGCTGCCTGGCGCCACCGTGGATCTTACCGGCCCACAGGCGGTCACAGCCACGACCGACGCCAAGGGTGAGGCGCACTTTCTGAACCTCGCGCCCGGCGTCTACACGGTTGCCGCCTCGTTGGCGGGCTTCAGGCAGTACACGAACCGCAACGTGCCGGTTGTCGGTGGCTCCGGCGTGCCACTGAGGGTCGTCCTCAGCGTCGGCGACATCACGCAGACCGTTGAAGTGGTAGCGGAAACGCCGGTCATCGATCCGCGGCGCACCGCCACGACGACCAACGTGACCAACGAGGAGCTCCAGCAGATCCCGTCGTCCCGCGATCCGTGGGTGGTGCTGCAGACCGTGCCCGGCGTCACCGTCGACCGCGTGAACGTCGGCGGCGCCGAGTCGGGCCAGCAGTCGATCTATACGGCCAAGGGTGCGGCCTTCGGCGACAACACGTGGAACATCGACGGCATCGCCATCACCGACATGGCGGCCCTCGGTGCGTCGCCCACCTACTACGACTTCGACATGTTCGAGGAAATGAACGTCACCACGGGCGGCGCCGATCTGCAGAATACGACGCCTGGCGTGGCTCTCAACTTCGTGCTGAAGTCGGGCAGCAACACCGTGCGCGGTTCGTCCCGTATTTACTACGAGAACGAGGGTATGCAGGCGAACAACATGCCCGACGACCTCAAGGCGAGCATCGGCGGCACGACCGGCAAGGGCAACCGCATCGACAACTACAAGGACTACGGCTTCGAGCTCGGCGGACCCGTCTGGAAGGACAAGGTGTGGGCCTGGGGCGCGTATGGCAAGACGGATGTGACCGTGTTGACGCTCGCCAACACGCCGGACCAGACGATTCTCGACAACCGTTCCTTCAAGGCGACCGCTCAGTTGTCGGAGGCCGTCCGCAGCAGCTTCACATTTTTCAGGGGCGACAAATTGAAGTACGGCCGTGGCGCAGGTACCACCAGGCCCCCGGAGACCACCTGGAACCAGAGCGGCCCAACCGCCCTTTACAAGGGAGAAAGTAATGTCGTCCTGGGCAATAACATCTTCCTCACCGGGCGCTACGGCTACGTCGATGGCGGATTTGCCCTGACGCCGCAGGGCGGGCTTGCGACGCCGTGGTTCATCGATGACGCCGGCTCGTCCCGCGGCTCGTACTTTCATTACGAGACGGTCCGCCCGCAGAAGACGGCCTCGCTCGATGGCAACGTGTTTCAGGGCCGGCACGAGGTGAAGTTCGGGTTCGCCTGGCGCACCGCGGACGTCGACTCGACGACGATCGTGCCGGGATCAAACAGGATCGTGACCTATCACGACGGCTATCCGAACATGACCGCCGAAGTGACGGTGTGGAACGACAGCACCTCGGCGGGCGCCGTTTACAGCAGCGCGTACATCGGCGACACCATCACCTGGGATCGGCTGACGCTGAATGCCGGCCTGCGCTGGGGCCGCGCGGGGGCGTCGGTGAACGCGCTGTCGCAGAAGGGGAACCCTACACTCGCCACACTACTTCCTGACCTGACCGGAACGGCGAGGAAAGACGTCATCACGGGGAATTCCGTCTCGCCGCGCATCGGCATCTCCTACGCGATCGATGAGTCTCGCAAGACGCTGCTGCGTGGCAGCTACGGCAGCTTCGCCTCGCAGTTGAACTCGACGTCGGGCAACTTCATGTCTACCGTCGGCGCTCGCGGCGTCTACTTCTACAACGTGACGGATCTGAACGGCAACCGGGTCGTCGATCCGGCGGAGATTGCGGGCCGCGCCTGCACCGATGCCATCGCCAACGCCGGTGGCTGCAGCTATTACGGGTTCAACATCGGCAACCCGGGCAACGTTGCCGAGCCCATCCACAAGGTGGGTGACTACAAGTCACCGCTGACGCATGAAGTGCAGTTCGGCATCGATCGCGAGATCATTCCGATGCTCGGGTTGAGCGGCACGGTCACCTGGCGCAAGTTCACCAACTTCACCCGGCGCGACAACGGCCTGCGCGGCTCCGACTACCAGCAGATCGATACGCTGACCGGCACCCACCCGGCCATAGGCAACTACAGCGTGCCGATCTACGGCGTCTCGCCCGGACGCATCCCGGCCAACCGTGCGGCGACGACCTACGTGCAACGCGAAGGGTATTCGCAGCGCTACCTGGGGTTCGAACTGGCGGCGACCAAGCGGCTCGCGAACCGCTGGATGGCGCGCTTCGGCTTCTCCACCAACGACCACCGCGAGTACTTCGACGGTCCGGAAGCGTTCGGCGACCCCACGCCTTCGCTCGCCAACCCGAATAGGGACGGCGGCACCGTCATGCGGGTCAGCTCGGGCAGCGGCAAGAGCAGCATCTACCAGGTGCTGCCGAAGTACCAGTTCATCCTCACCGGGCTCTACCAGGCGCCGTGGGGGATCAACCTTGCCGGCAACATGCTGATGAGGCAGGGCTTCGCAACGCCCTTCTTCCGGTCCCAGGTGCCGACCGCCGACCCGGTCGCGGCGCGAAAGACGGTGCTGCTGGTCAGCGACATCGCCGAATTACGCCTGCCCGCGGTCACCTCGCTCGACCTGCGCGCCGGCAAGGAGTTCGTTTTCCAGCGTGCGCGGTTCAACGTCGACCTCGATGTCTTCAACGCGCTCAACAAGAACACGGTGCTCGGCCGGCAATACGACCTGCGCGTGACGACGGCCAACAACGTGCAGGAGATCATGAATCCGCGCGTGCTGCGTCTGGGCCTGCGGTTCAACTTCTGACGGCCGGCCTGACGGCCGGCAGATGAGCGTCGGCCACTCTTTCAAGAGTGGTCGACGAACTTCTGAAGGATCGAAAACACAGCCCCGGAGCTCGGCAATATGCCGGGTTCCGGGGTTTTTTATTTCAGAGTACGATTGCACCATGACAACGAGAGTTCACCGCTCGGGGTTCGTCCTGTTGTTGGCGCTGGTGTTCGCCACCGGCGCCGCTGCGCAGGAATGGCGCGGCATGGGGCGCGTCGGCGGCAAAGTCGTCGATGAGAGCGGCCAACCGGTGGCGGGTGTCACCGTCAAAGCGGCGCTGCCACGCGCGGGCAACCGCGGCCCCGAGAACAAGTCCAACTCCAGGGGCGAGTGGGCGGTCGGCGGCATCGCCGGCGGCGAGTGGGCGCTCGACTTTGTCAAGGACGGCTACGACACCCGCAGCATCACCGTCTCAGTGACGGAGAGCTCGCGCCTGCCGCCGATGGAAGTCGTGCTCAAGAAGAAGGCGGCGGTCGCGGAACCCAACGTCGAGATCCGCGACAAGCTCACGCAGGCGGCCGGCCTGATGAACAGCAGGCAGTTTGCGCAGGCACGGACGATCTACGAGGAGCTTGCGGCGAAGTATCCCGAAGTGAAACAGTTCCGGCCGTTAATTGCGCGCAGCTACTACGGCGAGGGCAACAAGGACGCCGCGATCGAGCACCTGCGCCAGGCGCTCGCGCAGGATCCCGGCAACGTCGAGGTCACATTGCTCCTTGGCAACACGTTGATGGAACAGGGACACGCGGATGAGGCGCGGCAGATGCTCGCCTCCATCGACGAGTCGAAAGTTGCCGACCCGGCGGTGTTTCTCAATGCGGGCATCGCGTTGCTCAACGACAAGAAGACCGCTGACGCGTTGCCGTGGTTCGACAAGGCCATCACGCACTTCGCGGGCCATCCGGACGCCTACTACTATCGCGGCATCTCGTACCTCTCGCTGGGAAAGACGCCAGACGCGAAGGCTGATTTGGAGAAATTCGTCTCGATGGCGCCGGCCGATGCGCCCGAGCTGGCCACGGCGAAGAAAATTCTCGAGACGATGAAGTGACGGGACAGCTCCGAGAACACGGAGTAGTCACTCACGTGACGAGAAAGCACGGAGATTATTAGCGCCGGATGGCGTCGGGCACCAGATCGAGCACGAACGACGAGATGTCTGGGTTCCGGAGCGCGACGAAAAAGTTCGTGCCGGTATTGCAGATGTTCGCCGAGGTCGCGGAGCTGACGCCGCCGATCGCCCACGTGCCTCCGTCGTTGAGCAGGATCGGTCCGCCGGAATCTCCGGAGCAAATCGAGCTGACATTGGCCGCGAACTGCGTTTCGAGCAGCGCGCTGCCGGCCGCGGCAATCGTCGTCACGCCGGCGCGCAGCGTGGCGGGCACATCGTTCTGATTGCGGCCCCACCCGGCAATCACCGCGGTCTCACCGACGCGCGCCTCGCGGCTGAGCAGCAGCGGCATCGGCCGGCGGCCGATCGGCTCACGCATGAAGACCACGCCAACGTCTCCGGGCCCGGCCCCGCGATACGCGGGATGCATCGTGAACGATTCCGCGGCGATCTCGAGACCGCTGCCGAGAAACACACGCACCAGTTGCACATCGTCGTCCAGGCAGTGCGCGGCGGTCAGGATCGCCCGCTCCGCAATCACGGTTCCCGAGCAGGCGCCGACCCCGAAGCCGGTGCGATCGCGCATGTTCAGGAGCACGACCGACACGTTCGCGGTTGCACACTCGGCGCCGTTGAAGATCATCGACGCGGAGGTCAGGGCGAAGGTGCCGCAGGCGTCTGCGGGCGTGAGTGTCGGCGTCGGCGTGGGAGCCGTCGGCGACGGCGATGAGGATCCGCCGCCGCAGGCCACCGAGAGACCGAGCCAGGTGACGGCGACGAGGACACGCGAAGCGGCCCGCGCGTCGCTCATCCCTGTTTTGACCACTGGAGATACGTCAACTCTTCTCTCGCCTGCGTGGCATACGGCCCGCCCAGCTTCACCGAGCGATCCAGCGCCTCGACGGCGCGCTTGCGATCGTCTTCCGGTGCGATCCAACGCCGCTGGCTGGTGACGTAGCGGCGGCCGCGCTGATAGCGAAGGGCGTAGGCGCGCCCGAGATTCAAATACGCAAGGCCATCACCGGGGTTCAGATCGGTGGTCTTGACCAGTGCCGCGATGCCATCGTCAAGGGCGCCCCGCCGCACGAGGATGACGCCAATGGCACTGTGGACGTCCGCGCTCGCGGGCCACCGCACCTCCGCTTGCCGCACCACGGCGAGCGCCGACGTCAGATCCGAGAGCGACGCATACGCGTCGGCAAGGTCCATATACACCGGCTGGAAATCCGGCACGGCCTGGCGGACGCGCTCCCACGACCGAATCGCCTCCGTGGCCTGTCCAAGCGCCGCCTGTGACATGCCAAGGGCGTAGAGCACCCACGGCCGCACGCCGGGTTCTGCCGCCGCCTTCACGAATGCCGCGAGTGCAGATTCAACATCACCACGCTGGTACGCCTCCCAACCGGCTGTGGCGAGAGCAGCCTTCGCAGCCGTCTCTAAAGACGACAGCGCGTTGACGCGGCCCTCGACGTCGGGCCGGAGCCGGATGCCGGCGGCCGGCGCCGCAGCGGCGAGAGGCACCGCGACCCCCGGCGCCGTCACGGGCAACGGTGCCGCTGCACGTTCTTCGGGCTCAGGGTCTGGCGGCGCCTCCGACGCGGTGGCCGCCGCCGGCGCAGCGGCGCTCGCGACCGTCGGCACGATCGGCTGCGGCAACAACAGGCGCGACGGCGGCAGCGCCAGATACCCGCGGCGCGCGCGCACGCGGAGCGCCTCGCGCTTCACGCGCACCTGGATCGGCCGGTAGCTGCCGTCGAAGCTCGCATTGGATGGTTGATAGGCGAGCACGTAGTAACGGCCCGAGTCGTCCGCGATGCGGTCGAGCGCGCGGCCGAGGTTGTTCTCGTTCCTGATCATCAGCCCGCCGGTATCGATGGCGAGGCTGTTGGGACCGTCGGCCAGGCCATCGAACTTCGGGACGGCTCCAAAGGCGTCTTCGACCTGGGCCTGTTCGACAATGCCGGGATTTGCCGTTCGATTGAGACCCCGAACATCGATCGCATAGACACGCCCTCCCGCCCGCGTGGTCTGGCCGACCACCGAGCGCAGCGTGCTCTCAATGTCCTGCGTGACGAAGCCGTCGCTTAACAGGACTAACGTCTTCGGCCCGGGAACCCGGGCGAGGCCCGCGGCAAGCGCGTTCAGCGCCGCCAGCGTCTGCCCGCTCATGCGGTGAGCCTCCTGCTGCATTCGCTGAGCCTTCGCGCGCACATTGGGCTCGGGATCTCCCGCGCGGCAGAAATCCGGATCGTCGGCGCAGGCGCGCCCGGTCGCCCGCCTCACCACGTCAATCTCATTGCGGGCAATGCGGATGGCTTCTTCATCGTCGAGCAGTCGCGGCCACTCGCCGGTGAGCTCCATCCAACGCATGCGCGCATCGCTTCTCGGCTTGACCTGCCTGACGGCCTCGAGCAATTCACCTTTCACGCTGGTGATCCGGTTGTTGACCATCTTGTCGCCGGCGACAATCCCGGCGAGGTCGCCGGCCGGGAAGCGATCGCGGATGAAGCCTTCGACGGCCGCGCGCGCCCGGTCAAAGCCCCCGCCAGGGGTCAGGTGGTTGGTGTCAAAAAACAGGATCCAGGTCTGCGGCGCAACCGGTGCGGCCGCTGGAGACGATCGCGAAGAGACCGAGGAGCGTGAGGCTGAATCGGGCGCCGCTACGGGGTCCGCGCCGACGAGGTGCAGGGCATCGATGGTCTGCGGCTCGCCGTTTTCGACGAGCTCGAAATCATCGCGGGTCAGGCCGCTGACGAATTGACCGCTCCGATCGAAAACGCGAACGTCGACTTCGACGATCTGCACGCCCGAACGGAAGGTCGGCTGTGCTGACGCCGCTGGTGCCTGCCCGGACACTACATGCCGGCCGCCAAGCGCGGCGGCCAGCACGATCAGGCTCGCGCGGACGAGCCAGGCGCGAGCGCCGGACCTACGGCACCGAAACACGCGCCACCTGAAGGAGGAACTTCTTCCGGCCATCCTTCTGAAGCCATGCCAGGCGCGTCGCATCGGGTGACCACGCGGGCAGTACCGCGTCCTTGGTACGGGCGATTTCCTTCCGGGTGCCCTTGTCGTCCATCACGACGATGCGGCCGCTCTTGTTGGCGCTGTAGGCGATGACCTTTGTCCGCGGCGGCCCCCAGCCAAACGTCATTCCCGGAACGATGACGGAGTTGACAAATTCCCCAACCAACTCGCCGCGGAGGAACATCGAATGCACGGGGACGGTCTGCCGGTTGTAGGCAGCGGCGACGCCGTCATTGGCGGCTGCGCCGCTGGCGATGGATGAGCCGCCTCGCGCCAGGTCGCCGCCCATCGGCGTCGAGACGGTATTCTGTATCCGGGCCTCTGATTTCAGGTCGATCTTCATTGCCGGACCATCCGGCGACACCTGCGCGCTCTTGGCGGTCCAGTACGAGGAGGCCCAGTCAGGCTCCGACGACAGGTCCTGCATCTGTCCGCTGTTGGTATTGAAGCCGTAGTGACGCCGCCTGGCGCTTGCCTGGCCGAAGTCTCCGTCCAACAATTGCAGATAGAGTTCAGCAGCATCGGGCGACCAGGCCAGTCGGGCCGGCTGGCCTTTCAGCGAGTCAATGTCGATGTCCGCAATCGTCGCCGGCTCGGAGAACGTCAGCGTCTCGACCCGCAGCGGCTCTTGCGCTTCCGCGGCGAGGGACGCGCCGATCAACAATGCCGGGAACGTAATTCCAATCCGCATCGTGAACCTTTTGACGGACCTACTGGCGGATGCGTTCGAGCTGGTGCAAACGCGCCTGCAGTTCGATCGAGGACGGCACCGCGCCAAGGCCTGCACGCAGGGCCTGAACCGCGAGTGCCGGTTCCGAGATTTTGAGGTAACCGTCGGCCAGCGCCAGGTGGGCCGAGACAAGCGAAGGTTCAAGATGCGCGGCGCTGCGCCAGGCCGACAACGCGGCCCGGGAATTGCCGTCGCCGTCGTGGGCCCAGCCCAGGAAGAACGCGGTCAGCGCGCTTTCGGGAGCCGTGTCTCTGGCCAGCGCCAGCGCTGCCGCAGCGGCCGCGTACTCCTCGCGGGCGAAGAGGGCGAGGCCGCGCAGCGCGTGCGGGGCGACTCCGCCGCCCGGGGCGGCACGCTGCAGATCGAGCTCCAGTTGCTCCCACCGGTTGGCAGCGGCCAGGCCGGCGGCGCCGTCGAGGGCCGTACCCCGTACACGTTCGCCGAGCCACGCGATGTAGCGCTTGGCGAGTGCTCCCTGCAGGATGTCGAGCGGCGTCCAGGCGGGCGCGGCGGAGGTGTCGGCCGGGGCGGGTGCGATGCCCTCGAGAATCTCCACCAGCCGCGTGCGCTCGCCGATCACTTCGCCGTTTGCGCGCACGACGGCGCGGGCCACATAGTGGCCGGGTGCCACGGTTTCAAGCGGCATCAGCAACTGCACACGGCGGCGGACCCCTGTACCGTCCTGTTCGACAGGAAGCGTCTCCGCTTTGATCGTTGCGGCTGCCACCATGTCGGATTCGCGTCGCAGGTCGATCTCAACAACTAGGGTGTCCAGCTGGCCGGGTGCGCGCGCATAAGTTTCGAGTAGCGCGGTGAGGCCGCTGCCGGTGTACGCGTGTGGCCGAACGGGAAGACCGCTGATCGCCGAGGCGATGATCAAGTCGCTGACGCTGACGTCGGGACCATCGAGCGCGCGAACGTCCAGCCTCCGGTCTGCGCTCCCCGCGAGTCCGCCCGGCTCACGAACCACGGTGCGCATCAGATAGGCACCCGGCGGCACGCTGAACTGTACGCGCCACGTGCCGGTGCCGAGCGGCGCGCCGGGGCGTGGTTCCACTGGCAGTGGAATCGCCCCGGTTCCGCTGGCGACGACGCGGCCGTCCCGCTCATCACGGACCACGAACACCGCATCAGCCGAGTCGTCGCGATTCGCACGCACGGGCAGATCCGCCGACAGGCTCAGGACGACACGCTGGCGTCCCCGCTCGGCGTCCTTGAGGACGTAGGTCGTGTAGTCGACCTTCAATCCTTGCTGAACGAATGGCGCGGCGAGCATGCGGTTGATCGACCGGCGGCGATCGACCGGCGGTACGGCACGCGCAACCGTATACCCGGTTCGGGCGCTCACCCGCACGCCCGGCCGCTTCACCGTTACGGTCACGCGGCGGTACTTGCCGGGCTCGTCGCGCGCACCAACAGGTGGCGTGAAGCCGACGAGATAATAGTCCTGGGCCGCGTCGGCGATCTTGTCGAGTTCCGCCGCGCTGCGCGCGGCGGCGTCCACGATCATCGCGCCATCTGTTTCCACGGCCAGCGTGGACAGAGGCGCGAGCCTCGCCTGGAGTTCAGAGCCGAACGGCGTTTCGGAAACAAACTCCTGCGCCAGCCCCGGCGAGCGCTGGTTCAGGTCCATCGTGTAAAAGACGCAGTAGCTTTGCGCCGCCGCGGCCGCCACCGCCTCGAGTTCGCGCGAGAGGTTATCCTGGATAAACCCCTCGGAGAAGAGGATCACGGTCTTCCGTCCCTCGATGTCTCGGAAGCCGGCGATGACCTCCGCCAGCCGCTGCAGGAACTGGCGCGACTCGCTGTCGCTCTGATTGACGACGGCGCGCGCGTTCTCCAGCATCACGCGGCGCGTCACCGCGGGGTCCTCGCCGGCAATCGCGGCCCGCCCCGACAAGGGGTCGCCGCCGCCGGTCACCACATCTCCGGCGTCGGCCGCCATCCGCAAGCTGAGGCTAATCCTCAAGGCCTCGTCCCCCTGGAGCAAACGATGGGCCTCGTAGGCGGTCATCGCACCGAGCGGTGTCGCGACGCTGCGATCCTGCGCGCCGCGAATAGCAGCCAGTGCCTCGATCGTTCGCGCCTTGTCGCTGGTAAAACCGATCAGCGGTCCCGGGCCCGGTACGGCAAATAGCGCCACGCGGTCGGACGGACGGACCCGCCGCCGGATGAACTGTTCGGCGGCCATCCGCGCCCGCTGTTCGTTGCCGGGCGCGATGTGCTGCTGGTCGAAAATCAGGATGTAGAGGTGCCCGCGGGGGAACGCGGCATTTGACGACACTTCCGCCGTGGCGGCGCGGATCGCGTCTTCGACGTAGCTGCCCGCCGGCTCGCTCACGCGCTGGAACAGCACCACTGGGAGTGTCGTGCCCGCGTCCCGGATGTCGATTTCATGGGGTTCGAGGTCGGTCACGGGCCGGCCGCGTTCGTCGACGACACGCACGTCGAAACGGACGAGATCCACTCCCGATTTGAACGTCGGCTGCGGACCGCCCTGAGCGATCGCGATCACCGGAGCCAGCATTGCGATGACGGCGAGGATTGGAAATCGTGTTGCCATAGTCCCCCGTGAGGGCGGGTCGTAAAGGATGCTTCGATTTTACTCCCGCGGGCGGCGGGCGCGGGCCTTAACCGCCGCCGCCTTGCCGGGCTCTCCGAACATCGCCCACAGCTGCGAGGCGAGGTCATAGGCTTCCGGTGTCGGCGACTTGTCCACCAGTGTTTCCAGCGCGGCGGCCGCCTCTGCCTTGCGGCCCGTGGCTTGATACAGCATCGCCAAGCCTGCGCGCGCGCGCATATGCTCCGGCGAGAGCGCCAGCTCGGCTTCGAACAGCGGTTCGGCCTCCCGGTAGCGTTCCCGGCGCGCCAGTGAATCGGCGGCGAGATAGTTGACGTCGGTCAGTTGTTCGGTGCGTGCGGCGCTGGCCTGCCGCACGTCGAGGAACCGCGCCGCCGCCGCGTCGAACTCTCCCTGCTGATACAGAATCACCGCCTCGACGAATGCCGGCAGTGGCAGCGAGGGGTCCGCCTCCTGCGCGAGGCGTGCCTGCCGTCGCGCCTCGGCCGCATCACCGCTGCTGAGCGCGATTCTCGCCAGCATCTCGTGCGCGACGACGGGGGCGACGGCGACGGCCAGCTCCGCATGCGCGCGCGCCTCGGCGCTGCGCCCCGTGCGCAGCAGCGCGCCGGCCGCGCCGGTGAGCGCGGCCGGATCCTTTGGCTGGCGGCTGATGACTTCCTGGTACGCCGCGAGCGCGTCGGGGTAGCGGCCCTGCCGCTGGTAGGCTTCGGCAAGCTGCAGCCAGACGTCGGTCATGCCCGGGTCCTCGCTTAGCAACGCGCGGTACACGGTAGCGGCCTCCGCGAATTTCCGCGACGCCACGAGTTGTGTGGCGCGGCGATAGTCGTGGAACACGTGAATCTTGTCTTTCGGGTCCGCGCCGGTACCGCCGCCCGACGCGCCGTCCGGCGGCGATGGCATGCCGACGTAGCCCAGCGCCGCAAGCTTCCGGCGTTCCTCCTCGGAGATGGCTGCGGGCGCGCTCAGCTCCGCGCCCGCCGTGATCGTGTTCAGCGCCACCTGCATCGCGCTGCGGACGTGCGGGCGATCACCGGCAATCGACGTGAGCTCCCGGGGATCCGCCGTGAGGTCATAGAGCTCTTCGCGTGGCGCGCGGATGTAGCGGTGCCGATCGTCGCTGATCGCGTAGAGCTCGCTCCAGCCGAAGTGCAAACGGGGCGAGAGCGACTCGGAATAAATCGGCGCCGCCGCGATCGTGCCTGAGCCCTCGAGCAGCGGCACCAGCGAGCGGCCGCGGCTCTGGAACGTGGCGGCGCCCGTCTCCCCCACCAGAGCCAGCAGTGTTGGCACGAGATCGATGTGCTGCACCGGCGCGGCAATGCGCCGGCCGGCGTGCGCCGCGGCAGGAAGCTTCACGATCAATGGCACGCGAATGGTTTCGCGATAGAGAAAGATACCGTGCTCGTCTTCGCCGTGATCGCCGAGGCCCTCGCCGTGATCGGACAGCAGCACGATCGTGGCCGCGTCATAGAAGCCTGTCGTACGCAGATGATTCAAGAGCCGGCCGACGAGGTCGTCCGCGTACGAGACTTCCGCATCGTAGGCATCGGCGCCGGTGAAGCCGGCTGGAGCCGCGTAGGGCGTGTGCGGCTCGAACAAGTGCGTGAACAGAAAAAACCGGCTGGACGCCAGGCCATCGATCCAGCGGACGGATGCGGCCACCGTCTGATCGCCCGGACGCTGCACCTGACCCAGGGGCGTGGCCGCCGACGCCGGCGGCAGGTCATCGTCGAAGGTCTCGAATCCCTGGCTGATGCCGGTCTGCCGGCGCAGGACGTACGACGACACGAACGCACCCGTCGCGAAGCCGCGCTCGCCGAGCGCGTGCTGCAGGAAACGCTGGCCGTTCTTCACCGTATAGCCGATGTTGTCTCGTACGCCGTGTTCGAACGGCAGCTGCCCGGACAGGATCGACGCGTGCGAGGGGAGCGTTTGCGGCGCGTGCGCATAGGCGTTGTCGAAAACGATCCCATCGCGGGCGAGGGCGTCGATGTTCGGTGTGGTCGTGCGGGTGCTGCCGTACACTGGAAGACGATCGGCACGCAGCGTGTCGATCGAGATCAGCACGATGGGACCGCTCGCGGCGGACGCATCCGGGGCACCGCGCCATTGCCACATCGCCATGGCGAGGCCGGCAACCAGCAGAACGCCCGCAACTGTCCATTGCGCGCGTCGTGTCACCGCAGCCACCTGCGGAATTCCTGGATCTCACGGCCGTAGGCGCCGGGCGGCGCTGTCTTCACGAACTGCATGACGTATGCCCGCGCCTCATCGCCGCGGCCGCCGTTGATCAACGCCACGCACAGGTTGAAGAGCGCGTCGAAGTTGGTTGAATCGAGCGCCACCGCCTCGCGCCACGAGGCAATCGCCGCCTCCATTTGTCCGGACTGCCGCGCCACCACACCCAGGCCGGCATGCGCGCGCGACGATGTCGGATCGTTCGTGACGGCCTGCGTGAACGCGTCGCGGGCCGCGGCCAGGTCATTGCGCTGCAGGTGCACGATGCCCATGTTCTCGAGCGCGAAGGCATCTCGTGGATCTTGTGCGAGCACGCGCGAGAATGTGGCGAGGGCTTTCGGCGCATCGCCGCTGCGCCCATACGCGATGCCGAGGGCGTTGAGGGCCTCGGTGTTCGTAGGGTCCGCCGCGGTGGCGCGCTCGAGCAGCGCAATAGCCTCGGCCGGCGAGCCCGCCTCCGCGAGATAGGTACCAAGGCGCACATCGAGATCGATGTCCGCGCCGATCTTTTCTCGTGCGCCCTTCAGCGTCGCGATCGCATCGGTGCGCGAGCCGGCGTGCCATTGGAGAAACGCGAGGCGGCGATAGGCCAGGCCCATGCCCGGCCGCCGCGCCAGCACGGCGCGATAGGCGTCCATCGCGTCCGTCAAGCGGCCCTGGCGAAACAGCTCGATGCCGTCCATCATCAGTCGATCGACGTCGATCAGCCGCTTCGGATCATCTTCTTCGGTATACCGCGCCTTGCGCGGTGCCGATCCGGACACGTAGCCGAGCGATTCGAGCTTCGCGCGCACCGCAGCGTTCTCGGCCCGTTGTTCGCCCGGCAGCGCCGCGCCGAACCGGCCCAGTTCGGCGACGAGCGCCGCCGTTTTCACGGCGTCGGTGGACGCGAGATTCTTCGCTTCCTGCGGATCTGCGCCGAGGTCGTAGATCTCGCGAATCGGCAGGTCGATGTACTTGTCTTTGCCGGCGATCACACCGCTTAGCGGCGCCCAGCCGCGCTTCAGCATCGGCGTCATGGCTTCGAAGTAGGTATGCCGCGGCTGATCCCCATCATCCAACAAGGTCCTGCCCGGCAGGCCATCGGTCTGGCGGAGGCCGAGGATGCCGGTAATGGTCGGCAGGATGTCGACGTGACGCACGGGCGTATCGATGACGCGACCGGGATCGTTGCCCGAGCCAGGCCCGACTTGCGACACGATCAGCGGCACCCGCAGCGTCGATTCATACGCGAACGTGCCATGCGTCGCCTCGCCGTGCTCGCCGAGACCCTCGCCGTGATCCGCGGTCACGATCACGAGCGTCGGTCGTGGCGAGCGCTCGGCCATTTCGAGCAGCGGCCCGAGCGCGGAGTCCACGTACGCCACCTCACCCGCGTACGGATCGTTGCGATATTGCGCATCGAACGGCGGAGGCGGTGCGTAACCGGCATGCGGATCGAAGACGTGGACCCACGCGAACCATTTGCCGGGTTGCGCGTTGATCCACGCCAGGGCATCGCCGACCACCTCCCCGGCGCGCCGCTCGGTGAACGCGAAATCTCCCTGCGCCACCATGCGGCCGCCGACGTCGCGGTAGACCTCGAAACCCTGGGTGAGTCCGAATTGCCGATCGAGTGGGAACGCGCCGACGAAGGCGCCCGTCGCGAACCCGCCGCCGCGCGCGATTTCCGCAATCGTTTCCTGTTGGTCGTCCAGGCGGTAGCCGGCGTTGTCGCGGACGCCGTGCTCGAACGGATAGCGGCCCGTGTGGATGCTCGCGTGAGAGGGCAGCGTTACCACCGCGTGGGCGTGCGCGAAGGTGAACTTCAGACCGCGCGCCGCCAGCCGATCGAGGTGCGGCGTCGCGGCGCGGCCACCATAGCTGCCAAGCGCGTCGGCGCGCAGGGTGTCGATGGTCACCAGAAGGACGTTTTGTTCGGAGGAGCGCCGGATGACGGAGGTGCCAGGCCGAGTGGCAAGCCACCAGGCTGCGCCGATGATCAGAATCAGCGCTAAAACCGCCAGTCCGCTACGAGGCTGCATCATGGGCGCGATTGACCATTATGGCCCGAAGGCCAGCCTGCAACTCCCGGCGGACACTGGTTTTGCCAGCATTTGAACGACCGTTTGATATCATGCGTGGGTGAAGATTGCGGTGATCGCGGGCGACGGCGTCGGAAAGGACGTGACCGCGGAAGCCGTCAAGGTGCTGAACGCCGCCGGCGAAGTCTTCGGCACGCGCCTGCAGCTCGAACATCTGCCCTGGAGCGCCGACCACTATCTGAAGACCGGTGAGACGTTGCCGGCCAATGGCTATCAGCTCCTGCGCGAGTTCGACGCCATCTTCGTCGGCGCGCTTGGCGATCCGCGCGTCGCCGATAACCGCCACGCGCGCGACATCCTGCTCGGCACCCGCTTCGAGCTCGATCTCTACGTCAACTACCGCCCGGTGCGGCTGCTCGACGATCGCTTGAGTCCGCTCAAGAACCGCGGTAAGAACGACATCAACTTCGTCGTGTTCCGTGAGAACACCGAAGGCGTATATGTGAGCGTCGGCGGCCGGTTCAAGGCCGGCACCGACGATGAGATCGCGATCCAGGAAGAAGTGAACACCTATAAAGGTGTGCACCGCATCATCCGCCACGCGTTCGAATACGCGAAGACGAATGGCCTCACGAAAGTCTGCATGGCCGACAAGAGCAACGCCATGCCGCAGGGCCACGCGCTCTGGCAGCGCGTGTTCAAGGAAGTGTCGGCGCTGTATCCGCGCATCACCGCGACCCATCAATACATTGATGCGATGGCGATGTTCCTGGTCAAGGATCCAGGTCAGTACCAGGTCATCGTCACGAACAATCTCTTCGGCGACATCATCACCGACATCGGCGGGGCGCTGCAGGGCGGGCTGGGCATGGCCGCCTCGGGCAACATTCACCCCGGCAAGACCTCGCTCTTCGAGCCGGTGCACGGCTCGGCGCCGCCGCTCGCCGGAAAGAACGTGGCCAACCCGATTGGCGCCATCCTGTCGTCGGCGCTGATGCTCGAAACGCTGGGCGCGCAAGAAGAATCCAAGGCGATAGAGGCCGCCGTCGAAGCGGCGGTGGCCGAAGGCCAGACCACGTCCGACATTGGCGGGTCGCTGGGTACGCGCGAATGTGGAGACTGGATTGTGAAGAAATTAAAAATTAAAAATCAAAAATTAAAAAAGAGTTATGAGTAAACAAGTTTTCATTCTCGGCGGCGCGCGTACGCCCATGACGCAACATGTCGGGGCGCTGAAGGATGTCTCGGCGATCGATCTCGGCGCCATTGCGTCGAAGGCGGCTCTTGAACGGACCGGCACGAAGTCCGAGTGGATCGACCACGTGGTGTTCGGCAACGTGCAACAGAGCAGCGTCGACGCGCATTACGGCGCGCGTCACGTCGGGCTCAAGGCCGGCGTGCCGCAGGAAGTGCCGGCCCTGACCGTCAACCGGCTCTGTGGTTCGGGGATCCAGGCGGTCATCAATGGCGCCCAGTACATTCAGCTCGACGAGGCGGGATTCGTGCTCGCCGGCGGCATGGAGAACATGAGCCAGGTGCCGCATATCATCCGCGGCCTGCGCGGCGGGCTGAAGCTCGGACAGGGCAAGCTCGAAGACTGGTTGTGGGAAGGGCTCAACGATCCCTATGCCGGCTGCTCGATGGCAGTTACCGCGGAGAACTGCGCCGTCAAGTACGGCATCACGCGCGAGCAGTCCGATACCTACGCGCTGCGCAGTCAGCAGCTGGCGCAGAAGGCGTGGACCTCGGGGATCATGAAGGACGAAGTGGTCCCGGTTGAAATCAAGACGAAGAAAGGCGTGACGCTCGTCGAGAAGGACGATCACATGCGCCCCGAAACGACGATGGAGATTCTCGCGAAGCTGCCGACGGTGTTCAAGAAAGACGGCGTCGTCACCGCCGGCAACGCCAGCGGCATCGTCGACGGCGCCGCCGCGCTGGTGATCGCCGGCGAGGATGCGGTGAAGGCGAAAGGGGCGAAGCCCCTGGGACGAATTGTGTCGTGGGCAACGGTCGGTGTCGATCCGACGCTGATGGGCATGGGCCCGGCGCCGGCCATCCGCAAGGCCCTGGAGCGGGCCGGGATGAAGCTCGCCGATCTCGACTTGATCGAGATCAACGAGGCGTTCGCGCCGCAGTACCTCGCGTGCGAGAAGGAATTGGGTCTCGATCGTGACAAGGTCAACGTCAACGGCGGCGCGATTGCCATCGGCCATCCGCTGGGCGCCAGCGGGGCGCGGCTGCTCCTCACGTTGTTGCTCGAATTGCGGCGCCGTGGCAAGAAGTATGGTGTGGCTTCCGCCTGCATCGGCGGCGGTCAGGGAATTGCGATGATTGTCGAAGCGCTCTAAGGCAGAAGGCAAAAGGCAGAAGGCAAAATGGCGATCAAAACGGTTGGCGTATTGGGTTGCGGGTTGATGGGAGCTGGGATCGCGCAGGTGTCGGCGGCCGCCGGCTTCAAGACCATCGTCCTCGAAGTCAACGAAGACGTGCTCAAGAAGGGTCTCGGGCGGATCGAGAAGTTCCTCACCGACGGCGTGGCCAAAGGCAAGGTCACCGAGGAGGCCAAGTCGACGACGCTCGCCAACCTGAAGGGAACCACGCAGTACGCGAACCTCAAGGGCTGCGACCTGGTGATCGAGGCGATCATCGAAAACGTCGAGCAGAAGAAGCAGGCCTACGCGCAGGTCGAAGCCGTGGTCGGCCCGCACTGCTTGATCGCGTCAAACACCTCGTCGCTGTGCATCACCGAGCTCGGCGCCGGCACGAAACGGCCCGACAAGGTCGGCGGCCTGCATTTCTTCAATCCCGTGCCGCTGATGAAACTCGTGGAAGTGATTCGCGCGCTGGCCACCAGCCAGGAAACCCACGATGCGCTGATGGGATTTGCCAAGGCGATCGGCAAGGAGCCCATCACCGCGCCCGATCGCGGCGGCTTCATCGTCAATCGCTTGCTCGTCCCGTACTTGCTCGACGCGATTCGTTGCTTCGAAGAGGGCCTGGGCACCGCGCAGGACATCGACAACGGCATGAAGCTGGGTTGTGGCCATCCGATGGGCCCGCTGACGCTGCTCGACTTCGTCGGCCTCGACACCACGTACTACATCGCCAACATCATGTTCGATGAATTCCGCGAGGCGCGCTTTGCGCCGCCGCCGCTGCTCAAGCGGATGGTGCTCGCCGGCCACCTGGGCAAGAAATCCGGAAAAGGCTTTTACGACTACGCGCCGAAATGACTAGCGCAGGTCGCGCAGCGCGCGCTTCGCGGTTTCCTTGAAGCGGCGATCCTCCGGCGCCCAGTCCGGATCGAAGGGGGCATCGATCGCCGCCTGGTATTCCTTTCGCGCCTCTTCCTTCCGCCCCATGTCGGCCAGCGTGTCGGCGAGGAAGATGTGAGAGATCACGCTGTTCGGGTTGTAGGTCAAGGCCTTGCGCAAGTGTTCTTCGGATCGCCTGTTGCTGCCGCCGAACAGTCCCGGCACCTTGAAATACCAGCGCCCCAACGCGCGATCGGCGGAGCCCTGGAGGAAACCCGGATCGAGCTTCAGCGTCATCAACAACGCGTCCTTGATCTGGCCGCGATACCTGATGCCCTGCCGCAATCCGAATGATTCAGCCAGCGCGCCCATGTTCGCGGCGAGCCAGAAGTGGCCCTCGGGGCGGGTGGCATTGATGGCAATGGCGCTGCGGGCGGCGGCGATGCCGGCTTCGAGAGCGGCTTTGCGTTCGGCCTCGGGCAGGCCGTTGGTGCCGAGCCAATAGCGCGCCTGCGCCAGCTTGAACGCGGACTCGAAGTCCCTGGGATTCGCTTGCAGACGTGACGTCCAGATCTCAGTTGCCTTCCGTGCGCTGGCGAGGTTTTCGCGATCTTTATAGAGGGCCTCGGGATCGTCGGCGGGAACCTGGACGGCGACTCGTGCATCCAATGGCGGTATGACGACCATGGCGCCGGTGGCGACATACAATGAAAAGATGCAGGATTTGATCCAGCGTCTGCTGATCGAACTGGGGGAAGATCCGTCCCGCGAGGGGCTGGTCCAAACTCCACGGCGTGTCGACAAGGCGCTGAGGTTCCTCACAAGCGGCTACTCGGCCGACATTGACGGAATACTGAATGGGGCGCTGTTCAACGTCGATTATAGCGAGATGGTGATCGTCCGCGACATCGACTTCTACAGCCTCTGCGAACATCACCTGCTGCCGTTCTTCGGCAAATGCCATGTCGCGTATATTCCGAACGGACGCGTCATCGGGCTGAGTAAGATTCCGCGCCTGGTGGATATTTTCGCGCGCCGGCTGCAATTGCAGGAACGGATGACGAACCAGATCGCGGAAACCATCACCGAGAAAATCGCGCCGCTGGGGGTGGCGGTGGTGTGCGAGGCCACGCACCTGTGCATGGCGATGCGCGGTGTGGAAAAGCAGAACTCCTACACGATCACCAGCGCCATGCTCGGCGCGTTCCGCGACCAGCAGCGGACCCGGATGGAATTTCTCGAGCTGCTGAAACTGAGAAGCGGCAGCCTGTCGACGATCACAGGACTGCCGCTCCCAGGAACTTCACATCACGACGACTAGAAGCGGAACGCCGCGTTGAAGCGGATGTTCCGCGGGCCGTAGACCTGTGACGGCGAGCCGAACTGAGGCAGCCTGTTGATGGTGCCGGTCGGGTCGCCGTTCTGCCGCAGGTTGATGGTTCCGCCCAGCGAGCGAGCATCCCAAAACGTGTTGGTGTTGGTGATGTTGTGGAAGTCCACCGAAACCTCGAGCGCGCGGGCGCCGAAGTTGGCCGTTTTGAACAGGCGCAAATCCGCCGCGGTGCGCGTCGGCAACCGGAACGAACCCAGCGGCTCGACGTTGACGGTGGTATTGCCGCCCACCGTCTGCGGGGTGTTGATCTGCCGCGTGATCAGCGCGCCGCTCTGCCGGTTCAGGTTGCCGGCAAGTCCGACGTCCCAGAAGGGCAGGATGTAGGTGCCGGTGATCTTGAACTGGTGCGGACGATCGCCGATCTGACCGGTGACAGGACCGTCCGCGTTGATGAGGGTGTTCGGGTTGGTCGACACGCTCATCCCTTCGACGCGCGTCTGCGAATAGGTATAGCCGGCCAGCATCTGCCAGCGGTTCGACATGCGCTTGGTGCCGCTGATCTCCACGCCATTGTAGGTCTGCCGGAAGTTCCGATCGTTGGTGAAGAACGTCCGGTTCACCGCCGTCGACGTGCGGTTGTAGAACTGGAACGTCCCATCGTCCGCCGTGCCGGCCACGCCGTCGCGGCCGGTGTCGGGACGCGTCGTCAGGAACGTGTCGTAGGGATTGGCAGGGTTCGACGTCGCCTGCGGGTTGCGCTCCACGCGGTGCGTGCCGATCACGCTGAGGCGAAAAGCCGGGAAGAGCTCATGATCGACGCCGCCCGTGATCTCGTCTGTATAGGGCCGCGTGTAGTCGGGATCGGTCGAGACCGTCGACACGTCGACACGTGAAATCACGGGGTTACCGGTCTGTTCGCCCGGTTGGAACCGGCGGTCGCCGTTGAGATCGTTCCACCCGTAATTCTCGGAGTAGTTCCCGTTCGGGTTGACGCTGTCGAGGATGCCGCCGCCCGAGGAGATCACGTAGTAGTAACGTCCCGCGGCGAGTTTGAGGCCGGTGCGGCCATCTCCGCTCACATCGAAAGCGGCGCTGATACGCGGCCCCACCGTCTTCCAGTCGACGACGTCCGGGAGCTCGGCGAAGCTGCGGTTCAGGGCCGGGAAGAAGCGGCTCGCCGGGCTGCTCTGTTCGGGCAGGTAGGCGTTGAGGTGCTCCCAGCGCAGGCCGCCGGTGATCGTCAGCCGTTTGAACGACACACTGTCCTGCGCATAGAGCGCAAGGATGTCGACCGCGGTTTTCGAGAAGAACGGCGTGCCGAACAGCGTGACGTCCTGCGAGAGGCCCGTCGCACTGTTGTAGGTGAGGTCGACATCGTCAAAACGCGAGACGCGGTTTTCAACCGGCATGTGCGAGTAGTCGAGCCCGAACTTGAACTCGTGGCGTCCGCCCGCGAACTCGTCCACGTAGTACTGACCGGTGGCGTTCGCCTGGTAACGATCCCGCCACCGCTCGGTGCCGGCGTTGTAATTGCGCGTGCGGATGCCGGTGGCGGCGTCGAACAGCGTCTGCTCGTTGCCGTTGAGATAGGTGGGAAAGAAGATCTTGTTCAAGCCGACGCGCGCATCGACGAAGAACCGCTGCGTGACCACCGAGTTCAACAGCACCTGGTAGATATCGAACACGTCGTCTTCGTTAACAGTGGATTCTTGCACCAGCACGGCTGATCCTGGGAATAGAAAGCGGTGAGGCTTCTTGTAATACTGTCGTGAGTACAGACCCGTCAGGCGGTTGTTGCCGTTCAACTGATAGTTCGCGTTGATCAGGCCCGAGGTGATGTCGGTCTTGTCGAGCACCAGCGTCGAGAACGCCGCCGGCACGTTGACGTGCACGCGCCAGTCCCGGAACGAGGTGAAGATGCGCAGCTTCCGCGCGATGATAGGCCCGCCGGCGCTGATGTTGACGTCAGACACGAAATCCACCGCGTTGGTTTCCGGGCGGAAACCGTAGCGCAGCAGGTTGTCGTCGATATTCTGCGTCTGCGTGGCGTCACCCAGCCACGCGCCGGTCAGCCGGCCGCGCCAGTTCTCGCCGCCGCTCTTGGTCACCATGTTGAGGAATACGCCGCTGGTCGGCACGGTGATGTCGTGGGCCCCGGTCGAGACCTGAATGTCCTCGAAGGCGTCGAAGTCGTAGTAGAAGCCGGCCGCGCCGATTGCCGCCGGATCACCGACGTTGATGCCATTAAGGTAGCTCGAATTCTGCGACCACGTGGTGCCGCGCGCATTGAACACGCCCTGCAGGCCGCCTGACGTGCCGCCGACGTCGGGACGCGTGATGAGCAGGCTCGGGACCTTGTATTCGACCAGCGACCAGATGTCGCGGCCGCCCGGCGTCGCCTGGAGCAGCTGCTCGCCCAGGTTGACGCTCGTGTTCGCGCTCGTCGTGTCGACCACCGGCGAGGTGCCGGTGACGGTGACCGTTTCGGCCACGGTCGCCACGCGCAGATCCATGTCGAGCGGCACGGTCTGGCCGACAATGACCGTGACGTTCTCGCGGATCACGGTGCGGAACCCCTGCAGCTCGGTCTTCACGGAGTACACGCCCGGCTGGAGAGATGGGAAGCGAACCACGCCACCCGTATCGGTGGTGGCGCTGGTCGTGCCGGCCACCAACACCGGGCTCGCCAGCGTGACCGTCACGCCCGGTACGGCGCCGCCTTGTTCGTCGGAAACGCGCACCAGGATCGAACCCGTTTGCACCTGGGCAACGACGGGTAACGCCGAAACAGCGATCAAACTAATGGCTGCAAGCCACACTCGTACTCGATTCATCGCCTTAACCTCCGGGAAACCGTTTCGCGCCTTCGATAATTTGGATGACAGACTTTCAAGATGACGCACATCAGCCTGGATCGCCTGACACCGAACGACTTGATTGAACTTTAACTGACATGTGCCTGACCGGCGCGCAGGCTGGTGTACTGCGACAAGCAATCGGTCTGCCGACGGACGATATACTTGGTTGATGCGCGTCGGCTGGCTTGTTCTCTGTGCAATCATTGCGGCCATGCCGGTCGTTGATGCGCAGACGCGCAAATCAACGAAAAAGGCTCCGG
>JBBDWL010000057.1:0-5093 GCA_040902895.1 Vicinamibacterales bacterium | reverse complement strand
AGACCGGCAACGGCCGCGCGCGCCGCGCCTTGATCGAAGGCGCGTGGGCGTATCGCCATCCCGCGAAGGTCTCGGAACACATCCAGCGCCGCATCGACACCCTGCCGAAACCGATTCAGGACATCGGCTGGAAAGCGCAAGTGCGGTTGTGCAAGCGCTTTCGTCGGCTGACCGCGCGCGGCAAACATCCGAACGTGGCGGTCACGGCGATCGCGCGCGAACTCATCGCGTTCATGTGGGCGATTACGAAGGAGGTCCCGATCACGACGTAAGCGTCGTCCACCAGGTCTCGGGTCGGCGTCGGGTGCGGCCCCGGTTATCCGCGCAGCCCTCGTCGACGTTAAGAGGCGGCTCCGGTCGATCCTCGTCCCTAGATCGAGGCAGGCGCGTTGACGGTTCCCAGTCAGGTGGTACCCAATCCACGGATCTCAGCAGGATCAACCGTCGGTGTGACTGGCTCCCTCTCGGCGCTGACCCGGGTGTGTTCAGGCGAAGAACAACGACAGGAGAAGAACAAAGAAAAGAGCGCTGATATGTAAACCGCCCTCGACGAAGAACGACGGCTCTCGCGCGATCGACTGTTACCGTTCTTCGCCCAGCAGCAGCCGCCGGCGACGATCGTCCTCGAGGCCTGCGGATCGGCTCACTACTGGGCCCGCCAGCTCCAACCATTCGGTCATACAGTACGACTGCTGCCCCCGCATGATGTGCGCCCGTACGTCAGGCGCAATAAGACCGACCGCACCGATGCGAAAGGGCTCCTGGAAGCCAATCGGAACGAAGAGATTCACCCGGTTCCCGTCAAAACGATCGAGCACCAAGCCATTGCCTCGTTGCACCGCCTGCGGTCCACCTGGCTCGCGACGCGCACCGCACGGCTCAATACGCTCCGCGGACTGCTGCGCGAATTTCGGCATCTTCATCCCGGTCGGCGCGCAGCACGTCGTCCCCCGCGTCCGGGAACTGCTGGTCGATCCGACGCCGGTGCCCATGCTGCTACGCACGACCCTCGCGGCGGCGTGTGACGAGATCGAGATGCTGGCGACGAATATGCGTGCCGTCGAACGACAGCTCGGGGCGCTCGCGTCCGAGATGGCCGACGTGACGCTCTTGCAAACCGTCCCGGGCGTGGGCGTGATCACCGCGACCGCGCTGGTCGCGCTCATCGCTGACATCCGGCGCTTTCCGTCAGGACGGCATTTCGCCAGCTTTCTCGGCTTGACGCCGAAGGAAGACTCCAGCGGGTCGCGTCGCCGGCTCGGCGCCATCAGCAAGCGATGTGTATGTGCGCATGCTCCTGACGCACGGCGCCCGCTCGGTCGTCTGGCACGCGAAAACGGCGGCGCGGCCCACGTCGCTGCAACAGTGGGCCGTGCAGACCGAACAGCGACGCGGGCGCAATGTCGCCGCCCAGGCCCGGTGGCCGCCTTCGGCGGTGCGCTCCGCGCAGCCTTGACCCGTGCTCACGCCGCGGCTTGGGCGCAGCTATGCCAACGAAGGAAGGTCCTTCGTTGGCAACTCAACGAAAGGATTCTTATCGCGACGTCTTCTTTCTTGCTTGACGGAGGAGTCCAGATACCGGGTTAGACCGCACTGTCCGACCACGTCGCCGAACCTTGATCTCGGCTGGCCTCTTGAACCGTGGTTCAGAGCGTCGCCGCCGGTCTCGGTTCGATGTTCTGCGTCGATCGAAATACATTGGTCGGATCGTATTTGGACTTGATCGCGACGAGGCGGTCGTAATTCGGACCGAACGCCGCCTGCACCCGGTCGATACCTTCATCGCCCAGATTGTTTACGTAGACGCCGGGTTCGATGTAGCGCTCCATCGCAGCGAACGCCTCGCGCGTCCACTGAACGTTCGTGTCAGTGGCGGCGGGGTCACTCCACTGCGCCATAAAAGCGAAGTCGTGACGATAGCCCCGATGGGCGAAGGCGGTCGCCGAGACCGGCACGCGGGCCGCAGCGCCGTGGAGCTGCTGAAAGTACGCGATGGTCAAGGGGGACGGCTTTCGGGCCATGTGATCGACGAGGGCCTCGAGTCCTTCGTCGCTCATGGAGGGCGTAAAGCTTGACTTCCAGAAGTGGAGGTTGACCTTCGGTGGAAACGCATCATCCAGGAGTGCTTGCTGCGCCACGTAGGGCAGGGGCCCAATCGTGTCCATGAGGGGCGCGCCCAGCGCTCGCAGCGGTGCAACAGCCTTCGTGCCCACTTCGATGGGCCCGCAGTAGCAGATTGTGACCGCCACCGCGGGCGTTCCGTCCGGCAGCGTCAGCAGCGCGCCTATCGTCGACAGATCGTCTGGCCCTGACGCGGACAGGTCCAAGAACGCGCGCAGCACTTCTGTCGCTCGGGTGAATGGAAACACGATCATGCCGCCGAGGACGGTCGTCCCGACGCGGTGAAGCCGGTACTCGAACGAGGTGACCACGCCGAAGTTGCCGCTGCCGCCGCGGAGCGCCCAATAGAGGTCGTGATGCTGATGAGCGTTCACCGTCAGCAGCTTTCCCTCGGCGGTGACCACTTCGAACGAAAGCACATTGTCACAGGCAAGGCCGAACTTGCCGTTCAGCCAGCCGAGTCCTCCGCCTAAGGTAAGCCCGGCGATCCCAGTGTCGGTCGCAATGCCGAGCGTGGTGGCGAGGCCGTGCGCCTGCGTCGCGCGGTCAAATTCGCCGAGGCGCACACCCGGTTCCGCGCGCGCGGTGTGAGGCTCGGGCTCGACGCGAATGGCCTTCATTGGTTCGAGGTCGATCATCAGTCCGTCGTCGCACACGGCCTTTCCCGACACACTATGGCCCCCTCCCCGCACCGAGATAGCGAGTGCATGCTCGCGTGCGAATCGGATTGCGGCCACGACGTCGTCGGCGCCGGCGCATCGGACGATGACTGCGGGTCGGCGGTCGATCATCGCATTAAAGACCTGCCGCGTCGCGTCGTAGGCGGCATCGACCGCCGTCAGGACGGAGCCGTGAACGGCTGAACGAAGCTGTCGAAGCACGCTGTCGGTAAGCATGATCGTTCTCCTGGAAGGCCGCGAGTTCGTGTCGCCGGGCGGAGACAAGGTTACGCGACCGCCGGAACAGAGCTGACGTGTGTTCGCGCCAACGTAGTGATCAAGTGGTCCGATCCGTACTGCGCAGTCTAGGCCCAGAGCATTTGGCCGATCCAATGTACTTGATCAGCGGTCAACGGACCGGCGCTGACCCGCGGCGGCTGTGCGACACCAATTGCGCCCTCGCTGCAGAACGCCGCCGGGTCCAGCGCCTGTTAGGCAGCCAGTTCGAGCCATGCGCGCAGCACTCCCGGTGGAGTGCTCCGCGATCGACCCGAAACCGACGGGCGATGCATCACGACTCCTTCGCAATGGACCAGTGCGCGTGCACCTTGCGCCACCCCTCCGCGGTTCGGCGGTACACCGACGTGGCCTTCCACTGCGTCAGCGGGCCACCGTCAGCGCCGGAAGGCCGGTAGCGCAAGGTCAGGATTCCGATATCGCCGTAAACCTGGACCTTCGGATTGACTACCTCGTATCTGTGTTCCGGGATCTTCCCCTGCAGCCCGGCGAAGTAGTTCCTCACCGCCTCGAGACCGTCGATCCGTATGTGCGCGCCGATGTCGTCGAAATACGTGAGGTCGTCAGCATCGGTGTCCACATACCCGAGCGGATTGCCCTGCGCCCACTGGTCTAGTGCGCGGCGCTCCTAGGCGAGAATGGCCTGCTCGTCGTTCTCGGGTTTCATGTGTTCCCCCTTCTGGCTCATGAGCGGGACGAAAGTTATCTGCTCGCCGAAACTCCGAAAACGCGAGTGACTGTGAGTGTCAAAGACCTTTACCAGCTTGACTCGGTGTTGGTTGTCGTAACCGCCTGCGATACCGCGATTGACGCGCACGTGCAGACGTTGACCGCCCCGATGGCCGCTCCGACGACACCGCTGCCGCCGCCGCGAGTCACCAAGAAGCCGCGTGACAACGAACCGCGCTTTGAAATCCGGACTCTGCTCCACCAACTGACCGGGGGCGTCGACCTCACGCAGATCGACGGCATCACGCCGTACACCGCACTGAAATTGCTCTCGGAGATCGGCACCGACATGGGCCGGTGGCCGTCCGAGAAGCACTTCACGTCCTGGCTCACGCTCGCCCTAAAGAACAAAATATCGGGCGGCCGCCTCCTCAGCTCCCGGACCCAGCCGTCCGCCAATCGTGCCGCTGCGATTCTCCGGATGACCGTGATGAGTCTCGGGCGAACGCAAACCGCCCTCGGCGCTTTCTATCGGCGCTTGGCCACCCGGATTGGCAAGCCGCAGGCCATTACCGCGACGGCCCGTAAGCTTGCCATCCTTCTCTACCGAGCCTTAAAGGGAGAACTGGTCTATCGTGATCCTGGTGCCGACGCCTACGACGCCCAGCAGCGGACGCGCGTTCTGCGTCGGCTCCGGCAACGCACCGCCACTCTCGGCTTCGAGCTCATTCGCCGCGAGACCGGCGAGTTACTCGACGGCGTAGTTTCTTAGGAGCCGGCTTTCGACCGAGGAGTCTGTCGTACTCCGCGTGCGACCCGATCCAGAACCAAACCAGATCGCTGTCACTCTCGGTAGCGAGCGCTCGGTAGTGAAGTCCGACTCGTGCCGACCACACGTCCCCGATCTTCTTGAAATGCAGCGACCGATGGCTCGGGTCGGCCTTGAGCGTAGCGTAGTTGCGATCTGCCAGATCGCGAATCTCTTTCGGCAAGGCCCGGTAACACCGCCAGAACCGGGCATTGGTGCGATGGTTCACAATGGCTTGGTCCGACCGGCTCGGTGATCGCTGCGGGCTTCGCGAATCAGACTATCGAGCTTGCCCGCCTTGAGGTCAGCCTCAATCTGCCGGTCCCAGACGGCCGCATCGTATTCCGCGAACCATTTGCGAAACCGCGCCAATTCTCGCTTGGGCAGCCGCTTCACGGCCACGCTGATTTCTGCCACGGTAGTCATGAGAAAGAGGTTACCCCCGTGAAGAATAGTTGGCAACGTTCCTTCGAGTCGTCCGGCTAACGTCACGAATGAGCCGCGCGCCTCGGCGACATGATCGCACGGACCGTCTGGCG
>JBBDWL010000056.1:150785-153640 GCA_040902895.1 Vicinamibacterales bacterium | reverse complement strand
CATCCTGAAACCGACGCGCCGTCGCGTCGCCTGACGTTGCCCGCGTGCTGGTTGCCTGCGGGGGGCTGCCTCGCGGAACCGAACGCGAGTGGGTCCGCAACCGTGACCGCGAGTACGCGCTTCGCTGTTCTGAATCCCGTACGCTGAGTCCGGAGATCGCCGACGGATTCCGACACGCTTAGGGTTTGGAGGGAGCGAAGTGCTTACCAAGATCGCCGGCAATCAGGTCCATACCGGCGAAGGCACCAAAGGCGGTCGGCCTATCTGCAACCATCTTCCGTCGCACGGCGACAGCCGGGTGGATCAGGTTGCGATAATCGCGCGCAAGATCGGCCTGCTTCGCGGTCTCATTGCCGATTACCTTCAATTCGCCCGCAACCCTGATCAGGTCGGCCAAGTCCCATCTGCCAAGATCGTTCTTGCCCTTCGGCGCGGCCGCGGCACCGAGTGCCGATTTCGCGTCCTGGGAGAGCGCCCAAAGGAGCAGAGCTTCGATGATCGAACCGGCAAGCACTGTTGCGGCTTTCCATTCGCCAGTCTGAATCGCACGTTCAACGCCCGCGATGTCGTTCTGGAGCGCTGTTCTGTCGGCCGCGTCGGGAATGAACGGCAGCCCCTTTGTTGTCAGCGCTGGTGCTTCATCTGGTGCGGCAGAGAGACCCTTCATCACGAGCGCTACGGCATTCAATCCGCCCCAGCGCTTTAACGGCTTCAGGATCGTCTTCTGGTCACCGGACCGCCAGACCTCCACCGCGTGTTTGATGGCGTTCATGCCGAGAACGAGGTCCATATATCTGTCAGGATCGGTCGGCATCAATTCTTCCGGCATTGCATCCAGCAGATGCAGGAGCGCAGACAATTCAAATGCCTGAAGATGCCCCAGCTGCGGCTGCTTTTTCGGATCCTGATCAGCGCAGTTTGCGAGTGCAGGTTCGTCCTGTATGAACTGGCGAATTGTCGAGGGGACTATGCGAGCCACTGTCTTCCTCCTGCCGACGGTCGACGAAGGCAGAATTGATCGAGGGATGCAGCCGTGTCAGCAGCGCACCTAACCTGGCGTGGTGCTACAGTAGATCTCGTTCCGAGGGATGAATCACGATCCTCGCTAGAGGCGTCGATCATGGCGAGCGGTTTTGTCCATGAAGTGCAAACGCTGATTGCGTTGGGGCGGAGTTACCCACACATTCATCAACGCAAGGATGAACCGGTACGTCGGCTGCCAGGCCTAGCGCATCGTCGCGTGCGCCATCACTGGTATCAGGCACACGGACGCAAATGGGATCTCGATAAGCCAAACTCAGATGCCACGTTGAAAGGACGAATACATCGCGTCCTTGGCGCACGATCGCCTCGACGTCGTGTGGGACTATCCGGAACTCTCGCGAGCGGAACGGAGATTTGCCAGGAAGTACTGGGAGGCGTTTCACGTCTGGATTGTGTTTCGGCCGGAGGTCCTGAAAACTTGGGGCGGAGTGGATGTGCTATCTGGCCGGGTTCATCGCGTTATTGATGGCGTCGAAATCTGGGAAGACGATCCTGAACTCAAGCACGAGTACCGCCGACTTCTGCGACGGGCGCACATCCTCGCACGGTGCGATCGCGGCATCGCATTCATGCTGAAGACATACGGTCAACACCCGACCAATTCGGTCTGCTGAGCCCCTCACTGCACAGGCCTTCGACCGACCATCCTCGCCTTCGTTCTGCACCGCCTCTGATCAACGTCTGACCGTCCAGTCGGCTGGCCGTCGCATCGATGTGCAAAGTTCGCGACGTCGTGGACTTCCTGACGTTGGAACGTTCCGACGTCGGGAGGGTTTCGAGATGCGCTAGCAATTTCGACGAATTAATCCGAGTCGCCGACAATGGCCCGCTGGTCCAGCGGCGCGCTTGACATGCCGATTCGCACTTCCCTACGGTCGAACCATGGTTATTACGCTGACAATTGTGGTTGCGTTGTTCACTGTGATTGACGCCGTCGCGCGCGCAGCGTCTGCATGTCTAGAGCTTCGCGGGCGGCTGCGCACCAGCCAAGGGAGACATGGAGCGAAGGTCCCATTTCTGAAGTAGGCGACAATCACTTCAGAATGCCTTGCTTCATCAAGCGTCCGACACGACAGACTGCCGAGCCCATCCCGATCACTGCCGAGGAATTCAATCGCATCGCCGCGGCCAAGGACCAACTCCTGCGCGCGCTGATGATCGAAGAGAAGTTTGTTCTCGTTCTGGAGAACCTCATCGAGTTCGAGGAACAACTGTTCGCATTGACCTTGCGTCGCTCGATCACGATGCATGAACGGTGGGCCTCATTTCAGGAGGATATCTTCACGGTTAACCGCCGTGTGGTGAACCTCCTGGCTGCTTTTGGACTTTACCGAGATCAAGTGCCGAAGGACCTGGTGGCGATCTACGGGCGCGATTCTGCAGTCGGCGCGACCTTCGATGACACTCGGGAGAAGGAGCGGACGGACACATTCGGATTCGACATCGTGGAAACGCTCAGAGATCACGTGATGCATCGGGACTTCGCCGTTCGCGAGCTGAGCTTTCCCGGCGAACGGCATGAGGAGGACGGACGAATCACATGGCGGCAACGCATCGAACCCCGAGTTCGAGTTGCGGACCTACTGGCGGATCGTCGGATCAGCGAGGGCACGAAGGCCAGTTTGGCGAAATGCGAACCGATCGAACGCATCACACCCTGGATCCGAGGCTATGTCGATGCGATCGGCCGCATCCACGCTGCCTTACGTACGGCCATGGCAGCTGACATCAAGAGCTGGGAAAACGAATTAGAAGCAGTTCTGGAGCGCGGGAGAGAGAGGCTCGGCGAGAGTGCGCACGGCTACGTTGCC
>JBBDWL010000056.1:0-150775 GCA_040902895.1 Vicinamibacterales bacterium | reverse complement strand
CCCCCCCCACGGAACCAAGCGCGGTAGAGGTCCAGGTATTCCCAGAGTTTCTCGCACGCCGGCGTGTGCAAAGTCGTCAGGGATTCGCCCTCACGGCCTATTCGAAGCTAATCATCGCAACCGCGGGCTCGCAACCTGAACGCACGACTGCCGGAGGCTAGTGCGAACTGGAGGTTTGCACCAGTTTCGCTTCGGTCCGAACCGCGACATCCGCGACAACGACGATGCCGGCCGGATCCCCAATCCGGAAGCTTTGTCCGCGAATGGCGGACCTTCGGTTCGAAGAAGCCGATCGTCGTACACAGCTTTTCTGACAGTTTACAGATCACTGACATCGGCGGCGGAGCAACAAGGCCGACGAGATTCTCGGAAATCGACACCGCGACGTGGACGCTCACGCGCCGAATCCCGACCGGCCGCGGCGTGTACAACCTCGCCGTCACGCCAGACGGCCGGCGGCTCGTCGCGACGCTCAAGCAGGGCAGCCTCGTGGAGATCTTCGATCTCGCGAGCGGCAAGAGCCTCGCGCGCCTGAAGACGTCGACCACGCTCGCGCACGGCGTGTCGGTGACGCCCGACTCCCGCTATGCGTTCGTGCCGAGCGAAGGCGTCGGATCGGCGCCGGGCAAGGTGGACGTGTTCGACGTGCAGAAGCCGCGGCTTGCGGCGTCGGTGAGCGTCGGCCAGCAGGCGAGCGGCATCACGTTCTGGAAGATGCAGTAGCGGGGATTACTCCGCCCGGAGCGCCTCGGTAGGCTGCACGCCCAGAGCGCGCCGCACGGGGCCGACGGTTGCGAGCGCGCAGACCGCCGCGACCACCAGTCCGTAGAACGCCAGTCGCGCCAGATCGCCGGGCGAGATATCGTCCGACAACATGACGACCCTGACGACGAGTCCCAGCAGCACCCCGAGGGCGACGTGGATCATCGGGCGCCGGAACATCACGGCGGCGATCTGTCTGCGGTCGGCTCCCAGCGCCATGCGAATCCCAATCTCGCGGGTGCGCCGTGCGGCGGTGAACGCGAACACCGAATAGATCCCCGACAGCGAGACGAGCAGTACGATGGCGGCCAGCATGCCGATCGTCCGGAACAGCATCTCGAGCAGCTTGAACGATGACGCCCGCGCTTGATCGAGCGGCATCACTTCAGTGAGCCGCAACTGCGGGTCGACCGCCGTTGCAATGGTCCGCAGACGCGAGGCGAAGAGCTTTGGATCGCTGCTGGTCAGGATTGCCATCTGCACGGGATGGCTGCGGCCAGGGCCAATCGGGTGATGAATGCGTGGATCCTGTTCGCTCGCGCCGACACCGAGATCCTCGATGACGCCGACGATTTCGTACCACGGCTCGTCCTGACGATACCGGATGCGCCGGCCGATCGGGTTGCGGCCGCCAGACACCAGCCGCACGAACGACTGGTTCACGATGACGCTTCGCGCGCCCTGGAGGAGATCGCCCGAATGGAAGCGCCGCCCCGCCAGCACAGGCGCGTCCATCACGTCGAAGAAATCGAGCGCGATCCACTCGCGGCTCACCCAATGATCGCGGCCGCCATCGTCCAGTTGAGCGCTCGAGTTGGTGATGTCCTTCAACGGCAGCCTGTCGGCGAACGTCACGCCAAGCACGCCTGGCTCGGCTTCGAGACGGCGTTCGAGCTCCTGCTGTCCCCGTGAGAGCCGCGCGACGAATTGCTCGACTGTCGAACCCGGAGTCCGGTTCCAGTCCAGTGACACGAGCGCCGAGAGGTACTGTCCCGACTGAAAACCGGCGGTCAATGCTTCCGTATGCCTGGCTTTCTCGGCGCGGATGATGTGCAGGAAGAACGGAACGGCCACCATGACGGCCACCTGCATCACGATCAGCACCGTCCACATGCCGCCGAATCTGAGACCGCCGCCGCCCGGGGTGGTCTGACGCAGACGCGCGCCAAGGCCTCGCGTCACCTTGAGGCCCGGCAGGAACCCGGCGATCGCCGCGGCGACCGGCGTCAGGAGAAGGGCGAAGGGGATCGTTCCCGGAGAAAGGTCGCGGTGCAACCAGAAGGGGACCGGACCTTCTTCGAAGATCGTGAACGTCACCACATCGAAGATGTATCCCCACGCCGCCTGTGCCGCGACGGCGCCGGCGATTCCGGCGATTACTGCCAGCACCAGCGCCTCGACGAACAACTGCGCCACGATCCGGCCGCGGCTCGCGCCAAGCGCCGCTCGCACGAGCATCTCGGTTTCGCGCGTCGTGGCGCGCGCGAACAGCAACAGCGCGACGTTGCCGCAGATCAGCACGAGGAGCATCACCACGATGGTGCCGAGGATCTGCGTGATCAGCACGCGTTCCGACGAAGACGAATAGGACCCGCCGAACACCGATCGGATGTAGGGCAGGGCACGCGGCCTCAGATGCGTGTGCGTGTCCGGAAACTGCGCGGCAGCCACGCCGCCAAGCACGCCCAGTTCCTGCTGCGCGGTCTCGAGCGTGGCGCCGGGCGCGAGCCGGCCAAACACACGCACGGACGGGCTTTGGCGCCGGTCGAAGTTCACGACGTCGAGCTTCAGAGGCACCCAATAGTGCTGCGCCCACGGAAAGCGGAAGCCTTCGGGCATCACGCCGACGATCGTGTGGGCGACGTTGGCGAGACGCAGCTCGCGGCCGATGACGCCGGGATCCGATGCGAACTTGGTGCGCCAGACGTGCTCGCCGACCAGCACGACGGGCGGCGCACTCAGTTTTTCATCCGCCTCGATCAGCGTTCGTCCGCGGACTGGCCGCACCTGCGTCACCTGGAAGGCCGCGGCGGTGATCTCCGCGGCCTCCACGGGCTCGGCCGCCTCGTCGCCGACGATCACGTTCAGCTCGCGGCTGCGAAACGCGGCCACGTGCTCGATCGACGTCAGCGCCGTACGCCACGCGGTGAAGTCGTGCAGTGTGGGCGTGTCCTCGCCGGCGTCGGCGGCGTTCGTCATGACGACGCCGACGATGCGGTCGCCGCCTTCGAGCGGCATGGTGGGACGCATCAGCTGCACGTACAGCTCAAAGCCGAGAAGGCCGCACCAGATCGCGAACGCCATGGCCACGACGCCGACGAGCGTCAGGCCCATGTGCTTGACAAGCAGCCGGAGCGCGAGCCGGACGTCGAGTGAAACGCCCTGCAGCGACACGCGGTGGATCGTGTGCGCCGCGAGCATCGTGACGAGCGCGATCAGACCGCGGATGCGGATCGCGGTTCGGCGCCATCGCGGACCGCGCCGTGAGGCCTCGGCGTATTCGGCCTGCAGGTCGGCTATCGCCGGATCGACGAGGCGCGCCATCGTCTCCGCGGCGAACGGGCGGGCCGCAATGGCGCGCAGCCTCGAGCCCGGCAGCTTCATGGCAGCAGCTCCGGCACGAGTTGCGTCGCGCCGCTGGTCCACGCCGCGAACATATGGCGGCCGAGCGGCGTCGCCGCATATAGGCGTCGAGGCAATCCGCCCGCGCCCGGCGGCGCGGGCTCGGCTCGGGACGTGATGTAGCCCTTATCTTCCATGCGGCCGAGCGTGACGTAGACGGTGCCGCGTTTCAGGCGTCCTTTCGAGGCAGTCACGAGCTGCAACCCGTACAACTCGTCCTCGCGCAGCAGCAGCCGCAGTACGAGCAGCTCTTTCGGCGAAACCGTAAGGACGCGAGGATAGGCTTTGGTCACGGCGTGAGCAGTCTTACATCAGGATAAGACTCAGTCAAGCCGCGCCGCGGCCGCGCGGCTTGCGGCGTCAAGCTGAAATAGCGCTAGCTCAGAACGCATTTCGCAGGCCTTGACATATTCCGTAATAGGAATATGATTTCGGCATGGCCCGCGCCGCGACCACCTCGGATGCGTTCAACGCGATCGCCGAACCACGGCGGCGCGACATCCTCGAGTTTCTCGCGCCGCGCGAGCGGCCCGTCAACGACGTCGTCGCCAGCCTGAGTCTGCCGCAGCCGTCTGTGTCGAAACACCTGCGCGTGCTGCTCCAGGTCGGGCTGGTGGATGTGCGGCGCGACGGCCGACACGTGCTCTATCGCATAAATCCCGAGTCGCTTAGATCGGTGCACGCCTGGACCTCGAGATTCGAACGCTACTGGCGCAGCCAGCTGCTACGGGTCAAGGAGCGCGCCGAGCATCAGGCCAAACGGCCTGACCCAAACACAACCAAAAGGAGACCGTCATGACCGCAGTGGCTTCAGCGCTCGAGAAGTTTTCCCTGAATATCACCGAGGGAATCCACATCCGCGCCTCGATCGCGGAGGCTTTCGAGGCGCTGCTCGAAGAGATCGGGCCGTCGAACCGTGGCGAGGCAGAGGCTCCCATGCCGATGACGCTGGAGCCATGGCCGGGGGGACGCTGGCTTCGCGATCTTGGCAACGGCAATGGCCACCTGTGGGGTCATGTGCAGGCCATCAAGCGTCCGACCCTGCTCGAGATCACAGGGCCGCTGATGATGTCGTTTGCCGCCTCCTCGAACCTGCAGTATCGGCTCAAGCAAGTCGACGACGGGACGCTGATCACTCTCCGTCACACGGCCCTCGCGCTGTTTCCCTCGGACGACTATCGCGGCGCCCTCGGGCAAGGATGGACGAACCTCTTCGATCGCCTGCGTCGCCGATTCGAAAAGGCATAACCCCTGTCGATCTGACCGCTGGCCGTTCGACTACTGCATGAAAGAGGCTGTATGAGTTTTCGACAGGAACTGACCTACGCGTTTCGTTCGCTGATGCGAATGAAGGGCCTCACGATCACCGTGGTCCTCACGCTCGCGCTGGGGATCGGCGCCAATGCCGCCATCTTCAGCCTGGTGCGCGCGGTGCTGCTGCGGCCGCTCGTCAATCACGACGAGCAGCGTCTGGTGTACATCCGTCAGGCCGCGCCCGGACTCGGCGCCGAGAACATCCTGTTCTCGATGCCCGAGATCCGCGATCTTCGGAAGCGTGTCGATGCGCTGGCCGCGGTCGGCGATTTCTCGACGGTGTCGTTCTCGATGACGGGGCTCGGCGAGCCGCGCCAGGTGCGGGCCGGCGTTGTCAGCGGCAACTACTTCGAGGTCATGGGGCTGCGTCCCGTGCTGGGCCGTCTGCTCGGTAGCGCCGACGACGGCGCGGCGGCGCCGGGCGCGGCCGTGCTCACGCACCGATTCTGGTCGACTGCCTTCCACAGCGATCCGTCCGTTTTGGGCCGGACCATCCGGCTCGACGACGGGTTCGCGCCCGAGACCGGACGAGCGGCCGTCGTCGTGGGCGTGCTCGAGCCTTCGATTCCCTATCCCGCAGAAACCGAGCTGTTCGCGAACGTCGTGACAAGCCCGCATCACGTTTCGGCAATCATGATTGAGGGCCGCGAACATCGGATGACCGAGGTCTTCGCGCGGCTGTCCCCCTCTTCCACACTGGAAGCCGCAGAGGCGCAATTGGCGCAGGCGTACGCCGGCATCAAGGCGGACCACGGCGAGGCGTATCCCGATCGTGCGGGGTTTACGGTGCGAATGGTGCCGCTTCGCGAGCAGCTCACCTCGAACGCTCGTACCGTACTCATGGTCCTGCTCGCCGCGTCGATCCTGATCTTTGTCATCGCGATTTCGAACGTGGCAAATCTCATCCTCGCCCGCACCGTGCGACGGGAATCGGAGCTGGCGCTGCGCGCGGCGCTGGGCGCGCACACCGGCGCGCTCCGTTTCACGTTGCTGGCCGAAAGCGTGCTGTTGTGCGGCACCGGCGCGCTTATGGGCGCCGCACTTGCCTGGCCTCTGGTCGGCCTGCTCTCGACATACGCGTCACGATTCTCTCTGCGCGCGCTCGAGATGACGGTGGACGCCAACCTGGTCTTGGTCAGCGTGCTGCTGGCGCTGATCGCAGCAGTGGTTCTCGGTTATGCGCCGGCATTGCCGTCCGACCAGCGAATCGGAGGGCTGAAGCTCAGCGGCGGCAGCATTCGAATTGCGGGCGGCACCCGCCGCCGTTTGAACGCGTTTGCAGTCACGCAGGTCGGCGCGTCATTCGTGCTGCTTGCCGGCGCGGTGATGTTGCTGCGCACCTTTCTCGCGCTCCAGGCGGCATCGCCTGGCTTCGACGCCGCACGCGTGCTTGCGGTCGACGTGCCCGTGACGATGTACGGCAGAACAGAAGCACAGATTCGCGAGTTTTATCGCCAGGTGCAGACGCGCGTCGGCGGCCTGCCGGGCGTCGAGCAAGTCGCGATCGGCAGCGCGGTGCCCTGGCGCGACATGGGGCCACTCGAACGATTGACGTTCAGTTTCCGGATCGAGGGTGAACGGCGCGATGCGGCCGGCGACGACCCCCGCGCGAAGTTCCGCTCGGTGTCACCAGGCTATTTTGCGGCGCTCGGCCTGCCGCTCACGGCCGGCCGCGACTTCACCGCCGACGATGACCATGACTCGGAACGGGTGGTCATCATCAGCGAAAGCGTGGCCGCGACGCTGTTCCCCGGGCGGACGCCGCTCAATCGCCGGCTGCTCTGGACCGATGGCGTGATGAAGTTCATCGGTGTGAGTCCCGAGCCGCGCCGCATTGTCGGCGTGGTTCCAGACATCGACGATGAACATGTCGCGCCCGGGCCCGCGTTCAACGTCTATCACCCGTTCGAGCAGCAAGTCATTGGCGGCCGTCTGTTCGTGCACACGCGCGCCGATCCGCAGGCGCTGGTTCCCGAAATTACCGGAATCGTGCGCAGGCTTTCTGAGGATCAGCCGATCGAGCACGCGGCCACGCTGGCCGATGTTCGCGCCGAGGTGCTGGCGCCGGAGCGGCTCAACACCGTGGTGTTCGGCGTGTTCGCGGCGGTCGCGCTGGCCATCGCGGTGATTGGCGTCGCCGGCGTTCTCGCGTTTTCGGTTAGCGCCCGCACGCGCGAATTTGCGATCCAGATGGCGATCGGTTCCCACGAGAGCCGCATCCTCGCAGGCGTGCTGAGGAGCGGCGCCACCATGGCCGCCGCGGGAATCGCCGCCGGCGTGGGCGGGGGCTACGTGATCGCCCGTCTTGCCGTGCGCTACGTCGACCAGATGCAGATGCCGGGCGGCGTCGCCATCATCGGCGCCGCCGCGATCCTGCTTCTGGCCGCCGTCGCTGCTGCCCTCGTGCCGGCTGTCAGGGCGGCGCGCGTCAACGTCATGGAAGCACTGCGAGCTGAATAGCATGGATGTCCCCAAGTCAGACGTCGAAATCACCAGGAAACGGCGCCACCGGTTCGTCGTCGCCGGCGCCGGCATCGCCATCGCCGCGGTCACCATCCTCGCTGTCGGCCAGCTCGGACAGGCCGCTCCGGCCATGGAGCGAAGCGGTCTCTGGATCGACACCGTGCAGCAGGGACCGATGACGCGCGAGCTCCAGGGCGTCGGCGAACTCGTACCCGACGATGACGCCTCGCGGTGGGTGGCCGCCGAACTCGACGGCCGCGTCGATCGCAAGCTGCTCGAGGAGGGCGCGCGCGTGCGTCCAGATACCGTGCTGCTGCAACTCAGTAATCCCGACGTCGAGCAGGCGGCGGTCACAGCGAATCTGGCGCTGCAAGCGGCGGAAGCGGCGCTCGCGAGTCTCGAAGAGTCGCTGCAGGGCGAGTTGCTGGCGCTGCGGTCAGCCGTCGCGGCGATTGAGGCGGAACAGGCGCAGGCCGCGATTCAGGCGAACGTGGACGCGAGCCTGGCGCGCGACGGCCTGCTCTCCGAGATCACGGCGCAGCAATCGAGCGTTCGCGCGAAGTCGCTCGACACGCGCGTGCGTCTCGAACGGAATCGGCTCGAGCGCGCGGAACGATCGCTCTCGACGCGCGTCGCCGTGCAGCGAGCGGACGTCGACAATCGGCGCACGGTCGCTGCGTTGAAGCGCCGCGACGTGGCGTCGATGACCGTCCGCGCGGGCATGAGCGGCGTGCTCCAGGAGATTGTCGTTGGCGTCGGACAGCGCATCACGAAGAGCGCGAACCTCGCACGCATCGTCGATCCCGCGCGGCTCAAGGCGCAGCTTCGCATTCCCGAAGCGCAGACCGACGATTTGACCATCGCACTTCCGGTCACGATCGACACGCACAACGGCCTTGTCGCGGGTCGGGTCTCCCGCATTGCGCCATCCGCCCAGAACGGCACGGTCACGGTCGACGTTGCGCTGCTGGGCGAGCTTCCGCGCAGCGCGCGTCCCGACATGACGATCGACGGCACCGTACAAATCGAGCGCCTCGACAACGTGCGGCACGTGGGCCGGCCTGCCGCGGGCCGGACCGAAGGCGTCATGTCCCTCTTCCGGGTTTCGCCCGACGGAACACGCGCGGAACCGGTTGCGGTGCAACTGGGCCGCGCCTCGGCCAATCGTGTGGAAATCGTGGGCGGAGAGCTTCGCCCCGGCGACCGCATCGTGCTCTCCGACACATCAAGCTGGGGCCAGCGGGCCGTGCGCCTGCGCTAGCGTCCCCCAAGAGAGGATTTCAGGTGAACGACGAAACGATCATCCAGTTAAGAGCGGTCACGAAGCTGTTCGAGACCGAAGAGGTCCGGACTCATGCCCTGGTCAAAATCGATCTGTCAATCGAGCGAGGCGATTACCTCGCAGTGTCGGGTCCGTCCGGTTGCGGCAAGTCGACGCTGCTGTCGATTCTCGGTCTGCTCGATGCGCCGACCTCGGGCCAATACTGGCTGAACGGGCAGGACGTCAGCAGCCTGACCGGCAAAGCGCGAGCGCGGACTCGCAATCGCGAGATTGGCTTCATCTTTCAGAGTTTCAATCTGCTCGCCGAACTCACCGTGGCCGAGAACGTGGGATTGCCGCTGACCTATCGGGGCATGACGGCGGAGGAACGCCGTGCGCGCGTCGAGCGGGCGCTGGATCGCGTGGCCATGGGACATCGCGCGCGCCACTATCCGTCGCAGCTCTCGGGAGGCCAGCAGCAGCGCGTCGCCGTTGCGCGAGCCGTAGCGGGCGAGCCTGCCATTCTTCTGGCCGATGAGCCCACGGGAAACCTCGACTCCAGCAATGGCGAAGCGGTCATGGCCCTGCTGAGCGAGCTGCATGCCGCCGGCTCCACCATCTGCATCGTCACGCATGATTCCCGATATGCGGAGTACGCGAAGCGCGTCGTTCATCTGCTTGATGGCCGGGTGGAAGAGACTGACGCACTCGAGAATCTTCACGCGGTATCTCGGCCGCTCGAAGCGTCTGCGGCGGCGCACGCATGAGCAGGACCGCGCGGCGTAGACAGTGCGTGCGCGCGCTCGCGTCAGTCACCGTGCTGATCCTCGCGGGCGTGGCGAGCGCCGAGGTGCAGGCGCAGCCGGCGACGCTGCGGCTGACGCCGGATCGCGCCGTCGCGCTCGCGCTGGAGCACGATCTCGAGTTGAAGCGAGATCGCTTCGGTCCAGAGATCGCCGAGCTCGATGTACGTGCGGCATCGACGGCGTGGACGCCGGAGTTTGCGACGCATGTTCGCGGCGCCGGCAGCGACGCCTCTTCGTCGAATGCGATCGACGGCGGGGCGCGGTTGACCGATCGCGAACTCTCGTCTGAGATCGGGCTCTCACAGCGTCTGCCCTGGGGATCGGCGTACCGGATCCGCTGGGATGCGGCCCGGGAGACGACCAACAGCGTGTTCGCGCGATTTCAGCCCGAGATGCGTGCGAGCGTCGGGGCCACCGTTGTGCAGCAGCTGCTCAGGGGCTTCACGTTTGACGAGGCGCGTGCGGAGCGCGGAATCAGCCTTCAGGCCCGCGAGATGGCCGACCGGAATCTGGCTGCGGCGCGGGCGGCAACCACTCGTGCCGTGCTGCACGCTTACTGGACATGGGTTCATGCGCGCGACTTCCTCGCGGTGCAGCGCCAGTCGCTCGCCATGGCGCAGGCGCTCCTCGATGGGAATAGAACGCGTGTGGCCAGGGGAGCCTTGGCGACTGTCGATGTGATCGAGGCTGAGGCGGAGGTTGCCCGACGCGCGGAACTGATCCTGATCGCCGAAAAGAATGTCGCGAACGCGGAGGACCGGCTGCGGCTTCACATCTTCGATCCGGCCGCGCCGCGTCGCGACGTCGTGCTGGAGCCCGAGACGCGCGCCGAGGAGAGGCCCGTCACGGCGGACGCGACGACGCGGGCATTGGCAGAACGGCATGACCTGAAGTCGCTCCAGGCGTCGATGGCGATCGACGCCATCAATATTCGGCGCTTTCGCAACGGCGCGTTGCCCGAGGTCTTCCTGCGCGTCGACTATGCGCTGAGCGGCACCGCCGGTACGGAACGCCTCAGGGGATCCGGGTTTCCCGGACCGATCACGGGCACCAGCGATCGAAGCTTCTCCTCGGCTCTGGATGATCTGGCCCGCACGCGTTATCCGTCATGGTCGGTCGAGGTCGCGGTCAGTTATCCGCTCGGCCCCGCGCGGGCAGAAGTTGATGCGGCGCGTGAGTCACTGCGGTTGCGCCAACGCGAAGCCGCCCTGCGAGCCGCGGAGCACCGAGTGATCCTGGAAGTGAATGCGGCAATTCGGGAGGTCGAGACGAACTACAAGCGGCTCGAAACATCGGCGACCACGGTGAAGCTGTTCGAGCGACGGCTCGACGGCGAACACCGGAAATTCGCCTCGGGCTTGTCCACGAGCTTTCTGGTCTTCCAGGCACAGCGCGACCTGTCGGCGGCGAGAGAGGCCCAGGCCCGATCGCTTCTCGAGTTTCACCTGGCGACTGTCGACGTAGCGGCCGTACAGGTCATCCCATTGGGAAGCTCCATTCCCCACCCGTAAGGTGCGACCACAATAACCATCGAATTCGCCCGCGTACCCGTCAAAGGTACGGCAGGAGGACGAGATGCGCTGGTGGCGAGGTCAACGCGAGGAGCCTGATCCGATAGACCCCAATGCACCCGTAGTCCGGTTGGCGGGCGTCAGCCGGGTGTTCAGAGGCGATGCGGATGAGGAGACCTGGGCACTGCGGGACGTCACGCTCGCGATCGAGCGCGGCGAGTATGTCTCCGTCTCGGGGCCCTCGGGTTGCGGCAAGTCGACGCTGCTCTCGGTGATCGGGCTGCTCGACACACCGACCACCGGTCAGTACTGGCTCAATGGACGGCGGGTCGACGGGATGAGCCCTGCGGAACGCGCGCGGGCCCGCAGTATCGACATCGGGCTCGTCTTCCAGAGCTTCAATCTGCTCGGCGATATGACGGTCTACGAAAACGTCGAGTACCCGCTGACGCTGCGAGGCATCGCCGCCGACGAGCGGAAGCGGATCGTGGACGCGGCGCTCGAGCGAGTCGGCCTCACTGCGCGGGCGAAACAGCGGCCGGGATCGCTCTCCGGCGGGCATCAGCAGCTGGTCGCCGTCGCGCGCGCGATCGCCGGCCGGCCGTCGCTGTTGCTGGCCGACGAGCCCACCGGCAACCTCGATTCGAAAGCGGGCGAGGCGCTGATGGAGATGCTCGGAGAACTGCACGCCGGCGGGATGACCGTCTGCATCGCCACGCACGATCCGCGATGGATCGCGCAGGCGCCGCGGCACATCTACCTGTTCGACGGCGGCCTGACCGACACACCGGTGGGCTGAACACCTGCCGGTGCCCGGCGAGAAACTCTCCCGACCTTCGCCATTTATTTCAAGCCGTCTATGAACGCGCGTATCTCGCGCAGCACATCGGTCTCGTTCGACATGAAGACGTAGTGCGTGGCGTACGCAATGCGCACCACGCGTGCCGTGGGAACGCCCTTTTCGAACGCATCCGCCTGTCGAAAGCGCGGCAAGTCCGTAGCCTCGGCCGCCGCCCGCGCGACGGGGTCCGAGCTGACCGCGGGAGAGACCTGGCGCGGTGCGGCGAAGATCGGGAGAGCCGGAACCGGTATAGATGCGTGCTTCCGCACGCCTGCCCAGATGGCGCTCACCGCCGGTTGGAACCACCGGGCTCGCGGAACCGTTGCCGGCGCGGCCGTGGAAGCGAGCGAGCTATCGTACGTGCGAAGATTTCGTTCGAGCAGCGGCAGGTCACGCTCGAGCAACTGCCGGATGCGGCCCCTGATGTCGCGAATGCCGTCCGCGCTCTGCGGCGTGTCTCGAGCCTCGGCTACATGCGTCAGCGTTCTCGACGCCTCGGCAAGTCGACACCGATGTGGCCGTGCGCGGGGTCATAGTACGCGTATCCGTATGCGGCCTCGAGATAGACCAGGCCCGCCACGCGGCCAGGAAACCGCGACGCGATGGAACTCAATTCCTGTCCCGCGATGGAGTGACCGATGAGAACGGGCCGTTCCAGCCCAAGACTGTCGATCCCGGCAAGCACATCGTCCGCGAGACGATCGGATTCGTACCCGTGCGCCGGCGCGCTCGACAAACCGAAGCCGCGGCGCGTGATTCCATAGACGCGATACCGTGCTGCGAGTTCTGGCGCGAAGCGATCGAACACGTGGGCCGTGTTACCGAGACCGGAGAGCAGCACGATCGGTCGACCCGAGCCTCCCCAATCCAGCACTTCGAGGTCGACCCCGCTGTCGACACGAATGGACTGCTCGGTATGCGGTGAAGGATCACGCCACCGTGTCTCGGGGGTGGCGCGCTTGAATATCAAAGGGGTAGGGCGGCGCTGAGTCCATGTGCCCGCAAGCGCGCCGCCATCCGCGTCAAGTCGTCCTTCATAGGTCGCGCCGCTCGAAGCAAACGCCACGATGAGAGTCCTGTCTCGAACCAGTACCTTGCTCGCGCGAATCGGATCGTCGAATCCAGCCTCATCAAGACTGATGAGAAATGCGCTGTAATCGCCGGTGTCGGTGTGTGTGATCTTGAGGAGCAGGCGCAGCTGTTGAGTACCGAGAGTGCCTTGCCAGTCGCCGGTAAGGTCGTGAGCTCGAGCCGTGGCTGTTCCGAGCAGCACAGCCAGGCTGATTCGTGCCGCGGTCATGGCGAGGCGCATTGTTCTTTGACTCATCGCACCAGGATTAGATGGAGAGGCCGGATTCACGGTTGGAACGTTTCCGGCCATCGCGATTGTCCCCCTTCCGCTTCGGCGCTACTCTTCACGCATGCGCCCCCTCCGCTATTCCATCAACCTCACGCTCGACGGCTGCTGCGATCATCGTGCGTTCTCGCCAGACGAGGAACTCCATCGTCGCGCGGCTGAGAACATCGCGCAGGCCGATGCGCTTCTCTTTGGACGCGTGACGTACGAAATGATGGAGTCGGCGTTTCGCGGGCCGGCAGAGACAGGCGTGCTGCCTGACTGGATGGACGAGTGGATGGCGCCATTCGCGCGCACGATCCACGCGGCAAAGAAGTACGTCGTGTCGAGCACGCTCGAACGCGTCGATTGGAACGCGGAGCTCGTGCGGGGGGACCTGGAGAACGCCGTTCAGCAGCTCAAACAGCAGCCGGGGAACGGGTTGTTCACCGGAGGCGTGACACTGCCGCTCGCGCTCGCGGAGCTCGGACTGATCGACGAGTACGAGTTCATCGTGCACCCCAAGGTGGCGGGTCACGGCCCGGTGTTGTTCGCCGGGCTGTCGAAGCCTCTCGAGTTGAAGCTCGTGGGCAGTAGCGAATGTCGCTCTGGCGCGGTGTCGATGCGTTACGCCCCGGCCTATCCGCAGTAGTTGCCCGTAAAATCGCGACATCGTTCCAGCTTGAACGCGGGATCGAGGGCCGGTGCTTTGTCGGCCTCCGCCGCAAGACGGCCCGTCGCATACATCCAGCGCGTCATCTTCGTGAGCTTGGTGATGTCGATGCGGTCCGGGTTGTCGAACGGCGTGTGGTAGTCGGGATGCAGTAGCGTCGTGAAGAACAGCGCCGGAATGCCCGACCGCACGTACGGCAGGTGGTCGCTGCGGTAATACCAGCCTTCCCGGTGGCCCGGATCGTCCCATGACGAATCGACCGTGAACTTCGTCACCGCGGCATTGGCGGCGTGCGCCATGTCGACAAGCTCCGGCGAATTACGGTGCGGCGGCAGCGCGCCGAGTAGTGCCGCGGTGTTCGGATCGTTGCGTCCCATCATGTCTCCGTTGAGCACGGCGACGATCGACGTGAGCGGAACCGTGGGATGCTTCACGTACCAACGCGATCCCATCAGCCCCCGCTCTTCCGCGCCGTGCCAGATGAAGAGTGCCGAGCGGCGCGCCGGGTGCGCCGCCATTGCGCGGCCGACCGCGAGCAGCGCGACCGCCGTCGTGGCGTTGTCGTCCGCGCCGTTCCAGATGTTGTCGCCGTCCACGGTGAATCGCACGCCGTCATGGTCCTGGTGCGCGCTGAAGAGCACGTGCTGGTCGCGCAGCTTCGGATCGCTGCCGGGAACCCGAGCGACGACGTTGACTGACGGGTACGTGAACCTGTCGGTGAAGATGGATGCGGCCAGCCGGGCATCGGCCGGGAATGCCGCGCCCACGGCGGATTCGCGCACGTACAGCAGCGGCGTGCCGCGTTCGGCCGTCCGCTGAGGGGCGGTGCCGTCGGGATCGAGCCCGTAGGAGCCGCGCGAGAACGGAAAGGCGACGCGCTCCCAGTGCGCTGCCGCCGAGTCGGGCACGAGCACGACGATGGCTGCGGGCGATTGACTGGCGACGCGCTGCTGAACGGCCCGGGCCCAGGTGCGAAGCACGTTGGGCGCCCGCGGTCCGGCGGGTGCGGCCGCATCCGCGGAAGGCTGTGGAACGTAGCGCACGATCAGCGCGCGGTCCTTCAACCCAAGGGCGGCGACGGTGTCGGCCGCGGCCAGAGCCTCCGGGCTCGCGACGATCGCCGGCGCATCGAGGTGCGCCAGCACGATCGCGTCGGTGACGGCGTCTTTCCCCATCTCGAGTTTCTTGCCGGCGAGTGTCACCGAACTGCTGGCCGACACGCGGAAGCGCTCGAGTGGAAAGAACTGGAAATATGTGCCATTGTCACCGGCCGGCAGCAGGCCGGCTTCGCGCGCCCGCTCCGCGAGCCACGCCGAGGCTGACAGCTCGTCTATCGTGCCCCCTTCGCGTCCGCGCGTGGCATCGCCCGCAAGCGCGAAGAGATCCGCCTTGATCTCGTCTTCGCGGATGCGGTCAATGGGATCCCTGCCGCGTTGCGCGTAGGTCGTCGCCAGCAGCAGGGGAGCGAGCACGAATGCGAGTCGCGTGGTCGAAGGCATGGAGTTGACAATCGAGCGTTCCGTTACCGCCCCTTGATCTGACTCACATTGATCGCCCACACGCCGCGGCCGTGCGTGCCGATGACGAGCATGCGGTCACGCGGATGGACGATGAAGTCCATCACGGCGACTGACGGCAGATTGCCGCCGAGCACATCCCATCGAGCCCCGCCGTTCGTCGTCACGTACACGCCGAAGTCGTTGGCCGCGTAGAGCACGTTCGGGCTCACCGGATCCTCGCGGATCATGTTGATCGGCCCGCCTGGCAGATTGCCGGCGATGCTCCGGAACGTCTTGCCGTAATTGGTGGATTTGTAGAGACGCACGGCGAAGTCCTCGTCATAGCGTCCCTGCTGCGCCACATACACCGTCGCCTCATCGTGCTCGGACGCCACGACCTTCGCAATCCACTGTCTCTTCGGCAGGCCCGCCGTAAGTTCCGCGAACTCCTTGCCGTCATCGATCGACACGTACAACCGCCCGTCGTCAGTGCCGGTGTAGATCAGGCCTTTCTTCTTCGGAGACTCAGAGATCGTGATGATCAGCTGGTGGGGAATGTCGCCAATCTTCGTCTTGTCGCCATAGCTCATGTCGCCTGTCACGCGCTCCCAGGTATCACCGCGATCGCGCGAGCGATAGAGGTACTGCGTGCCGAAGTAGACCGTATCGGGATCGTGTGGCGAGAGATGGATCGGCGCCAGCACCTGCATCCGCAGCGGGTCCTCGCCTTGCTTGATGGCCGGGCGGATGCTCTTATCGCGCTGCGGACCGGCCGGAGCGCCGCCCGTACGTCCGGCTGCGTCGCCTGCACCGCGGCCGCGAGGCGGCGCGGGAATGCTGTAATCCGTGCGAGTCAGCTTGCCGGAGTACAGGATGTTCGGATTCGTGGGATCGACCGCGTGTTGCGTGTACTCACCGCCGGGCGCGCTCTCCCACGGAATCGCCTTCAAGTTCTCGTGGCCGCTCCTGATGTCGATGGGCGCCCGAAAGGCGCCGTGATCCTGCACCGATGCGTATACGCGGAACGGCGTATCCATGTCGGAGTTCATGCTGAACACCGTCTGTATTGGCAGATCGGCTCTTCGCCACGTCTGGCCGCCGTCAGTCGAAGTGCGGAAGCCCTGGTCGTTGCCGAGTACCAGAAAGTGAGGATTCTTCGGATCGATCCACAGCCCGTGGTTGTCGCCGCCCATACCTCGTCCGCCACCCGGCGTTGGCGGCGGCCCTCCGGGCCAGGGCTGGCCGATGCGGGCCCACGTCTTGCCGCCATCGCGCGAGACGCTCATGCCAAGCGCCAGCGTATAGACCGTGTTCTCGTCGGTCGGATCGACGCGGATGTTGCCGAACACCCACGCGTACGAGGCCCCTATCGCTCTCACGAACGCGCGCTGATTGGCGTCGTCGGTCTGCCCGCTGACCAGCGTCCAGCCCGCGCCCTTATCGTTGGACCGATAGATCTCGGTGCCCTTGATCTGGCACCGTGCCGCGCTCCCGCCCGGATTCCCACGTCCGCCTCGTCCACCCGCCTCCGCTGCGGCCTTGGCCTCCGCTTCCGCTCGCGTGTCGCAGCCGTAGTTGTCGATGAAGCCGTACACGACGTTGGGATTCGACGGCGCGACGGCCAGGCCGATGCGGCCCAGCTCGTTGGATGGCGGCAGGCCGTTGGTCAGCCGCGTCCACGTCTTGCCCGCGTCGGTCGTCTTGAAGATGCCGCCTTCGCTGAAGCCAACCTCGACGCGCGGATCGTTCCATTTCCGCCGCTGCCGCTGCCACGCACCGGCGTAGAGCACGTTCGGGTCGCTGGGATCCATCACCAGATCGTTCACGCCGGTCTTCGGGCTGATCTTCAGCGACTCCGTCCACGTGCGGCCGCCGTCGGTGGTCTTGAAGACGCCGCGCATCTCGTTTTCCACCCACTCCTGGCCGGCGGACGCGACATACACGATGTTGGGATCGGTCGGGTGGATCACGATGCGGCCGATCGTCCCGGTGTCGATCAGGCCCATGTGCTGGAACGACTTCGCGTTGTCGGTCGACCTGTAGACACCGACGCCGGTGTACGAGCTGCGGAAGATATTCGACTCGCCGGTGCCGACCCAGAGGATGTCGGGATTCGACGGCGCGACGGCCAGCGCGCCGATGGCGGTCGACGCCTCCTTGTCGAACACGGGCTGCCACGTCTGCCCGAGGTCATCCGACGCCCACACGCCGCCGCAGCAGCTGCCGGCATAGAGCCGGCGCGACGAGCCGCGTTCCGCGACGGCGACGTCGGCAATGCGGCCGCTGATGTTGGTCATCCCAATGTAGGACCAATTCATCGACCGGTAGGGCGACGACTGCGTCATCGCCTCATGTGTGTCCCAGGCCCTCAGATGCGCGGCGTGATCTCCGGCCGCGGGCGCCTGCGCGCCGGTGGGAGCCGGCGCCCACCCGAAAAAAGCCGCGGCGGCGGTCAGGACGACGATGGCGAGCGTCGATCGATATCGCATGAGCCCTCCCCCAGTTACGACCCGAATATTACTTCGGAAGCGCGCGCGCCGCATGTTTGCCTTCGGCCGACTCGCGGGTTGTGACGCTCACCGGAATCTCACGGAATGCTCACCTCCTCGTGAAGACATCGGTTGGCCCGCGAGCAATACTCCACCGCCGGCTCGATGAGCATGGCTCGACACTGACATGTGCGGACTGGAGGAGCGGAGCATATGAAGGCCGGCCTGACCGCGGTCTCGTCGCTCGACTGGAAGCTGGGCGCGCGTCTGCTGCTGAAATATCCCGCCCTCACAATCATCGGGGGCCTCTCGCTGGCGGCGGCCATCGCCATCGGGGTGGTCGGCATCGAAGTCGCCGGCGAACTGCTGTACAAGCGGCTGCCGTTCGATGAAGGCAGCCGCATCGTGCGCCTGGAGACGCAGGACGCGGCGGCGTTACGCGTGGAGCCGAGGGTGCTCCACGATTTCGCGATCTGGCGGCGGTCTCTGAAAACGGTGGCGGAGCTCGGCGCCGCGCGCGTGAGCGAGCGCAATGTGCTCACGGGCGAAGGCCGCGTCGAAGCCCTGCGCGTCGCGGAGATCACGGCGTCGGCATTTCCGCTCACCCGCGTGACGCCGCTGCTCGGCACGCCGCTGCAGCCGGCGGACGAAATGCCGGGTGCGGAGCCCGTCGTGGTCCTCGGTTACGACGTCTGGCAGAGACAGTTCCTGCACGACCCGGCGATCATCGGCCGCGTCGTCACGGTCGGCCGCACGGCTCGAACCGTGGTGGGCGTGATGCCGCCGCGCTTCGGCTTCCCGCGCAATCAGCAGCTATGGGTGCCATTGCCCATCCAGGATGCGGCGCCGCGGGAAGGGCCGGCCGTGCAGGTGTTCGGCCGGCTCGCTGACGGAGCGAGCTGGCAGGACGCCGCTTCGGAGCTCGACGTCGTCTCGGCACGCCTTGCCGCCGACGAGCCGGCCACCCACGCGCAGCTGCGCACGCGGGTTCGCGCATTCGCCGGGCGCACGCCGGGCGATCCGCTGCGGCTGGAAGATCTGGCGGTCCACGCCATCGTCCTGCTGCTGCTGGGGGCGGTCTCGGCGAACGTCGCGACGCTGATCTTCGCGCGCACGGCGATGCGCGAGCCGGAGATCGTCGTCCGTCACGCGCTGGGGGCGAGCCGTGCCCGCGTGATCGCGCAGATCGTCACGGAAGGGCTCGTGCTGGCCCTCGCCGCTGCCGTGCTCGGGCTCGTCGTGGCCCAAGCGACGGTGCGCTATGCCTGGGCCCTGGCGGGTCAGAGCGTTGGAGACAGCCTGCCGTTCTGGGTGGATCTGCGGCTCGAGCCTGCCACCATTGCGTATGCGCTGCTGCTCGCGCTCGTCGCCGCGGCAATGATCAGCCTGCTGCCGGCGCTAAAGGCCACAGGCGGGTCTGTCCTGAAAGGACTGCAGGGAATCACGAGCACCGGCGGGACGATGAAGTTCGGCGGCATCTGGTCGTTCATCGTCGGCGCGCAGGTGGCGTGCACGCTGCTGTTCGTGCCCGCCGCGGTGGGAATCGCCACCAACTCCCTGCGCTACGAGCCGAGGTGGCCGGCGTTTCCGACGGAGCGTTACCTCACACTCCACCTCAAGGTGGACAACGAGGCGCTGGCCGGCGAGCGTGGTGCGCCTGACGATGGGCAGATCGGCGCGCGTCGCGCGCGTGCATACGAAGAGCTCGCGGGCCGGTTGCGTGAGGAGCCTGGTGTGACGCACGTGACGTACGGCGATCGCCTGCCGACGACGTCCCCGCGGTGGGTGGCGGTGGAAATGGAGCAGGACGGTGCGCCTCCGGCTCGCCTGCGCGGCAATTTCGAGGGCGGATTCGCGATGGCGGCTGTCGGTGCCGGCTATCACGACGCGTTCGGCGGCACGATCGTGGCCGGCCGCGGCTTGCATACCGCTGACGCGGGGGCGCCGAACGGGCCAGTCGTGGTCAACGAAGCGTTCATGCGTGTGGTGGGCAGGAATCCCGTGGGCGCACGCGTTCGTACGGTCCAGCGAGGCCGCGAGCGCGAGGTGGGACCCTGGCACGAGATCGTCGGCGTGGTCACCGATCTGGGGATGTTGTTCCCCGCCGATTGGGATGGGGCCGCGTACATCTATCGCGCCGCCTCCCCCGCGGAGCTCGACCCTGTCGTGGTCGCTGTGTGCGTCGCGGGGGAGGCAGCGCCACTTGCGCCCCGTGTCGCCGCCCTTGCGCGGCAGGTCGATGAGGGGCTGCAGCTCCGGGACATCGTTACCCTGGAGGAGATCGTCGCACAGCAGGCGCCGGGTCTCGGCCAGGTCGTTGTCGGCAGCATTCTGCTCGTGGCGGTGGTCTTCTCCGCGGCCGGTCTGTACGCGCTCATGGCCGTCGCCGTGCAGCGTCGCACCCGCGAGATCGGTATCCGTATCGCACTCGGCGCCAACCCCCGGCGCGTGCTGCGTACGGTTTTCGCCCGTGCCGCTCGGCAGCTCGGCGGCGGCATCATCGCCGGCAACAGCCTCATCCTGCTCCTCGCGTGGCGCGCCGACAGCCTGACTGCGGGTCTCCTCGTCTCGTCGGTGATCACGTCCATCCTCATGGCGGCCGTCGGCGTCCTGGCGTGCGCCGCACCGGCGCGCCGGGCGCTGCGTGTTCAACCAACCGAGGCGCTGCGGCAGGGTTGACGTTGTCTTGGGACGCGACGGGCAGGCACAGGACAACACGTTCATCTCCACGTACGCGCGCGACAATCCGACGCGAGAGGACCTCGCCGAGAGCTTCCTGCCGTACCTGGCCGTGCGCTACAGACCCGAGCGAATCACTCAGGCGCTCGCCGACACGATCCGGCACGCCATCCCGAACCGGATCGCATACTTCGACGCGCAGTCGTTCGGCGTAGCACCGGTCGAATAGAGCGTTGACCGACACCGTCAACACCTACATCACTCCGGGCGGCTTTCGCAGGATGCGCGAAGAACTCGCGCACCTGTGGAAGGAGGAACGGCCGCAGCTCGTCACGACGGTGGCGTGGGCAGCGGGATAGAACCTGGGTTAGGCTGGGAAGGTAACCATGTGCAAGACCATCAAGCAACGCGTGAAATTCAAGGCCGCGCCGGCCATCGTCTACGATCTGCTGGCCGACTCCAGAAAGCATACGGTCGTCACCGGCAGGAAAGCGACCATCAGCAGGAAGGTTGGCGGGACGTTCTCCACCAGCGGCAATGATGTCACCGGGGTCAACGTCGATCTCGTCCCCGCGCGGCGCATCGTTCAGGCCTGGCGCCACCGCCGATTCCCCGAAGGCGTCTTCTCGATGGCCGCGGTCACGCTGACGCCGACGCCTGATGGCGGGACGGAGTTGGTGCTGACGCATCGCGGCGTTCCGAAGGATCTGATCCCCGAGACCGAACAGACCTGGCGCGATCAGTATTGGTCCAGGATCAAGGCCTACCTGAATCGCGAGGCCGGATAGCGCCCGCCTCTCGGGGGCTTTCACTAAACGGCCCGCGCCCGGCGCCGGTCAAACCATCATGAGCCGCTTATCGCTCGTCGTCCTCTGCGCTCTCGCAGCATTGACGTGCGGGAGCTCGCCTTCGTCACCGGTGTCCCCCGATCCCGCAAACACCGCACCGCCCGCAGAGCAGGGATGCGGACGGACGTCAGTCGGCTTCAGCCCTCTGAGCCACACGGGTGCTGCGGCCTATAAGGGCCACCCGCTCGGACTCTATCCCGGCGGCGGCAACGACGCTCCGGGATCGCATTTCGCGGCAGGCTTCGCCGCCGCGCGTCAGATCGTTCCGGTAGAGAGAGACGGCACGCCGAGCGCCACGGGCCGGTACGCGTTCGTGTCGATCGGCATGTCGAACACAACGCAGGAATTCAGCGTCTTCAAGACTCTCGCCGATGCGGATGCGACACGCGATCAAAGACTCGTCATCGTCGACGGCGCGCAGGGCGGCATGACCGCATCGCAATGGGCAACGCCGGGATGTCCATGCTGGTCGGTCCTCGAATCGAGGCTTCAGGCCGCCGGTCTCGCCGCGCCACAGGTCGCCGCCGTATGGGTCAAGGTTGCGAACGCACGACCAACTGAGGGGTTTCCCGCCGCAGCCGAGCGGCTCCGTCAGGACACGGCGGCGGTTCTGCGACAACTCACAACGGGCTTCCCGAATCTGCGCGTCGCATATCTGTCGAGCCGCATTTACGCCGGGTATGCGACGACGACACTGAACCCGGAGCCGTACGCGTACGAGAGCGGATTCGCGATGCGTTGGGTGATCGAAGATCAGCTTGCCGGGCGCCTCGCCGCCGGCACGGTGCCGTGGCTCGCGTGGGGTCCGTACCTGTGGGCCGACGGCCTGACGCCGCGCGCCGACGGACTCACGTGGGCGTGCGCTGACCTCGCGGCTGACGGCACACATCCAGGCGACGCGGGCCGGCGCAAAGTGGCCGACCTGCTGCTGCGATTCGTACGCACCGACGCGACCGCGCGCGAGTGGTATCTCGCCAATCCCTGACTATCGCGTATACGACAGCATCCAGTCCATGACCGCATCGCGGCCGGCCCTTGGCTAGGGTCGCTCACCTCCTTGCAGGCGCCACCGTCCACGCCCCAGCGTGTTTCAGGTGAAGCTCTCCTTCCTGGACGCGTGCTCCCGTTTTGCGTGCTCCGGCTCGAACCGGAGAATATCGCCAGGCTGGCACGAGAGCGCCGCGCAGATCGCATCGAGCGTCGAGAAGCGGATCGCGCGCGCTTTGCCGGTCTTGAGGATCGACAGGTTGGCGAGCGTCATGCCGACCCGCTCCGCGAGCTCGGTCAGCGTCATCCGCCGATCGTGAAGCATGTCGTCGAGCTTGACGGCGATCGGCACGTTAGACCGTCCCTTCGAGCTCGTCGCGCATGCGCGCGCCTTCCGCGAACACGCGGGCGAGAAGGAACGTGAGGAGTACGGCGAGCCAGCCGTTGATCGAAAAGCCGGCATCCAGATGGACCGGATGCGCCGGAGTGGAAACGGCCTTGCCGATCGTGCCGATGACGATGCTGACGAGCTGCAGCGCGAGCAGCGTCCACGCGATCGCCTGCAAACGGATCGCGTTCGCGGCGACGAACGGGTCGCCCGCACGAACCGTGTCGACGATTGCGAGCAGCCGCTTGAGGACGACATAGTTCAGCGGGATCGCGACGAGGCCGAACACGGCGACCGCACGCAGGCCCATCACCAGCCGCTCTGCGTCAGGCCCGGGAGAAAGCTCTAACGCGCTCATGATCCATTGCTTGTTCGGCATGGCAAGCAGCAGAGCGAGGATCCCGGCGCCCATCAGCCAGTTCAGGACGATCAGGATTCGCAGAACGACGTGCGCGATTGGGAGTGTCGGCGTGGGGGACGTATTCATATTGATTATCAATACGATTCTTATCGAATATCGTTCAAAATAAACTATTTCTCCACTCACCATCTAAGGGGAGTAAGATGCCCACACCATCAAATGCCTTTACTTCAGGGTTCTCTGGACCTCCTCGTGCTGAGTGCGCTCTCATCCGGTCCCACGCACGGTTATGGAGTCGCAACGCTCGTCAGGGAGCGTTCCGCAGGCGCACTCGAGGTTGAGGATGCCGCCCTTTACCAGGCGTTGCATCGCCTCGAGCGCAAGGGCCTGGTCGCGGCCGAATGGGGGCTTTCCGACAACAATCGGCGCGCCAGATTCTACGAGCTCACGACCGAGGGGCGGAACCGGCTGCGCGCGGATGCCGCGAGCTGGCGCCGATATGCGCAAGCTGTCGCCGCGGTCATCGAGGACGCATAAATGCGGAGAGATCGCGGCGAGCGCCCGTTTGGGTATCTGCGCCGGCAGCCCGATGAACTTCAGGCCGAAGTGGACGAGGAGCTGCGCGCCCATCTCGAAATGCGCATCGATGACCTGGTCGCGAAGGGCATGTCCGCTGAGGCAGCGCGTTGCGAGGCGCTTCGACAGTTCGGTGATTTGGAATACACGCGGCGCTACTGCCGCAGCCAGGACAAACGCAAGGAGACCGGGATGCGGTGGAACCTTTTGGTCGATGAACTCGCGCACGATCTGCGGAGCGGTCTTCGCCAGACCGTTCGAACGCCCGGCTTTACCGCGATCGTCGTCCTGACGCTTGCGCTCGGCATCGGCGCCAACACCGCACTGTTCTCGATCTTCAACAGCCTGATGCTTCGCCCGCTTCCCGTGCGTGATCCCGCCGGCCTGGCGTTAATCCAGAACGGCTCATGGTCTTATCCGATCTGGGACGAGATCAGGGCGAGGGAAACCGATTTATTCGATGGCGCGCTCGCATGGTCTGCGCAGCGATTCGACTTGTCGGCGGCCGGTCATGCCGACGTCGTGGACGGCGCGTACGTCAGTGCAGGCTTCTTCGACGTGCTCGGCGTCGGAGCAGCTCGAGGCCGGATGCTCACGCCCACCGACGATGCCGCCGCGCCAGATGGTCCGGTTGCCGTCATCAGCCATCGGCTCTGGCAACAGCGCTTCGCCGGCGCCAACGACGTCGTCGGACGCCAGATCACCGTGCAGCGTGTCCCATTCACCATCGCGGGTGTAATGCCGGCGGGATTCTTTGGCCCGGACGTTGGCCTGATGACGGACGTGATCCTGCCTGTCCGCACAGCGGAGCCGCTCATTCGAGGCAAGGAGAGCCGGTTGAGCAGGACGGGCTCGCACTGGCTGCAGATCATGGTGCGTCTGAAGCCCGGACAGAGCGTCGAGCAGGCCACTGCCGCGCTGGGGAGCATCCATCGACTCGGGGAACTCGAGGCGGCCAGAGGGCGGAATGCCCGATCGTTTACACTGGTGCCCGCCGCCACCGGCAACTCACCGTTGCGCAGGCGCTTCGAGACGCCGCTTCGCGCGATGGTCATCGCCGTCGGCCTCCTGCTGCTGGTGGCGTGCGGCAACATCGCCAGTCTGATCCTCGCGCGAACGATGACGCGCCGGCGCGAGTTCAGCGTCCGGCTGGCGCTTGGCAGCTCCCGCCTTCGTATCGCACGGCTGCTCTTCATTGAGAGTCTGCTCGTCGTCGTGATGGGTGCGGCGCTCGGACTCGTCTTCGCCTCGTGGGGCAGCGCGTTCCTCGTGCGGCAATTGAACACCTGGCAGAGCACCGTGTCGCTGGATCTCGTGCTCGACTGGCGCGTCCTCGCGTTCACCGCGGCCCTTGCGTGTCTTTCCGCGATCGTCGCCGGCGTCGTCCCCGCGCTCGGATTCGCGAGAGTGGCGGCGGGCGACACGCTGAAGGACGGAGGACGGAGTATCGCGGGTGACGGCCGTCTCTTCGTGCGCGGCACGCTCGTGGTCGTCCAGATTGCCGTGTCATGTGTCCTCGTCGTGGGCGCCGGTCTGTTCCTTCGTACCTTTGCCTCGCTCCATCAGCTGCCCCTTGGCTTCGTACCGGAGCAGGTACTCATCGCGGAGCTGAACCTTCAGGCCAGCGGCGGTCTTCCCGAGAGCCGCGTTGCGCGCGTTGAACGTCTGCGTGAGGCGGCCGCGGCTGTTCCTGGCGTGCGTTCGGCATCCGTCGCCGCGGAACGAAACCTCACTGGGGCGGGAAGCGGCTGGTCCGCCGGCCAGGTAGGCGTCGGCGATGCACCGGTCTCGCCAACAGGCCGGCCTGGATTGTGGCTCAACGCCACGACGCCCGGGTGGTTCGAGACGATGGGCATTCCCCTGCGAAGCGGCCGCGACTTCGGCGTCAACGACCGCGCAGGCAGTCCATACGTGGCCATCGTCAACGAAGCGTTCCTCCGCCGGTTTCTGCACGGCGGGCGGCCTGTCGGCCAGACCGTACGCATCGGAAGGAGCGAGCTCTTTGGATTCGAGCCGAACGCGCGATTCGAAATCGTCGGCGTGGCGGGCGATGCTGTCTACACGACGCCGCGCGAGGGGATGCCGGCGACGATGTTCGTACCGATGGCCCAGCGCAAGCCCTCGATGTTCTGGGAGGAGGTGGCGCTGACCATCAAGGCCGCGCCTGGGAAGCGCGCGCTGGTGGAGCGGGACGTGGCGACGGCGTTGACGAAGGCAGATCCGGCGATCGCGTTCACGTTCGGCACATTCGATCAGCTGATAGAGGCGACCGTCACGCAGGAGCGGCTCATCGCGCTGCTTTCGGCTTTTTTCGGTGGGCTTGCGCTGTTGCTGGCGGCGCTCGGGCTCTACGGCCTCGTTGCGCACTCAGTGCGCGCGCGGCAGATGGAGTTCGGGCTGCGCATGGCGCTGGGCGCGGCTTCGTCCAGCATTGTGCGTCTCGTGTTCCGGCGCGTAGGCGTGTTGATTGCGGCCGGCCTCGCACTGGGCCTGGCGGTCAGCTTCTGGGCCGCGCGTTTCGTCGGGGCGCTTCTATTCGATCTCGAAGCCCGCGATCCGGTGACGTTCGGCGGCGCGGCTCTGGTGCTCGTCGCCGTGGGTCTCGTGGCCGCGTGGATACCAGCCCGCCGCGCCGGACGGCTCGATCCAACGATCGCGTTGCGCGAAGGCTAGAGCCACGTAACATTCGGACGCGGATCCGTTACCCCACTTCATGTGGCGGTCCCGTCGCGTCCCGCGGAAGGGCATTCCTCACCTGAGCGGCAAGGTCGCCGTCGTGACGGGGGCGGCAAGCGGGATCGGTCGCGCCCTGGCTCTCCGACTCTGGGAGAAAGGCTGCCATCTCGCGCTCGTCGATCTGGACGGCGACGGTCTCGCACGCCTCCGCGTTGAGCTCAGCGCATCCGCACCCGGCCGCACCCCGACGACCCATGTCGCGGATGTCAGCGACAGAGCACGCATGCGCGACCTCGCTCGAGAGGTCGCCTCCGCGCATGGTGCGGTGCATGTGCTCATCAACAACGCCGGCATTGGTTACGAAGCACCGTTTCCGCAGACAAGCCTCGACGATTGGGATCGCATCATCGCGGTCAACCTCTGGGGCGTCATCCACGGCTGCCACTTCTTCATGCCGCTCCTCGCGAAGGTCGAGCGCGGCCACATCGTCAACCTCTCGAGCGTCTTCGGAATCGTCGCGATGGCTGGTCAGTCCGCGTACTGCGCGACGAAGTTCGCGGTGCGCGGGCTCTCGGAGTCTCTCTGGGAGGAACTTCGCGCGACGTCCGTCGGCCTCACGCTCGTGCACCCCGCGGCGGTAGCCACCAACATCATGAAGCGCGCCAACGGAGACGATCCGCAACTCCTGCAGCGGCTCAGTCACTGGTTCGAGCACAACGGCATCGCGCCAGAACGGGCAGCGGCACAGATCATCCGCGCGATCGAGAAGGGCACGCCGCGACTCATGATCACGCCTGAAGCCACCCTCGGCGATGTGCTCAAGCGGCTGATGCCCGTCACCGGCAACAGGCTTTTCGGCGACGCGGTAATTCGCGCGATTGGCGTGGAAGACATGCGCGCCAAGCGGATCGCGCAATGGCGCCAGACGATGGTTGATGAGGAATGAGGCCGGAAGTCGAAGTCGTCATCGTGGGAGCCGGCATCAGCGGCATCGGCGCAGCCATCGCGTGCCTGCGCAACGGCCACACCTCCGTCGCATTGCTCGAGGCGTCGACGGAGCCTGGCGGCACCTGGCGCGACAACACATACCCCGGCATCGCCGTCGACATTCCCTCAACTTCTTATTGTTTTCCGTTCGAGAGCGACTACCCGTGGTCGCACAAGTTTGCGACGGGAGCGGAAATCCAGCGCTACGTTCGGCGTTGCGCCGAGAAATACGGCGTGACGGAACATGTCCGCTATCGCTCACGAGTCGTTCGCTGCCAGTTCGACGCCGCTCGCGACATCTGGCATGCCCAGCTCGATGACGGCAGCGTCGTGACTTCCCGGTATGTCATCGCCGCGACGGGACTCTTCGGCCTGCCGAAGCTGCCGGCGATCCCGGGGCTCGACACGTTCGCCGGCAAGACGATGCACACGGCCCGCTGGGACCACGATCATGATCTGACGTCGAGGCGCGTCGCGGTGATCGGCACTGGCGCCTCGGCGGTGCAGGTTGTGCCGGAGATTGCCGCGCGCGTGGCCGAGTTGCGCGTCTTCCAGCGCACGCCGATCTGGATCAGTCCGCGGCCCGACCGTCCATTGCGCCATGGAGCGCTCTCGCGCCTGGCCTCGGAAGCAAGTCTCGAGTTCCTAACCTTCGCGATCGTCAACTACCGGCGGCTGCCTTTCATTGTTCATCTGGTGCAACGCAGGCTCCGCGCCTGGATGCTGCGGCAGGTCAGGGACCCCGAGACCGCCGCGAAGCTCGTGCCCCGCTACGGGCTCGGGTGCAAGCGGCCGGCTCCGTCGAACGACTACCTCCGCGCCTTCAATCGCGAGAACGTCCGACTGATCACGCTGCCAATAGAACGCATCTGCGCCACCGGCATCGTCACGAATGACACGACGCTGCATGAGGTGGACACCATCATTCTGGCGACCGGTTTCCTGACGACAGAGCAGGGAAACGCGCCGGCTTTCCAGGTCGTCGGCAGCGATGGCGTGGAGCTGGGACAGTTCTGGACCGAGCACCGGCGGCAGGCCTACGCGGGCGTGTCGGTGCCCGGGTTCCCGAACTTCTTCCTGACGGCCGGCCCTTATTCCGGCGGCTTCAACTGGTTCGCCATGCTGGGGGCGCACCTCGATCACATCATCGCGTGCCTGAACGAGGCGCGTGCGCGCGGTGTGACCCGCGTCGAGGTGGGGCGCGAGGCGCATGAGCGCTATATGCGCCACATGCGGCACCGTGCCGGCGGCACGGTGTTCAAAGCGCCCTCGTGTGTTTCGGCCAATAGCTACTACCTGGATCGCAACGGCGACGCCTCCCTGGCTCTGCCGCATACGCCGTGGTGGCGCATGCTCCGCGGACGTTTGCGCGGCACTCAGGGCTACCGCTTTGGTACGTCTGGAGAGCTCGCGTGACGCCGTCGATTCTCGGGTGCCTCCACCAGTGGACCGAGCGCCATCCTGACAAGCTGCTGTTCGCCTTTCTCGATATCGACGGGCGCACCACGGAGTCGTACAGCTACGCGCAGTTTCTGCAGCGCACCGCGGACATCGCATCGCATATCCACCGCACATTCCCGATGGAGCCAGGCGAGCGCGTGCTGCTGGCCTATCCTCCCGGCGTCGAGATGGTGGCTGCATTTTTCGCGTGTGTCCGGCTCGGGCTGATCCCGGTGCCTGTCTACCCGCCGACCAGCCATGGCTTCGAGGCCGCGCGCGACAAGACCGACTTCATCGCCCGCGACTGCCAGGCGGCCGCGGTGCTCACCGATCGCGCCTACTACTGGTCAATGAAGGTGAACCAGACACGGCACAGCGTCAAAACACTGTCGTTCAAGCGGCCGTACGTTTCGACACTCGAGTGGATTGTCAGCACGGACGCAGACAAGGGCGGGCGCACAGACTTCAGGGAAGGTCACTCGGACGTGCTCTTTCTGCAATACACCTCGGGTTCCACCAGCGATCCCAAAGGTGTGATGGTGACGCACGACAATGTCCTCGACAACGCCGGGGTCGTCGATCACGTTCCCATCGGCGTGTCGTGGCTGCCGCAGTACCACGACATGGGACTCATCGGCTATTACATCTTCTTCGCGTTGAAAGGCGGCACGACATACGGATTTTCGCCGGTCGATTTCATCCAGCGGCCGGCGTTGTGGCTCGAGACCATCACCAGATATCGCGGCACGGCATCGTCGGCGCCCAACTTTGCCTACGAATATTGCCTGCGGCCCGACAAGCTGCCGGAAGCGGCCCTCGAGCAGCTCGATCTGAGTTCGCTGCGGTTCCTGATGACGGCAGCCGAGCCGGTGCGTGCCGGCGTCTACCGGGCCTTCACCAAAAAATTCGCGCCGTACGGTCTCAATCCCAAAAGCTTCTTTTCGGCCTATGGCCTGGCTGAATACACACTGGCGGTCTCAAATTACGGCCGGACCGTCGAGAGCTTCGATCGCGCGGCGCTTCACCAGGGCAAGGTGCAGCCCGCACCCGCCGATGCAGCCGCCGCGGACACGACGACGCTCGTCAGTTGCGGCAGAACGCTGGGCACGACGGAGGTCAGGATCGTCGATGTCACGGCGAGTCCGCGCGAAGCAGATGCATGTGAGGTCGGGGAGATCTGGATTCGCGGCCGCAGCAAATGCCGCGGCTATTGGCGGCGACCGGAGTTGAGCGCCGCGACGTTCGAGGCACGACTGCCGGGCGATGCGCCCCTCGACTCCGCTCAGGGCAAGCCAGATGCCGCCGCGTGGCTCCGAAGCGGCGACCTCGGTTTCCTCCACGACGGCGAGCTCTACATCTGCGGCCGCATCAAGGACATGCTGATCGTTCGCGGTCTCAACTACTACCCGCAGGACGTCGAAGCGATCGTGGAAGAGCACCACGACATCAGAAAGGGGAGCGTGGCGGCCTTCGGCTGCGACGGGGAGAGCCGCGAAAGACTCGTGGTCGTCGCGGAGCTGAAGAATCCGCGCCGCATGCCGGATGCCCGCGTGTTGAACCTGCGACTGCTGCAGGCGGTTGGAGTAGCCGCGGCGTCGTTCGTCTTCATCAAGGCGCGCACCATTCCCAAGACCAGCTCGGGAAAGATCGTCCGCCACCTCGCGCGGCAGCGATGGCTCGAGGGCCGCCTCCCGGTGCTCAACCAGGTGGATTCAGTCTTCGAGGTCGACGATGACGGCGTCGAGCCACACGCTTTGCTCCGCCGATTCGGCCTGACCGGCGCCGAGACCTGCACCTTCGCGGATGCGGGCTTCGACTCGATCAAGCTGGTGGAGTTCTCGCAGGCGCTCAAGGACCACCTGGAGGAGCAAGGCGCCGGGGACGTGGCGCAGGCGGTCGATCTGCGCGTGTTGCAGAAGATCGCGATCTGCGAGCTCTTCGAATTGCTCGAACAGGTCACGACGGCCGCGCCGCACGCAGCCTTGCGCCTCAAGCGCGCGCTCTCGGATCTCGGACGTGAGCATCGCGAGGTCGAAGCCCGAATGATGCGACAGGACGCTCGCCTTCGCGCCGGCATCGCGCCCGTTCCGATGCCGTCTGGATGCGGCTCGAAAGAGGGAGGCGTGCTGCTCACGGGCGGGACGGGATTCTTCGGTCCGTTTCTTCTCGCGAGCCTTCTGGAGCAGGGCACCGACGACATCTATGTGCTGGTCAGGGGGAGCGTCAGCGACGCGATGCGGCGGCTCGGCGAAGGTCTGGCGTCGGTCTCGGCCGACGGAACGTCGCTCCCCGAAGGGTGGGAGCGCCGGGTCCGCCCCGTCTGTGGCGACCTGTCGGCGGCGAATCTGGGCCTCGACGCCGCGAGTTGGCGTGCCCTCGCCGACAACACGCACACCCTCTATCACAACGGCGCGTTGGTGAACTACCTGCTCGATTACCAGTCGATGCGCGACGCGAACGTCGGCGGCACCAACGAGGTCATCCGGCTCGCGGTGAGCAACCGGCCCAAGGTTCTCAACCATATCTCGACGACGTTTATGTATGGCTGGTCGGTGAAAGAGACGCTTTTCGAGAGCGACGCGAACGCGGGCATGGAGCATCTCGACTTCGGCTACAGCCAAAGCAAATGGGTCTCGGAACATGTGGTGCACGATGCGATGCAGCGAGGATTGCCTGCGCGGATCTTCCGTCCCGCGCTGCTGACGCCTTCCGTGGCCGGGGGAGGCTACAACTTCGACATCTCGATCCGGTTGCTGGCGTTCATGATCAATCACGGCATCGGCACCATCGCCAGGAACCAGGTCAGCTTCTCGCCCGCGGATATCGCCGCCCACAACATCGTCGCCATCTCGCGGATGCCTGACAGTGTCGGCGCGATCTGCCAGGTCACGCGCGACGAGTACGCGAGCATGCCGGATATTACGGCGATCCTCGGCGAGCTGACAGGCCGGTCATTTCGCGACTATCCGCTCAAGGCCTTCGTACCCGAGGTGATCGCGCGCTGCCACCCTGGAGACATTCTGTTCCCCTTACTGGACTTTCTCGTGCGCTCTGTCGACAACATCACGGCAATGGAGTTCAAGCGCTACGACAACAGCCGCTACCGGCAGCTCCGCGACGAATCGGGTATCGGAAAAGCCGATCCGTCTCTCGAGGAGGTCGTCCTCGGGATCCTGCGATTCATGCGCAGGCAGCGCCTGGTCAGTGTGTGAGGGGGTCTGAGGCCACGCCATGTTCGAGAGATCAATCACCAACGCTCCGCACGTGCCTCGGGCCCGCGCCTTCCTCGACACGCGCGACATGGTCCGCCATCCGGTCGCCATGTTCGAACGCTATCGGGCGCGGCTCGGTCCGACGTTCACGTTTCACTTCGGCGGCGCGAGGCCGTCGCTGGCGTCGAGCGATCCGGTCTTTATGGAGCACGTGCTGAAGAAGAACCGGCACAACTACCAGAAGTCGCACATCCAGGGCGAGCGCATGGTGGAGTTCCAGGGCAAGGGCCTGGTCAACAGTCATGGCGACGACTGGCTGCGGCTGCGCCGGGTTGCCGCCGAGGGTTTTCGACCGAGCCGGCTGGCCCACGTGCTGCCGATGCAGCAGGACGTGCTGCAGGAGCTGATGGACGGCTTCGACCGCGATGTCCGGCAGGGTCCCGTTGACGTGCACCAGCAGATGGTCCGGTTCACGCTGCGGCTTGTCGGACGGTCGATGTTTGGCAAGAGCATGCCCGACGAGGAGCTCGATCAGATCGGAGACGCCATCTCCGCCATCCAGTCATTCATCCTTCGTCAGATCGTGCAGCCCTACAAGATCCCGTGGTTCAGAATCAGCGGACAATCCGCCAGGCACCAGCAGCTGCGCAAAGCGGGCGACGCCATCGTGCTGCGCCACATTCAGAGTCGTCTCGCCGAAGGCGGGAGCGAAAATGACTTGCTGCGAGTCCTGATGGAGACGCCCTGTCACGACACCGGGCGCCCGATGGGCGAAGCGCAGGCGCTGATCGAGAGCGTGCAGTTGATCGTCGCCGGCAACGAGACATCCTCGAACGCGCTGAGCTGGGTCTTCTATCTGCTGGCGCGGCACCCGCAGTACATCCTCGACATCCGGGACGAGATCGCGTCGGTCATCGGCGGCGAGGCGATCGATTTCCGGCTCCTGCATCAGTTGGAAGGCACCATCCGGGTGATCGACGAGGCGCTGCGACTCTATCCGCCGTTCTGGATGATCGATCGCATCGCGCTTCAGGAGGACGAGATCAATGGTGTGCGCATCCCGGCCGGCACGATGGTCATTCCGTACATCTACGGCACGCACCGCAACCCCGCGCACTGGGAGGATGTCGAGTCGTTCGATCCCCGGCGCTTCGAGCCCGATCGACGCAAGGCGCGTCACCCGTTCGCGTACATCCCGTTCGGCGGAGGGCCGAGGACGTGTGTGGGCGCGAACATGGCCATCATGCAGATGCTCATGATCGTTGTGGCCACGGTGCGGAAGTACGACTTCAAACTCACGAAGGACGAGCCGATCGCGACGCGGCCGATGATGCTGCTGCGGCCGGCCGGCCCGGTCACGATGACGTTTCGCGCGGTGTCGTCCCGATGACGAGACGTATGGAGGCCGTGGATGCCCGGCTCGAGCGCTGGCTCAGCGACGGTCGCGGAGGCCTGCGCAAGCGTCGCTTTGCTGTCGTCCTCGCGGAGGCGTATGGCCTGTTTGCGGCGACCTATCTGCCGATCAACGCTTTCAGTGTGGACCGCGCCGCCTACACGCTGTTCCTTCCCGGCGAGGAGCGGCTGCCTTTTCTGCCGATCTTCGAATACCTGTACGTCCTGACCTACTTTCTTCCGTTGTTCCTGATCGTCACGATTCGGGACTACGCCGCGTTCCGGCGTCTCGCGACGGCCTACGGTCTGACGCTGCTGGTCGCCTACACGACGTATCTGCTGTTTCCGGTCTACTTCGAGCGGCCACATCTCGAGGTGTCGTCGCTGCATACCTGGCTGTTGTCGCTCGAGTATCGCGACAAGCCCTATAACCACTTCCCGAGTCTCCATGTCGCCCTGAGCTGGCTCGCGGTCCTCGGGTCGCAAGTGTCGCCGCGAACGCGGATGGCTCTGGGTGTGGTGGCCACGGGCATCAGCGTCTCGACGCTCTTCGTGAAGCAGCACTACATCGCCGACGTGCTGTATGGCTTCGCGGTGGCCTGGGTTGCCTGGCAAATCGCCTGTCGGGCGCCGGCAGTCTCAGGAATGCGCCGCCGGCTCGCCATGGACGACTGACGCGACCTCGCTCCGTTCGCGAAATACGCGCTTCAGTGTCTTGCCGGTGACGCCGACAGGCGTCGAGGTTCGCCAGGTACGGCTGCACGTGGGCGGCGTCGAATCGTCCGTTGATCGCGCATGCCACGCCGCCGGCGCGGACGATCGCGGCATACAGCACGTGCATGTCGAGGTGGTTCTCTTTGAGAACAGCAACGCGATCGCCTGGCGCAAGCCCGAACCTGCGCAGCAGACGCGCGACATAGCCGGCCGTCGTGCGGATTCTCACGGCGCTCCAGGCGCATGGATCCGGATATCGCTGCCGCAGCGCCGGCACTTCCCAGCGCACGGGTGTGTCGGTCGTGAAGATCCCTTGCCGGTTGTTACGAAGGGTTCCGCAGGGCCACAATCTACGCGTGACGATTCATCTTGTCGACGGCACGTTCGAGCTGTTCCGCCACTTCTACGGGATGCCTTCGGCCAGGAACCGCGACGGCGAAGAGGTCGGAGCTGTGCGCGGCGTCACGTACTCGATTCGTGGACTCGTGCGCGACGGGGCCACGCACATCGGCGTGGCCACGGATCGCGTCATTGAATCGTTCCGCAACGACATGTGGCCCGGTTACAAAACGGGCGAGGGTATCGATCCTGCGCTGTGGGCGCAGTTTCCGCTGCTCGAGGAGGCGCTCGAGGCGTGGGGTGTGAAGCTGTGGCCGATGGTGGAGGTCGAAGCGGACGACGCGCTCGCATCCGCGGCGGCGAAGGCCGCATTGGATCCGCGCGTCGACCAGGTGATCATCTGCTCGCCCGACAAGGATTTCGCGCAGTGCGTGCGCGGCACACGCGTGATCCAGTGCGATCGCGTGAGGAAGACCACGCGCGACGAGGCGGGAGTCGTCGCCAGGTTCGGCGTGCCGCCTGACTCGATTCCAGACTATCTCGCTCTTGTGGGCGACTCGTCGGACGGTTTTCCCGGTCTCCCGGGCTGGGGAACGAAATCGGCCGCGACTGTGCTGGCGAAGTTCGGCCGCATCGACGCCATTCCCGATGAGTACGGCGCGTGGGGCCTCACCATCGCGCGCGGCGGATCGCTGGCGGCGACGCTGGCGCGCGACCGCGATCTGGCGCGGCTCTTCCGGCGGCTTGCGCTGCTGCGCGACGACGTTCCTGTGTTCGAGTCAGTCGACGAACTGGCCTGGCGCGGACCCACGCCGGCGGTGGACGCCATGCGCCGCCGGCTCGCCGTGGACGACTGATCCGGCGGCGCCCGTTCAACGCATACAATCACGCCATGCGCACGCTGTTGCTGATTCTCGCTCTCCTCTCGCCCGCGCAGGCGTCGTCAACCCCGCAGCTGAAGTTCGACGTGCCGGACGGATGGCAGTCGAAGCCGCCCGCGTCGTCGATGCGCGTCGCCGAGTTCGTGCTGCCGCGCGCCGGATCCGACAGCGCCGACGCCGCGCTCACGGTCTATTTCTTCGGGAAAGGATCGGGCGGAAGTGTGCAGGCCAATCTCGATCGATGGATCGGGCAGATGACGCAGCCCGACGGCCGCGCCTCGCGCGACGTGGCCCGCACCGAATCGCGCAAGTCGCGCGCCGGCCTGCCCTTGACGATCGTCGATATTAAGGGGACGTACGTCGCGGACGTCACGCCCGGCTCGGCGGAGCGATTCAACGAGCCCGGCCATCGTTTGATTGCCGCCGTTGTCGAGACGCCCGGCGGCGCGTATTACGTGAAGCTGACGGGCCCGGCCGCGACGGTCGCGCGCTGGCAGGCAAGCGTCACGGCGTTTCTTGACAGTCTGCGAATGAACGCCCGTGAGCAGGCCGGCACGTATCAAGATCTCGTTCGGCTCTTCGAGCAGTTTGTCGCGTTCGAGCGGCCCGCGCTGAAGGACGGCGCGCCGGACTACACCGCCGAAACACTTCGCCAAAAGCACGCCGCACTCGGCGCGTTTCAGACGCGCCTTGCCGCGATCGACGCCGGCCGATGGCCGATCGCGCAGCAGGTGGATCACGCGCTCGCCGGCGCGATGATGAACGGGCTCGATTTCGAGCTGCGCGTGCTGCAGCCATGGACCCGCGATCCGGCGTTCTACAAATCGGTGTGGATGGGTCAGAGCGATACGCCGGCGCACGAAGGGCCGACGCATCACGCGGTGGTGGAAGTGTGGAAGTACACCTTCCCGCTGTCAGCAGCGGATCAGGCGCGGCTTGCCGCGGAACTGCGTACCATACGGCCGCTTCTCACGCAGGCGCGCGTTAATCTCACCGGCAACGCGCGCGATCTGTGGATTACGGGCACAGGCACGCTGGCGCAGCAGGTGAGCGATCTCGAGGCTCTCGGCAAGCGCGTGCCCCAGGCCTCCGTCGAGCTCACAGACGCGATCCGCAGCGCCCGCGCGGCGACGGCCGACTTCGTGTCATGGCTCGAACGACAAGCGCCATCGAAGACAGGTCCCTCCGGCATCGGCAAGGACCACTACAACTGGAACCTGAAGAACGTCCACCTCGTGCCCATGACGTGGGACGACGAGGTCGCGCTGCTGAAACGGGAGCTCGCGCGCTCGCATGCTGCGCTGAAGCTCGAAGAGCATCGCAATCGCCATCTGCCGCCGCTCACGGCCGCAGCCGACGCCGGCGAATATCGTCGTCGCGCGGGAGCCGCCGTCGCGAGATACATGGCCTTCCTGAAAGACAAGAACGTCCTGACAGTTGAGCCCTATCTCGAGCCGGCCCTGCGCGCGCATCTCGGATCATTCGTTCCGCTCGAGCGGCGCAACTTCTTCGGCATCGCCAGCCATTACGAACCGATGACGCTGTTCGCGCACTTCTACCACTGGTTCGATCACGAGTGGATGAAGCATGCGCCGCACGCAAGCCCGATCAGGCGCGGCGCGACGCTCTTCAATGTGTGGGACAACCGCGCCGAAGGCATGGCCACCGCGATGGAGGAGCTGATCCTGCACGCCGGCTATTACGACGACAATCCACGCGCCCGCGAGATCGTCTGGATCATGCTCGCGCAGCGCGCCGCACGCGGCCTCGCATCGCTCTACGCCCAGGCGAACGAGTTCGACATCCAGAAAGCCAAGGCGTTTCAAGTGGAATGGACGCCGCGCGGATGGATGCGCCCCGACCTGGATCTCCTCGCCTTCGAGCAGCAGCTCTATCTGCGCCAGCCCGCGTACGGCACGAGCTATGTGACCGGCAAGCATCTAATCGACGAGCTGATCAAAGCTCGCGCGAAGCAGCTTGGCGACGCCTTTACGCTTCGCAGGTTCTTCGACGAGCTCAATGCCACAGGCGTGATTCCGGTTTCGCTGATTCACTGGGAGCTGACCGGCCAGCGCGTACACTGAGCCGCAATCGCCGGCCAGTCGAAGCCGTCTAACGCACGATCACCATCGCAGCTCGCCAGAATGCCGCGCGCTCGCCGGCCGGATCGAGCACGGTCACCTGACACTCGTAGCCGCCAGGCTCGAGACTCGCGAGCGGCACGGTCAGCCGAATCGGCAGGGCCTCGAGTTTCGGATCCCCCTCAGTGACGCCAACCGGGTCGGTCTCGAAGATCTTTACACCGTCACGGTAGAACGCCACGAATGCGGCGATCGGCCGCATCGCAGATGCGGCCCGCCCCGCCGTAGCCTTCGGCGAAGGCGCGGGGTACGCGTGAAGGAACACGTACAGCGGACGGCCCTGGCTGAAGGTGCGCGTGACGCTCGCGACGAGCCTTTGGCCCTGATGGAAGAGCGGATTCGCGACCTCCACAGGAATCTTCTGTTTGACGGTGAAGAGCGCGTCGGTGCTGGCAACGCGCTGCTGCGTGAGCATTACCGTGCTTGTCGGCAGACGCACCTGCTCGCGCACAAGGTTCGGAATCGAGAATGGGCGCAGGAACGTGCCGATGCGGCCGGTCGTCGCGTCACGGGCGAGCACCTTGATGACATAGCTGCCCGGCAGAAGCGAGAACCCGGTCTCGTACTGAATCGGCCGCCGCACGCCGCTCGCGCCATCGGGCTCCAGCGTGAACTCCAGCTTGTCGCGCGAGTTCCGCATCGTGACGCCGTGCTCGTCCTTGATCTCGCCGATCATGTCGAGGATCGCGCGCGTGGATCCCTTCGGCTGCAGCTGCGCGATCTCGCTCGCGGGCATGCGGATGGAGATCGGCACGAAGTACTCCGCGCTGCTGATCTGGAAGTAGTGGAGCTCCATCGCCATCGGAATGTCGGTGATCGGATCCTCGAACATCAGCGCGTCGGCGAGCTGGCGCTCCTTGTCGAAGGCGTTGAACGTGCCGTAGTCCTTGCTGCCGTAGAACCCCCGTCGGTACGACAGGTCCGCCGCCATGCCGTTGGCGAGGGCGACCTTGACGCGCCGGTACCGGCCGTCGGCCGCGGTGTTCGTCGTGTAGTAGCCGAGGATGTAATAGCCGGCGATCGATCGCGCGATGTCGGCGATCCCGAGGCCCAGATCGTTGCTGTCGAACGTCGCGCGGCCGCCGGTGTCCTTCGCGATCGCGAAGAGGACATCCCGCTCGCGATCAGCTCGCATGACCATGCCCTGCGCGGTTGCGCCCGAGAACATGCCGACGCCGCCCGGTGACGACCGTGAGGCATCGCCCATCGGCGGCGTGGCCTGCAGTCCGCGCGTGTCGATGGGATTGAGCGTGACGTTGGCGCGTACGGCGGCGTTCACCGTCGCGCGCAGCTGCGCCATGTTGTCGGTGCCGGCATCGCCCAGGCCCGACGCGAAATAGATCAGGGTCTTTGCCTGCGGCAGCGGCGCCAGGTCGGTGACCGCGGTCTGCAGGGCGCTCAGCTGCCGATCGATTGAGAACAGATTGAACGTGCCGGCGTCCTCGCCGAACGCACCGCCGCCGGAATCGAACGATCCCAACACGCCCAGCCGTGCATCGCCGGCCTCGATCTCGAGTTGCCGCATCATCTCTGCGAGCGCGGCTCGATCGTCGGTGAAGTCCAGCCTCAGCTCGACGCCGCGCCCCTGAAACGCCATGACCGCGATCATGTCCGCCGCCGTCATGCGCCTGTTGATGTAATCAGCAGCGCCGCCAAAGGCCCGGCCCTTGTCAAAGAAATCCATGCCGGCCAGATCGAAATAGAAGATCAGCAGGCGGCGTCCTCGATACCTGGTATCGTCCTGCGCCGGCATCGGCACCGTCTCGGGCATGACAGGAGCGATGAAAGTCATGGGCGCGAGCGGCGTCGTGTCCAGTTCCTCGTAGTCGACGAACGCCACCTGCTGCCGCCGGCCATCTTCCGTGATGATGAAGTCGCGCGCGGTGAGTCCGCGGATCGGCCTGCCTTGCGCGTCCGTCACGCTGACGGTTTGAAGGATCAGATGCGTGGAGCTGCGAAACGTCGCCGGTGGCGTCTGCTGCTGCGGGCCGTCGAGCGGACCAGCCACGATCAGCCACGCCGCAAGCAGTCGCCGCACGGTTAGAACCCGAACAGCAGGCTGGTGTGAATGCGGCGCATGGGATTCGCGCGTGTCGGCATGCCGAACTGCGGGCTCGCCACCGTCGTGTTGATCGTCGAGAAGGTGACGCGGTTGAGCACGTTCGTCACGTTGACGCGCCAGTCGAGACGAAGCTGCCTGGGCAGCTGGAACGATCGCGAGATCGCCATGTTCATCGAGAACGGCGCCGGCCCGCGAATCGAGTTGCGCCCGGCGTCGCCCCAGCTGCCTGGAAACGGCGCCGCGAATGCCTCGGCGTTTGCGTAGGACCCCGGCGCCGCCGGCTCCGGCGACACACCGGTGAGGCGCGGCCGCACGCCTACGAATCCCGTGCCCGGGATCGCCTCGAACGTCACCGGCGTGAATGGCAGGCCGCTGCCGGCGTTCATCTCCAGCTCAATCGTCCAGCCTCTGAACAATGACCCCGTCACGCTCTCGGCGAGGCTGCCCCCGGTCAGACCCGCGGCGGTTGAATACTGCACCTGCATCGCTACGACATGCCGCTGATCGAAGGACGAAGGCCCGCGTTCGGCATTGGGATTGAGCCAGTCCTGCGCGATGACGAGCGATGCGGGCGTGATCGATCGGCTGTTGAACGTCGCCGCGTTGTCGGTCGCCTTCGCCAGCGTGTACTGAACGCCGGCCCCGAATCCATTGCGCAGCCGCCGGCGCGCTGAGAGTTGGACCGCGTGGCGGTTCGACGTGCCGTTCGACGTCACGTAGACAAATCCCGAGGGACCGGCTTGCCCCGCCGAAGCCGGAACGGCGAAGGCGGGATATGTGTTCGGCAGGAACGCCTGCATCAGATGCGTGCCTTTGTCGCCGAAGTACCCGGCGATGATCGTCATCGACGCCGGGAACTCACGCTGCGCCGTCGCCTGCCACGAGTGGACGAATCCCACCCTGAAGTCCGGATCGATCGCGAACGTGTTCGAGTTCGAGGGCAGGGAGACCGGGAAAGGATTGGCAAGCGTCAGCGGCGTCGCCGCGCTGTTCTGCACGCTGAAGGTCCGCGAGAACGGCGGCTGCTGCGCAAGCAGCTGCACGAGAGATTGATAGCCGCCGAGATTGCGGTAGAGACCGTAGCCGGCGCGGATGACCAGCGTCGATCCGAGGATCGGTCGCCACGAGACGCCGACGCGCGGCAGGATGCCGGTCCTGTCGGGACGAAGAAGAGACGCCGGATACGTGCGGCCGGTCAGCGGTCCAACCGGACTGGTGGCCAGCACCGGGCTGACAGCCGTGAAGTCTGGGGCAACGTCGAAGTTGACCAGCCGGCCCGACGCCTCGGTGAACGGCACTTCGTACTCCCATCGCACGCCGGCGTTCACCGTGATGCCGGGAGCAACGCGAAAGTCGTCCATGACGAACGCGGCATACGACGCGCCTCGCAGCTCGGTGCGGGCGTCGCTGAACGCGATTGCGCTCGTAGTGGGAAGACCCAGCAGAAAATCGGCAAGCGCGTCGCCGGTTGCCGCGCCGGTGAACGACAACGTGCCGCGCGGATCGGGCTGCGACGACACATCGAACGCGACCGGACGGATGTCGCCGCCGGCGCTGATGTTGTGACGCCCTGGCCGCCAGTTCGTCGACGCGCTGACGGCGTGCGTGATCGTGGAAGACCGCTCGTAATCGCTGTCACGCAGGTCAGCGATCGTGGGAAACAGGAGCGCCGGCGGACCCCAGTTGACGGCACGCTGTTCGTTGCCGGCGATGCCAGCGTCGCCCGACACGTTGGCGCGATTGGCGAAAAATGGCGTCAGCGTGGCCGCCGTGCGCGTGAACTGATATCTGGCGCGCAGCTGCAGGCGCGTCGACACCGAGTGCGTCCAGGTGACGCCCGCGTCCGCGGCAGCCTGGCGGCGTGTGTTCGTGAAGCCGAAGATGTTGACGGCGTCCGTGATCGTACGCCGGCCGGAAATGTCCCAGCCGATCCGGTCTCTTCGCGACGGCGCCAGCGCCATCTGGAAGCGGACGGCATCTTCACGTGCGGTCGTCACGATCGGCCGCTGAAAGTTCGCGCCCGAGGCGGCCGGCGTGTTGGGCAACGGGTAGTAGGCAAGCAGCGCCGCTGCCTGCGGCGCGATGCGATCCCGCGGAATCATGTTGCCGCTGAACGGCAGACCGGTCGTGGGGTCGTGGATCACCGCCGTCGAATGTGAGAAATCTCCGATGCGCTCGGCCTCGGTCGGCATAATCGCCGACTGCGCGGTGGCGGTGCTGGTGACGCCGCGCTGCACCGAGAGCGTCATGTTCGGCCCGTCCCTAATTAACCAGGGAATCCGGAAAGGACCGCGGAGCGTGAACGCCAGCTGTACGTCGCCCGTATCTGCCGATACCGCCGATCCGCCAAACGAATACGGGCGCGCGTTCCAGGCCGAATTCGCCAGCGCCGTCGTAAACGCTCCCCTGTAAACTCGTTCACCGCGCGGGCGGTTGTTGCCCATCGCGCGCGACTGGGCCACGGGTGTGGCGGCGCCGTTGGTGACACTGCCGTTGACGATGTCGGGATCGCTCGCCGCGTTCACCGGCGATTCTGGCGGACCGATCGGCTTCGGCGAGCCGGCGGACCCCACGATGTCTTCGTACGAACGCATCGTCAGCGCGATCGACAGGACCGGCTCGGTAAACGGCAGCGCTACGTCACGCTCGACCGTGACGAAGCCGCGCATCTCGATTCGCACCCGCCAGGTCCCGTCCTCGAGGTTCGCAAGACGAAATGTGCCGTCCTCAGCCGACAGGATGGTACGGGTTGGAGCAGAGTCGAGAAGACGGGTTGCGGTAATGGTGGCGCCCGGCACGCCGGCGCCGGCGAAGAGCACGCGGCCCGGCAGATCCGATGCGTCCATTGATGACGGTGCGGAGGCGGCGATGAGGCCGAGCACCATCACCGCCGGCAGGATCGTCACCGCACCGCGGCTCCTCTCGCACGCGCCGGCGGCGCAGCGTCAGGCGCGGGCGCGTCAGGCCGCGGCTTCTGAACGCTCTCGATGACCAGGAACTCTGCCGGCCCTTTCGTCCGCTCGATCCGCAGCCCGAGCGCCTCGATCATGAGGACGGTGCGGTCCTCGCCCGATGCGGAGCCCGATGGCGGGTTTTGGAGGACGAAGTTGAATGGCCCCTCCAGGCCGGTCTCGTCGAGCACGTAACGGTCCATCCTGGTCGAGAGTGTCTGGGCGAACGCCGCCATCGTGAACCCGGCAAACTCCTGGGACGTCAGGCTGACGAAAATCCGGCCGCAGATCTTGCTCCCCCGTGACGCGGGATCGGCCGCGAAGTACTCATCCGGCGTCAGGCAGTCGCCCGGTTTCGTCGGCTTCATGCGCTCCTTGTTGAGGCCGTTCTTCCCAATCCGCAGCGCGTACATTTCCTGCTGTTCCTTCGCCCGACGCACCTTCAACTGGAATCGATCTTCCAGCATGGCGCGCAGCGCCTGGCTCATGCCTGCGGGCAGCGCAGCCAGGAGCCGGGATTGCCGTCCTGCCAGTGCGGGTGTCGTGAGGTCGATGGAGCCCTTGACCTCGACCGTGAACCTGTCGCTCTCGGTCCATGACGGGCCGCCGCGGACCCGCTTGGGTTGAAACGAGTCCGACCGCGGCTGCCTGACCGTGTTGAGGAGCGGATGGTCTTCCCCAGAGTAGGCCTGGTCGATCAACTGGGCCAGGGTCACGCAGTCCCAATACACGTAGCCCGGCGACGTCTGCGCGGCCCAGGGTGCGGCGCCTCCGCGGGCACCGCGCGGCGGTGCGGGGGCTCGGCCGCTTGGCGCGGCACACGGCTTGATGGAGACCACGTCGAACTTCGAGGAGGGCGCCTGCGCATCCGACGCGCGAAGCGGCGCGGTCAGCATGCCGGCGGCAACCGGCAGGACGACCGCCAGCGTTGCCGCCATCGTGAGCCCGGCCTTGCGGGCGAAGTTCAATCGCAGCCCGACGCGGTTGACCATGATGGCCGCGACCCGTTTCTTGAGATCCGAGCCCGTAACGCCAGAGACGCACGCGAGCGGCGACTCGACATAGAGCTTGCAGACGTTGAGGATGCTCTCGGCGTACGCCTGAGGCTCGCCGCAGACGCGCAGCACCTGCTCATCGCAGGCGCGCTCGCGCTCGTCGACCATCCGCGCCCCGACCCACCACACGAGCGGATGGAACCAGAACACCGCTTCGACGGCCATGTGGATCGCTGCTGTGAGATTGTCGCGACGCCGGATGTGACACAACTCATGTTCCAGCACCGCGCGGAGCTGCGCCGGCGTGAGATGACGCTCGATCCCCGCCGGCATCAGCAATACCGGACGCCACACGCCGACCACGCCCGGCTCGAGCAGTCCTGGTGCTGCACGAACCGGAACGGAACCGGTCAGCGGCATCGGTGCGCTGGCGCGAACCGCCGCCCGGATACGCTGCCATTCCCGAAGCCGCATCAGCGCGACCAGCACGAATCCGCACGCCCATGTCGCCAACAGCGCGATGGCGATCCAGTCCGGCGCCGGCTGCGTCGATGACGCCGGCGTTGAGGAGAAGAGATCGCCCGTGAACGGCTCGGCGATGCGATCCACCGCGAGCGAGAGCTCCGGCGCTGCCGCCGCGGCCGGCGACGCCACCTGCGTGACGGCGGGCGTCAGCCGTGGGAGCGCGCCTCCAATACTCATCAGCAATGCGAAAGGCACGAGGAACTTCAGCGAGGCGACGACCCACACCGCATGACGCACGTGCGCGCCATTCTGACGAAGCGCGGCGGCCACAAGCGCGGCCGCCAGGACAAAGAGAGTCGACTGCCAGAGATGATTCGTGAAGGCGGCGATCATGTCGTCCTCCTGGTTCCTGGCTCGCCGGAGCCTTGGCGGAGGCGGCCGGGCTTCTGCTCATCACGCGCCTTGACGATCCGCTCGAGCTCACGAACGTCGTCGCGGGTGAGTTTTCCGGCCTCGGCGAGCTGCGCCATCATGGGCTGCGCCTTGCCGCCGAAGAAGCTCAGGATTTCGTCGAGCATCCCGTGGCGCGTGACGTCGCGGGCCACGATCGGCTCGAAGATGTGCGCGTTGCTGATCTTCCGCAGCCGGCGCAGCGCCTTCTTTCGCTCCAGACGATAGATGACCGTTTGAATCGTCGTGTAGGCGGGGCGCGGTTCCGGAAACGTCTCCTGTATCTCCCGGATAGAGGCCTTTCCGTTCGCCCAGAACGCCTCGAGGATCTGCAGTTCCAGCCTGGTGAATCTCGTCTTGGGCACACGCGTCTCCTATGCCATCCCGGAATCTACTATCTTGTAGTAGGCCGTGTCAACAGCGCGTGCGGTCGCACATGGATATAGGGAAAAGACGCTACGCCGCGCGCGCCGCCCGGATCTTCTCGACCGCCTTCCGCTCGATCTGACGCACGCGCTCGCGCGTGAGCGACAGCCGGCGGCCGATTTGATCCAGCGTCCATTCCTGATCGGTGCCGAGGCCGTACCGCAGGCGCAGCACTTCGCGCTCGCGATCGGTGAGGGCGCTCATCGCGCGCTCGACCTCGCCGGCCATCTCCTCACGCATCGCGGCTTCTTCAGGCGACTGCGCGGTCCTATCGGGCACCACCGATCCGAGCGTGGCTTCCTCGTCGGCGCCGATGGGGGTTTCGAGCGACGCCGGTGTGCGCGCGGCATCCAGCAGCAGCTTCACTTTGCCGGCAGGCATCTGCAGCCGCTCGGCGAGCTGCTCCGGACTTGGGTCCTGCCCAAGCTCCGCCGTGAGCTCCGTGCGCGCCCGTGACAGCCTGGTCAGCGATTCGATGACGTGCACGGGAAGCCGAATCGTCCGGCCATAGTCCGCCACCGCACGGCCGACCGCCTGCCGAATCCACCACGTGGCATAGGTCGAAAACTTGAAGCCGCGCTGCACCTGAAAGCGATCGACCGCCTTCATCAAACCGATGTTGCCTTCCTGAATGAGGTCGAGCAGCGTCAGCCCGCGTCCCGCGTATCGTTTCGCGATCGACACCACCAGCCGCAGGTTCGGCTCGAGCAGCCGGCGTTTCGCTTCGACCAGCGCCGCTTCGGCCTCCTGCACCGCGGCGATACGCGCGCGAAGCTGGCGTGGAGTCAGCTGCCGTGCAGACGATTGCGCGGCGGGGCCGACACCCGTCAGCTCCCTAACAATGTCGTCGATGACGGCAGGACGTATGGGCAGGTCGCGCAGAATTGAGCCAATTTTGTCTATCTTCTCCGGCGGGGTCCCCTGCACCCCGCCTGGCTCGCTCGCTCGCGGGGGCCCCTTGCCCCGCGCCGCTCGCTGCGCACTCGCGTCTTCGCCGGCTCGCCGCTGCAGGCGCCGGACCTTGTCGAGCGCCCGCAGCACCGGCTCGACTTTGCCTGGCTCGAGTTCGCCGCCCTCGGGCAGCAGGATCAGCTCCGCGGCCGGCGCCTCGCCGCGCGTCACGCAGTCCGCGAGCGAGAGCAAGGTATTCACCGCCATCGGAATTGCGCCAAGCCGGGCGAGGACCTCTCCGCGCGCACGCTCGATTGCGAGCGCGATCTCCTTTTCTTCGGGCGCCTTCAGCAGCTTACGGCGTCCGATGTGCCGCAGATAGACGCGCACCAGGTCGATGTCGGTATCTGCGACGCCCGCCGCGAGCGGCTCCGCCACTTCCTCCGGCGGCTCGTCCTCCGCATCGTCCACCTCCTGTCTGCGAAACGCCTCGGGCTCTTCTTCGCGCAGCAACCATTCGGGGGTTTCGGCGGGAGCGGCCGCCACGTCGAGCTCGGCCTCGCCGTCGACTTCGTTCAGGCCAAACTCGTGCGCGCGCGTGCGCCAGTCGAGAATGTGCGCATTACGCTCGGGCTGATGCCAGTCAATCAGGGAGCCGGATTCAGGGTTTGTTCTTCTCGCCATCAGGCATTGGGCTCGTGCAACTCACACTCCAACCGGCAAGCTCAGCGGTGGTTACTTGAGCGTCATCATCCAGATGTCGGATTCCGCCGATCGCAACGTGAAGTAGATCGCGCGGTTATCCGTGGAGAGGCCGACGCTGCCCAGGCTGCTCTGCGGCAGCGACATCAGTTCTTTGTGTTTGCCTGTCACGCTGTCTATCAGGTGCAGCACCCCGCGATGCGAGAAAAGCAGCCGGCGGCTGTCGGCCAGCCACACGGGCCATTCGCCGAAATCGGTGAGCCACTGAATCTGTTGCGTGCCGATCGTGTGGACCGCGATGCCGGCGTGCGACAGGTCGGGCAGGTGTTTCTGCCCGGCGAGCGTGCGGCCATCGGGTGACCAGGACCAGATCTCGAACGTCTGCGTTTTGTCGGGCATCGCGGGCAGCGGCTGCGGCTGCTGCTCGTTCCAGGGTTTGCCTGTCTCGAAGATGAACGCGCCGTTTGGCGCATGCGTCGAGTACGCCATGCGGCCGCCGTCGGGGGACCACACCGGGTAGTGGGCGCCCGGGCTTCGCGTCAGCTGCTGCAAACCGCCGCCGTCGCGGCCGATGGTCCAGATCTCGTACTTGCCGGTCCTGTTGGAATAGAACGCGATGCGCCCGCCATCGGGCGACCACCGCGCGGCCCGGTCTTCGAAGGGATCATCCGTCAACTGCTGCATCACAACGCCGGCGGCCGAGGCCACGAAGATGTCTTCCTGTCGGCCTGTGGTCGTGAACGCCAGCATGCGGCCGTCGGGCGAAGGGTCAGGCTGCGCCACCGTGCGCGACCCGCGCGTGATCCACTCCGGAATGCCGCGGATGCTCTCGTCCGACGGATCGAACGCGATCCTCTGCACGTTCATGCTTTCGACGCGCGCCACATAGGCGATGCGGCGGCCGTCTTTCGCGATCGTGATGTGCTCGTTCGCTGCGCCGCCGCCGGTCGTGACCGGCACGGCGCGGCCGAGCACGGCACCGGACGTTTCATCGACGGTAACGCGCCAGAGATTCATGCTGCCGCCGCGGTTGCTTGCGAAATACACATGGCGTCCGTCGGGCGCCCACACCGGGTTCCAGTCGATCGACGGCTCGCTCGTCACCGCCACCGGCGCGCCGCCGCCGGCAGGGATGGTCCAGATGTCACCCGTCCCGGCGCTCCCGGTTCGAGCCCAATACACGATGCGACGGCCGTTGGGGGACCACGCCGGCTGCACGGCGTCTTCGCTCACGAGCCGGGGTTGGCCGCCCGCCACCGGCACTACCCACATCTCGCTCCGGCCGATCCCGCGCTGCGGTTCACTGGCCGTGACGTACAGCAGCTGTTGGCCGTTGGGCGACCAGGCGGGGTGGTATCCGGCGCGCGTGACCCGGCGCACGCCTTCACCGGTGGCGCCCATGATGAACAATCCGCCGCCGTCGCGCTCCGATCGAAAAGCGATGCGCTCGCCGTCAGGTGAGAACGCGGGATGGGATTCATCGGCGGCGGAAGCTTCAGTCAGGTTCACGGCATTCTGCCCGCCGACGCGCTGAGAATAGATATCCATGTTGCCGGCGGCGCCGCTGGCGTAGACGAGCGTGCGGCCGTCGGGCGAGAGACTGGGAAACAATTCCTGGCCGGCGCCGTGGGTCAGGTGCGTGAACGTCGCCTCGTCGAACGCCCCGGCATCGGGGTCGGCGTCCTCGCCTGGCGTCCTCACCAGCACCACGGCCGTCGCGATTATCGCGGCAGCCGCGAGTCCCGCGACGTACATCCATCGCCCCCGCGCGCGCGGCGGAACGCTGGCGGGCTGGGCGCCTGACTCCAAGTCCTGTTTCACTTCCGCCAGATCGTTGCGCAGGTCCAACGCGCTCTGATATCGGCGTGACGGCTGCTTCTCGAGGCATCGGTGAATGGCGCGTGCGATCGGCGGTGGCAGCGATGGATTCAGGCGGCTGGCCGGGTCCGGATCGTCGCGAAGGATCGACGACACGATGGATGCGGTGCTGTCGCCCGAGAAGGGCTGCCGTCCGGTCGCCATCTCGAAGAGCATGACGCCGAGCGAAAAGATGTCAGACCGTTGATCGAGCGGCTTGCCCTCGGCCTGTTCCGGCGACATGTACGCGACGGTGCCGAGAATCTGGCCCTCGGTGGTGATCCCCTCGCGCGACGAGAGCCGTGTCTCGGCGGTCTCGTCCAGCGCCGGTTTCAATTTGGCGAGGCCGAAATCGAGCACCGTGACCCGGCCATCGCCTGACACCATGACGTTGTCGGGTTTGAGATCGCGGTGTGTGACGCCGTGCTCGTGCGCCGCGGCAACCGCCTCGACGAGCGGCAGCGCGAGATCGAGAAAGCGCTTCACCGGCAGGCCCGCACGGTTCGGAATCTCCGCCGACAGTGGCCGGCCCGGCACGTACTCCATCGTGATGAAGTGCACCTCGCCGGCGCGTTCGATCGAGTGGACGGTGACGATGTTGGGATGGTTGAGGGCGGCGACGGTGCGGGCTTCCGCTTCGAACCGGGCGCGCCGGACCGGATCCGCCGCCACGTCCGGCCGCACGACTTTCAGCGCGACCTGGCGCCCGAGGCTCGTGTCCTCGGCGAGAAACACCTCGCCCATGCCGCCGCGTCCGAGCTGGCGCAGGATCGTGTAGTGGCCGAGCCTCGAGCCGATCTCCACTCTGGAAGCGAGAGGGTATCACCTTCGCTGCGGCCCGGCGGCGACCGCCAACCTTTGGCCCCGATGTCTCGTCGAATCGATTGCCCTGAATATTTCAGGGTAAGGAGGCCGCGTGAACTTCATGCAGGGAACGCTCGACGTCCTGATCCTCAGGGCTCTCATGCAGGGACCGCTGCATGGCTACGACGTGGTCGCGTGGATCCGAGCCGCGAGCGGCGGCGCGCTCGACATCGAAGACGGAGCGCTCTACACGTCGCTCCATCGGATGGAGGCCCGCGGCTGGCTCACCGGCGAGTGGAAGATCTCGCCGAAAGGCCGCCGGGCCCGCTACTACAGGCTGTCGGCCGAGGGCCGGCGCCAGCTCAAGCTCGGCGCGCGCGAGTGGGCCTCTTTCTCCCGCGCCGTTGGTCGAATCTTTACGACAGGTGAAGCATGAGCGGCGCGCCCGACAACCGCGACATCGACGCCGAGATCGATTTTCATCTTCGGGAGCTGACCGAGGCGCTCATGGCCGATGGATGGGATAAACCGTCCGCACGCGCCGAAGCCGCGCGGCGTTACGGCAACCGGCGGCGCCACGCCGCGATGATGCAGCGCGCCCATCAGTCGTCAGAGGATCGACGCCTGAACGTCGCCGCCGCACTGGGTGCAGCCGTCCAGGAGCTGCGATTTGCGGTCCGCGGTCTTCGCCGCGCGCCGGCGTTCACCCTGACAGCCATCACGACTCTCGCGCTCGTGGCCGGCGCGAACCTGACGATGTTCGGCATCGCCGATGGCGTGATTTTCAAACCGCTGGCCTATCTCCGCGATCCGTCGGCGGTCCACCGCGTGTACTGGCAGTGGCAGAATCGTGGCCGCCAGGCCATCTCGTCGTCGACGCAGTTCCCGCGCTTCCTCGATCTCCAGCGCGACACGGCGTCGTTCTCCGGCATCGCCGTGTTCGCGGATCGCAGCGTGCCGATCGGCGAGGGGACGCACGCGCAGCAACGCCGGATTGCCGCGGTCAGCGCCTCCTACTTCGATTTCTTCGAGGCAGCGCCCGTGCGTGGACGATTCTTCACGGCTGTCGAAGACGTCATTCCGCGCGGCGCCGACGTCGCGGTGCTCGGGCATCGTTTCTGGCGATCCGCATTCGGCGGCCGCGAGGTGATCGGCGATGTGCTGCGGATCGGCGATATCCGCGCCACGATCATCGGCGTCGCGCCAGAGGGCTTCGATGGTCTGAACGACGGCGTTCCGCCGGCGGCCTTCGTGCCGATCACGACCTATGCCGCCAGCACCGGCACCGACGACTCGCGCACCTATTTCTCGGCCTACAAATGGGGCTGGGTCCATGTGCTGGTAAGGCGCGCGCCTGGCGTCAACATCCGGACCGCGACCGCAGACGCGACGCGCATGTTTCGCGCGACGTGGCCGCGAATCGTCGACGATAACCGCTCGCTCCCGGACCTCGCGACGGCCGACCCGCGTGTGATTCTCTCCGCCGTCCGCACAGGCGGCGGACCGGCCGCGGGCCCCAACGCCCGCACGTCGCTCTGGCTCCTGGCCATTGCGGTGATCGTTCTCTTGATCGGCTGCGCCAACGTCGCGGGTCTGTCGTTGATTCGCGCGCATGGCCGCCGCCGGGACGTGAGGCTCAAGCGCGCCCTCGGCATCAGCGGTACGCGCTTGTTGATGGCGGCGCTGGCGGAGGCTGCCGTGCTCGCGGTGATTGCCGGGGGCGTGTCGCTTGTCGTCGCCCAGGTGCTCAGGTCTGCGCTCGCACCGATTCTTCGCTCGCTGCAGATCGCGGAGTTATCGGTGTTCAGCGACGCTCGCACGCTCATCGCCACCGGCGTACTTGCCCTCATCGCGACGTGCGTCATCGGCTTGATGAGCGCGATGGTGCTTCGCCGGCGCGATCTCGCGGGCGCCCTTGCCGGCGGCGCGCGCGGCGGCACATCCGAGGGCCGCAGGTTGCGGGCGACGCTGCTCGCGGCACAGGCGATGCTCTCCATCGTGCTGCTCGTGGGCGCCGGACTTTTCGTCCGCAGTCTGATCGCCGTCAACGTCTCGCCGCTCGGCTACGACCCGGCCCGCGTGGTCTTGATGAATCGCGTTATTCCTCCCGGCCGGTTCGACGCAACGAAGCAGCGCGTTCTCAGACAAGAACTGCTTCGCGCAGCCGGGCCCTTGCCCAGCGTGGAGTCGGTGGCATGGATGAGCAGCGCGCCGTTCGTCAGCACTTCGTCGACGGACGTGTTCGTGCCCGGCCTGCAAGACGCCAACGCGCTCGGTCCGTTCACGTTTCAAGCGACGACCGAGGATTACTTCCGAACGATGGGCACGAGGATCCTGAGGGGCAGGCGGCTCACTGCTGAAGACCGTGCCGGTTCGCCAGAGGTGGCAGTGATCAGCGAAGACATGGCACAGACGTTATGGCCTGGCCGTGACGCGATCGGTCAGTGTTTTTACATGCGCTCGAAAGACAGCCCGTGCCGCCGGGTCGTGGGCGTCGCCGAAGACATGGTCCAGAGCACGCTTGCGGATGGTCCTCGGCTGCACTATTACGTCCCGATTGATCAATATCCGCGTGCGTTCGGGAACGGCCTGATCGTGAAGCTTCGCGACGATTCCGATCGCGTTGCCGAGGAGACGCGTCTCGCGCTGCAGCGCGTGATGCCGGCCGGCTCGTATCTGGTGTCGCAGAGGCTGGCGGCCATCGTTGCGAGCCAGCGGTCTTCGTGGCGGATGGGTGCGACTGTCCTCGGCGGATTCGCCTTGCTCGCGCTGCTCGTCGCCGGCGTCGGTCTCTACGGCGCAGTAGCGCACGACATCGCGCAACGGCGACAGGACTGGGCAATCAGGGTTGCGCTCGGCGCCGATCGGCGGTCGATCATGACGCTGGTGATCGGCGGGAGTGTGCGCGCGGTGCTCGCCGGAGTCATTCCGGGCTTGTTCATCGCGGCAGCCTTCGGCAACTGGGTGCGGCCGCTATTGTACCGGACCTCGGGCGTCGATCCAGTCAGCTACATCGTGGCAGCGGGCACGATGCTCGGCGTGGCCGTCGTCGCCGGCACCGTGCCGGCCTGGCGGGCGTCACGCCTTGATCCGAGTGCGGCACTCCGAAGCGAATAGGGTGGCTGGCTTCACGGGACGTCGCGTGCCGTTGCTGGCGCTAGTCATGTGTACAGATACCGCAACAACGATGGAAACGCGGCGAGCGCGCTGAACCTCACGAGTCGTCCGGCAAACGCCACCGCGAAGAAGGCCGCTGGCGGCGTGCGTACGATCCCGGCTGCCACGGCAATCAGGTGAAATGGCGGTACCGATGCCACGGCGCTCATCGTCGTCACGCCAAGGCCGACCTTGGGATGACGGTCCGCCACCGCCTGCGCGCGCTCGATCCACGTGCGTAACCGCGGCTGCCTGACGCGTGATCCAAGCGTGCCGAACCAGTACCAGAGCACTTTCCCCGCCACGTGTCCGGCCGTGAGCGCGACGATGACGCCGCCGCGCAGGGGATTGGGGAGCGCACCGGCGGCAAGCGCGATGGCTTCGGTTGCGCCCACTGGGATAGCACCCAGCAGGAGCCCGATCGCCAATGCAGAACCGACCGCCGTCCACCAGGTGCGGGCATCGATGCCCATCGGCCCGGCGAGGCCGGCGATCCAGTCCATCGAGCTTGCGCGGCGCTATGCCGCTCGGCGCGCGAAGAAGTCGCGCTGCAGCCTCAACAGCAGGGGAATCGAGGCAAGCACCGCGATCAGGTTGGGAATCGCCATCAGGCCGTTGAGCGTATCGGCGATGTCCCATATCAGCCGCAGCGAGCCGATCGATCCCAGGTAAATGAACACGAGCCACGCGACGCGATAGGGCACGGCCGCTTTCGCGCCAAATAGATAGACGATGCCGGTTTCGCCGTAATAGCTCCAGCCGATGAGTGTGGAGAACGCGAACAGCACGAGCCCCGCCGTGACCACGAGGTTGCCCCAGGTGCCGGGCAGCCCGATTGAAAATGCCTCGGCCGAGAGGGCCGCACCCGTCGCGCCCGACGACCATGCGCCGGTGAGCAGAATGACCATGCCCGACGTCGTACAGATGAGAACCGTGTCGACGAAGACCTCGAAGATGCCGTACAACCCCTGGCGCACCGGATGATCGGTCGTCGCCGCGGCGTGCACAATCGGGGCGCTGCCGAGGCCGGCCTCATTCGAGAACAGGCCGCGCGCGATGCCATACCGCAGCGCCATCGCCACGGTGCTGCCGGCGAAACCGCCGGTGGCCGCCGCGCCGCTGAACGCGCTGTTGAACACGAGCGCGAGGGCTTCAGGGATCGCGCCGGCGAAACGAATCATGACAACGAGTCCGCCCGCCAGGTACAGCAGCGCCATGAATGGCACCAGGTACTCAGCGACCGCGCCGATGCGCTTGATGCCGCCGAGAATGACCATCGCCGTGAGCACCATGAGGCCGGCGCCGGTGACATGGACCGGGATCGCGAACGACGCGCGCAGCACGTCGGCGACGGAGTTCGCCTGCACCATGTTGCCGATGCCGAATGCCGCCAGCGCCGTCAGCAGCGCGAAGATCGCGCCGAGCCACGGCAGGCCGAGGCCGTTCTTGAGGATGTACATGGCGCCGCCGCGCATCGTGCCTTCGCTGTCGCGCTCGCGGTAGTGCAGGGCGACGACGATCTCGGCGTATTTGGTGCACATGCCGAGGATGCCCGACACCCACAGCCAGAAGAGCGCGCCGGGTCCGCCGATCGAGATGGCCGTCGCCACGCCGGCGATGTTGCCGACGCCGACGGTAGACGCGAGGGCCGTGGCGACGGCCTGGAACGGCCGCACGCTGCCTTCGCCGCCGCCGCCCTTGCGCAGCTTCCCGAGGACTTCCGTCAGGGCCAGCGGCAGATACCGGAACTGCACGCCGCGCGTGAGCACGGTGAGCAGCAGGCCCGTGCCCATGAGCAGCACGATCAGCGGCGCACCCCACACATAGCCATTGAGCCAGCTGTTGAATGACGCGAGAGTCTCAATCATGTCGGCGCGATTCTAGCGCAAGGTGGCTGGGCCGCGACCGGATAAAGGCGGGGGATAATGTCCTGCCGTCTCTATGAAGTTCTCGAGCAGCCAGCTCGCCTATCTGCTGGGCCATCGCGAAACGCGCGCGAATCTGCGCGCGCTGCTCAAGTACCTCGCGCTGCTCATCGCGCTCATCACCCTGTACGCCGTCCTGTTTCACATCATCAAGATCCGCTACGAGGGCGAGCAGCACTCGTGGATCACTGGCTTCTACTGGACTCTCGTCGTCATGACGACGCTCGGGTTTGGCGACATCACATTCACGAGCGACATCGGGCGCTTGTTCAGCATTCTCGTGCTGCTGTCCGGCGTGTTCCTGCTGCTCGTGATGCTGCCCTTCATGTTCATCAGCCTGTTCTATGCGCCGTGGCTCGAGGCACGGGTGCGGCTGCGGGCGCCACGACGTCTACCAGAGGACGTCGAGGGCCACGTCATCCTGATCGAGCATGACGCGATTGCCGCAGGACTGATCGAACGGCTGCGCACGGAACAGGTTCCGTACTACGTGATCGAGCCGGATCCCACGAAGGCCGCCGCCATGATTGGCGAAGGCATCTCGGTGGTGTCTGGCGACAACGACGCGAGCGCGACCTATCGTGCCGTGAACGCCGATCGCGCACGGCTGCTGCTCGCCAACTGCGAAGATACCGCCAACTCCAACATCACGCTCACGGCGCGCGAGATCGCGCCGGCGCTGCCCATCGTGGCGATCGCCGAAGAAGAAGACGCGATCGACGTGCTGGAGCTGAGCGGCGCGACCACCGTGCTGCCGCTCAAACACCGCCTCGGTGAGTACCTCGCCAATCGCGTCGACACGGGCGACAACGACGCGCACATCATCGGCGCGTATCGCGGCCTGCAGATTGCGGAGCTGCCGGCCCGCGACTCCACGCTCGCCGGCCAGACGGTGCGCGATACCCGCTTGCGCGAGCGGGTCGGCGTCAGCGTTGTCGGACTGTGGGAGCGAGGCAAGCTGAAGCCCGCGTTTCCGCACTCCGTCATCGAGGCCGACAGCGTGCTCGTGCTGGCCGGCACCGAGCCGCAGATCGCCGCGCTCAACGCGCTGACGTCCGGCCATACGGCGTCGCCCGCGCCGATCATGATCGTCGGCGCCGGCAAAGTCGGCTTCGCCGCCGCGCGCGCCCTCCGGCGCAAGGGCGCCACGGTGCATGCCGTGGATCGCAGCCCGCTCGCGCTCGAGCCCATGCGCGACGAGGGCGTCATGCTGTTCCCCGGCGACGCCGCCGACCGCCGACTGCTCGAGCAGGCAGGCATCCACGCCGTCTCGTCGGTGCTGCTCACCACCAATGACGATGCGATGAACATTTATCTGGCGGTGTACTGCCGGCGGCTCAATCCTGTCGTGCGCATTGTCAGCCGTATTACGCACGAGCGGAACGTCGAGGCGATTCATCGCGCGGGCGCCGATTTCGTCCTGAGCTATGCGACGCTCGGCGTCGAGTCCATCATGTCGCTGCTGCGCGGCTACGAGCTGGTGGTGCTCGGTGAGGGCGTGCAGCTGTTTTCGATCGACGTGCCGCGCGCGCTCGGCGGGCGGCGGCTCGCCGACTCCGGCATCGGGTCGAATACGGGACTCAGCGTGGTGGCGATGGACCGTGGCGGCGAGCTCATCACCTCGCTGAGCAGCGAGATGCTGCTGCCGAAAGATGCCTCGCTCATCATGCTCGGCAGCCTCGAGCAGCGGCGGAAGTTCGCGGACTTGTTCGAGTAGCGGGCTCGCGAGCCCTAAGGGCTGCGCCACCCCTGTGCCGAATAGGCGTAGACTGCTGCCGTGCCCACGGTCTACATCGTCCGCTGCGCCGACGGGACGTTCTATACCGGCTATGCCATGGATCTCGCCCAGCGATGCGCCGCGCACAACGAGGGACGCGGCGCGCGCTACACGGCCGGCCGCCGCCCCGTCACGCTCGTCTATTCGGAGCCTTGCGCCTCGGTCGGCGAGGCCCTCAGACGCGAGCACGCGCTGAAGCGGCTGAAGCGCGCCGGGAAGGCGGCGTTGATCGCGCGGAGCGCCACGCCATGGCGCTGATTGCGGCGGCGCTGCTGTTCCTCGCGGTCTGGATCGTGGTGCCGGCGCCCAACATGTGGCTGCTCCCGCTCGGCGTCGGCGTGCCAGAGGTCAGTCCGATCCTGCTTGCCGCATCCGCCATCGTCCTGCTGCTGTGTTTTCGCGGCAAGTCGGTGCGCAAGCTTGGCGTACTGTTCGCGCTCGTCGCCGCCGGGCTCGCGGCGATTCCGCTGTGGCAGATGTCGTCGACGATTCGTGCGTTCGATGGAGCGCTGACGACGGCATTCCCGGGCGCGCGGCTCGGCGCGTCCCCGGGCATGCGTCCGTCGCCGATCGTGACGCGCGATCTCTTCCTCGGCATCAAGGCGCCGCAGCCGCGCATCAGCCGCGGCGTGCAGTTCGCCACGCCGGAAGGCCTGCCGCTGGTGCTCGATATCTACCAGCCCGCGGCGCGCGGCCGCTATCCCGTCCTGCTGCAGATTCACGGCGGCTCCTGGCAGCGCGGCACCAGGGCCGACAATGAGACGTTCGCGCGGTACTTCACGAGCCAGGGCTACGTCGTGATTGCGATCGAGTATCGGCTCGCGCCGCGATGGCAATGGCCCGCGAACCTCGAAGACGTGCAGGCCGCCCTTGCGTGGATTCGCGCGTCGGGCAGGTCATCTGACCTCGACGTCGATCGCATTGCGATCGTCGGCCGCTCGGCAGGCGCGCAGCTCGCGCTGCTGGCGGCATACGTCGACAAGCCGCCCGTGCGCGCGGTGGTGAGCTATTACGGTCCCACAGATCTCCTGGAAGGGTGGAAAGATCCGCCAAGGCCGGATCCGGCATCGGTGCGATCTCTGCTCGAAAGCTTCCTTGGCGGCACGCCTGAAACGCAGCCCGTTCGCTATCGAGAGGCTTCGCCGGTGACCTACGTCTCGGGGGGCGTTCCGCCGACGCTGCAGATTCAGGGCGTGCGCGACCATGTGGTGCGCCACAGATTTGCCCGCGACCTGCACGAGCGCCTCAAAACCGCCGGCGCGCGCTCGGTGCTGCTGGAAATTCCGTGGTCCGAACATGCCTTCGACGCCGTGCCGCAGGGTCTCGGCGGCCAGCTGTCGCTCTACTACACCGAACGGTTTCTCGCCGCGGCCCTCGCGCCCAGACGCTGAACTGCTTCATAATCCTCTGATGATTTCATCGAGAGTGTGGCGGCCGCTCGCGCTGGCCGGCGTGTTTGGCGCGACGCTGGGAGCCGCAAGCGCGGCGGCGCAGACCGTGGTCGTGCGCGGGCTGGCGCCCGGCACGGCCGCGGAAGTCGTGCAGGGCGGCGCAACGGCGGCGGGCACGGCCAATGACGCGGGTGACGCCGTGATGAAGGGCACGCTGTCGGAGCCAGGCGAAGTTCGCGTCAACCTGTATGTCGACGTGTGCGCCACGGTGCGCCGCCTCGTCATCGTCGACCGCGACGCCACGCCGCCACCCCCGCAGGAGGGATGCACCCGCACGCCGCTGCCGGGACTCTTCGTCATCCAGCCAATCAGCACGATCGTCGTCAATCTGGCCGGAGCGACGCCCACCGTGCTGCTGCGGCAGGGGCCGTTCGATCTGCGTGCGCCGAGAGCGTGGGCGCGATCGCCGACCGGCCTGATCATCTTTGGCGGCGGCGGCTTCAGCCAGCTTCACAACGCGCGAGCGCTGGCGTGCGCAGGCATCGCGGAATGTCCGGGCGACGATCGCGGTGCGGCGTTCGCGGGCGGCGTGGCCTACTGGCTGACGCCCTATCTCGGCGTCGAGGCGAGCTACATGAAGCCGCGAAACGTTGCATCGGAAGGCGCGGTCGGCAACTCGCTCTTCCGTACCACGCTCGAGCCGCACGTCGTGATGTTTCAGGGAAAAGTCGGCGCGCCGCTCGGCCCCGTACGCATCTTCGGACAGGGCGGCGCCACGTATCACCGCGCGGATCACACCACGGTTCAGAATTCGGTCGACGGCATCGAAGACCGGTTCGAGTTGCGCACGGCGGGATGGGGCTGGACGTTCGGCGGCGGCATCGAAGCGTGGGTCGCGCCGGCGGTCGCGCTCTACGGCGAAGCAGGGCGCGCGGCGCTCAAGGGCAAAGGCGTCGAGACCGGAGGCGAAGGCAGCCTCGACGAGCGCATGACCTTCGTCATCGTCGGCCTGCGCGTCAGCTTCAACCGCTAAGGAACAGGCCAATGTAAATTGTAAATTGTAAATAGCATCGTCTATTGAGGTATTGGCCCGTCACGGCGTCACAGCGTCACAGCGCGACGGGCACAATAGCGCAATAGACGATGCTATTTACAATCTACGATTTACATTGGGCTGTTCCTGACGGCACGTCTCGCAAGTCCGCCTCCGCAATCGCCGCGACGGCCGCGCGGCCTCGGAGCTGCGGATGCGACTGCGGAGCCCGACTTCGAGACACGCCGTCAGGTGCCCGTAAAGCATCACGCAGGGCTCAGGACAGGCAAGGCACATAACTCGTTATCTGCGCATTCGAAAGCCCGGAGTGATGTTTTACCGGCGTGTCGAGCAGGAGGGCGAAGCAGTCGCAGCCGCTGCTGAGAGGCCGCACTGCGCCGACGGAGCAATTGCCGCGACGGTTGCGCGGCTGCTACTGCACTTCGATCAGCTCGACGTCGAACACCAGCGTGGCGTTGGGAGGGATCGGGCCGCGGCGGGCGTTGCCGTAGGCGAGAGACGGCGGGATGATGAGGCGGCGCTGCCCGCCGACCTTCATGCCCACCAGACCCTGGTCCCACCCGGCGATGACCTGGCCCTGCCCCAGCAGGAAGCCGAGCGGATCGCGTCCCACGGACGTATCGAACGGCGCCCCCTTCTGATCCGGGCGCTCGTCGTTGTACAGCCAGCCCGTGTAATGCACCTTGATGCTGCTGCCGCTGACCGCGTCAGCGCCGGTGCCGACGACGAGATCGGTCTGCGAGAAGCGCGCGAGATTCGTCGGCGCGGCGGGGTTGTCGCCGCAGGCGGCGGTGGCGAGCAGAGCCATTACAGTCAGGCCCAAAAACATCGAACGCATGACCTCAATCATAGTTTTTTTGACCGGGGGAGATAAACTGGATCGTATGAAAGCTTCTGTTCTCACGCTGGCGGCCGCTCTCGGCGTCGCTGCCCTTTCCACCGCGCCCGCGGCGCAAACCGCGGCGCAGCGCGCCCGCGCGGCGGCGCCCAAACCTGTGATGATGGCCGTCTATAAGACCCCGACGTGCGGCTGCTGCGCGAAATGGGTCGAGCACATGAAGCAGAACGGCTTCACGGTGCACGTCACCGACCTGAACGATCTCTCGTCGATCAAATCGAAGCATGGCGTGCCCACCGGGGTGCAGTCGTGCCATACCGGGATCGTGAATGGCTACGTCGTCGAAGGACACGTGCCGGCGGCGGATGTGAAAAGGATGCTGAAAGAGCGGCCTGCCGTCGCGGGACTCGCCCTGCCCGGCATGCCCGCCGGATCGCCGGGCATGGAAGTGCCGGGCCGGCCGGCGCAGCCCTACGACGTGCTGACATTCGACAAGAACGGCGTCACGCGCGTATTCGCGAAGCACTGAGATGAAGCACGCGGCCGCGTTCGCATTCGCGCTGATGCTGGCGGCGTGCGCCTCCGCACCGCCGGCCCCACCGGCCGCTGCTTCACCCGCGGCCCCTTCTGCGCCTGTTTCACCGGCTTCACCCGCTTCAGCCGCATTACCCAACGATCTCAAATGGGTGCGCGACGCGGCCGAGTATCAGGCCCTGGCGCTTCAGGCCTATAAGACCGCGACCGCACGTGTGGAACAACAGGCGCCGTTGCGCGCGCGCGGAGCCTGGGCGGTCGTGCTCGATGCCGACGAGACGGTCATCAGCAACTTCCAATACCAGCTCGAGCGCGCGCGCCAGCGGCGTGGCTATACGGCCGAGAGCTGGAACGCCTGGGTGAAACGCAGGGACGCGACGCCCATCGCCGGCGCGGCCCCGTTTCTCTCGCGCGTTCGCGCGCTTGGCGGCCGCATCGCCATCGTCACCAACCGGCTTGGATCGGAATGCGCCGACACCGAAGCCGTGTTCCGCGCGCATCAACTCGTCTACGACGTGATGCTGTGCCGTCCTGACGGCACGCCGTCAGACAAGAACCCGCGCTTCGCCTCCGTGGCAAGCGGCCGGGCGTTCGCTGCCGCCGCGCCCGTCGACGTCGTCGCGTTCGTCGGCGACAACATTCTTGATTTTCCAGCCCTGAATCAGGCGATGAAGAAAGGCGGGGACGCGGCGTTCGCCGAGTTCGGCGTCCGGTTCTTCATGCTGCCGAATCCGATGTACGGAAGCTGGCAGTAGGGCTTCCCGGAACCCGGATGGTCGAAAGCTCCCGGTACCCCTCGTCATTCACGCTCTCGCGCTTCGTGCATCGCGAGATCATCGTCCTGCTGATTCTCTGCGGCGCCGCGATTGCGGGCTTCATCGTCACGAAGGCGTCGGCCGACGCGGCGCACCATCTGCGCGAAGGCGACGCGCGTACCTGGTATGGGCGCGGTCTGGCGCACATGGAACAGGGGCGCATCGAGCAGGCGGTTGAAGCGCTGGGCCGGGCAAGGGCGCTCGATCGCGACAAGCAGGAATACCACCTCGCGTTCGGGCGCGCGCTGGCGGCGGCCGGCAATCCGACGGCGGCGCGACAGGCGCTGCTCACGCTGCGCGAGACGCGGCCAGAGGATCCGGACGTCAACGTCGGCCTGGCGGAAGTCGAGGCCGGTCTCAGCAACGTCCCCGAGGCCGTCCGGTTCTATCAGAGCGCGCTGCATGGCGCGTGGGAGCCGGAGCGGCTCGACGAGCGACGGCGTCTGCGCGTGCGCATGGTCGGGTACCTCATTGCGAACGACATGCACAGCCGTGCGATTTCGCAGCTCCTGCTGCTCGAGGCGGACCTGCCGGCGGAGCCGGGCCCCAGGCTCGAGGCCGCGCGTCTGTTCCTCGAGGCGGGCGATCCGGGGCGTGCGCTGAACGTGTATCGCGGCGTGCTCGAGGACGATCCGCAGAACGCCGCTGCGCAGACGGGCGCGGGACGCGCGGCGTTCGCGCTCGGCGACTTCGCGGCGGCGCGGCGCCATCTGGGACGCGGCGGCTCCGAGGCCCCCGATGTCGCCGATATGCGCGCGCTCGCACAGGCCGTGCTCCGGGTCGATCCGCTGCAGCTGCGGCTGTCGGGCGCCGAGCGGCGCCGGCGGCTTGCCGCGGGGATCGCACATCTTTCAGGCGTCGTGACGGCCTGCCTTGCGCGCGTGCCGCAGGCGCAATCCGGGCTGGCCGATCACGATGCCGCCCTGCGCGCCGCCGCACGGCCGTCGGCTGCGCGCACCTTCGCCGATCCGGAAGCGTTCGAGAGCGGCGTCGCCATGGTGGCGCGCGCCGCCGCCGCGCTGCCGGATGCGTGCGGCCCGCCGGACATCACGACGCGTGCGTGGCGGGTGATCGGCCGCGCCCGCGCGGGGCAGCTGCGATGAAGCGACTGACGGCGCTCTCAGTCCAGCAGCTGCGCCTGCGCGAGAATCAGCTCTTTCTCGCGCTCACCATCGTCGTCGGCATTCTTGCCGGCCTGGCGGCGGTGCTCTTCACGCTGGCAATCGAGTGGGCATCGCGGCTGTTTTTCGGGATCGATCCCACGGCCGCGCGGCTGTTTCTCGTGCCGATCGCCGTCAGCCTGGCGGCCGGCATCATGCTGGCGAGGGTGTTTCCGGAGGCGCGCGGCAGCGGCATCCCCCAGACCGAAGCGGCGTTTCATCTCAACGGCGGCGTGATTCCCGCGCGCGTGCCGATCGGGAAGTTTCTGATGGGTGTGCTCTGCATCGGCGGCGGGCATTCCGTGGGTCGGGAAGGCCCGTCCGTCCAAATCGGCGCGGGCCTGGCCTCGGTCGTGGGCCAGTGGGTGCCGCTGCCGCCGGAACGGCTGAAAGCGCTGGTGCCGGTGGGCGCCGCCGGCGCGCTAGCGGCCGCGTTCAACACTCCCATCGCGGCAGTGATCTTCGCGCTCGAAGAGGTCATCGGCGACATGAACGCGCCGCTGCTCGGATCGACGGTCGTGGCGTCGGTGGCTTCGGTGATGGTCGAGCGATCGATTCTGGGCAACGAGCCGCTGTTCCGCGTGCCGCCGTATCAGCTCGTGCATCCGGCGGAGCTGGCCGCGTACGGCGCGCTCGGCGTCATCGGCGGCATCCTGGCCGTCATTTTCTGCAAGAGCCTGCTGGCGCTGCGCGGCGCGTTCCTGCGGATGCCGGCCCGCACGCGCGCGCTGCAGCCGGCCATGGGCGGCGTCGCGATCGGCGCGATCCTCATCGCCGTGCCGCAAGTGATGGGTGTCGGCTACGGCTACGTCGACCAGGCGCTCAGCGGCGGCCTCGCGCTCCGGGTGCTCGTGCTGCTGTGCCTGGTGAAGCTGGTCGCCACACTCATCTCGTACGCGTCGGGCAATGCCGGCGGCGTCTTCGCGCCGAGCCTGTTCATCGGCGCGATGGCCGGCGCTGCGGTGGGGACGCTCGTGAATCAATACGCGCCGTTTCCGACGGCCGCGCCCGGCGCCTACGCCCTGGTCGGCATGGGTGCGCTATTCGCCGGCATCGTCCGGGCGCCGTTGACCTCGGTCTTCATGATTTTCGAGATCACGCAGGACTACGAGATTCTCGTGCCGCTGATGGTCGCGAACCTCCTCGCCTTCGCCCTCTCGAAACACTATCAGCCCGTGCCGCTCTATCGCGCGCTGCTGCGGCAGGACGGCATCGAGCTGCATCACACCCCGGCCGGGCCGCAGTAAGCCCGGAAAGCACTTGACATGACGTGGTAGGTTGCGAGCTCCGCATCGTGCGAGTCGCGCGAATCCCACGTCATGTCAAGTGACTTTCCGTTTTAAATGCCACGCGCGCGGATCATATCGACGATGAATAGACCGGTGCGGCGGGGCGCTCCTGGCGATAGCGGTCGTCGAAGAAGGCCGCGATGTTGCGAAGGAACGGCCGGCCCGTGTCGGTCACCACCAGCTCGGCGGTCGAGATCGTCACCAGCCCGTCATCGACGAGGGGCGCAAGAAACTCGCGGGCGTCGTGTGCGTCAGACGCGTACAGCGGCGCGCGGAAGGTGGTCATCAGCGCCAGAATCTGATCGCGGCGCTGCTGCTCGCGTGCCGAAAGGCGATGGCCACGCAGTGTCGGCAGTTCGCCCGTGTCGACTCGGCGCTCGTACACCGGCAGCACCTTCTCGTTCTGGTGATAGCAGCCGCGCGTTTCCGAGATCGCGCTCACGCCAAGACCGAGCAGCACGTCGGTGCGCGTGTCGGCGTAGCCCATGAAATTCCGGTGAAGGGTGCCGGCGCCGGCGGCGCGCGCCAGTCCATCCTCGGGGCGGGCGAAATGGTCCATGCCGATTTCGACATAGCCTGCCGCACCAAGCCCCTCGCGCACGATCTCGTACAGCTCCCGCTTCCCGGCTCCTGACGGAATCTGATCGTCGCGAAACTTCCGCTGGGCCGGTTTGATCCACGGCACGCGCGCGAAGCTGTACACCGCGAGCCGATCGGGCCGGAGATCGACGATGGCATCGGTGAGCGTCTGCATCGAGCGCGGCGTCTGTCCGGGCAGGCCGTAGATCAGATCGATGTTGATGGATTCGTAACCGAGATTGCGCGCGTCGCGGCAGAGCGCGGCGGTGATGGCAAGCGGCTGCCGGCGGTTGACGAGACGCTGCACTTCTTCATCGATGTCCTGCACGCCCATCGAAATGCGGCGGAAGCCGCGGCGGGCGAGCGCCTCGAGATGGGCGGTAACCGTGACGCGCGGGTCAGCCTCGAATCCCGCCTCGCATGCGCCGTCGCGCGCCGGAAGGCGCCGCGCGATGACATCGGCAAGATGCGCGAGGGCGTCAGGCGACAGGAATGTCGGCGTGCCGCCGCCGAAGTGGATCTGGCGAAGCGCGCGCGCGGCCAGCACGGGCACCACCGCAAGATACATGTCGAGCTCGGCGACCACACGGTCGACGTAGGGCCGCTCGCGGCTGTGATCCCGCGTGATCACGGTGTTGCAGCCGCAGAACGTGCAGAGTGATTCGCAGAAGGGCAGATGCACGTAGAGCGCGAGAGATGCGCCCGGATCGCTGAGCGCACCCCCGAGCGACGCAAGCCATTCCTCGCGCGCCGGCGTGTCGTGCCACTGCGGCACGGGGGGATAGCTCGTGTAGCGCGGCACCTGCACGTCATATTTCTGGAACAGATGGCGCGGCGTCATGCGCAGGCCTCGCGCACTTCATGCACGAACAGGCGGACATTGTCTTCGGGCGTGCCGGGAAGCACGCCGTGTCCGAGTCCGCAGATCCATCCGGCGCGCTCGGACGCAGAGAGTGCGCGAATCGGCGCCAGCCACGAGTGCATCGCGCGCCGCAGCTCCTGCGCCGGCATCAGCATCAGCGCCGGATCGAAGTTGCCCTGAATGAAACCGCGGCGCGGGCCGGCAAGCAGCGGCGCGAGCGACCATCGCGAATCCACGCCGACGCCGGCCCAGGGTGCGTTCGCGAACGCGGGTGATGCCAGTTGATCGGGATGCGACGCCTTCGCGTAATACCCGGTGCGGCCCGGAAACGCGGACGCCAGCGCCGCCAGATCTCGCGCGACCGGGCCGCCAAAACACGACGGCGGCAGCTCGCCCGCGGCCGTGTCGAGAACCATCACGACATCTGCTCCGGCCTCGAGCTGCATCCGGATCGATTCGGTCAGCAGCGGCACGATCGACGCCGCGAACGCCTGATACAGGGCGGGGTTCGACTTGGAGACCGTCAGCGCACCAGCGTGCGAGCCTTCGCACGCATACACGAACAACGTCCACGGGCCGCCGACAAAGCCGATGAGTCCCGTGCCCGGGTCGAGACGCGCCCGCGTGGCCGCGACGGCATCCGCCTGAAATCGAAGCCGCGGCGCCGCGTCCTGCCACGGACGGAGCGTTCCGATCATGGGCGGCGTCAGCTTCGCGCTCAAGGCCGGCGGACCCGCGTCGTAGCGCAAACCGAATCCCAGCGCCTCGAGAGGAAACAGCAGATCGCTGAAGACGATAGCCGCATCGAAATCGAAATCTTCGATGGCATTCATGGCGGCCTCGGCCGCCAGCTCCGGAATGCGGCACAGGCTTTCGAAGCTGTGCTGCCGGCGCATCGCCTGATACCGGGCCTGATATCGCCCGGCCTGGCGCATCAGCCAGATCGGCGGCACGCCCTGCGACTCGCCGCGAACGGCGGCCATGAAACGTCCGGCGCTCATGGTGTCTCGGCCGCCCATTGATAGCCGACGCCGCGAATCGATCGAATCACCGCGCCCTCGTCATCCTTCAGCGCCTGCCGCAGGCGGACGATCGCGTTGTCGACGGCGCGGGGCGTCGGAAAGCGGCTTTCACCCCAGACCCGGTCGAGGATCTCCGATCGCGCGACCACGCGCGGAGCGGAATCGATCAGCAGTTTCAGCACCTGACAGTCCCGCGCCTGCAGAAACACTCTGCCCGTACCGGGCCGGTCGACGCTCATCGCGCCGAGATCGATGTCACAGTCACCCGCCCTGACGGTGCGTTGCGTGCGCTGCCGGCCCAGTACGTGCCTGACGCGCAGCATAAACTCGCGCAGATGAAACGGCTTCGGCAGGTACTCGTCGGCGCCAATCTCGAACCCTTCGAGCCGGTTCTCTGCCGAGTTCAGCGCCGTCATGAACATGATGGGCGTGGCACTCGAGCTGCGCATCTCGCGCGCCAGGCCGAAACCCGATCCGTCTGGCAGCTTCACGTCGACAATCGCCAGATCCCAGGGGCCCGCCTCGAGCTCGGCGCGCGCCTCGGTGATCGATCGCGCCCAAGCCACGGTCAGTCCGTCCCGCTCGAGCCGCTCGGCGAGCGTGCTGCCGAGCGACGCGTCATCCTCGATGAGCAGCACTTTCGGCATCAGCACCGTGCTTCCGGCAGATCGATGACCAGCGCCAGGCCCTGCGCCGGCGTGGGATCGAATTGCAGCTCGCCGTTCATGCGCAGCAGCAGCTGGCGCGACGTGTAGAGCCCGACGCCCGTTCCGCTCGTGGGCGACAGGCGTTGAAACGGGATGTGCAGCGCCTTCATGATGCCGGGAGGCGCGCCCTTGCCGTCATCGGCGATGCGCACGGCCACGCGGCCAAGACGGCGTTCCGCGCTCACCGCGATGGCCCGCGCCGCGCCGTGAATGGCGGCGTTCTGCATCAGATTCCGCATGACGCTCTGCAGCGCCCGCTCATCCGCCTTCACGCAGATCTCAGCGTCGATGCGGATACCGAGCTCGGGCCAATCCGCAGCCAGGCGTGCGGCCAGCGCCGAGACGTCGACCGGTTCGAGATGAAGCTGTCCATCAGGTTGCGCGAAATACAGCGAGTTCTCGAGCTGCAGCTCCAGACGGACGGCGTCTTTCAGCAGGCGCGTCAGGTTGGCGTTGCCGGCGGCGCCCGGCAGATCCTCCTGCAGGCTTTCTGCCTGCAGGCGCAGGCTCGCGAGCGCCGTCTTCAAATCGTGCGTAAATGCCGTGAAGAAGCCCTGCACCTGCCGCCGCCGCTCGCGCTCGCGGCGGATGGCGACGATGAGCGCGATGCCGCCGCCGAGCAGCAGGCCGATCAGCACGATGCCTTCCCACACGAGCATGCGCTGCACGTGGCCGAGCCGCGCCGCTTCGCCTCCGGCATTCTGCAGCGCGCGCGCCTGTGACAGGCCGAAGACGAGCCACCAGGCGGCAAGCGAGACCGTGAACAGGATCCACGCGACGCTCAGCGCGTACCGCAGCGTGTCGCGCGAGCGGCCCGGCGTCACGGCTGCGCCGCCGCGTGAGCGGCCGCGACGAGCGCGTCGGCCGCGCGCTCGAGCGTCGCCTCGTCGTGCGCCATGGACAGGAAACACACCTCATACCCCGACGGCGGCAGATAGACGCCCGACTGGAGGGCATGATGGAAGAATCTGGCGTACCAATCGCGGTCGACGCCGCCGGACAGGGTCAGCCAGAAAATCGACCCCTGCTGCACGATGACGGGCGCGCCAGGTTTTCCAGCCATCGCCGCGTGCAGGCCGTTGCAGAATCGGTCCGTTCGCTCGTTGAGCACGCGCCAGCCGTCGAGTCGTTCCATTTTCATCAGTGCCGCAAGTCCGGATCGTACGGCGACAGGATTCGCGCTGAGCGTGCCGGCCTGGTACACGGCGCCGGACGGCGCGACGAGATCCATCAAATCGGCGCGCCCCGCATATGCGGCCAGTGGGAAGCCTCCACCGATCACTTTGCCATAACAGGCCAGATCGGGCGTGATGCCCGTCGAGCCGGCCATCCCGGTCAGGCCCGTGCGGAAGCCGCTGATGACCTCATCGAGAATCAGCAGGGCGCCGCTCTGCCGGCATCGTTCGTCGAGCTTCTGCAGAAACGCCAGCCGCTGGGGCAGCAGGCCGTAGTTGGCCGGCAGCGGCTCGATGATCGCCGCCGCGATACGGCGGCCGTGCGCATCGAAGACGGCATCGAGCGCCGCATCGTCATCCAGCGGCACGACCAGCGTATCGGCCACCACGCCAGGCGCAATGCCTGCGCTTGACGGGTCGGCTAATCCGGCGAGACCGCTTCCCGCTTTCACGAGCATCGCATCGGCATGTCCGTGATAGCAGCCGTCAAACTTCAGGATGGCCGCGCGTCCGGTGGCCGCACGCGCGACGCGCAGGGCCGACATCACGGCTTCAGTTCCAGAAGACACGAAGCGAACGCGCTCGACGAACGGCAGGCGCTCGAGGATCCATTCGGCGAGCTGCACCGAGTAGGGCTCGCACGTGCCGTACGACCAGCCATCATCGAGAGCGGCCCGCGCGGCATCGGCGACGTCTGGATCGCGATGGCCGAGGATGAGTGGGCCGAAGCTCATACAGAAATCGATGTAGCTGGTGCCTTCGACATCCGTGATGCGGGCGCCGTCAGCGCGCGCGACGAACAGCGGTGTGCCGCCCACGCTGCGAAACGCCCGCACCGGGCTGTGCACGCCTCCGGGGGCCGTCGCCAGCGCCCGCGCGTACCAGTCGCTCGAGGTCATGCCGGCATCCCAAGACGGCGGGCGTGTCGGGCGCCGTAGGTAATGAGGTACGACGCGCCGGCGCGCCGGAACACGTGCCACGTTTCGAGCAGGGCCGCATCGAAGTTCGTAAGGCCGCGCTCGGCGAGCAGCGTCAGTCCGGCATATTCGCCGCTGACCTGATACGCGCCAACGGGCCGGCCCGTGGCTTCACGGATCGGTCCGATCAAATCAAGCGACGTGATCCCGGGTTTCACCATCAAGAGATCGGCGCCTTCGGCGGCGCACCGCCGGCTCGATTCAATCGCATCGGTGCGCGACCGGACATCGATCTGATAATGCCGCCGATCCCCGAACTGCGGCGCGGAATCGGCCGCTTCCCGGAACGGCCCATACATCTGGCTCGCGAACTTCGTGCTGTAGCTCATGATCGGCACGCGTCCATGTCCCGCATCATCGAGCGCGGCACGGATCCGCGCCGTGCGGCCGTCCATCATGTCGCTCGGACTCACGCCGTCGGCGCCGGCATCCGCGAGCGAGACGGCCATGCCGGCGAGCGCCTCGAGCGTCGCATCGAGATCGATCTGTCCGCGCGCATCGAACAGCGCGCAATGTCCGGTTTCGGTCGACGCGCACAGACAGACGTCGACCCAGACATGCGCCGCGTCACCGACCGCGCGCTTGATGGCCTCTGCGGCGCGTGGGCCATGGGAGCTGCGGCCCTGCGGATGCTTCGAGGCCGGCACGGGAAACAGCAGAAAGTGGCGCACGCCCGCCTCGACATCGCGCGCAGCCCGGTCGGCCGCGGCGGTCATGCCGAGACGAAGGTTGTCGCCGAGCCCGCTGATCGCTTGCGGCTCGCCGAGGTCTTCGACCACGAAGAGCGGCTGAATCAGATGCGCAGCCGTGAACGCCGTCTCCGCGGTCAGGTCGCGCAGGTGCGCGGATTGCCGCAGACGCATCTGCGACCATGCGGCCCGTGTCGATGTTCGTGTGATGCTCATGCCGTGATCTCGTTCAACCATTCCGCATAACCAAGAGAGGGCCGCACCAGCCGCGCGCCCGCCAGCCGCTCGACGACCTCGAGGGTGTGCCCCGGCCCGCATGCGTGCCAGCGATCGCGGACTTCGGGACAGACCGCCAGCGCCTTGCGGAACTCGGAGCCGCTGCGCCAGAAGAAATGCGTTCGCCGGCCCAGATCGGGAGGGAGCGGACTCTCAGCCTCATACGTCGCGAGCGCGTCGGAAACGTCGGCGCCCGCGTGCGTAAGCCGGTGCCACTGTATCGTCCGGCCGGCAAGTCGATCGACCGCTGACGGTTCGAAGAGGCCGAGACCTTCCGACGATCCATGCACCCAGATGCCGCGCGCTGCAAGCTTGCGCCACGTCGACGACCCCGCCACCCACACGATGCGCTCGCCGTCAACCGTCCAAGCGGCGGGCAGCCCTTCAGCACGCGCGACATAGAGACCGCGGTCGTCACGCGGATCGGCGACGTCGAGCGACCGCCGGATCACGCGCTCGCATTCGTCAGGCCGCGGCCAGATCGCATCGATCGTTGTCTTGGGCTGTGTCGTTCCTCGGGCGAGGAGACTCCACTCGTTCAGCGCGCCGCCATTGTCTGTGCGGCCGCGCACGCTCGTGACGTCGCCAAACGGCAGCGGCAGCACGGTTGCGCCGATCGCCTGATGGCATCCGCCTCCATGGCCGGCCAGAATCTCGCGCTCTCTGTTCACTGCGCGCCATGTCGACCGATCGTTCACGCGCCCGAGCGACTCGGCCAGCGAACTGTTCGACACGGCGATTTCCATCGCGAGCGCGCCTTGTGCCGCGGCCGATGGATGCTCGCGGAGCGGCAGCACTAACCATCGACACTGGTCGATAGCCGCCCGAACGGCCCGCGCGGCTTCGATGAACGGAGACGCCGGATCCAGCAAACGATCGAGTGCGGCCTTGGCGACGACGAGCGCGTCGCCTTTGCCTTCGACGAGATGCCGGAGCCGGGTCGGGACGTTGCCGCGAACATTGACGCACTCCACCGTTTCGACGGGCCACGGCAGCGCCTGCGGCAGGAACTCGCCGAGCAGGAATGCGCGTCTCGGGGATGACGATAGCACTTTGAGCCACGGCGCCCGCCGGCTGGCGACGTCCTTCCGGATCAGCAGGACGTCACGGGCGTCTTCGCGGGGGAGTGTGGCGGCGACGATCGTGTCGCGCCGCGGCTCAATCGGAAGATCTTTCCAGGAGTGCACGACGATATCGGCGTCGCCGCGCGCGAGCGCATCCGACAGGTCCGACGTGAAGGCGCCCTTGTCGCCGAGCTGCCACAGCGGCGTGTGAGGATTGGCGTCACCGGCCGATTCCCTGACCGTGAGCACGACATCGGCTGATGGCCAGACGGTCTGCAGCCGGCGCTTGACGATGTGTCCCTGAAGCCGCGCCAGATCGCTGGCGCGGGTGAGGACTCTCAGGCGCACAGATCGTCCCATCCGAACGGCCGCAGCTGATGCCGGCGCTCGAATGCAGCGGCCATGCCCTGGATCTCGCGGCGCGCGCTCTCCACGCGCTCGTCGACCGCGGCCGACGTTGCGGCAACATCCGCAAACACGTCGTCGAGCGAGATGACAGGCGTGGCAATCGAGAGCACGTCGCGCGCTTCGGCATCGCGCAGGTCGACGATCCGGATCAACGAGGTGTAGCAGCGCGCGACGGCTTCGATGCCGCCGGCGCGAAGCGGCGCGGCAATGACGAGGACGGCGGGCGCGGGGGATGCAGCTCGGCCTGGCGCGCCGGCGACATCCTGCCGTGTCCACCGATCCACGCGACGGCCTTCCGAGAGATAGGGCAGGAGCTCGCGGGCGAGCGCCCCGGCGCCGACGAGCGTCACCGTCTCGGCGCCCGTCAGGTATCGCCTGACGGCGCTGCCGTACGAGCGCGACCCGAGCCCTCGAAGATGGCGCTCGCGGATCGCGCGCGCATCCGCGATCAGCTGCTGGCCCACCGCGTCGAGCCATGGCGCATCGACAGGCGAAAGCGACGCGAGAAACGCGCGGAACTGGCCGAGCACCTGCGTTTCTCCCAGCATCCGAGAGTGGAGTCCGCAGATCGTTTCGAGCAGAAAGGCGTAGGCCTCGGCGCCGCGCATCGGTTGCGCGCCGCGCCCCGCACTCGCGGGCGTTTCACGCTCGAGGAACACCACCTCGCGCAGACATGTGCGCCACCGAACGCCATCGGCCTGGTGTTCCGCCGGGGCGGGCGTCGTCTGTGCGATCTCGCGATGAATGATGCCGAGAAACACGACCTCGCATCATACGAAGCACGGCGGCGTGAAGTGTCACGGAAGTGTCACAGGAGTTGGCTGGCCGCCGGGCGATTGCGAGCGGGAAGCGGTTTGACAATACGTGTGACAACACTTATACTCCCGGTGTGCCCTCAAAGCTCCAGGAAGAACTGAAACAGGCCATCCCGATCAAGCGCATCGAGGAAGAGGCGTATCTCAGCATCGTGCGCACCGCGGCCGTGCTCGAGCATTCGCTTGCGCAGGCGTTGAAGCCCTACGACATCACGCCGACCCAGTACAACGTGCTCCGGATTCTTCGCGGCTCCGGCGAGACGGGGCTTTGTCGCAATGAAGTTGGATGCCGGCTGGTGAGAGCCGTCCCTGACGTCACCCGGCTTCTCGACCGCATGGAAGAGATGGGGATGATCGTCCGCGAGCGCGGCACGGAAGACCGGCGTCTCGTCAGCACGCGCATTACGAAGAAGGGCAGCGACCTGCTCGCGCGGCTCGACGACCGCATCGACGAGATTCATGCCGAGCAGCTCGGACACATCAGCAAGCGCGACCTCAAGACGCTGGTCGCATTGCTGGGGGATATTCGCGATCGCTGACAGCTACGGCATCCGCCCGCCGGCCTATCGGCTGCCCGACGAGACCCGCCTCGGTGCCGTGCACCTGCAAGTCGTCGATCTGGACCGGTCGATCGCTTACTACCAACAGACGCTCGGCCTGCGCGTGCTCGACCGCCGCGAACGAACCGCGTCACTCGGCCCGCACGGCGCCAGCAACGCGATCGTCGAGCTGCATTCGGGACCGAACGTGCGTCCCGCGCCGCGCGGAGCGCTCGGGCTGTATCACTTCGCGATCCTGTTGCCCGATCGGCCGTCGCTTGGACGCTTCGTCCGGCATCTCGCGTCGATTGGCGCGCGCGCCGGCATGGCGGATCACCTCGTGAGCGAAGCCATCTATCTGACCGATCCCGATGGCCTGGGCATCGAGGTCTACGCCGATCGGCCGCGCGCCGGCTGGCAGGTGGATGGCCGCGAGCTCGCGATGACCACCGAGCCGCTCGACGCCGGCGATCTCGCTGCGGCGGGAGGCAGCGTTGTCTGGACCGGCATGCCCGCCGGCACCGTGCTCGGTCACGTCCATCTGCACGTGGGAGATCTCACCGAGGCCGCGGCGTTCTATCACGCCGGTCTCGGCTTCGACAAAGTGGTGTGGAGCTATCCGGGCGCGCTGTTCATGTCAGCCGGCGGCTACCACCATCATCTCGCCGCCAACACCTGGTCGTGGGCGCCGGCCCCATCTGCCGATCAGGCACAGCTGCTCGCGTGGGACATCGTCGTACCGCGGAGCGAGGATGCTGCCGCGGCGGCGCAAAGTCTTGCGAATGCCGGCTATCGAGTTGAGGACGCCGCCGGCATGTGGACCGCGGCCGATCCTTGGGGCACCGCGCTTCGACTGGTCTGGCCGCGTCCCTAATGCTTCGGGGCCTTGCCGCCGAGCTCTTCCTTGTCCTTGTGTCCGCTGTAATCAGGCTGCTGCGGAGAACCAGGCTCGCGTTTGTTTCCCTGCTGTGGATCCTGACCGGCCTGCCGGCCCGGCTGCTGCGTTGGGTTCGACGGGACTTTTACGTTGGCCATACTGATTGCCTCCTTCACGGCATCCACGAGCAGTTTCGGGGCCACGGGTTTCACGAGCAGCCGGTGAAACCGCGCCTGTTCCAGCCGGAGGTCATCATCCGCAGGCACGAAGCCGGTAATGGCGATCACCGGCGGCGTCGCTTCTCCAAACGCGGTGTGAAGCTCGCGCGCGAGCTCGTAGCCGTCGAGACCCGGCAGGCGCAGGTCGGTCAGCACCAGCGCCGGCAGCTCCTCGAGACATAAATCAAGGGCTTGCCGGCCATTGTGCGCCGCGCGCACGCGAAGACCTGCCTGCGACAAGAGGAATACGCACATCTCGCGGGTCGGCAGATCGTCTTCGACGACAAGGACTTCCGAGGCGTGCGGTGTCACGCATGAGGTCGTAGCAAGCGATGTTCCCGATCGGAAGCTCGGCTGGAAATTATTCAGGCCCGGTCGGGTTCCGCGCGAGGTGGAACACGGCCGGGCCTGTTGAGCGTTTAGCGACGGTTCAGATTCTCGTCGCCTTCGATGTTGCGGTTCTCGCTTTCGCTGCCGACGCCCTTGTCGCTGTCACCGATGTTCTGGTTCTGGTCCTCGGTGCCCTTGGAGCCGGGCATTCCGGTATCGCTGGGCTGCGTGCCGCGGTTTTCGGGACGGTCGGTCTGATTCGGATTCGACGACCCGCGCTGTTCGCGGTCGAGGTCTGGACGGTTGCGATCGGCCATGTGTTTCGTCTCCTGTCAAAAAAGGTCGCCGGCCATAAGCGGCGGCGTTCCTCATCCGGAAACTGCAAGATCGCGTCCCTCGGCAGCTCGGCTGGATTGCAGGCGATCGGCCGGGCTGCCTCCAAAGATGAGTATCGTTAAGCCCGTGCGCACGCCGATTTCGTTCACGGCTCTTGCAGGCCCGAGGCCCTGATGCCTGTTTCTGGTCTCGATCGCGCCATTGAACTGCTTGCGTCCGGCGCGAACAACGATCCCTTCGCGATTCTCGGACCACACACGCTGCCTCGTGGCAAAGGCACAGCGGTCCGTGCGTTTCACCCCGCCGCCGCGCGCGTCGAGATCGTGCGGCCGTCAGAGACGCGGGAGCTGGCGCGCCGGCATCATGCCGGCGTGTTCGAGATCGTCCTCGAGGATGCGCCCCTGCCGCTGCAGTACGAGCTGCGGGTGACCTATCCCGACGGCTCGATGCATCAGGCGCAGGATCCCTACCGCTTCGCGGCCGTGTTCTCACCGTACGACGCGCACCTGTTCGCCGAAGGCAATCTGCTGCAGCTGTGGCAGCGCTTCGGGGCGCACCGCCTGGCGATCGACGGCGTGGATGGATTCTATTTCTCCGTCTGGGCTCCCAACGCCCAGCGCGTGAGCGTGGTCGGCGACTTCAACGGGTGGGACGGCCGCGTGCACGCGATGCGCGCCGTCGTGCCGAACGGCGTGTGGGAGATGTTCATTCCGGGCGTGCGCGAAGGCGAGCGCTACAAATTCGAGATTCGGACGCCGGCGGGCGCCATTCTGCACAAGGTCGATCCTTTCGGATCGTTCTTCGAAGTGCCGCCGCAGACGGCGGGCATCACGCACGATGCGCATCACTTCGAGTGGACCGACGAGCCGTGGATGCTGGCGCGCGATGCGCGCGGCACCGCGCTCAATCGTCCCATGGCGATCTACGAAGCGCATCTCGGCTCATGGCGCAGGAGTCCCGATCACGGCCATCGCATGCTGACGTACCGCGAGCTTGCGACGTCGCTGGTGCCGTACGCGAAGCAGCAGGGCTTCACGCACATCGAGCTGATGCCGGTGATGGAGCATCCATTCAGCGGATCGTGGGGCTATCAGGTGACGGGCTTCTATGCCCCGACCAGCCGCTTCGGGCCGCCCGAGGATTTCAAGCTGTTCGTCGATGCGTGCCACAGCGAAGGCCTGGGCGTGATTCTCGACTGGGTGCCTGGGCACTTTCCGAAGGATGCGCATGGTCTCGCGCGATTCGACGGCACCGCGCTGTACGAACACGAGGATCCGCGCCAGGGCGAGCATCAGGACTGGGGGACGCTGATCTTCAACTACGGTCGCAACGAAGTGCGCAACTTCCTGACCAGCAACGCGCTCTTCTGGCTCGACGAGTTCCATGTCGACGGGCTTCGCGTCGATGCCGTCGCATCGATGCTGTATCTCGATTACTCACGCAAGGCAGGCGAGTGGGTGCCGAACCGCCACGGCGGCCGGGAGAATCTGGAAGCCGTCGACTTCGTGCGGCGGCTGAACGAAGTCGCGCACGAGCGCCATCCCGGCGCGGCGATTATCGCCGAGGAATCGACCGCGTTCCCGGCGGTGAGCCGGCCCGTGTACGCCGGCGGCCTCGGCTTTACGTTCAAATGGAACATGGGCTGGATGCACGACGTGCTGACGTACGCGTCGAAGGATCCCGTGCATCGCAAATGGGAGCACCACCACCTGACGTTCTCGCTGCTCTATGCCTGGACCGAGAACTTCATCCTGCCGTTTTCGCACGACGAGGTCGTGCACGGCAAGGGCTCGATGATCGCGAAAATGCCGGGCGACGAGTGGCAGAAGGCCGCCACGCTGCGGCTGCTCTATGGCTTCATGTACGCGCATCCCGGGAAGAAATTGATGTTCATGGGCAGCGAGTTCGGGCAGTGGCGGGAATGGACGGCCGAGGAGAGCCTCGACTGGCATCTGCTGGATTCGCCTCGCCACGCCGGCATTCAACAGTGGGTGCGCGACCTGAATGCGTTCTACGCGTCGGAGCCGGCGTTGTTCGAGCGCGACTTCGACGCCTCGGGCTTCGACTGGCTCGATTGCGCCGATTCGGAGAACAGCGTCGTGTCATTCGTCCGCCACGGCGACGACGCAGACAGCCAGCTGGTGGTCATCGTCAACTGGACGCCCGTCGTGCGCGAGGGTTATCGCATCGGCGTGCTGCGCGACGGCTTCTACCGCGAGGCGCTCAACAGCGACTCGATGATCTACGGCGGCAGCAACGTGGGCAATGCCGGCGGCGTGCGCACCGAACCGATCCGCTCGCACGGCCGCGATCATTCTTTGCTGCTGACGCTGCCGCCGCTGGGATGTTTGTTCCTACGCAGGACTCCGTAGGGACAGGCTTTAGCCTGTCCGTTTACGTCGTTCCTGACATTTTGAGTATCGCCTCGAACACATCGTCATCGATCGGCATCACCGAGAGGCGCGGCACGCGCACGAGCGGCAGTTGCGCGAAGCGGCGGTCCTTCTTGATCTCGGCGAGCGTCACGGGACGCTTCAGCTTTTTCACCGGTGCGATGTCGACGACATGGCCGGCGCCGTCGGGAGCGGCGTAGGCGTTCTTCAGCGCTTTCGCGATGCCGACCACGGCCTTTTCGTCACCCGTGTGGTAGTAGAAGATGCGATCGCCTTTCTTCACCGAGCGCAGGTGTTTTTGCGCGGCTGGATTGCGCACGCCTGTCCACGTCGTGCGCTTGTCTTTCGAGAAGGCATCGTATGAGTAGTTCTCGGGCTCTTCCTTGAACAGAAAATTCATGCGCCGATTATGGTCGATTACGAGCATCTGCGGCTGAAGGATCGCATCAATCCCGGCGTGCGGGTACTGTTGGTCGGCATCAACCCGGGCGTGCGATCGGCGCTCAGCGGCCATCACTTCGCCGGGCCGTCCAACACGTTCTGGAAGCTGCTGCACGAAAGCAACCTCGTGCCCGAGCCTGTCTCGCATGTTGACGATGACCGGCTGCCGGAGTGGGGATATGGCGTGACCAACCTGGTGGCGAGGCCGACGCCGGGCGTGAACGATCTGACGCTGATGGAGCTGCGTGCCGGCCGCGCGGCGCTCGAGCGCAAAGTGCGGCGCTACAAACCGGAGATCGTCGCGCTCGTCGGCATCACGGTGTATCGCGCGATCTTTCCTGGCGTGAAAACCGTGAGGCCCGGACGCACGGTAGATCGGCTCGGCGCCGCAGCGGTGTGGGTGCTGCCGAATCCAAGCGGCCGCAACGCCCATTACAGCCGCCAGGACATGGTGGCCGCCTTCAGTGCGCTCGCGAAGGCGCTGAGACATCCGCGCACGCGCGCGTGACCATCTTCACGTTCACCGGCCGACATCTCCGAGCAGCAGCACCGACACCTCGCGATCGCGGGGGCCGTCGAGCTCCACGAGGAACACGCGCTGCCACCGCCCCAGTTGCAGTCGGCCGTCGGTCACGTTGAGGCACACCGCCGCCCCGAGCAGCAGCGCGCGACAATGCGAAAAGCCGTTCTCGCGTTCCTCGGGCGTCAGGTTGACGGTCCGCTGGCGCATGTCGTCGTGCCGGTACAGCGCGTGCCGCGGCACCGCCCTGGCGAGCAGCGACGCGAAATCGCTCAGCAGCAGCGGCTCGTGTTCGTTGACGATGATGGCGGTGGTGGTGTGCCGGCTCTGGATGTTGACGAGGCCGGCCTGGAATCCTTCGCCGGCGATGAAGGTTTCGATCCGTTCGGTTAGATCGACGAACTGGGTTCGATGTTCCGTCGCGATCTCGAGGGTCGTGTGTCTGCAGCTGCTGACGGGCGCGAAGGTATGCATGCCCCGAGGATGGGCGCCGGCGCGCGCGAAGTCTTGAGCGACCGGTGAGGGATATGTGAGATTTGGGTGAAAAAACAGGGGACGGGTCTCTATTTTTCAAAAAACGAAAAATAGAGACCCGTCCCCTGTTTTTACGGGCGGCGCGTGAGGCCGTAGGCGAGGCCGAAGCCGAACAGGGCGCCTTCGCCGAACCCGATGATGGCCTGGGAGAGGGGCCCAAAGTCCGGCTCGCCGACCAGATGCCCGAGCGGGGCAAGCGTGACCTGGGATCCCTCCGCGGCGCGGGCGATCGCGTGGACCGTGCCGCCAACGAGCGGGCGTCCCTGGAGCGCGATCACGAGTGCTGCCAGACCGCACAGCACAGCCGTGAGCGCGGCCGTCTGCAGGCGGCGCCGTCCTCTGGGCGCGGCCATGCCCCCTTCGGTGCGGCGGGTGGCTGCGGCGTAGCCAAGCCCGGCTGCGGCGCCGATCAGCAGCCCTTCGAGCGCGCCGCCGACGTTGACGTTCAACCCGACCAGGGCAGCCAGACCCCACCGGCCCAGCCACTGCGCCGAGAGTCCGGCGAGGCCGCCGCCAAGCGCGCCGCCGAATACGAGAGCGGCAATGCGGAACGAGCGCGCCGTCGCTTCTGCTACCGCGAGTCCCGCGCCGACCCCCGCGCCGCCGATCGCGCCGCATCCTGCGCCGATCACCGCCAACACCGCTGCAACACCGATCGGCGCATCGTGTCCGGGCAGCGCCGCGAGGATCAGTCCGCCGGCTCCGCCCGCGATCGCTCCTGCGAGTCCGCCGCCTACCGATGCGCCTGCCCAGCGGAGGGCCACCAGCCGCGCGGCGCGCCGTAATCGCAGCGCGACCAGCTCGCGCGCCACACCAACAGGATCGGGCGCGCCGACGATCGGCACGTCCGCGGCGCCGGGCGCCTCCCACCGCGTGTCGCGCAGCAGGGCGCGCGCCCGCGCGTGTCCCGGTCGCGTGCCCAGCCGCCGAAGCGCTTCTGCCGTGCCCAGGCCGTGCAGCATTTCGGCGGCGTCGCGCCGATCCTCCTCGTCCCCGTGCTGCGTGATGCGCGCGAGGAGCGGCTCGAAATCCTCCGCGGGCGATGGCGGGCCGGGCGGGGCGGCATTCGGAACTGGTTGCGGCGGCGCCATGACGACGCCGTTGTCGTCCGGCGCTTCGATGACATCCGGAAACACAAACCGATACCCGTGGCGCGAGACCGTGCGTACGAAGCGCGGCTCGCGCGAGTCGTCGCCAAGCGTGCGCCGGATCGTGCGGATGGCCTGGTTGAGCGCGCTGTCGGAGACGATGACGTCGTTCCAGACGCGATCGAAGATCTCGCGGCGATGCACGGCCTCGTGGCGCCGCTCGACGAGCAGCACGAGCAGATCGAAATAGCGCGGGATCAGCGGCAGCTCGACCCCGTCGCGGACGAGAACACGCCGTTGCGGCGAGAGCACGAAGTTGCTGAAGCGGTAACTGGGCACGATCAGGACAGCCGACGTGCGATGGTATCAGAGCAGCGATGGCTATCGGCGCCACGTGAACGGCACCTGCACACCGGCCATCCACGAGAAGGCGCCGTGGGAGTACGACGCGCGCGCGATCACCTCAGGGGATGGCACGCCCGATCTCGATGCCGGCCAGCAGATGCAGGCTGTGCAGACGCTCGTCGAAGTGCGGATTGTCGAGGCCCATCGGCTCGAGCGTGCTCTCGAACGTGAAACCCGCCAGCCGGTGCAGCTGCCCGCGCGCGATGAACGACACAATCGGCCGCACCGCGCCCGCCTCCTTCGGATCGTCGTCGCCGACGATCGCGCCGTGCCAGACCAGCCCCAGCGCCACGCTGGCATCGATGCTCGCCGGCGGCCGCGGCTGCGCGAAAGCCGGCGTCGCGACGACAGCGGCGATCGCCGCTGCGATGAACATCCGCATGATCCCTCCTACAGCTAAGGCGTAGAAGCGACGCAGGCGGGCTCAGCGCGCAGTCCCGCTATTTCGCCGTCGCACCGATGAAGCCCACGGGTTCGCCTTTGTTCATCGCGGGAGTGCCGACGACATAGAGAATTTCGCCGGCGAACGGCGCCTTGATCTCTTCCAGCACCTTTCCGTGAAAGTCGGTCACGCGTCCGATCACCGCGCCCGCGGCCACGGTCTGTCCCTTCTCAACCATTGCGTGAAAGATGCCGGTGAAGTTGCTGCGAAGCACGGCGCTGCGCTCCAGCATCACCGGCGCCACAACGGGATCGGGTCCCGTCGCGGTCATCGCGAGATGCTTCATCAGGCCCCACACGCCGCGCTCGATGCGCAGGATGTCGTCGGTGTGAATCTCGCCCATGCCGCCCGACTCGATCGTGAGTGCCGGCTTGCCGCGGGTGATCGCGGTGTTCGACAAATACAGCGAGGCGGCCGGGTCTGTGGGCCGCTCGCGATCGACGACGATGTGATCCATCCCGAAGGCGAGCGCCATCTGCCGTCCGGCTTCGGCGACTTTCTCGCCGCCGCTGGTGATCCAGTACAAGTACGGCCGCAGCGACTCGTTGCCGTCGCCGCAGTGAAGGTCCACCACGTGTGTCGCGCGCTCGATGACCTCTCGCGTGATGACGTTGGCGATTCGCTCCGAGATCGTGCCGTCCGCCTTGCCGGGAAACACGCGATTCAGGTTCTTGTTGTCGACGGGCGAGTAATAAATCGTGCGCGCCAGATACGACGGCATGTTCGCGACGTGCACCATGATGACGGTGCCGCTCAGGGTCTTCGGATCGATCGCGGTGCGCAGCTTCTGAAGCGCGAGGATCGGCGTGTATTCCTGGCCGTGCACGCCGGCGACGAGCGCCAGCACCGGCCCCGGTCTCGCGCCGTGCACGATCGAGATCGGCAGCGACGTTCCGTCGTCTCCCGCGCGTGCGGGAATCTGGATGGTGCCGGATGCGGTAGTGCCGGGCGCCGCGGTGATGCCGCCGGCCGTGAAAGAGGCCTGAGCGTGAACCGGGGATGGCAAGGCCAGCAGAAGCAGGGCTACCGCGATGAGCGCGCGCATGGGCATTCCTCCGCGCGCATTGTAAGCGGATGCCCGCTATTCGTGTCGAATCGCCGCGAGCGCATCCAGCCGCGTGGCCGCGCGAACAGGAATCGCGAACGCGAGCAATGAGACGAACGCCAGCAGCGCCGTCATCGACACGAAGGTCCGGGCGTCGAGGGCCTTTCCGCCCTGCATCAGCGTCGCCGTCAGCTCCGTGAACCCGAACGCGCCCAGCACACCGAGAGAAAGGCCGATCGCGATGATCGCGATGCCGCGGGCGCCAATCGCGCGGGCAATATCGCCACGCCGGGCGCCGAGTGCCATGCGAATGCCGATATCACGCGTGCGGCGACGGACGGCGAGTGCCGTGACGCCATAGATGCCGATGCCGCTCAACAGCAGCGCGATCACACCGAACGCTCCGCTCAGCATCGCCGCCTGGCGCGTCTGCGCGAACGACGTGTCGAGCTGTTCCTCGAGCGTGGTGATCTGGAACAACGGAACGTTGCGATCGATGCGCTGTATCGCGAGCCGCAGGGCGTTGACGAGCGCATACGGATCGCCCGACGCGCGAAGGTGCACCGTCATGGCATCCGACGAATGTGTCTGCAGCACCGGGCGATAGAACATCGGGCCGGCCTCGTCGCGAAGGTCACGATATTTCACGTCGCGCACGACGCCCGCGACTTCAGCGATCGGCTTGCCAGAGTCCGGCAGACGAATACCCTTGCCGATCGGATCCTGCCCGGGCCAGAACGTCCGCGCGAGGTGTTCGTTCACGATCAGGACCATCCGTGATTCGCGACGATCGTCTTTGGTAAATTCGCGCCCGCCGACAAGCGGGATCCCGAGCGTCTGGAAGTAGGCCGGTCCGACGTAATTGGTGTCGATCTCCAGTTTTTCTCCTGAGGCCGGATTGACCCACGGCTGCCGCTGGCGGGTGGGAGCCAGCGGCACCGTTCCGGCCAGCGACACGCTTCGAGCGCCGGGGATCTGCGTCAGCTCTTCCAGCACAGCGTTCCAGAAACGGTTGATCCGGTTCGAGTCGTACCCGGCCGCCTTGGGATCGAGCCTGGCGATCAACAGATTGTCTGCACGGAAGCCCGGATCGACCGACCTGAGGGTGCGCACGCTCTGCACCAGCAGCGACGCGCCGATCAGCATCGACAATGCCATGGCTATCTGCAGCGACACGACCACGTCTTGCGCCGTGACGCGGCGGAACCGCCTCCTTCGCAGGGGCCCGATTCTTCGGGACGAGAGGATCGGCAGCAAGGCGACCGCAATGCCGGCAAGCACGGACAAGAGGAAAACAAACAGCACGACGGGCAACCCCAGGCTCGAATCGAGGTCGATCGTGATCGATTGTGCCGAGACCAGCGCGCGAGCAAGCGGGGACGCAATCAGCGATCCGATCACGCCTCCGAGCGCGGCGAGCACGAGTCCTTCGGTGAGCAGTTGCCGCGTCAGGCGCGAGCGATAGGCCCCGATCGCCAGGCGTATCGCCATTTCTTTTTCCCGGGCCGCCGACCGCACCGCGGCGAGCGACGCGATGTTGACGCAGGCCAGCACCAGCGCGAATCCGGCAAGCGCAAACAGCGCCATGAGCGCCGTGCGCCGCTCTTCGCCCATTGGCGAGCTGCCTCGATGGCCCGGCAGGAGCACCAGGAGTCTTGTGGGCGACGGCGGTGAAGGGCCGGACGCACGCTGCTGCAGCTCGCGATTGATGGCATCCGCCGCCTGGTGCCGGTCTGTGCCAGGACGGAGCCGTCCGAGGATCTCGAGCCAGTTTGTTCGCGCCTCGGTGAGCAGACCCCGGCCCAGCTCTCGCTGCATTGCGAGCGGAATCCAGATGTCCGTGGGATTCCCAGCGGAGATGCCCGAGAAACCCTCGGCCGCGACGCCCACGATGGTGAAGTCGTGCTCGTTGAGACGCACACTTCGGCCGACGAGAGCCCGGTCGGCCGCGAACACACGCCGCCAGAACCGCTCGCTGATCACCGCCACCGGGTGCGCGCCCGGTGCTGTGTCGTCGAGGGGAGAAAGAGACCGGCCCGCACTCGTACCCGCGCCGATGACATCGAAGTAATTACCGGAAACGAGCTCGCCGTTTGCTCTCACGATCTGGTCGTTGACGGCGACGTTGACGCCGAGCGCGAAGCGGGCCGCGAGGCCGTTGAGCGTGCGGGTCTCACGTAAAACGGCGTAGAACGGATATGAGAAACGCGGGCTCGGCTGGGTGAGAATACGGTCATCGGTAACGTAGACGAGCTCGTGCGGGTTGGAGACGGGCAGCGGCCGAAGCAGCAGCCGCTCGACGACGATGAACACCGCGGCATTCGCGCCGATGCCCATGGCGAGCGAGGTGACCGCCGTGAACGTGAACAACGGAGACTTCCGAAGCTGTCTCCACGCATAGCGCACGTCCTGCACGAAGTCGTCGACGATGGCCAGGCCCTGCTGGTCGCGGTAGCTGCCTTTGATGGCTTCGATCGGCCCGAACGCGAGCACGGCCTGGCGTCGCGCCTCTTCCGGGGACCTGCCTGCGCGGATGTTTTCGGCGGTCTGCATCTCGAGGTGGGCCTCGAGCTCCTCCCTCATCCGCGCCTCGTCGTGGCGTCCTGTCGTCGCGACAAGCAGCCGTCTGAAGAATCGCCTCAGCAGCTTCATGGGACGTCCTCCGCCTTCACCTCAAAGAACCGGCCGACCAGCGCCATCGTCTCTTCCCAGCTTCGTCTTTCCGCCTGAAGTTGCCGGCGGCCGGCGGCGGTCACGCGATAGAAGCGCGCCCGCCGATTATTGTCAGAGGGTCCCCACTGCGATGTGATGGCGCCGTCCTGTTCCAGCTTCAACAGCAGGGGATAGAGGGTGCCCTGGTTGACCGAGAGCACGTCGCCGCTGATCTGCTCGATGCGTTTGGCGAGACCGTAACCGTGCTGGGGACCCAGGACGTCGAGCGTCTTGAGCACCATCAGCGCCAATGAGCCTTGCTGGACGTCTTTCTTTCTGCGCATGCGCGGTCAGTCCTTTTGGTTTCCCAAAAGAGAGTGACACACCTCCTTTTGGAAAGCAAGAGGACACGACGGCGGCGCCGCCGCTAGGTCGAATAAGGAATTCGCACACCGGGATCGGTGGCGGGGAAGTCTTTCGTGTTGCGCGTCACGAGCAGCGCGGACTCCGATCGAGCCGTGGCCCAGATGATGGCATCAGGGAGGCCGATGCGATGCTGGCGCCGAATACCGACGGCGTCACGCGCAACCCGGCGCGTCAGGTCGACGGTTCTGAAGTCGCGCAGAAACATCTCTGTCACGTCTTCTTCGTCGGCGTTCCGGACGCCGGCGAGCACTTCCATCCAGGTAATGACGCTAATCGCGCGCTCGTCATAGCGCTCGATCTCGATCCGTGAAGCCTCGATGCCGTTCAAGTAGTCGACCAGGATGTTCGTGTCGAACAGCGCCTTCATCGGCTCCGCCGTCTCGCCGGCGCCGCATCCCATTCCTTTCGCATACGTCGCTGATATGCGAGCCCATCCTCCGGCCGGTCGCGCCACAGGCCGAATGCGCGGCCGGCGCCGGCAGCACGCTGGCGCACGAGCACCGCGACCGCGCGGCGGATGCCCTCCGCTCGCGAAATCTTTTCCCGGCGGCAGAGGGCGTCAAGGGCCTCGAGCTGTTCCTCCGGCAGTTCGACAATCGTGCGCATGGCGTCATCATATCACGTCATCAGATGACGAGGAGCCGTGACTTGGAAGGACCACTTCGAATGTCGTGCCTGAGTCTTCTCCCGAGGTGACGCGGATGTCGCCGCCATGCGCGGTGACGATGGCTCGTGCGATGAACAGCCCGAGGCCGATGCTCTGCGGGCTATCCGAGGCTGCTCGGGCGAGCGGCTCGAAAATCGAGGGTTGTGCGGCGGTGGGGATCGGCGTGCCTCCATTGTGCACACGAAGTGTGACGGTCTCGGCCGTGCCATGCGCGTCGAGCGTGATCGGACCTCCGCCTCCATGCTGGATCGCGTTGCCGAGCAAGTTCGACACGACTTGCGCGAGTCGATCAGGATCCCATTCACCGGTCAGGTTCCCGCTCGCGCTGAAGTGCACAACGGCCTGCGCATGTGCGGCCTGCACCTCGAGGATGACCTCTTCGCACAGTTGCTGCAGGTCTGTTCCGACGCGCTTCAATGGAATGGAACCGCCGAGACGTGTGCGCGTCAGATCCAGAAGATCGCTGATCATGCGCTCCATTCGGTGAGTGCTGTTCAGGATGCGCGCAGCGACTCTCGCCTGACGCTGGTCGTCGGCGGCGGAAGCGGCCAACACAGCGGCGCCAGCGGATATCGCGCCAAGGGGACCGCGCAAGTCGTGACTCAGGATCCCGATAAACTGGTCTCGATAGAGGTCGGTCTTCATCGCGTAGCGCGTGATCGACTCCGTCAGCACTTCATCGATCGCCTCGTTGAATCTCGTCACGCCTGCGATATCCGTGTGGCCGGAGCGCTCGTAGAGCCTTAACACGGAGGCGCGAAGGGCGCGGAATTCGGCGAGCATCTGGCCCGGAGTGAACCCATGCTCAAGGCGCCCCTCGGCGTGAAGGCGTCCAGAGCCCGCCATGACGTTCTCCGAACCATGCCCTTTGGATTTTTCCGATTGCTCTTCGGCGCTCTGCTTCGTTCTCAGATCCTGTGTGATCGCCATCAGCATCTCTTTGGCGTGGTCACGCAGATCGATTTCGTCGGAACCGGCCGGCATCAGTGTTCGTGCGAATGCACTGAACTCACTGATGATCTCGTCGTGATGGCGTTCGATAAATTCTGCGAGTGGCACAGGCGTCAACTACCAGACTTCTCGACGATCGGGACCGTGAAGAAAAACGTGCTGCCCTTACCCCGCTGGCTTTCCACCCAGATGCGGCCGCCGTGTCCCTGAACGATGCATTTCGAGATGTAAAGCCCGAGGCCGACACCCCGCCGCTCCCTCCCGGCAAGTTGAACGAACCGCATGAAGATGGTGTCTACGTGATCCGGCGCGATGCCGATGCCGCGGTCGGCCACAGCGAACCGCAGATGGCGGCCATCCCGCTCCACCCGCAGCACCACCGTGCTCCCCGCCGGACTGAACTTGATCGCGTTACTCAGCAAATTGGACAGCACTTGCAGTATTCGCGCATGGTCGAAGAGCGCGGGCGGCAGGGTGGGCGGAATCTCCGTCGTGAGGGATATCCCGCTGGCGGCAGCAGGCTCCAGAAACGTTTCGACCACCTCCGCGACTACGGCATCTGCGCTTCCAGGCTCGCTGGTCACGGCAAGCTGTCCTGCGTTGATGCTCACGACATCCAGCAGGTCGCCAATCAGCCGGTTCATACGGACGCCGGAACGTTGAATGCGTTGCGCGTACCCGACGACCTCTCCTTCATGGGTCTTCTGCGGGGCCACCTTCGCGATCAAGACGGAGAATCCCATCACGGCGTTCAGCAAGTGGCGCAGATCGTGGCTGACGATGCCGAGGAACTCATCCCGCGTGGCCACGGCGTCGTCCGAGGCGGTGCGCTCGGTGAGAAGATTCGTATCCGTATCCTGTCGTTCATTCGCCAGGACGGCGCTCTTCTCCGCGCGCTCATCGCGCAGGACCGCGTCCGCCGCGGTACGCTCGTCGCGCAGCACTTGATCGTCGCGCGCTCGTTCGCGCAGGAGCAGCGAATGCGCCTGGGGACTCGCAGAGGCCGCCTCGCGATCGACGCGCCCTCTCGCCGCCGCGAGCACATCGTCCGCACGCGAGCGAGCGCGGTTGATGACAGCGTCGGCGGTTTCGTCGATCGCCGCCAACTCGTTCTGGAGCGCATGATCGGCGCGCTCACGCTCCACGCGAAGGCTGTCATCGGTCTTCTGGCGCCGCGTGCGGGGTCGTTTCGGTGAGAGGCGCATCGAGAGGCTCGGTGTGTGCGATTTTAGCCCGGTGTTCACCGCCATGCGATGGGTGCAAGCTCGGCCGTTGCATCAGCTGAGAAAGGGCAAAGGTTTAGGTCCGCACCCTCCGCGACCGATCGCCCCGCCTGCGTCTCGCAGGCTTATGACCCGTAAGCCTTCTCCAGCGTCGCGATATCGAGTTTGACCATTTTCAGCATGGCGTCCGCGACCCGTCTTGCGCGAGCCGTGTCGGTGTCGCGCATCATGTCGTCCAGCCTCGCCGGGACGATCTGCCATCTCAGGCCGAACCGATCGATCAACCAGCCGCAGGCCTGCGGCTTGCCGCCGCCGTCGAGGAGCGCGTTCCAGTAGCGATCGATCTCCGCCTGGTCGTCACAGTCCACGACGATGGAGATAGCGTCGTTGAAGTCGTGGTGGGGGCCAGCGGTCATGGCCTGGAACCGCTGACCAAACAGCGTAAAGTCGACGATCTTGACCGAACCTGCCGGCCCGCTCGGGGACTCGGTGGGCAGGGCCCAGACCCCGTTGACCCGCGAATCCGGAAAGATTGAGGCATAGAACGTCGCCGCCTCCTCCGCTCCCGTTGCGTACCAGAAATGCGTATAGATCTTTGTCCTCGCCATCACCGTGTCTCCTTCCGATTCTTCTCACTTGTCGAACGGGCGGGTCGGGAATCGACATCCAGCGCGGCGCGCCGGCTCCCCGAGATAACGTGTGACCTCGTCGGTGGAGAGTCCCATCGCCAGCGCGAAGCGGGGCTAGCATGAAAGGCAGACGACTCGGATGCGAAACCTCGCCGGCCCGATCCGCATGCCCGGACCCCGGACGGTCCCCATGAACACGATCGCCGTGCTCGTCCTCCCGCTCCTAGCCAACCTCTTCGCCGGATTCGATGCGCCAGCCCAGGAGCCGGAGTCGCCGCCGGTGGTCATCCGCAATGTCCGGGTGTTCGACGGGACGAAGCTGATCGACTCGGCGACCGTGGTGCTTGAACGTCGCAGGATCGCCGCAATCGCGTTGCCGGGTGAGACGGTTTCGGTCCCGTCCGGCGCCGTCGAGGTCAGGGGCGAGGGACGGACGCTGCTTCCAGGCCTCATCGATTCGCACACGCATAGTCAGTCCCGCTCGAGTCTCAAGGGCGCGCTGGCGTTCGGCGTGATGACGCACCTCGACATGTTCACGGCGCTGCCGACGATGCGCGCGATGAAGGCTGAACAAGCCGCCGGCACGGCGGCGGATCGCGCCGATCTCTTCTCGGCCGGTACGCTTGTCACGGCCCCAAACGGCCACGGCACGCAATACGGGGTCCCGATTCCCACACTTGCGAACGCGACGGAGGCGCAGGCCTTCATCGATGCGCGCATCGGGGAGGGCTCCGACTACATCAAGATCGTCCACGAAGCGGGATCGCAGCTCGGGATATCCGTGCCGACGCTGGACTCGGCGACGCTGCGCGCTGTCGTTGTCGCGACGCATGCGCGAAACAAATTGGCCGTGGTGCACATCGGCAGCGGCGACGGCGCGCGCATGGCGATTGCGGCGGGCGCCGACGGCATCGTCCACGCCTTCGCCGACCGCATGCCGCGCCCGGACTTCGGGCGCTTTGTGGCGGAGCACCACGCGTTCGTCGTGCCGACCCTTGCCGTGCTGGCCAGCGCAAGCGGCGAGTCCCGCGGTGCGGCGACTGTCGGCGATCCGTACCTTGGTCCCCGTCTCTTCTTGGGGGATGTGAAGAGCCTCACGGAGGCGCCTCCGCTTCCGCCCCGGGCGCAGACCCGCAAGCGGCTCGAGAACGCGCTCGCGACAGTGCGCGCGCTGCACGAGGCTCGGAGGTCCACCGCCCGCGGGCGCGGAATCGGGAATGGTGAGCGACTTCGACGAAGCCGACGCGATCGGCGGTTTGCCGCGCGTACGCTTTGGAGCGGGCTGGGAGACTTCGAGCGATTCGGCCGCCGGCGGCGCCTCGTCCGTGTCACTCCAGGTGGTGCGCGGCGGCGCGGGGGGCACACCCGGTGCGTTGCGCGTGCGCGGCATCCTGCGTCCGGGTGCCCGCGTTCGCTACGCCGGGGCCGAGTTCAGGCCGGGGTCCACGCCGGCGCTCGGCGCCAACCTCTCGGCGTTTAAAGGACTGCGGTTTCGCGCTCGCGGCGACGGCGGCGAATACCGCGTCTACCTGTACGGCGTCACCGGGTCGGCGCCGATTGCGCGCCTGGACTTCCGGGCAGGGCCGGAATGGGCAGTCGTCGATCTGTCGTTCGCCGAGAGCGGCATCGACGGCCGCGGCCTTCGCCGGATCCTGATCGCCGCGCTCGATGATCCGCGCACGTTCGCGTTTCTGATCGACGACGTGCGGTTGTATCGCTGAGTCGAGTTCGCAGCACTGGGAGCGGAATCCTACCGGCGTGCCGTCACGAGCGGATGCTGGTCGAAGACCATGCCGACGGCTCCTGCTCCTCTGATGTGCGGTCTAGGAAGGTCCACGTGATTGGTATATACTAATGGTATATATCAAGGAGGAGCCTGTGACCGCCACCGCCAAGCTATTCAAGAACGGACGCAGCCAGGCCGTGCGGTTGCCGCGCGAGTTCAGGTTCGAGGGAGACCGCGTCAGGGTGCGCCGCGCCGGGCGAGGTCTGCTCGTGGAACCGATGTTCACGGACGTCTCGGCATGGTTCGCCGAACTCGATCGATTGTCGGATGAAGCCTTCATGCCGGAAGGACGACAGCAGCCCCCGACGCCCGAGCGAGACGTGTTCGAATGACGAAGTACTTGATCGACACGAACGCGTGCATCGCGTTGATCAACGGCTCCGAGGTCAACGTGCGTCGGCGATTCCAGCGAGCGGTGGTTCGGAGGAGCGTCATCCTGCTGTCGTCGATCGTCGCATTCGAGCTGTGGTACGGCGTCGCGAAGCGCCAGCGCAAAGACAGCAACACGCAGCGGCTCGAGGCGTTCTTTGCCGGCCCGCTGGAGTGGACACTGTTCGACGAGGACGACGCGCGCACGGCTGGAACGGTCCGCGCCGAGCTCGAAGCGATCGGAAAACCGATTGGGGCCTATGATGTGCTTCTCGCCGGCCAAGCGCGACGGCGTGGCGCGACACTTGTGACCTCCAACGCGAAGGAGTTCGCGCGCGTGCCCGGACTAAAATGGGAAGACTGGGCGGTCACTCGCCGCTGAAGACGCTCGTTGAGCCGGCGTAAGCTTGAAAGTGTTCTGGCTTCAGCAGCAGACCGACAGCATTGTTCGGCAGCTCAGAGGCCTCCTTCCAGACCGTCCGCTGCATCCATGGTTTCTCCAGATCGTTCGCCAAGGAACCGGCAAAGAGTTCACGACTGCTGACAATGATCGCTGGACGCTGGTGACGCGGCCCATCGTGGAGGCGTTCTTTCACGCGCGATTCTTTCTCGAGATGGCGGTCCGTTATGCGTCGGTCGACTCCGACCTAGCCGCGCTCGGTTCGCGATGATCACGCATGCGGCGACGGTTGTCGATTCTTGCGACCTGACCGAGTTGGCCGGCACATGTGATCGTCGTGCGATGCGGCGGATCGCTTCGGTCTTCGTCTGGCCCTCCATATCACGATGACCTCGTACAGACCTCCGCAGAATCACATGCGGCAGATCTCATGCGGCAGATCTCATTTGACAACCGTTCGACGACGATGCCATCGTCGTCGTCGGCGCGTTGTGAGGCCGCGACGAAGGTGAACCGATGGCTCAAATCACGATCAATGAAGGGCTGGCATGGCTCAAGACCTTGAAAAAGCGCCACGAAGAACTTCTGGCGCTTCGCAACGACAACGCCCATCGGGAGCGGCGCTTCTACGGTGCCTCTGCCGACAAGGAGATCGTGAAGGAGCCCGTTTATGACGTGAAAGTGCTCGACCGTCTCGTGACGCGCGTCGCGCGAGAGATTCGCCTGCTCGAACAGGCGCTGAAGACGACGAACGCGAAGACGACGATCGAAGCGTACGACCAGGACGACGCCGCGCTTGGCGAGCTGTCCTGACACGGCAACAGTTCATGGGGAAGGTCGGAGGAGCGTGCGGTCATGTGGGTCTGGCTCTCAGCCCACGTTAAACATTGATGAGACTCCAACCGTCTGGAAAACGGACCCTCGTTGATGGTTCGTCGTGGATGGTAGGTCATGCGGAGGCGCGCAAGCGCCGAGGCACTTTGCAACTCTCGTTGATTGTTTCACCAGACTGCGGACCTTTGGCTTTCCCCTCCAGATGATGCGCGTCTCCGCCGTTGATCGAAATGCCGAGAGTGTCGGCGTCGCGAACGTCGCGAGGCAATGGCAGCTTCGCGTCGACTGTTCTGAGCGAAACGCCGCATTGCTCGATCTCGCACGCGGATGCGGAGAGTTCGACATTCGCATGGAGCGTCTTGCCGTCGGTGACTACCTCATCGATGGCGGTATCCTCATCGAACGAAAAACGTACGCGGATTTCGCGACTTCGCTTGTGGATGGACGACTCTTTCCCCAGGCGGCAGCGCTCGCGCGAAGCCCCCACCGGCCAATCGTTCTCCTCGAAGGGCCCGCGCCTGCGCCGATGCCCGACGTTCACACGCACGCGCTGAAGGGCGCGGTACTTTCGTTGGCGGTGATGTGGCGGCTTCCGGTGATTCACGCACGCAATCCGGAAGACTCGCTCCGCATCCTGCGACTGCTCGCCGGGCAACTGGCGAGAACCAATCCCCCGGTTCTCCAACGATACGACCGGCAACCGAAACGCCTCGCATCGCGGAAACTGTACATGCTGCAAGGGCTGCCGGGCGTCGGTCCGGCACTGGCGAACCGCCTCTTAGTGCATTTCGGATCTGTCGAGCGTGTCATCACGGCCGACCCCGGCCTGTTGGTGCAGGTCCGCGGTATTGGACCGAGCAAAGCCCAACGAATTCGCAACGTCGTCTCCTGACGACGCTGGTCCGGCTCCCGGCGGATCATCTTCGCCCAGAGACGCGCCGTCACGCGTCGCATACCCGCCGGGGCGAAGCGCTTGTGTTGCGAGAAAGCACGATCTATATTGATCGTGTGGCGAAGAAGCGTCGGCCGTCGCGACGGCAAAGGGTCGCACTTCATGAGGGCCGCAAAAGCGTCCTGGTCGTTCTGTTCGTGCCAAGCGTCGAACGTGACGGGACGACGGCCGTGAACCAAAACCAATGGGTCGACGCCGCGCTGGACATGTTCGGGCGCGTCTTCGGAGGGGCAACGGCGTATCCGAAGGCGAAGGGCATCTGGCGTGATGACGAAAGAGGCGGAGTACTCGTCAAGGACGAGCCCGTCGTCATGCACTGTTACACGACGCCCGGCGACATTCAGAATCCCCGGAAGCTCGCCGAGCTCGCGAGCTTCTGCCGGATGATGGGACGCGATGCCCGCCAGGGCGAGATCGGCCTGGTGATCGGGGATGAGTACCTCGCTATCCGCCACTTTGCGGAGAAGTAGACCATGAAGACGCATCTGAACATGGACAAGATCGCCCTCGCGCTCGGAGCGGAACGTCCAGGAAAAGTGTCTGCCACAGGTGGCTACTTCGGGGCGATGCAGTTGTTGGCGGACATCGAGGCTCGCTTCAGCGTACCGACCGGTGGCGGGCGGCCAACCGACCCGCGCTGGGTCGAGCGGCGGCTCGTTCCACTCGCGCCACGCACGCTCAAGCGCCTCGAGATGATCTCTGCGAAGGTTCGCGAACATGGGGGTGTCCGCGTCGAACCGATGCAGCTTGCGGCCCTTCTGCTTGAGAAGACGACAGAACGAATCACCGAGGATGAGGTCGCGGAATTTGTCCGTCCAAAACGACGGGCCAGTCATTAAGTCTCGTAGTCGATGTGCGCTCGGTTTAGTCTGGAGCAGTCTCGTCGCTCTCGAAGGAGAATGGTGGGGACCGAATCTCGTTAAGTGATCGCGGCAGAATAGGAGGTCTGACACAATACGGATTCTTCGTCAGAGCGATGTCTGTAAGTCGTTGATTCGAAACGGAGAGATGTCCGAGTGGTTGAAGGAGCACGCTTGGAAAGCGTGTGTAGGGGTAACCCTACCGTGGGTTCGAATCCCACTCTCTCCGCCAATTTCAACGTGCGAATTTCGGCGACTCGCGCCGAGTTCCATTTCTAGGTGGCACTTCGCCTGGAACGAGACTCCATCTCGCCAAAGGTGGAAGCGCACTCCGTAGGGAAGGCCGTTCAATTAACCCGGTTTGTTCTTGGCTCGAACGAAGCGCGGTCAGCGCTTCCGCAGTCCGGTGAACGTCGAGCCGCCTTGCTCGAACGTCAGGCTGGTCGCCGCGCCGCTTGCGACGTTGAATGTGAAGCGAACCGACCAGTCGTAGGCGGCTCCGAATGCGTGCGGCCCGGCTGGCCGCAGCGGAATACGGTCTTCGCCCGCGGCTTGGCTCATGAGGGTCTTGCCATCGACCCAGAATCTGATCTGGCGCGCACGGCCGGGGACGTTGATGATGTAGGTGCCCGCCAACGGTCTGAGCGCGGCGGCATCGGGCGGCGGTCCAGTCTGAACCGGAACGATCGTCACAGGATCGCCGAGTGCAAGTCGCGCGAGATCGCGCAACAGGAAGCCCGTGTGTGGCGTCCGTCGCGTGTTCATTAGGATGACGATCGACAACTGTTCGGCTGGCAGCCAGGCCGGCATCGCGATAAAACCCGGAACGGTTCCGCCGTGAAGCAGCGCCGGCCGTCCAGCCACGCTCCCCGCCATCAGACCGAAGCCGAATCCTGCCGAGCCGAGCCCTGCCGCCGCTGCCGCGCCCTGGGGGGCGGTCATCTGCGCGTACGACGAGGCGCTGACCACCTTGCCGCCGTGCAGCGCGCGATTCCACTCGGCGATGTCGGCGACGGTCGAGCAGATGCAGCCCGAGCCAAAACCGTGCGTGACGCTCCAGTACGGTGCGTCTTCGACGCGATCGCCGTTGCGTATGTACGGCATCGCCTGACCATTCGCGCCGTATTCGTCTTCGCAGTACCGCGTCGATGTCAGGTTGAGCGGGCCGAACAATTCGTCGGCGAAGATTTGCGGGAGCGGTTTGCCATAGTGGCGCTCCGCGATCTGGCCGAGCATGACGTAGTTGCTGTTGCTGTAGGCGAACGTCGACCCGGCTGGAAACTGCAGGCCGCGGCCGCTGACGAGCGCCAATAGTCCCGCCGGCGACAGCTTCTTCGCCCAACTGCTGGATCCGGCGTCGCTGGTGTTGGGCACGCCGGAGGTGTGATTGAGCAGCTGCCGGACGGTGATGCCGAGCCACTTGCGGGGCATCTGCGGCAGGTGTCGATCGACGGGGTCGTCCAGGCCGACCATTCCGCGCTCGACCAGTTTCATCACCAGGGCCGCGGTGAACTGCTTGCTGCTCGATCCCAGGCGGTAGACTGTTTGCGCGGTTGCCTTCCGGCCGGTTCCGCGGTCCGCCAGTCCCCACCCGCCGCGGACGATGACGTCGCGGCCGCGTTCTACGCCGACCGAGACGCCGACGACGTTGCTGTCGGCGAGAAACCGAGCCATGAGCGGCTCGACGTCCGCGAGGCGCGGCGCGGCCGACGGGAGCGCCGCCGCCAGCGCACCGATCACGATCGCCGAAATCAGAACAGGCCGGGTCTTCCGCATGGATCCGCCTCAGTTGGCAGGGGTTGGCGCAGGGATTCTATCGCGCCATGGCGAGCACCGCCCCACAAACTGCGCAGCGATGAACCCAGGCGCCTCAACTGGCCGGATGCCAGCAAACGTATTCGTCAGGGTTCGTGCGAGAGTCATTCCCGCGTTCCGGTTTCGTATCTCCCCACGCACGGAACGCGGAGGCATCAGGCGAGACAGGCCTGAGCGATTACGCCGGTCTCGCCGAGCGGGATCCGGCTCTGATTGCAGGCGTGCTCTACCGCGATTTCTCCCGCGATCGCGACGACGTCACGATTGTCGTCGCTCGTCGCACCGGCGATCGCTGATTGGGAGTCGACTTGGCCTGCTGCCGCGCGGCGAGTTTCGTCCCGCAGCTATTCGTCGGCCTTTGAGCGAGAACGACGAACGGCCCGCGTCCAGTTCTCGAGCGTCAGGCCTTTCACGCGCCCGAACTCGGCGGTGTTGTTGGTGACGAGCCTGAGCCCAAGACTGCGTGCGTGAGCGGCGATGAAGAGATCGTTGGCGCCGATCATCCGGCCACGTGTTTTCAGGTCAGCACGTATCTGGGCATAGTGAAGCGCGGCGTCACCGGGAAACTCGAGAACCTCGACGTGGGGAAGAAATGCCTTGAGCGCCGCAGCATCCTGCGTGCGCCGCGGCGAGACTTCAACGCCGTAGAGCAGTGCTGATTGGCTGATGACTGAAATACTGACATCTGTCACGGGAATCGCCCGCAGCCGCTTCAACACCGTTGGGTGCGAACGCTTCATGATGTACGAACAGATATCCGTGTCCAGCATGTAGCGGGCCATCAGGGCTCGCGCTCCTGTACGGGCAGATCCTCGACGTTCTCCATGAACGCGTCGGACGCAACGGGACCGCTCTCGAGATAGGGTCCCCAATCCGTTGGCCGGGGCGACAGGATCACATCCTCACCCTCTTTGCGAATGAAAACCTCGCCGGTCGTGAACTGGAACTCCTTCGGCAACCGCACGGCCTGGCTGCGATTGTTCAGGAACACCTTGGCTCTGCGCTGCATGGTCGGATTCCCTCCTTGACCGTTGCCGTATACCTAAGTATATGCCAGTTGGTTGTCGACTAGCTTCGGCGGCATAATAGGCTGCCAGCGCTTGCGACCCGAAAACGGAGTGTCCGATGCGCGCTCTCATCGCAGCGGCCCTTGCTGCAGTGCTTTTGTCACTGGCGCCCGAGGCTCGCTCTTTCTCTGACATCCAGCATCCGAACCGCCTGACCGTGCTGGTGACCGTGTTAGCCAACCCCGGTGCGCCGGTAGCTGGCCTGACGGCCGCCGATTTCGTCGTGCGCGAGGGCAGTGCGACGCGCGAGGTGATCGACGCGTCGTTGTCGGACGAACCGCTCTCCGTTGCGATGCTGGTCGACACCGTGAAGCCGCCAATGGGATCGCAGGCGCCGGTGCGCGACATCCGCACCTCGTTTGCCGCGTTTGTCGTGGCCATCCGCGCTCATGCCCCCGGGACGGCACTCTCACTCACCGAGTTCGGAGGCGCGCCCGTGACCGTCGCCGATTTCGATGTCCCGGCAGAGAAACTGGATTTCGCCGTCGCGCGCATCTATCCGAATCTGCCGTCGGATGCCAAGCTGCTGGAGGCCCTGGACGACGCGTCAACGAGACTTCGCGCGAGGCCGATGCCCCGGCGCGCGATCGTGTCGGTGGATCTGCACTCCGTTGAAGGCGGCGATGAGGCGATGATGACGCGCGCGGCGAAGGCCGTGAGCGCGTCGGGCGCCACGTACTGGGCCATCTCGGTGCGCGGTCCTGGACAGTCCGCCAGGCGCCGCGACTCGGTGCTCGATGCCGTGACGAAATCGAGCGGGGGACTTCGCGTATTCGCGGCGGAAGCCGCCGGCCTCGAAACCCTTCTGACGCAGGTGGCCGCGAGCCTCGCCTCGCAATATGTCGTGACCTTCGCGCGGCCCTCGAGTCAGCCGGTCGCGCCCGTCACCATGGACTGCCGCTGCGGCAACCGGGTGCGCCTGTCGCCGATGATCCGGTGACCGCGGCCCGCGAAGGTATACTGCCCCAGGAGGTCCTGTTATGACTGCGCGCGCGCACCGCCGGCTCGTTCCCCTGTCGTGTCTCGCCCTGATCGTGTCGCTCGGCGCCGTGGCCGTGGGCACGCAGGCCGCCCAGAAAACGATCTTCGTCTCGGTGATCGACGACAAAGGCAAGCCGGTGACCGACATGACCGCCGCCGACTTCGCGATCCGGGAAGACAACATCGATCGCGAGATCGTGTCGGTGAAGAAGTCGGAGCAGCCGCTCGCCATCGTGCTGCTGATCGACACGACGACCGAAGCGCAGGTATTCATCCAGGACATCCGCGCCGGCCTGAAAGCCTTCGTCGAGACCATCGCGAAGGAAAGTCCGCAGTCGCAGATGGCTCTATGGGAGTTCGGGCAGGCCGCGGTCGAGATCAAGGACTTCACGAGCGACCATCAGGAGTTCCTGAAAGCAACCGCACGGGTCTATCCGAAACAGCGCGCGGCTTCGGTGCTGCTCGAGGCGCTTGACGCGACCACCCGGGCCCTCGCGAGGCAGAAGACCCCGCGGCGCGCGATCGTCATTGTCAACGTCGAGCCGAGCAAAGAAGTCAGCAGTCAGCAGCCCCAGCGGGTTCTGACCTCGTTGATCGCGTCGCGCTCGCAGGTCTGGGCCGTCTCGGTGCAGAAGGGATCACTCGAGAATCCGGCACGTGACATTGTGCTCAATCGTTTCGTGCAGGTTGGCGGCGGACGGCGTGAGGTCGTCTTCACAGACAATGCGGTCGAGGTGCTGATGCGAGACTACGCCTCTTCGCTGGCGCATCAGTATGAGGTCACCTATGCGCGTCCGTCGGGCACGCCGCAGATCGTGCAGGTGGGCGCGCGCCGCGATGGCGTGAAGGTCCTCGCGGGCATCGCCGCCCCGCAATGATCCCTCGCCGCGCGTCGCGCGGCCGCGCGCCGGCCTGGGCCGCCGCCGCGGTGGCGGCGCTCGGCCTCGCGGGCGCGCTGGTCCTCTGGTGGCCGCGCTCGAGCCCGTTCGTGCTCGAGCCGCGGCCCGATCGCAACATCCTCATCGTCACCATCGACACGCTACGGGCAGATGCGCTGTCGTCGTACGGCGGACCGGCGCGCACGCCGAATCTCGATCGGCTCGCCGCCGGCGGCGCGCGCTTCTCGTTCGCGCACGCGCACGCCGTGGTGACGCTGCCGTCGCACACCAGCATCCTTACCGGACGCCTGCCGTATGAGCATGGCATGCGCGACAACAGCGGCTTCCGCGTGAAGGACGGGACCGAGACGCTCGCGACGTGGCTGAAGGCGGCGGGGTTCGCGACCGGCGCGTTCGTCGGCGGGTTTCCGGTGACGAAGCGCTTCGGCCTCGCGCCCGGATTCGACGTGTACGACGATGAGATGCCGGAGCTGAGGGGCGCGATTGCGATCTCGATGCCGGAGCGTCCGGCGGACCAGGTCGTCGCGCGGGCGGTCCAGTGGATCGGCGCACAGCAGCAGAAGTTCTTCTCGTGGGTGCACGTTTTCGATCCGCATTCGCCGTACAAGCCGCCGGAGCCACACCTGGCGGGTTACCCGGCGCAGCCGTACCACGGCGAAGTCGCGTGGACCGATCAGGCACTCGGCCCGCTGTTCGACAGGCTGGCGACATTGTCGCGCCCCACGCTTGTGATCGTGACGTCGGATCACGGCGAGAGCCTCGGCGAGCATGGCGAGCTGACGCACGCAATGTTCGCGTACGAGCCGACGCTGCGCGTGCCGCTGATCGTCGCGGTGGTCGAGCCAGGGGGCCGTGGGGCAGGCTCGAACGGCACCGCGGGCTTGCCCCGAGCGAAGTCGAGGGGCGTCGTCGTCGACACGCCCGTGCGGCACATTGACATCGCGCCGACCGTGCTGGACCTCGCGAGCGTCGAGGGCGCGGCGGCGCTGCCGGGCGTATCGCTCGCGCCGCTCGTCGGCGACGGCCAGAGCGCCGACCGGCCTGCGTACTTCGAGGCCATGACCTACAACCTCGTGCGCGGCTGGGCGCCGCTGCGCGGCGTCATCGTCGAACGCAGCAAGTACATCGATCTGCCGATTCCGGAGCTCTACGATCTGGCGGCCGATCCCGGCGAGCACACCAATCTGGCGGCAAGCGCGCGCGACCGCGTGCAGGTGATGGCGAACATGCTGCGCGGCTTCAACGTGGCGCCGCCGAACCGGCCGGGACAGGAATCGGCGGAAGCGCGCGAAGCCTTGCGTTCGCTTGGCTATGTCACGGGCAGCGCACCGGCGCGCGATCGCTATACCGAGGACGACGATCCGAAGCGGCTCGTCGAGGTCGATCGCGATCTGCACCGCGCGTCAGAGGCGTTTCAGGAAGGGCGGCGCGACGAGGGCATCCGGCTGCTCGAGGGCGCGATCGCGCGGCGTCCCGACACGGCCGACGCCTACATCACGTTGTCGTATCAGTACTGGGAAGGCGGGCAGCCGCAGAAGGCGATCGCCACGCTCGAGCAGGGCCTGCGCGCCGGCGCGCCCGATCGCGATCTTCGTGTGCGCCTTGGCGTGTATCTGGCGGAGAGCGGTGGCGACCCTGCGCGCGCCATTGCGCTCCTCGAAGGGATGCCGACCGATGATGTCGAGGCCCTGAACGGTCTGGGAATCGCGTATGGCGCGGCGGGACGGTACGGCGACGCCGTGCGCACGTTCGATCGCGTGCTGGCACTCGATGCCACCAACGCGCTGGCATTTCAGAATCTCGCGTCGATGACGCTGCGCGAGGCACTGGCGCTCGGCAACGCGGATGCGGCGATCGCGAAGATGCAGCAGGCGGAGGGCTACGCGCGGAAAGCGCTCGAGGCCGATGCGACGTTGGCCGGTGCGCACACGATCATGGGCGTGATTCTGTCAGGCACCGGCCGCAAGGGCGAGGCGATCGAGAGCTGGAAGCGCGCGGTCGCGCTCGACGGCGCCGAGTTCAACGCGCTCTATAACCTGTGGCTGGAGCTCGCGTCGGCCGGCCGCCGCGAAGAAGCCAGACATTACGGCCGCCAGTTCATCGACACCGCGCCGCTCGCGTTCTTCGCGCGCGAGCGCGAACAGATCGCGGCGTACTTAACAAAATAGGGGACGGGTCTCGATTTTACAGAAACCGTAAAATCGAGACCCGTCCCCTATTTTTTGATCGCGATCCCGATCTCCGCCTTCGGGCCGGCCGTAAGTTGGGCGCGCAGGATGTAGGCGCCGGGCGGCAGGCCGGCGAGTGACACCTGAAAATCGGCGCGGCCGCGGTCGTCGACCGTGAAGGGCAGCGAGCGGTGTGCCGCGCCGGCATCGGCTCCCACGATCTCCAATACCCCGGCAGCCGGTTCGCGCCGATCGCGCGCCGTGACCTCGAAGTACACGCGCAGCAGATCGTCGCTCGCGAATTCGCGATCCAGCGTCGGCGGGAACGGCAGCGCGGGGAGCGGCGGAGGAGCCGCGGCCATGCGCGCCGAGCGCCGCGCGCGACTCACCGGCGGGGGAGTCGCCACGGCTGTCGCGATCCGCGATCCGTTCGCGTAACCTACCGCGAGTCCGCCAATCGACAGCGCATCGCGCCTTACGTCGGGCACGTTCAGGTGCAGATACACACTGCCGCCCCGGGCGAGCTTGCTGCTTTGCGCGGCGAGGCGCAGCTGGAACCGTCCCGGCGGTAGCGCGATCGTCTGCGCCACCTGATAGGTCGCGACGTCGGGCGCCGTGTCGCGGCCGGCCGTCGGTGACAACGTCACACGCGCCGTCAGGCCGCCGAGCGACCGAATCTTTGCTCTTTTCTCGTCGACGACCACGACCTCGTACTTCAACTCGTCGCGCAGCTTGCCGTCTGCTTCCTCCACGGCCGTCCGCGGCACCGAGACTTCGATCGCCAGCTCAATCCGCGTGTCGCCTCCGGACGCCTGCCCAAGCGGCACCGCATGAAGGCGCAGGGGCAGCGACGAGTCGGGCAGCGCGCCAGACATGAGCGCGGCCAGCGGGTTCTTGTTGACGGGCGGCTTCGGAGGCCCTTCCGCGCGATAACCCTTGCGGAAGCGGACTTGCCATTCAGGATGCGCGGAGATGCTGACGTCGAGCGGCCGATAGCCCTTCTTGCCGGGATCGTTCGGGTAGAACCCGAGGAGGTAGTAATGATCGAGGTCGTCGATGATGCGATCGATGCCGGCCGTGAAGTCGTCGGTGTCGACCACGGCAAAGCCGCCCGACGCTTCAGCCAGGCCCCTCAAGCCGTTCTGCGCCAGACGAACCGGGTTGTGCCAGAAAAACACCGGATCGTGCACGTCGAAGCCTTGCGGACTCGGGAACAATTCGAGCGCCAGGTTCTGAGTCGAGACGTGTCCCCTCGGATCGATGCCGTACGTGACGACGTTGGATCGCCGCATCGAGTTCATCATGTTGCGCAGCGCCAGGGCGTGATGGCCCTCCGCATTCGCCGCATCGAACACGCCTGTCAGATCCCTCGCGATGCCTTCTGAGATGAGGACGAACGCCTTTCGCCTTGCATCACCCTGACCGAGCAACCGCGCGGCGTCGTCGAGCGCTTTGTATTTCGACATGTTGTCGAAGAAGTCCTGCAGTGATGCGCTTTGGGCGTCGGCGATTTCCTCAAACGGCCGCCCGGTTTCCCCGCCGCCCGCGGCCATCTTCTGCCGATCGATGGCGGCGGTTGGCCGGCGTACCGCCTTTCGCCCTTGAAGCGTGTCGATCGCTGCCAGCAGCATCGATCGATCTTCCGTCACCTCCGTGCTGTGCTCGCCGCTGGTGAAGAGAACGGCCATCGAGGCGTCGCCCCCGAGCTTCGCAAGCACGTCCTTCGCGATCGTCTTTGCCCTATCAACGCGCCCTCGATAGATGTGCAGATCGTCGATCACCATCACGACCAGGCGATGCGCCTGCACGCTCTGGTTGCTCGCGACGTCCATCCGCACCGGCGCCGCACTCGCCGGCGACGCCTCGGCGGCACGCGGCCGTTCGTGCGTCACTTCCTCGAACGCCGCGATCGTCTGCGGCTTCTTGCGGTCGGTGATGGCGAAGTCGCTCGCCTTCAACCCGCGAATGTGCGTGCCTTTCTGGTCGACGACGACGACGTCGACCTGAACGAGCTCGACGCCGGCGCGGAACGTAGTCTGCGGGCGTGAGGGCGTGCTCTGCTGAGCGCCGAGCGAGAAAGACAGCCCGAGCATGGCCGCCGCGACGGCTGCGGATTGACGCGCGCGGGGACGAAGACTAGCGCGCATCGGCGATCGAGAAGCCGACGTCGCGCGTCACAGCCTGGGAGCCGGTCCCCACCGTGGCGCGGAGGATGTACGGGCCGGGGTCGAGGTTGCCGAGCGGCAGCGTGAGGTTGACGCGGCCGCGGTCGTCCGACGTGAAATCGACCGAGGACTGCGGGGTCTTTCCATCGGCTGCGAGCACTTCGAGACGGCCCGGAATTCGCTCGGCGCGTCCACCTCCCCCCGCGACCTCGAGATAGACCCGCAACACATCATCCGTTGTGAACGCGCGGTCCAGCGTTGCGGGGAACGGCAGTGCGGGCACTGGCGGCGCGATGACCATGCGCGCGGAACGCTGAGCGGGCGTCGGCCGGGCGATCGGCGGCGCTTCGGTGACGCGCGCGCCGGCCGCGTAGCCGATGGCCATTCCGCCGATCGTGACGGGCGCGCGCCTGAAGTCGGGCACGTCCAGATTCAGATACACGCTGCCGCCCTTTTTCAGCCGGATGCTCTGCGCGGCCACGCGCAGCTGGTACGCGCCGGGCGGCAGAGAGATCGTGTCGGCGACCTGATACGTTGCGACCACGGGCGGGCCGGCGCCGCTTGGCGACAGCGTCACACGCGCCTTCAGTCCGCCCGCGTGCTTGACCGTCTTGTGCTTCTCATCGACGGCGAGAATCTCGTACGTCAGCTCGTCGCGCAGCTTGCCGTCAGGATCTTCGAGTGACGAGCGGTCCACCGACACTTCGAGCGTGACCGCGACGCGCGTCTCGCGCGCGCTCTCGAGCGCCAGCGGCACGGCGCCAACACGCAGATCGAGGTCGGTCTTCGGCAGCACGCCTGCCGAGAGCGCGACGAGCGGAGTCTGGTTCTTCGTCTCCTTCGTTTGCCCGCCTTCGACCTGATAGCCGCTGCGGAATCGCACGATCCAATCCGGGTGCCCGGGCACGTTTACGTCGAGCCGCCGATATCCCTTCCGCTTCGGGTCAGCCGGATAAAAGCCAAGCAGATAGTAGTGATCGAGATCGTCGAGGATGCGTTCGACTCCGCTCGCGAAGTCGTCGGTGTTGACCACGGCGAAGCCCCCCGATGCCTCCGCGATTGTCGTCAGGCCGTCCTGTGCAATGCGGAGCGGGTCGTTCCAGCGGAAGATAGGATCACCGCTGACAGGCTCCGGGTGAAGCTCGAGCGCGCGCTCCTCGGACGTGACTTCCCCTCGCGGGTCGATCGCATACGTTGCGACGTTCGATCGCCGCATGGCCTCCATCATGTCGATCAGCGCGAGGTCGTGGTATGCCGTCGGTGGCGGCACGATGGTCGCTGCCGCGTCACCCGTCGCGGCGTACGCCGCTCCCCCCGCGGGCGCCTGTGGCGTCTCGCGCATCGATCCGAAGATGCCGGTGGGATTCTTCGAGATGCCTTCCGAGACGAGCACGAAGGCCTTCCGCCGCGCATCCCCTTGGCCCATCATGCGCGCGGCCTCCTCGAGCGTCGTAAACAGGCTCATGTTGTCGGCGAATTGCTGCAGGCTGACGTCCTGCGACGCTTGAATGTTCGCAAGCTGCGCGTCCATGCTGGCTTCGGGATCGTTCGGCTTCGTGCGCTGGCCATCGACAGCCTGATTCGGCCGCCGCACCGATTGCCGTCCCTTGAGCGTGTCAATGGCGTTGCGCAGAAGTGCGCGGTCCTCGGTGACCTGCGTGCTTCGCTCGCCGCTGGTGAAGAGCACCGCCATGGACGCGTCGGGGCCAAGCCTGTCGAGAATGCCGCGCGCGATCGACTGCGCCGTCGCCGTGCGGCCCCGCCAGAGATGCAGATCGTCGACGACGAGCACGACCAGCCGATCGGCGGCCGCGGTCTGATTACTGGATACGTCGAGTCGCGCCGGTGGCGGCGGCGGCGGCGCGGCGGCATCGGCCATCGTCCGCGCAGGCCGCTCATGCGAAATCTCCTCGAACGCCGCAACCGTCTGCGGCTTCCCGCGATCGCGAACGACGAAGTCGCTCGCCTTCAGGCCGCGGACGTGCGCGCCGTTCTGGTCGACGACGACGACGTCGATCTGCACGAGCTCGACGTCGGCGCGGAACGTGGGCTGAGACTGTAGAGGAGCGCGCTGCTGGGCGTCAGCCGCCAGCGACAGGCATAGCACCGCCGCGGTGAAGGCGACGGGCCGCCGGACGGCGATCGAGCCGTTGGTCATGTGGTTTGCCTCGATTATGCGCCGGCTGAGTAAGCTTAGTGCAGATGTCAAAGGTTTCACGCGTCCGGGCCCTCGGAGCGGTGGTCGTCGCCGCCGCGGCGCTCGCCGCCGGCTGGTGGGCACTCGGCCGGTCACGCGACTTTACGCTCGAGGTCGATCCCGATCGCAACGTGCTCATCGTCACCATCGACACGCTGCGGGCCGATGCCCTGGGGTCGTACGGCGGCGGGGCCGTCACTCCGAATCTAGACCGGCTTGCGGCGCGCGGCGCGCGGTTCGACTTCGCCCACGCGCACGCCGTTGTCACGCTGCCCTCGCATGCCAGCATCCTCAGCGGCCGTTACCCGTACGAGCACGGCATCCGCGACAACACCGGGTATCGCTTCGATCCGGCGATGCCGACGATTGCCTCGCTGCTCAAGGCGCAGGGATTCGCAACAGGCGCCTTCATTGGCGGATTCCCGCTGGATCGGCGGTTCGGCGTGGGCGCCGGCTTCGATCACTACGACGACACGCTCGATGCCGCCTCCGGTATCGAGGCGGGAGAGCGCGAGCGACGCGCGGATCGGGTGATTGCGCCGGCGCGCGAATGGATCGGAGAGCAGCCGGGCAAATGGCTGTCGTGGGTGCATCTGTACGATCCGCATGCGACGTACGAGGCACCGGAAGAGTGGAACGCCCGGTTTCCGAACGATCCGTATCTCGCGGAAGTCTCCTGGACCGACTTCGCGCTCGGCGCGCTGCTCAAGCAGCTCGAACAGGGCTCGCGCCCGACGCTCGTCATCGTGACGGCCGATCACGGCGAGTCGCTGGGCGACCACGGTGAGATTACGCACGGATTGTTCGCCTATGAACCGGTGCTGCGCGTGCCGTTGATCGTCGCGGAGATCCGGCCGGGCGGCGGTGTGCGCGGCGAAGGCGCCGTCATCACCTCGCCCGCGCGGCACGTCGATCTGCTGCCGACGGTGGTCGAGGCGGTGGGCGCGCCGGCAGCGCCTTCCGTGTCCGGCACCTCGCTGCTTCCGGTGATCGCGGCGCGAGGCGGCGACGATCGGCCGTCGTACTTCGAGGCGATGACGGCGGCGGTCGCACGCGGATGGGCGCCGCTGCGCGGTGTCATCTCCGGCCGCGAGAAGTACATCGATCTGCCGATCCCCGAGCTCTACGATCTGGCGGCCGATCCCGCGGAGGCCAGCAATCTCGCCGCGCGCTCGACCGACCGCGCGCGCGTGCTGTTCAACACGCTGCGAACCTTCAACGTCGCGCCGCCCGCGCGCGCGCAGGCCGAGTCGCCCGAAACGCTCGAGCGGCTGCGATCGCTCGGCTACATCGGCGGCGGCAGCGCGGCGGTGCGCGAGCGCTATACAGAGGACGATGATCCGAAGCGGCTCGTGGTGATCGAGCAGATGCTGGCGCAGGCCGGCAACGCGCAGCGGGAGGGCAGACAGGACGAAGCGATTGCGTTGTACAGGCAGGTGATTGCGCGCCGCGCCGACACCGAAGACGCGTACCGCAAGCTCGCGCTCGTGTACTGGCGTCAGGGTCGCGCGCGCGACGCGATCGAGATCCTCGAGGCGGCGCTGAAGGCGGGCGTCACGCAGAGTGAGGTGCGGATCAAGCTTGGGCAGTATCTTGCCGAGGCCGGTCAACCGCAGCGCGCGATAGAACTGCTCGAGGCGAGCGCCGGCAGCGATCCGGATGCGCTGATCGGCCTCGGCAACGCCTACATGCTGGCGAATCGCGAGCCGCAGGCGATTTCAACATTCGAGCGCCTGCTCGCGATCGATCCGCGGAACGCGCTGGCGCATGAAAACATCGGCGCCGCGCATCTGCGGCGGCGCAACTACGCTGCGGCGGAGCAGTCGCTCAGAGCGGCGCTGGCGATAGACCCGAATCTTGCCGGCGCGCACACGGCGCTCGGCGTTGCGCTGGCGGAAACCGGACGGCAGGAGGCGGCGATCGAGTCGTGGAAGCGAGCCGTCGCGATCGAACCGCGCGAGCTCAACGCGCTCTATAACCTGACGGTCTATCTCGCGCAGATGGGGCGCCGCGACGAGGCGCGCCCGTTCGGCGAACGCTTTATCGAGCTCGCGCCGCGCATGCTGCAGGCCGACGTCGAGCGCGTGCGCAGACTCATCGCGTTCTGATGGCCGCTCATGCGATCAAGGACGTCCTTTTTCAATCGCTGCGCGAACCTCGCGATTGGAGAGCCTGCTCTGCGCTCGCGCCCGGATGCGCTGTTGCAGCTCACGAAGTCCCTGAATGCTGCGCCTGACGTCGTGGAGCGGCTGAGCGCTTTCCGGCACCAGTCTCGCGACCGGCCGGCCATTCCGGGTGATCACTATCTCTTCTCCGCGGCACACACGGTCCAGCAGGCTGCTGAAACCTCTCTTCGCGTCGTGTGTTGTGACAACAGCCATTAGGGTGCCAATCGATTATCCCAAAGCTAGTCCTGCCAGCGTCACGGCCTACCTGATCGCGAATCCAATCTCCCGCGCCGCTTCGCTGACGCCGCTGCGCGCGATGATGCGCAGCCGATAGCTTCCCGGCGGGAGCGATTTCAACGCGACGTCGGCCCGAACGCGCGCGGTTGCGCCGTCCGGCACGTGCGGTGCCGCGTTGAACACCACGGCGCCGCCACTGTCGAGAATCTCGACCGTCGACGCGACGGCTGCGGCGCGATCGGCGCGCGCGATCCAGTAGCTGACATGCAGCACGTCGCCCGGTCCGAACGCTCGATCGTGCAGAACAGCCTCACCGTCCCCGGACGGGCTCAGTGACGCGCCGGCGATCGCGATCCCCTCTCTCGGCTGCGCCGGAACGTCGAGCATGAGATAGACGCTGCCTGACTTGCCTGATGCAGCGCTCGCCGCCGAGGCGCGCAACTGGTATCGGCCTGGCGGCAGATCCATCGTGAACGGAAACTGATAGGCCTCGTCGGCTCCGAGTGCGACGTCGGCGCGCCGGTCGACACGCTTCACGACCTTCCTGCGCTTCAGATCGACCGCCAGAATCGTGGCGGTCACGCGATCACCCGTCGATCCGGCCGCCGTCAGCGCCGGATCGCGCGCCTCCAGCGACACCGCGACTTTCGCCAACTTCGGCGACAGCGACACCGATGTGGCGAACAGGCGCAGCCGAAGGTCCGTCTGTGGCAGGACGCCTTCCGACAGCTGCACCATCGGATCCTTGTTCTTCGGTTTGGGCGGCTTCGCGCCACCGCGATAGCCCTTGCGATGCCGCACGATCACGCCGGGTCTGTTGACGGTGACCTCGAGGTCGCGCCACTTGTCACTGTCCGGGTCTTCCGCGTAAAAGCCGAGCAGGTAGTAGTTGTCGAGATCCGCGACGATGCGATTGAGGCCGGCGTCGAGGCCGCGGGAGCCCATGACGGCAAACCCGCCTGACGCTTCGGCCGAGAGCTCAAGGGAGTCTTTCCGTCGCTCATGCTCGTCGAACATCCGCAGAGCAGGTTGATCACGCCCTTCGTGCGCGCGCTCTTCGAGGTTCTGCACTGGCGTTCGCGGGTCAACGCCATAGAGCGTGACGTTCGAACGCCTCAACGCATCCATCATCGTCAGGAACGCGATGTCGCTCCGCTCCTGCGTCCCGCTCTTGTCATAGATCGGGTTCCCGGTCGGCCGCGGCCGCATGACCTGGTAGAGCCCGGTGATGTTCGCGCCCATGCCTGGGGCGATGACGATGATCGCCTTCCGCCGCGTGTTGTCGCCCTGCAGATGGCGCGCAGCGTCCTGCACGCTCTTCAGCAGGCGAAGGAAAGCCTCCAGACCGAGCGCGCCCACGTTTCCGAATCCATCCACCGCATCGAGCAGTGTCGCGCGGTCCTCGGTCAGCTCGACACTCCCATGGCCGCTCGTGAACAGCAATGCCATCGACGCGCTCGGCCCAAGGTCGCGTACGACTCGCGCCGCGACCTCCTTCACCTGCGCCACGCGGCTCTCGCGGAGGTTCATGTTCTGAATTACCAGCACGATCGCCCGCTGCGACTTCGCCGTGGTGTTGTCGGCGACGTCGAGCCGCACGTCCGCGGGCGGTCGCGGGCCGGCCGCGCTGTCCGGCTCTGCGTGGCTGATTTCCGTGAAGGTCTGGATCGGCTGCGGCCTGCGGCGGTCGAGAATCGTGAAGTCCGACGCCTGCAGGCCGCGCACCGGCCGGCCGTCGGCATCAAGGACGACGACGTCGACCTGGACGAGGTCGGTACGCGCCCGGAACTGCGGAGGACTCTGCTGCCGGCCCGGTAAAGGCGTTGCGCCGGCTGCCCACACCACCACCCCAACGGCGGCGATCGCGCGGGCCGCGACGAGTGCCTTCATCGCCTGTATACTGACATCTTCCGGCCCCTGAAAGGAATCGTTCGATGGCTCGCATCACCTGGCTCGTCGTTTGTGGCGTCCTTCTTCAGGCCGCCCCCCAGCAGCCGACCTTCCGCACGACGACCGCGCTCGTGCAGGTCGACGCGATCGTGCTCGATGACAATGGCAATTTCGTACCGAGCCTCGGCCCGGACGACCTGACGCTCTACGAGAACGGCCAGGTCCAGAAGATCGAGCAGTTCTATCTGGTCACTCACGATCCGGTGGCCCGCGCATCGTCGATCGCCGCCGACGAGGCCGGCAGGCCGGCCGAGGGGGCGCATCGTGTGTTCGTGATGATGTTCGACAGCGGGCATCTCGGCGCGGAAGGCCTGATGCGCGTCAAGAAGGGCGCCGAGTCGTTCATCATGGAGCACATCGGACCGGGCGACGTCAGCGGCGTGCTCGTGAACGGCGAGCTGCACCAGTCGCGGCTCACGACCGACAAGGGCGCGCTGCTCTCGGGCGTGCGCGCCGCCAAGCCGTTGATCGACACACGCGAGTCGCTGCTCGCGCCGTTCCGCGAGTTTCCGCGTATTCCCAGCGAGCACGACGCCATGCGCGTCGCCGACGGCGCGCGCGAGCTGACGAACAGGCTCGGCGTGAAAGCCTGCCAGGACTCGCCGTGGGAGCCGGACTGCAACATGCCCGGGGCCATTCAGTATGTGGAGAACAAGATTCAGGTCAAGGCGCGCCTGTACGTGCGGCAGGCGCGGATTCTGACCGCTCAGACCGTTCAGAGCATTCAGGCGCTCGTCGCCAGCCTTGGCAAGTACGCCGGCCGCAAGACGATCGTGCTGATGTCGGAGGGGTTCTATTCGATCGAAGCGCGGGCGACGCTCGAGAAGCTCGCCGGCCAGGCGGCGCGCGCCGGCGTCACGATCTATTCCATCGACGGCCGCGGCCTGATCAATCGCTCGGCCGGCAACACCGACGCCGTGCGCGCCGATCCCGGACGCTCACTCACCTTCGATTCGGGTGACGATGGACCGAACATCCTGACGGCAGGCACGGGCGGCTTCATGGTGCAGGGCACCGACGACATGAAGGCCGCGTTCAGCCGCATCGCGCGCGACACGAGTACCTACTACGTCATCGGCTATCAGCCGTCGAATCCCACGATGGACGGCAAGTTCCGCAAGATCGAAGTGAAGGCCAAAGCAAACGGCGTGACCGTGCGCGCGCGCAAGGGCTATCTCGCGACCACGCTGCCGCCGCAGGAAGCAATCTGGCGGTAGCGCAGGGCTTTAGCCCTGCGTGGAACGCAGGCCTGAGGGCCTGCGCTATCGCACCCTGAACGGCACGTCGCGGCGCGCCGTCTGACCATCAGGCAGCCGCGCTTCGACGTGTAGCACGTAATCCCCAGGCACCAGCTTCTGCAGCGACAGGGTGGTTTCGAACGCCGCCTGTCGCCGATTGCCGTCGGCGATTGCAGAGAGCGGAAGCGTACGAGACGGGATGGCTGATGGGCCCCTCACACCGAACGTGAGGTCGGCCTGGTGGCTCGCGTTCGACTCCCAGAACAGGCGCGTGAAGATGCGCAGTGTGTCGGCCGCCGCGAACGCGCGGGTCGTCGTCGGCTGAAACGGCACGAGCGCGCGAATCACATCGCCGCCAAGTGCAGGCTCGCCGCTGCCCTCGAGGCCGATCGCGATGCCGGTCATCTGCAGCCGCGATTCATCGCGCTTCGGCGCCTCAATCGGCAGCTGCACCATGCCGGCGCGTCCGAGCGATCGGCTGGCAATCGCCATCCGCAGGGTCAGCGGCTGGGCGGGCAGTTCGATCAGGCCATTGACGAGAAAGGTCACGTGGTCCGCGTTGATCGGCTGTGCCTTGAACGTAAAGGCATGTTCCGACGATGCCTTGACCTTCGCCTCTGGATCGAGGCCCGAAATGTGCACACGCAGCACGTCGTCGATCGCCGCCGTGCTGCCAGGCGCGAGGGGATAGGTGACCTGCAGCGTCACCGCCGTCAGCATGCCTTTCTCGCCCTGCGCGAGCGGCGTGGCGACGGCGCGCAGGGCGATGCCGCTGACGTTGATCGCCGACGTCATCGCGGCGTTGAGTCTTTCGACCGGATCGGTCGACACCGCTTCCGCCGATGGCGCCAGATAGCCATCACGACCCCGTACCCGGACGCCGTCACGCCTGACCTTTACCTCGATGTCGTGAAACTTCCCATCGCGGGCCAGCGGCGTGGGTGAGTAGGCCAGCAGGTAGTAGCTTCCGTTCTCCGCGACGATCTCGCTGACGGCCTTGGACAGATTCGACTGATTGATGAACGCGCGTCCGCCCGTATTGATGGCCATCTCCGAGAGGTAGTTCTGCTGGATTCGGATGCGGCGTGCGATCTCCGCACGCATCTTCGGGCCCGCGTCGCTTCGCGAGCCCGGCCCCAGGCCGCCGATCGTGCCGATGCCTCCCCGCACGGCATCCTCCGGCATCGTATGACCGCGCGGGTCGAGCGTGTAGATTGGAACACTGGCCTGGCGGGCCTTGCCGAAGGTGTCGAGCAGGTCCTGACGCACGGCCCTCCACCACTGGAACTCCTCGGCGTTGAGCGAGGCATTCGGATCGATCGCGACGCCGCCGCTCACGAACACGATCGCGCGGCGGGGATGCGGCGAGCCGGCGAGAGCCGAGGCAACGTTCTGCACCGTACGAGCCGTCGACTTCGCGTAGTTGATCGGAATTCTGTTCAGCTTCCGCAGCTGATCGATCTCCGGATCGCCGCCGCCTCCCGGCAGCCGGTGGAGCGCGTCGAGTCCGAACCCCATCGCTTCGCGAATGCGATCGATCGCTGCGAGCAGGCGGCCGCGATCGCGCGTGAGGTTGATGCCGAGATCGGATCGTCCCGTGAAGACCACGCCGACTTCGTCGTCGGGCGCAAGCGACGTCACGAAGTCCGTGACGATCTTCTTTACCGGAACGATCTCCGACTCGATGATGTGCAAATCGTCGATGACGAGCACGAACAGCCGGCTCGCTGCCGCCGGCAGCGCGTTCGTCGCGACGTCAGGCACCACCACTGCGGCGCGCGCGGCGCGGGTGTCGGCCTCGAGCGGCGTGCGCGACACCGGAATCGAGACGAACTGAAAGTCTGTGATCTTCTGCCGCCGCCCGCTCTCGACAATCTCGAAGTCGGCGGCAGTCAGATCCGTGACGGGCCGATCGTTGCGATCGGTGACGACGACGTCGACGAGCACGTGGTCGACGCGCGCGCGGAACGTCGGCTGCTGGACAGCGGCGGTGGTCGCCAGGAGCCAGACCGCAGCCACGAGCCTGCTCATCATCGTGTTATCTGAAACGGCACGTCGCGGCGCGCCGTCTGCTTGTTCGGCAGCCGCGCCTCGACGTGAAGCACGTAGTCACCCGGCGGCAGGCCGCCGAGCGGCAGTGTTGTTTCGAAGGTCGCCTGCCGGCGATTGCCCTCGGCCGCGGCCGCCAGCGAAATCGGCAGTGGCGCGATGTCTTTCGGCCCGCTCACACCGAACGTAACCTGCACGCTGTCATCCTTCGATCCCCAGAACGTCCGCGCGAAGATGCGCAGCGTATCGGCTGCCGTAAACGCGCGCGCAGTCGTCGGCTGAAACGGCACCAGACTGCGAATCAGATCGCCGCCAAGTGCCGGTTCGGCGCGGCCTTCGAGGGCGATCGCGATGCCGCTCATGTGCAGCGCCGAGTCGGAAATTCTCGGCGGGTGAATCGGGAGCTGCACCATGCCGACGCGCCCCAGCGCGCGGCTCGACAGTCCAAGCCGCAGTGTCAGCGGCTGCGGCGGAAGGTCGATGAGTCCGTTGATCAGGAACGTCACGTGGTCGGCATCCATCGGCTGCGCCTTGAACGCGAACGCGTGCTCCGCGGTGGCTTTGACTTTCGCATCCGGATCGAGTCCCGTGAGATGCACGCGCAGCACGTCGTCGATCGGCGCCGTGCTGCCTGGCAGCATGGGGTAGGTCACCTGCAGCGTGACGGCCGTTAACGTCCCTTTGGGACCCGGTCCGAGTGGCGTGGCAACACCCCGAAGCCCGATGCCTGTCACGTTGATGGCCGACGTCATGGCGGTGTTGAGCTCTTCGACCGGGTCCGTTGACCCTGGCGCCGCCGCCGGCGCGACGTAGCCGTCGCGCCCGCGTACGCGAACGCCCTCGCGTTTCACGCGGATGTCGATCTCGTGGAACTTGCCGTCGCGAGTCAGCGGCTCGGGTGAATAGCCCAGCAGGTAATAGCTGCCGTTCTCGGCAACGATCTCGTTCACCGCACGCGACAGATTCGATTGATTGATGAACGCACGGCCGCCGGTGTTGATGGCGATCTCGGACAGGTTGTGCTGCTGGATCCGAATGTTGTGCGCGATTTGTGCGCGAGTGAGCTCGTGGGGGCGAGCCTTGGCGACCGCCGCTCTGCCGCCAAGCGGCACCTCGTCGGTCAGGCCGCCTATCGTCCCCAGACCGCCGCGCACGGCGTCCTCGGGCATGGTATGGCCGCCGCGCGGGTCAAGCGTATAGATCGGAACATTCGCTCGCCGGGCGTACTCGTAGGCTGATGTCATGCGATTGCGGAGCGCCATCGCCTCCTGGTACTCGGGGGAGTTCAGACTTGGTCTCATATCGAGCGCCGAGCCGGCGCTGACAAAGACGATGGCACGTCGCGGATGCGGAGAGTCCGCCAGGGCATCGGCGACGTTCATCAGCGTGAGCATCGCCGCGCCAAGGTACTGAGCCGGGACGTTGTACTTCAGCTTGCGCTTCTCGTCGATCACCGGATCGCCGGCGCCAGGGAGCCGGTGCAGCGCATCGAGCCCGAAGCCCATCGCGTCTCGCACCCGATCGAGCGCCGCGAGCAGGCGCGCGCGATCGCGCGTGATGTTGATGCCGAGATCCGATCGCCCCGTGAACACCACGCCGACTTCGTCGTCCGGCGCGAGCGCCGTCAGGAAATCGGTGATGATGCGCTTGACCGGGATGATCTCCGACTCGATGATGTGCAGGTCGTCGATGATCAGCACGAACAGCCGGCTGTTGGATGCCGGCGGCCGGTTGGTCGCGACATCCGGCAGCGGAGCAGCCGCGCGTGCCTCGCGCGTGCTGGCTTCGAGCGGCGTCGTCGACACAGGGACTGACACGAACTGAAAATCGGTAATCTTCTGAACGCGGCCGTTCTCGACAATCTCGAAGTCGGCCGCAGAGAGATCCGTTATGGGCCGGTCGTTCCTGTCGGTCACGACGACGTCGACCAGCACCTGATCGACGCGCGCGCGGAACGTTGGCTGCTGCGCCGGCAGTGCTTGCGCGACGAGGACGGCGCCCAGCAGCAGGATCTTGATCATCGGATGCTCGCCTTCACTTCGAAGCGCCGGAAGTTGCTGTACTTCGCTTCGCAGACGATTTCCTCGTGCGCGTCGCCCGACGGCAACGTGCGCGCGTCCTTGCGCGGCGCGCGGCCGTGCTCGTACCATTCGCCGAATCTCGCGGGGACCCAGATCCCCAGCCGCGCATCCGGCGCATAGGTCGTCGTCAGCGTGAGCTTGACCGGATCGATCACCAGCGCGAGTACGGCACGTGTCACCCGTCCCGTCGACGGTTCAATCGTCACCTCGCCCCTCGCGTATGCCGGTCCGCCATTCAGCTGCCGGACGAGCGTCGGCCCCCTGGTCTCGCGAAATGACAGCGTCACGAGCTCCTCGCCGCCTTGACGCTGCGTCCGGCTCCGCTCGAACCGGAATCGCGACCGATGCGCATCGTCGAGCACGAGCAGGCTGAGTGTCGGTTCGTTGAAGTTCCGGACGATCCGTCCGAGGTTATAGCGCGAGTTGTACGCCTTGAAGCGGCGCGCCACGTCGTGCGCCGCCAGCGACTGCAGGGCCGACCGCAAATCCGGCCGGTCGGAAACCGGCCGCCCGTCCATGGACATCACATCGCGGATGGCCATCCAGTCGTGGCCGGGCGTGAACATGAAGAAGATCTCGCTGATGAGCGTCCTGGTGCGCGCCATCCCCTTGTCGAGAGGCGTCTGTGCGCGCAGCTGCTGCGTGTAGGTTTCGTCGGCGATGATGGCGGTCAGCTGCTGCTGATAGTCGCGCACGTACGCGGCGGCGGCATCGACAAGGGCATCGAGCCCCGTGCCCCTGGCATCAGGCGCACCGGCCAGGAGGAGTATTGCGACAAACGCGGCAAGAGCCCGGCGCATTGCCGGACGGTAGCACACTGTCGCCGATGGGCAAAAAAAACGGGCCGGAGCAATGCTCCGGCCCGCCGTGTCAGAGGCTCACCGGTTACCGGTTACCGGCAACCGTTAGAAGTTCAGCGTCGCGCCGATGCGGAAGACGCGCGGCGGCACGATGCTCGACACGCGGGTCACGACAGCCGAGCTCATGTTGTTGCTGCTGTACCCGAGAATCACGTTCTCGTTCAGCACGTTGAACGCGTCGAACATGACCTTCAGCCGATACCGCTCCTGACCGAGCGAGAACTGCTTCTGCAGGCTCAAATCGAGCAATCGGACCGTAGCGGCGAGGCGAATTCAGTATCGTGACCTTCAGCTCGGGCTTGAGGCCAAGCTTACGAGCGCTACTCGCGAATCCTCTATACTCGGCACCGTCCCGATTTCCCAAGGAGCCGCCGTGAAACGACTTGCTGCCGGCCTGCTCGTGCTGGTTGCCGTTGCCGTGTTCTGGTACGCGCGGCAGCCGGAGGCGCCCGTGCCTGAAGAGGGTTCGACCATTCCGCCCCCGGCCGGGTCCGCGCCGGGCGCCGGAGGCTCTTCGCGCGCCGGGTCAGGCGGGCCCGCGCTCGATCGCCCGATCCTCGTCAACTCACAGGGCCGGTATTTCCGCTGGTCGGCGCCGGTTGCATGGTCGGTGAGTGAAACGGCCAATGGCGTCGATCTCAGCGCGGTCGACGGCACGACGAGCGTCTCGTCCGCACTTCTGCACGGCGGCTTCGGAAGCATGACGCCGCGCCAGTTCCTGCAGATGATGATGCCGAAGGTCAACCCGACGCTCAGCATCGGCGAATCATTCCGGCTCCCCGACCAGCCGGGCATCTGGGGGCCCTGGCACTCCGAAGACGTGGCCATGACCGGCACCACGCCCGCCGGCATCCCAATCACCTTGCGCGCCACTGTCGGCGTCAGCCAGGGCTACGGCCGCTATTCCGCCGTTCTGATGTTCCATCAGGCGCCTTCCGCGTCATGGGATCGCGACAAGCTCTGGCTTCCGGCCGTCGCCCAAAGCATCGTGCCCACCAACCTGCGAGAACTCGCGGGACAGGACGGCGTGATGCTGCCGCGCAACAACCCGCTCGACAACTCGGGCCTCATCGAGACGTGGCGGCAAAAGGGCCTCTCGGAAGATCGCATCGCGCAGGGACAACGCGAGGGGACGATGGGATATTCGCGGATGGAGGACCCGTCGACAGGCGAGCGGTACGACGTCCCGCTCGAAGCGTATGACGGGACGGTGGGCGGCTATCGCAATCCAAAGCGGCCGTCAGAGCTGCTGCGCAAGCTGCCGCCCGGGTACTGATAGCGCGGCAACGGATGTGCAGGCGGGCGGTGCCGGAGGACCGATGCGCAGCCGAGCAAGCTTTCAGGGACACCCCCTGCATCCCGCCCTGATTCCGTTTCCGTTTGCCTTTCTCACCGGCGCTCTGCTCTTCGACCTGGCCGGGTGGCTTCTGCAGATTCCATCGTTCACAGAGACGTCGCGCTATCTCGCCTACGCGGGCATCGTCTTCGGCCTGGTGGCGGCCGTGCCTGGCGTCATCGACTTCGTTGCGACGGTGCCACCGCGCAGCTCCGGCAAGCGGCGCGCGCGGATGCACGGTTTGCTGAACACGACCGCGCTCGCGCTGTTCGGCGTTTCGCTCGCGATGAGAGGCGACGCCTCCGATCCCGCGCCCGCGGCGATAGCCGTCGAGGCGGCGGGCACCGCGGTGCTGTTCTATGCGGGATGGCTCGGAGGCACCCTCGTCAATCGCAACATGATTGGCGTCGATCACCGCTATGCCGGCGCGGGCAAGTGGAAGGAGGCGTCGTTTGACGCATCGCCCGATGCCATCGTGGTGGCGGAAGAAGACGAACTGCAGCCGGGGCAGATGAAGCTGCTGCACATCGGCGGACGCCGCATCGCGCTTGGACGCACCGAAGACGGGTACGTAGCGTTCGACGATCGCTGCACGCACCGCGGGGGATCCCTTGCCGGCGGCGTGATGATCGGATCGACGGTGCAGTGCCTCTGGCATGGGTCGCAGTTCGACGTCAATTCGGGCGCGGTGCGATGCGGGCCGGCAAAGGAAGGGATCCGCACGTATGGCGTCGAGACTCTAAAGGGCAAAGTAAGTATTTTTATCGGTCAAAATATCTAATTTGAGTTATAGAATGCGCCCATGCCGCACCGTCACGCATGGGCCGTTATCGCGTTCTTCCTCCTCGGCGGTCTCGAGCTGGCGGCCACGCCCCAGTTCGCGCGCCAGTATCAGCTCGATTGTTCGTATTGCCACGTAGCGCCACCTCGCCTCAATGAGCGCGGGCTGGCGTTTCTCGCCAATGGCTATCGCTTCGAGGGCATCCGCCCAATGCCATCTCATTCGACTGTGCCCGTGGCGGTCTGGAACACCTTCGACGTCGAAGCCCGCCACAGCGCAGACTTCACCAAAGGCTTCCCGGGCCGGGTCGAGATCCTGTCGAGCGGACCGATTGGCGGCAGGGGCGCGGCGTACTTCATCGAATGGCGCGCGCTCAGCCTGAGCGTCGGCGGCAACGGACATCTCGTGAACCGATCGGGGCGATTCGAAGATCTCTTTGTCAGGATTCCGGTTTCCAGCAGCAGCGGACTGTCACTTACGGCGGGGCAGTTCAGGGCGTTGAATCAGATTGATGTCTCGCAGCGCCTTGGGCTTTCCGAGCCGCTGGCGTTCTCGAGCAGCCTGCCGTCGGCCACGGCCGCGAGCTCGTCTCGTTTGACGAGCCTGCGCGCGTTCTCTCCATCCGGACGGCAGCCGGCCGTGCGGCTGGAATATCAACAGCGCACGGATCGGTCGCCCGGGGATGGATGGTTCGCCGGCGTGACGCTGCCGCTCGCGGGCGAGCTGACGATTCCTTTCACCGACGCCGCCAGCTTCGAGCTTGAAGGCCGGCTGAAAGGCGTCTTCGTCGAAGCCTTCCGGCGATCGGGCACGAACACGTTCGGTGCGCACGCATTCGCTGGAGACGATCGACGCCTTGCGTCGCTTGCCGTGACGCGCGATCTCACGCCGCGCTTCATGATCATGGCGGCGGCCGGCCGGTTCTGGGCGCCCACCTCCGCCGACATGCGCTTCAGCGTCGGCGGGGAGTACACGGTCTCGCGGGCGCTGGCCGCCGGCATCCGCTACGACGATCGCACCGCGCCCAACACGCCCGCGGCGGTGCTGTTGTACGGCAACGTGCACCTGCCGTTTGGCCCGGCGGCCTTTCGCCAGGCGCTGCGCCTGCAGATCGAACAACGCGTCCAGCGCCGCGGCCACACCACCGCCCTCGCGCTCAGTCACGTCTTCTGAAGCGCGCCGAGGAGCATAATCTGAGGGATGTTTGCCCTCGCGCTGATTCTCATCGGCGGTCTCGTCGCGCTCACGCATACCGCGCCGTTTCCGTTTCTGCTGGAGGCCTTTCGGCCCGGTGACTCGCTCTGGCGGGTCAAGCAGCCGGCCGGCGCGCCGCCGGCAATCTACCTGACCTTCGACGATGGGCCGAATCCGGCGTGGACGCCGGCACTGCTCGATGCCCTGAAAGAGCAGGATGTGCACGCGACGTTCTTTCTCATCGATCGTCACATCACGCCAGAGACCGCGCCTATCGTGAAGCGCATCGCCGCCGAAGGTCATGCGATTGCGCTGCACACCGGCAACCGGCGTCCCATGGTCACGGCGCCGCGCGCCTTTGCCGCCGACCTGCGGCGCCAGGCCGATCGCATCGCTTCGATCAGCGGCGCGCAGCCCTGCCGCCTGTTCCGTCCGCATGCCGGATGGCGCAGCGGCGCGATGTACGAGGGGCTCGAGCAAGCCGGCTTCACGCTGGCCGGCTGGTCGTGGGGCATGTGGGACTGGGACTGGTGGCGCACACCGAACGCCGAACGCGTGGCCGCGCGGCTGCTTCGCAAAGCCTCAGCCGGCGACATCGTGGTGATTCACGACGGACACCATCGCGATCCGCGCGCCGATCGGCGTCATGCGGCGGGTACCGTCAGGCTGCTGGTGCCACGGCTGCGGCAGCGCGGCTTTGTTTTCCTGCGTCTTTGCGATTCCTGAGCGCAGCTCCTCGGGCGCGCCCCTTCGTGCATTACATTCCAAAATGGAGGTCTGATGTATATCCGCGCACTACTGCTGGCCGCTCTGTCTCTGACGGTCTTTCCCGCATCGTCCCGCGCCCAGGAGGGCGGACAAGTGGGATTGACGATGGGTTTTCCGGCCGCAGCTGCCGAACGCCTCGGTCGAAACCACCCAGCGTTCAGCCTGCCAACACGCTGACGGTGAGCGGCGCCTTGGGCGTGCAGTACACGCCGTCGCGCCGGATTCAGGATCGAGCGATCCAAATGCTTCAGTGCTCGCAGCCGCCGGCTTCTTTTTCGCACCCCAAGCTCTGCAACTGCAGGCCAGGTGAGGATCGTGCATGAGAGGCCTCCATGCGCCCGGCATTCCTGTGTGTAGCGATGACCGCTGTGCTTGCGACCGCGGGATGCCGCGGCTGCCGTGCAGAGGAAGCCCCGGAACCTTCCCCCGCAACCTCAGCAAGTCCTGAGAATGCACCGCCCACCGAGCGAGTCGTTGGGCCGCTCAGTCCCGAAGAGGCCAGAGCCCTCGCGACCATGAACGACCGCCTGAAGGCGTATCTGGATCTGCATCTGAAAGTGGAAGACGCGCTGCCGAAGCTGCCGACTGACGCCACGCCGCAGCAGATCGACGCGCGGCAGCGGGCGTTCGAGCAGCGCATCCGTCAGGAGCGCGCGTCCGCAAAGCCAGGCGATATCTTCACGCCCGAGGCGCGGCCGGTGATCCTCCGCCTGCTCTCTGACGTCTTTGCAGGACCCGGAGGCAAGCAGTTGAAGGCATCGATCATGGACGAGAACCCGCTGAGCCTGAATGACTACAAGCTTGTCGTGAACGCCCGCTATCCCGACACCGTGCCGCTGACGACCGTGCCGCCCGACGTGCTGCAGACGCTGCCGAAGCTCACGGAAGATCTCGAGTACCGGTTCGTCGGCGACGCCCTCATTCTTCTTGACGCCCATGCACACACCATTGCGGATTACATCGAACATGCGCTGCCTCGCTAGCCGGCTGGCGGGCATGGCGTGGATGCTGGCGCTCCTCATCGTCGCCGTGGGCGCGGGAGGCGCGATTGCCTGCAGCGAGAGCGACGCGCAATCCGGCGGAACCCGGCAGGCGCCGCAGGGAGTCGTGCAGCTGCCGAACCGCGACGGGTCGTTCAAGTTCGGCGTGCTTGGCGACTTCGGGACCGGAGATCGCGATCAGTACGAGATGGGCGCGCAGATGGCCGCGCTGCACTCGCGCTTCAAGTACGAGACCGTGATCCTCACTGGCGACAATCTCTATGGCTCGGAGCGGCCGCAGGACTTCAGGAACAAGTTCGAGCTGCCGTACAAGCCCCTGCTGGATGCCGGTGTGAAGTTCTATGCGTCGCTGGGCAATCACGACCAGCGCGAACAGCGCTATTACAAGCTGTTCAACATGGACGGGCGCCTGTATTACACGTTCAACCCCGCGGCCGACGTGCGGTTCTTCGCGCTCGAAAGCAGTTACATGGAGCCCGAACAGATCGCCTGGGTCGAGAAGGAATTGAAGGGATCGACGAGCGAGTGGAAGATTGTCTTCTTCCACCACCCCCTGTACTCCTCAGGCGGCCGGCACGGCTCCGACCTGCGGCTGCGCAGAGTGCTCGAGCCCCTCTTCGTGAACCACAACGTGAGCGTCGCGTTCACCGGGCACGATCACTTCTACGAACGCGTGAAGCCGCAGCGCGGCATCACGTATTTCGTGATTGGCGCCGGCGGCAAGCTGCGCGAGAGCGATATCGACACGCGCTCTGGTATCACCGACAAGGGGTTTGACAGCGATCTGACCTTCTTCGCGGGTGAGATTATCGACGATCAGATGTTCTTCAACGTCATTTCGCGCAGCGGCGCGATCGTCGATTCCGGCGTGATCAGGCGGAGGATTCCGCCGCCGCCGACCCGGGAGCCGCCGCCAGCCGTACGATGACCTCGCTGCTACACGTCGCGCATCGCGATCATCGGATCGACGCGCATCGCTCGCCGCGCAGGCAGCCAGGAAGCGAGCATGGCGGTTGCCAACAGCACGGCGGCGGTGGCCGAGAATGTCGATGGATCCGTCGGCTCCACCTGATAGAGCAACGTTCCGAGCGACCGCGTCGCCACCGCGGCCGCACCGAGCCCGATCACGACGCCTGTGCCTGCCAGCACCAGACCCCGGCGAACGATGGCTGACGCCACCGCCGACGGCGTCGCCCCCAGTGCCAGCCGAATCCCGATCTCCTGGCGCTGCTCGGACACGCTGTACGACATCACGCCGTAGACGCCGATCGTGGCCAGCAGGACGGCAAGCATCGCGAAGGCGAGCAACAGCGCCCCCGCCATCCGCCGTCTTGCCTCCTGTTCGGCCAGCAGCGCGTCAACCGTCGAGACCGTCAGCAGCGGCAGGTTGGGATCGAGCGACCAGAGCGTCGATCGGACCTCGGGCACCAGCGCCTCGGCGTCTCCGTTTCGTGCGCGGACGAGCAATGTCTGCCACGACATCCAGGTCCAGTTGGGAGCGCGCTGGGCGAATGGCACGTAGATGGTCGGCGGAGCATCTTGCGCAGCGCCCTCGTCGCGCGTGTCGCCGGCGATCCCGACAATCTCCGACCAGGGCATCTGACCCGGGCGAAAGTTGATCCGTTTGCCTACGGCATTGCCGTCAGGCCAATGCTGCCGGGCCAGTGCCTGGTTGACGATGACGACGCGCGGTGCGTCGGCGCGATCGGCCGTCGTGAAGCTGCGGCCGCGAAGGATGGGAATGCGCATCGCGGCAAAGTAGTCGGGAGTCATCCGGCACGCCGGCCGCCAGCAGATCGCGCTCGCGATCGGCGAGGTGCTGCGCAAGCTCGTCGTGGATGTCGGCATCGCGGCGGGTATCGCCCGTGATGCGAGGCATGGCCTCTCGAACGCGGCTACGCCAGTCCATCGGCACGTCAGGTCTTCTTGAGATCCGCGATTCGATCCAGGGCGAGCACGAAGGACTGCCACAGCCCGCGTTCGCCGGCCAGGGTGCGGCGGCCTTCGGCGGTGATGCGATAAAAGCGTCGTCTGCGTTCGCCGGCCGGCTGGCGCCATTGGCCGACGATCCATCCGCGCCGCTCGAGGCGGTAGAGCAGGGGATACAGCGAGGCGATGTTGAAGCTGATGGTCCCGCCCGACTGGCTCTCGATTTCCTTGGCGATCTCGTAGCCGTGGCGCGGGCCCTTATCCACCAGCGCGAGGACGAGGAGGGCGGCGCTGCTTCGCTTGAGATCGCGCTCGGTCAGTTTCCTGGACATATGTCGTGTAGACATATATCACGACCGTCCTTAAACAGAAAGAGCCGCCCCGGTGGGCGGCGCCTTCTGTCGACGCCGGTTCCTACCAGATGAACTTCAGGCCGAACTGCACGTCGCGCGGTCCGAACAGCGTGTTGCTCGCGGAGCTCGGATTGCCGAATGTGGTCTGTTCGACCAGGTTCATCGTGACCGTATTGGTCGCCGCATTGAAGACGGCGTTGCCGGAACTTCTGTACTTCTGGTTCGAGGCTCCCGTGTAGTTGGTCCAGTTGAACAGGTTGAACGCCTCGGCGAGCGCGACGAGGCGCCTGCCGCCGCCAAGGCCGAATTCCTTGGAGAGGCGAAAGTCCAGCGTCTTGCGCCCGCTCTGCCGATAGGCGTTTCGCTCTTCGAAGGGCGCGCGGAACGTGCCGCCGGCGCCGTTGCTGGCGGTCGTCAGCACCGCGCCGGTCCCCGTCAACCCGCCGCTGCCGATCGTCGCGTCGAGTGGAAGCCCACTTTCCAGCGTGACCACGCCGCCGGCCTGCACGCCGTAGAGGAATCCCGGTGCATAGTGCCAGCTCGCCACGAAACGGTGACGGCGGTCGCTGTTCGCGGTGCCCTCTTCCGCCGCGATGTTCGCCGGATCGAACACCGTCATGAAGTTCGAGATGAAGGTCGTCGAGTTCTGGCCCGTGTCACGCGCGTTCGCCAGCGTATAGCTCGTGTTGAACAGCAGGCCCTGGCTGAAGCGCTTGTTCGCCTGCAGCACCAGCGCGTGATAGGTCGACTCCACGTCGCTCACGACTTCGATGGCCGATCCGACCTTGGTGTCGGGTCTCGAGCCGCGATAGAACGGCGCCGTGCCGACGACTTCGCCGTCCAGCACATAGTTGATCGTCGCGCTCGCGGCCGGCAGGTTGCGGTCGATGAAGGTCGGCAGCTTCGTGCCCCTGCTGAACAGGTACGAGACCGAGCCGGTCATGTTCCAGGGCAGCTGGCGCTCGAGCACCAGGTCGGCCATGTGGATCTCCGGCCGCTCGAGGTCGGGCGAGAGGTACTGGATATTTGGACGTGCGCCCGTGGTCGTGGGCGGGTCCGTCAGCACATTCGGATATGTCGGCGCACCGGCCGACGACGCGTTGAAGCTGTACGTGGCGAACGTCACCGCGTTGCTCGTGAGGGCGCTGAACAGCACGCTGTTGCTCGTGCGGCCGAAATAGATGCCGTAGCCGCCGCGGAGCACCGTGGTGCGATCGCCGAACACGTCGTAGTTCGCGCCGATGCGCGGACCCCAGTTGTTCGTGTCCTGGTTGAACGACATCGTCTGCGGGTACTCCGGATTGCCGTTGAGCACGACCCCGTTCACTTCCGCTTCGCCCGGCTGGGGAAGCTGCTGATACTCGTACCGCAGTCCCGCGGTGACCGTCAGCTGCTTCGTGGCGTTCCACGTGTCCTGAATGAAGAAGTTGTAGTCGGTCGTCGTGAAGTACGCGTCGCCGCGCAGGCCGCCCCCCCGGAGGTCGAACTGCTGGATGTAGTTGTTGTAGTGGCGTCCCGGAGTCGCGTCGGCCAGCCGCGTGCACCCTGATGCGCCTTGCGGGCAGTCCGCCGCAATGGCCTGGAGGTTGCTGTAGCTGTACACACCGCCGCCCTGAAACAGGTTGATGATGTCCTGCGTGACGTAGTTGATGTCGAGCCCGGTCTTGATGCTGTGCGCGCCGGCGTAGTAGGTGATGTTGTTGATGACCTGATACCGTCGCTCGTCCGGATACTTCGGCCGCGGCAGGAAGTTCGGCATGCCAAACGAGATGCCGTTGCTCACGGTCGTGCTCGGACCTTCCGAGTTCGGTGTCTGTGCCTCGAAGTCGCGGCCAATCTGCACGCGGAACTCGTTGATCAGACGGTTGGTCAGCACCGAGTTGAGCGTCGCGACGCCGAAGTCGGTCTTGACGATATCGTCGCCGTTGGCGAGGTTCGACGTGCCGCTCAGAATCGGCTGCGTCTGAATGCCGTTGGTCGAGTTCCAGCGGTGCATGTTGTACTGCAGCGTCAGCGTGTGTTTGTCGTTGATGCGCGTGTCGACCTTGCCGAGCAGGATGCGGTTGTTGCCCGTGCGATCGAAGAAGCCCTCCAGGCCCTCGAAGAAGCTCCTGGTCGCGTCGCATCCCGGTGCCGTGCAGTTGAACCCGTAGAAGTTGGCGGCGTTGGACGGGCGAACAAATCCAGGGAAGTCGCGCAACTGCTGGTCGAAGTTCACGAAGTAGAAAATCTTGTCCTGACGGATCGGTCCGCCGGCGCTGGCGCCGAACTGCTGGCGGCGCTCGTCGGGGACGCCTGACGCGAACGGCTCGCGCGCCATGAATTTGTCGTCGCGGATGAAGTAGAACACTTCGCCCTTCGAGCTGTTGGTCCCGGAGCGCGTGACCGCGTTGACCGTGCCGCCGGCGGCGCGGCCGAATTCCGCCGAAAAGTTGCTGACGCCGACTTGAAACTCGCGTATGGCCGACTGACTGACCGAGTACGACGCGCGCGTGCGACCGCGGGCCTCCGAGAAGAAAGCCTGGTTATTGTCGACGCCGTCGATCGTGTTGTTGTTGTAGAGACCCGAGATCCCGCGATAACTCACCAGGCCAAAGTTGCCGTCGTTGGTCACACCCGGCGTCAGGAGCACGAAGTTCTCCCACCGGCGTCCATTGATCGGCAGGTTGGCAATCGCGGCTTCGCCGACGACGGAGCTGACGTCGGTACGGGTCGTATCGATGACCGGCGCCTCGCCACTGACCGTAACCGTCTCGGCTACGCCAGCGGGGCGCATCTGGAGATCTACGGCGTGCGTCTGGCCGACGAGCACCGCGATATTCGTGACCGGGTTCGCCTGGAAACCGGCGAGGGTGACCGTCACTTCATAGGTGCCGGGCTGCAGGGCCGCGGCGCGGTAGCGGCCGTTTTCATCCGTCACCACTTCGCGCGTCGCATTCGTTTCGGTGTTGCGCACGACCACGGTGACACCGGGCAGCACGCCGCCGGTGGCATCGGTCACCACGCCTTCAATATTTCCGGTCGCCGCCGTCTGGGCAAACGCGGTCGTCGACAAGGCCATGACCGCAAGCGCGAGCATGCCCATCCATTTCACTGATTTAAACATCGGAACTCCAGGAGGAAAAGCGTCAAACTGTGCAGTGCGCGCCTATCTTACACCGGGACGCTGTCGATCAATCGCGTCGTCCCCAGCCGGGCCGCCGCCAGCAGGCGCGCCGGCTCGTAAAAAGTCTGTAACGTCTCGAGGGACTGGCCGTCCACGAGCGTCACATAATCCACCGATCGAAATCCGCCTTCGAGCAGCCGCGTCGCGGCTTTCTCGACTGCGCCGGCAGGATCGGCGCCATTCCTGATCGCGGCGGCCGTGGAGGACAGGGTGGCATACAGCAGCGGCGCTTTCGATCGCAGATCAGGCGCCAGGTAGGCATTGCGTGACGACATCGCCAGACCGTCGGGTTCGCGAACGGTCGCGACGCCCTCGATGACAACCGGCACGTTCAGATCCCGCACCATGCGTCGGATCACCTGAAGCTGCTGATAATCCTTTTCCCCGAAGACCGCGACGTGCGGTGAGACGATCAGCAGAAGCTTCAGCACGACCGTCGCGACGCCGCTGAAGTGACCGGGCCTGTGAACGCCGCAGAGCCGATCGCTCAGGCCATCCACGGTGACCGTTGTCGCGATGTCCGCGGCGCCGCCGGCGGCGTCCGGATACATTTCTTCCACGCCCGGGCTGAACACGGCGTCGCACCCGCGCGCCTCCAGCAGCGCGAAGTCGCGGTCTTCCTGCCGCGGATACCGGCTGAAATCCTCCCCCGGGCCGAACTGCGTCGGATTCACGAAGATGCTGACGATGGTGCGATCCGACAGCGCGCGGGAACGATCGACCAGCGCCAGGTGCCCTTCGTGAAGCGCCCCCATCGTGGGCACGAGGCCAATCATGAGGCCCTCGTGTTTCCATCCCTCGACGATCGATCGCACCTCGGCAATCGTGCGCAGACGCAGCATGCGTTTCAGCGGCCGTCTTTGTGAGGAAGCCCCGCGGCGAACGCGTCGGCCTCGGGCTCGGTGATGCCGTAGGTGTGTTTCTCTTCCGGGTAGCTGCCGCTGCGCACGTCGGCGGCATACGCTTCGAGCGCTTCGCGGATCGTCGCCGAGAGCGAGGCGTACTGTTTCACGAAGCGGGGCAGATGGCCTTCCGTCAGGCCAAGCAGATCGTGCCAGACCAGCACCTGGCCGCCGCACGACGGACCGGCGCCGATGCCGATCGTCGGAATGGCCAGCGCGCTCGTGATGTGCGCCGCGATGGAGGCGGGGATCGCCTCGAGCACCACCGCGAAGCACCCGGCGCGCTCCAGCCCTCGCGCGCCGTCGTAAATGCCGCGCGCATCCGTGGCGGATCGGCCCTGCGCGCGATAGCCGCCGAGCAGAGCGACCGACTGCGGCGTCAGTCCGACGTGGCCCATGACCGGGATACCGGCGGCGCGAATCGCCCTGATGCGGCTGCGGCTGCGGCCGGCCCCTTCGAGTTTCACCGCGTCGGCGCCGCCGTCCTTCACGAACCGCACCGCGTTGGCCACAGCCTGTTCGTCGCTCGGCTGATAGGTACCGAATGGCATGTCGGCGACAACCAGGGCGCGCCGCGTCACGCGCGTCACCGCCCTCGTCATCATCAGCATCTCGTCCATCGTGACCGGAAGGGTCGAATCGTGCCCAAGCACCGTCATCGCCGCGGAATCACCGACGAGGATGATGTCGATGCCCGCGGCGTCGGCAAGGCGCGCCGCCGAGGCGTCGTACGCCGTCACCATGACAAGGCGTCCGCCGCGGCGAGCAGTCGCCGTGATGTCGGCAAGCGTCAGCTTCGATGTCGCGTCTGTCACAGCGGATGGCCGTCCTGAGGCGGACGCCGGTCCGTGGCCTCCGCGAGCGAGCGATACAGCGGCTCGAGATCCGGCAGATGTTGCGCGAGCGCCTGCAGGTGCGCGTCGACGGTCGTCCAGTCGCCGCGCGAGATTGGTCCCGTCAGCTCGAATCCGTTGTCCATCGTGCGTCGCATCAGTGGCATCAGCGCTTCGGGCGGCGCGCCCGCAGCTTCGAGCGCACGCGCGGCGGCGTCATGCAGCGTCACCAGATAGTTTGACGCGAACGCCGCGCCCGCGTGATACAGCCCGCGCATCTCATCGTCGAGCGCGAATGACGTGAGCCCGAGCGTTTCCGCAAGCCAGCCGGCCTTCGAGCGCGCCTCAGCACTTTCGCCGGTCACTGCAGCCCAGGCTCCGTCGAACTGTTCCGCGCCGCCACCGCGCCGGAATGTCTGCAGCGGATGCACGCTGAACCGCTTGGTGTGCGGAGCGCAGGCAGCAAGCGGTGTCGCGCCACTCATGTGACAGATCCAGGGCCCTTCAGCCAGCGCCTGCGCGACGCCGGAGATCGCGGCGTCTGGCACACACAGCACCACAAGCTCCGCCGGCGTCGCTCGCACGTCATGACCCCGCGCCTGCAGCCGCTCGACCAGCGCGGAGCCGAGACGCCCCCGCCCGATGACCTGAATACTCGTAAACATAGCGCTGACCGCCCGATTGTTTCATACCCCTTCATTTCCGGATGAGGCACGGCGGCAGACGGCCGGGCTTAGAGCTGTGCAATAAGTCCTTTAGTTTCTTGCACTTAGATAACCATGGCGCTATTCTGGATCTACCACGATGACAAGAGGCCTTCTTCCCCGGGTGGCGATAGCCCTCTCTCTGCTTGCAGCGCCCGCGGCAGCCCGGCCGGCGGCTGCCGATGACGCCGCGTTCGTCGAGGCGTTGCAGATGATGATGGGTGAGCTGCGCTCCGAGAGCCGGCGCGCAGCCGGGCGCATGCGCGCGGAGTATGGCCCGCTCGTCGATCACACGGCGTACATCAATCGCCTGGAGCTCGAAGCGGCGATCGAGCAGCACGAGCTCGCGCTGCTGCCGGACGATCCGCTCGAATACAACGTCGAGCCGCGGCTCGCGGGCGCGCATCCGATCGCCGAGAAGGATCTCGCCAATCAGGCCACGTATCTCGGCGCGCGTCCGGCCGCGCTCGGCCTGCTCTATGAAATCGCCTCGCGTGTGAAGTCGAGTCCCGTGGAAGTCACGAGTCTCGTGCGCCACATGCAGTATCAGCGCGCGCTTGGCGCCACCAACGGCAATGCGCGAACCGACGTGCCGACGCATGCGATGGGCCTGGCCTTCGACATCGCCCTCGTGAACACGCCGCTCGACACGGCATACGAGATTCGCGACGTGCTGCGCCGCCTGCAGGATGAGGGCTCGCTGCATTTCATCGGCGAATCGCGGCAGCTGGTGTTTCACGTGGTGCCCACGCGGGCGTGGCTGGCGTATTACGAGGCGCTGCACCTGGTGAAGCGGCTGGCGCCGGCCGCCACAAAGCTGCCGCCGCCTCCGACGCTCGATGAACTGCTGCCGCGCCCGATTGCTCCGCCCGTGATGGCCGCGATTACATTCGGAGAGCGCACGCTGCCGTTCGTGTGGCCGACCGTCGTCATACTGGCCGCGATCGCGATGTGGCAGTACCGCCGCCCGCTGCTCGCGCGCCTCGTCAGCCCTTAACCGTCCATCCCTTTTCGAGCAGCAGGGCGCGCACGCGATCGCGTTGCTCACCCTGGATCTCGACGCCCGCGTCAGTCACCGCGCCACCCGTGCCGCAGGCGCGTTTCAGCTCCTGACACAGTTGCTTCAGAAACGCTTCGTTCTCAGGAAGGTCATACACGACCGTGACGGTCTTGCCGCCGCGCCCCTTCTTTTCCATGCGCAGCTTGGCGACCACTCGAGCCGGAACGGCAGCGGGGCGAGGATTACTGCACTGGCAGTTGTCCGTGGGCCAGCCGCACTTCGGACAGACGCGTCCTTTTTCCGACGAATAAACCAGCCCCATCCTTATAGAGAATAGCCGGGTCTGGATGTTGCAACCCCTCAGGCCGGGTTTTGAGACGGCTGTGGTAGCGCAGACCACAGCCGTCAAGTGCTTTCCGGGTTTTGAGAGGAGCACATACATGAAGAGGTTTACGCAGTATTTCGGCGTGCTCGTCACGTCGGCGGCGATCGTGGCGTGCGCCGGTGACAGCAACAAGACCGACGAACGCATCTCCGGCACGGCCGGCACGACGGGCACGGCAGGCACTTCAGCCGACGTCGATCGCAGCTGGGTGCAGCAGCAGCTCGCCGACGGCGATGCGGAAGTCAGACTCGGGCGGCTCGCGCAGGAGCGCGGCGCGAGCGCCGACGTCAGGGCCTTTGGCGCGATGATGGTCGAGAAGCACACGATCGCCGGCACGGAGCTGAAGCGGATCGCGATGCGGCACAACGTCGAGCCGAAACCGGACGCGCGCGACGATCACGACGATCTGTTCGAGCGGCTGTCGAAGCTGTCGGGGCCGGAGTTCGATCGCGCGTATCTCGACGCAATGGTCGACGAGCACGAGGATGCTGCCGATGCGCTCGAGAACAAGGCGAACAAGAACGACGAGCACGCCGACGTCAAGGACTGGGCCTCGAAGACGCTGCCGGAAGTGAAACAGCATCTCGAGCGCGCGAAGGATCTTCTGCAGCGGCTCGATCGCTAGTAGTCTTGAGAAGGATGGCCGATCGGCAGGACCCGACACCGGGCGTCGGCGCGCTCGCCGAGCTTCGACCCGCGCTTCTCGAGCTGCACAAGACGCTGCTCGACTGGGAGCGTGCCGCCTATGAGGGCGAGCACGGCCGACAGTCGAGCGGCGACATGCTGCAGCTGCTGCTCAGTCATCCCAGGTTTGAATGGCTCCGGAGCATCTCCGCGCTGGTCGTCAGAATCGACGAGGAGCTCGAGATCGACGCGTCGCCGCCCCACGAGATCGCCGCATTGGTCGACGCAATTCGATCGACCATCATGCGCCGCGACGTGCTGTCGGCGTTCGGCCAGCGCTATGAAATGGCGCTGCAGGAGAGTCCCGACGCGGTCTTCGCCCACCGGCGCGTCATGAGCCTTCTGAAACAGAACCTCTCCTCCCCCGATAACCCGTTCTAACGCCAACGCGCCGCGCGGCGGTATCGTCTTACACCCATGCGCGAAGACCTGCGTGCCGCCCTCCGCTCGCTCCGCCAGTCGCCAACCTTCACGCTCGTCGCGCTCTCGGTGCTCACGCTGGGCATCGGCGCGGCCACGGCCGTCTTCTCGGTCGTCGACGCCGTCGTGCTGCGCGGGCTGCCATTCGACGAGCACGATCGGCTTGTTGCCGTCCTCGAGCACGACATGAAGCGTCCGGTGACGTTCGGCGGCGGCACCACGACCATCCAGACCTTCCTCGACTGGCGCGCCGAACAGCGGGCCTTCGCGCAGCTTGCCGCGACCGGCTCGACGACCTTTCGATTGAAGACGCAAGCCGGAGAACCGGCCGACGCCACGGCGCAGCGCCTCTCGCACGAGTTCCTGCCGATGCTGCGTGTCATGCCGGCCCTCGGACGTGCGTTCAGCGCAGACGATGAGATCGATGGCCGGCATCGTGTGGTGATTCTCAGTCACGGCTTCTGGCAGCGCCACTACGGCGGCGCGGTGGATGTGATCGGCAAGGTGGTCGAGTTGAACGAAGGGCCGTGGGAGGTCGTCGGCGTCACGCCGCCAGGCTTCGAGTATCCGGTCGCAACGCCGAAGCCGACCGAACTCTATGTGCCGATGCCGATCCGCGAGGAGGACAGATCGCGTGCGCGCATGAGCCGCAGCTACAACTGGCTCGCGATCGGCCGGTTGAAGCCGGGCGTGACGATCGCGCAGGCGCAGGATGAGATGCTCCGCATCATGCAGGGGCTCGACGCCGCGCACCCGAAATGGTTCGACGGCCGGCGCGCGCGCATCGTGACGCTGCATCATCATCTGGTCGGCCGCGTGCGATCGTGGATGCTGCTGCTGCTCGGATCCGTGATTCTCGTGCTGCTGATTGCCTGCGCGAACGTTGCGAACCTGATGCTCGCGCGCGCGACCGTGCGCGCGCGCGAGATGGGCATCCGCGCCGCGCTTGGCGCGAGCGGCTGGCGTCTGGCGCGCGGACTGGTCATCGAAGGCCTGGTGCTCTCGGGCACCGGCGCCGTGTTCGGCGTCGCGGCCGCGTATGCCGGCGTGTCGGCCTTGACGGCCTGGCTGCCGGCCAACCTGCCGCGCGTGACGTCGATCGGCATGGACATCCGCGTGCTGCTCGCCGCGGCGGGTGCGGCGCTGGCGACCGGCGTGATCTTCGGCATGCTGCCGGCGCTGCAGTCGTCGCGTCCCGACATCACGAATGCGCTGCGCGACGGCGGCCGCTCCATGACGTCGGGGAAGGGCGGACGTCTCCGGTCTGCGCTCGTGGTTGCCGAAGTGGCGCTGGCCGTGCTGCTGCTCGTCGGCGCAGGACTTTTCGCCGGCAGCTTCGTGCAATTGATGCGGATCGATCCCGGGTTCAATTACCGGAACCTGATCTCCATCAACGTCGGCATCCCGGTCAACGTGGCGCGCCTCGCGTCGGCGGCGCCCGAAGAGCGCACCCGCATGATCCGCGAGGCGGCAAAGCAGGGTGTGCCGTACATCCACGACATGATGGCGGCCATCCGGCGCGTCCCCGGCGTCGAGAACGTCGCCGCGGTCAACGGCGGCGTCCCTCTTACCGGAAGCTGGAACCGGAACGTCATTTCGCTGCCCGGGCGCGGCAGGCTCGAAGGCGACGGGCTGGATCTCGACTTCCGATCCGTCTCGCCGGGTTACCTCGAGATGCTGGAGCTGCCTCTGCGACAGGGCCGGTATCTCAACGCCGATGATCGCGGAGGAAGCGAGAAGGTCGCCGTCATCAACGAGGCGGCTGCGCGCCTGTACTGGCCGGGCAGGCCTGCGCTTGGCGAACGGTTCACCCTCAACGACGAAGAGCGTGTCGTCGTCGGCATCGTCGGCGACATCCGGCACCTCGGTCCCGAGTCGCCGGTGCGGCAGGAGGCGTATGTCCCGCTCGGCGAGACGACCAGCACGGCCCTCGTGATTCGCACCTCGCGCGATCCACTGCAGGTCTTGCCCGGCGTGAAGGCGGCGGTGTGGTCGGTGAACAAAGAGCAGCGCCTGCGAGGCGACGTGTTCACGCTCGAGGGCTACATGGATCGCATGATTGCGCAGCGCCGCTTCAGCATGGCGCTGCTGTCGCTGCTCGGTGCGCTGGGTCTCCTGATTGCGTCAGCCGGCGTGTACGGCGTGATGGCCTACGTCGTGGCGCAGCGCACGCAGGAAATCGGGGTGCGCATGGCTCTTGGCGCGCGGCCGGCCGACGTGGTGCGCATGGTGCTGCGACATGCCGGCATGCTGATTGGCGTGGGGCTCGTCGCCGGCTCTGCGGCGGCCTGGTATCTGAGCTTCACGGTGAAGAGCTTTCTGTTTCTCGTGGCGCCCAACGACGTCAGGATTTTCTCGATCGCGGTGGTCGTGCTGATCGCCGCGGGCCTGGCGGCGTGCGCGCTGCCGGCGCGCCGCGCATCCCGTGTCGATCCTTTGATTGCGCTCCGCGGCTGATCACGCGACCTGCATCAAACGCCACGCCACCATGTCCTGACGTTTCGCGAAGTGCACCAGCGGCGCCATGTCGGGCAGCCGCACGCCGGTAGGCTCGATCATGGTGTTGGTGTTGAGCACGATCTCGCCAGTCTGCAGTGGCCATGGCGCGTGGTGAATGTCGATGCGCAACAGCCGGTGCTCCGGATTAACGGTGTAAAGGCAGTACCGTTCGGTGAGGAAATGTTCGAGCGTGCCTTCGGCCGGCTCGAACACGGGACCGGTCGGACGGTAGCTGGCATCGAGCTCCGCAGGCTGCATGCCGTCCCCGCCGACACGGCGGCTTCGATAGTCGTACCAGTCCTGCCGCGGCGTCACGCTCATCACCGCCGAATAATAGGGAAGATGCAGCATCGAGCGCGCGAGTCCGACCGCAACCGGATTGCCGGCATCGAGGCTGAAGAAGTACACGCCAGGCCTCTCTTTGGCCACGACATATGTTCTGACATTCAGCTCTGGAAACGCCGAAACCCACGGCAGCGCCGGCACGCCGCGCGGCGCGACGTTGGTCATGTGGAACGGCACGAGACCGATCCAGGCCTGACCTTCGAAGATGTCCAGCTCGATTCCCGCCGGCAGCGCGCTCAGTAGCTGCTGCTGATCCACGGGCCAGTGCACGAAGGCCAGATCGTGCCAGGTCTGCGTCATCAGCCAGGGTTCATCGGGCATCGGCGAGGGCCGGTGCGCCGTGCGGCTCAGGACGCCGTAATCGAAGTCATTCTGCATGCCGGCCGGGCCGTTGCAAGAACCGGTTCAGAATCTGAGTAGATAGCTGGTCTTGACGAACAGCTGTCTGCCTGTCGACGTTGTCGGCCGGCGAATCGTCCGGAGTCCAGCCAGATCGTCGATCGCGACGTTTTCATAGCCGTCGGTGTAGCCCACATACACCGCCGTTCCCGGATTCAACAGATAGGTGAAGAGCAGGTCGGCCGTGAAGCGGCGATCCTGATGGAGTGCGACGAGCGACTGATTGGCCCAGATGCCGTTGTAGTCGAGGATGGCGCGCGCCGAGAACTCGCGCGTGAACTGGTAGTTCACGCGCGTGCGCAGGATGTGGTTGTCGAAGACGCGGCTCTGATGGCTGCTGCCGGCGCCTGCGGCGAGGTGGCTGAGCAGGTACGACTGGCCGATGAGCAGGCTCGACATGGGTCTCAGCGTGAGCCCGGCCTGGATGTCGCGGTACTCGGCGAGGAACGGCGACACGCCCGCGGCGGGAAAGAAGTTCGGCCGCGTGCCCTGACTGTACGCCGCGGACGCGTCCATCCAGCTCAGGGCGCTGCTGTTGACGACCACGAAGTTCTCGTGATGGCGGAATCTCGTGCCGCCGAAGCGGGTCATGCTCTCGCTGCGGCGCACGGACACGCTGCTCTGCCGGCGAAACGCTACTTCAAACGGAAACCGCGCATCCCAATCCTGCAGCTCGCCGCCGTGATTCCACGTGACATCCAGGAACGAGTTCGGCCCGAATGCAAGCACCGGCCCTTTTGAAGGCCGCCAGCGGTACGCCACGAACTGGTTGACTTTCCTGATGTCGGTCCGCGGCACGAAACCGAGCTGCGTGCGAAAGTCAGGCCCGATGTCCTGATAGACCAGCGAGTAGGCGAGCGTGCGGGTGTCGCGGCCGAGCGACGCGGAGAACGCGGTGTCGCGCTGATGTTCGCCGGCAAGCGTCTCTGTATCACTCACCGCGGCCTGTCCAGTGAAGAACCAGCGCGGGTTGAGCCGGATGCGCGCGTCAATCGAGCCGACACGATTCGAGGAAGGACCGAAGTCTCGCGACGTGACGAGCGCGCCGATGCTGCTCTGGTTCGCGAACTCGCGCCGCGCGCGGCCGACCACGTTATAGGTGCGATCGCTGAAGAACGGATCGGTGGGATCGAGCGCCTGTCCCGGGGCGCGATCGTCGGCAACGAGCGCTCCGACGGCCCACCGGCCTATCTTGCCCGTCGCGCGCGAGCCGAACTGGGGATCGCGCATGCGGCGCGAGAAGAACAACGTGACGGGGGTCTGAAAGTACCCGGCATTCTCGATGAAGAAGGGCCGGCGCTCGGGAAAGAACACCTCGAAGCGCTGGTTGACGGTGACCTGCGGCTCGTCCGATTCCACCTGGCTGAAATCCGGATTCACCGTGAAGTCGAACGTCATCGCGTCGCGCGCCACGACTTTCGCGTCGACGCCCACGCGTCCCTCCCGGTCATCGTCAAACCGGGCCGCGGTACGGTCGAGAAACCGCGCGGCCGAGAAGGTGCCGTAAGGAATGAGCTGGATGTTGCGGCCAGGCGAGACGCCGTCGATGCCGGTGGCCTGTCCCAGTTGGATGGCGAAGCCGCTGATCCGGCGCGTGATGCCGGGCCAGAACGAGATCTCGTCCGAGGAGGGGATGCTGCGCATGAGCGCGATGCCCCAGGTCTGCGGCCCGGTGCCGGCCGGAAAGCGGAGGCTCTTGAATGGGATCGCGATCGACGCGACGTAGCCGAAGTCGGTGCGCATGCCACGCGACTGCCAGACCGTGTCGAAGCTCATGTCGTCTTGCTGGCCTTCGGTGGTGATGCCATCGGCCTGAACGCCCAGCGGCGTCGAAAAGAACATGTAGGCGCGCTGCTTGTCGTTGAACGTATCGAGGATCACGCCGACGGCGTCGTCCTGGAACACCGACTCGCGTCGCGCCATGCGCGCGCGGATGCGCGACGGATCCTTCGCGCGGCACACGAATACCGCATAGATGTGCGCGTCGTCATAGGAGAGGTAGGCGACGGTCTCTTCGCTCGAAGGCGCGAGATCGTTCGGCTCGCGCTGCAGGAAACCGGTGATGCGCGTGCCTGGCCTGACCGCAGTCGAAGGGCCCGCCTCTTTTTCCCCGCTCACGTAGTCTTCGAGTTTTGGCGGCGTCTCAACGCGCTCGATGACGATAGAGGGCCGCGGCGTCACCTGAGCGAAAGCCTCGGCGGCCGCCAGGACGCCGCCGAGCACGGTCAGGGACGAAAGCCGGAGGAATCGCATGCCGGTATTAGACGGATCGCGGCGGTCGAATGGGTCTCGAAAGGGACCAAGGGCTGAGAATCGAGTGCCAACGGCTAAGATTTGCCCGCATGGACCTGCGCCTGCTGCCGACGTTCGTGGCCGTTGCCGAGTGCCGGCATTTCGGTCGGGCTGCGGCATTGATCAATCTCTCTCAGCCGGCAGTATCGCATCAGATTTCGCAGCTGGAGGAGTCGATCGGCACACGGCTGTTCAACCGCGACGGCCGGCGTGTCACCCTGACGGTGGCGGGCGAGGCGCTGCTCGAGGAAGCGCGCGCCATTCTTGATGCGGCCTCACGCGCCGACGCGAGGCTTCGCGACGTCACGAGCGGCGCGGTCGGCCGCGTGCGCATCGGCGCCAGCGCAACAGCCGCGTTGTATCTCCTGCCCGCCACGCTGCGGCGCTATCGCGCGTCCTATCCGCAGTTCGATTGCCGGCTCACGATTGGGCCTGCCTCCGAGCTCGAAGACATGGTCGTTCGCAACGAGCTGGATCTCGCGGTGCTGGCCGCATCGCGGCCGCAGGGCGAGCTGCGGGCGATTGAACTTGCGGCCGATCCGTTCGTGCTGATTATGCCTTTCGGTTTCGTTCCGGGCCGCGCTGAGCAGCGTCGGACCGCGGCGGCCGAATCGCGCCGGCATCCGCGCCTGACTGCCGCCATGCTGGCCGCGACGGACTGGATTGTGCGTGAAGACGGCTCCGACGCGCGAAGGCGCGCGTTGGCCTGGCTCGAGCGCCGGCGCGTTGCGCCGTCGCGAATCACGTCCGTCGGCGGACCGGCTGCGGTCACCGAAGCGGTCGCGGCCGGACTCGGTATGGCGCTGACGTCACGTCTGGCGGCCGCCGGCGCGGCCGCCGCAGGCCGGCTGGCCATCGCGCGCGCGGCCGGCACGCTGCCGGCTCGCGCGTTCTGGCTCGTCGATCATCCGCACAAACATCACGGTGCGGCCTGCAAGGCCATGCTGGCAGCGCTCAACGGTTTGGCTGCTTCCGCCTCGGATCGTCCGACGGATTCACATAGTTGACGCCCCACGGCCCCGTGCCGTGCAGCTGCAGGATTGTCTCGCCTCTGGTCCATGCGAAATGGCGTGTGCCGGTCGGCATCATCGCGAACGCGCCCGCGGAGAGCTCGTGGCCCTTCGACCGATCCATGGTGTCGCCGAGTCCCATGATGAACGTCCCTTGCAGCACGGTGACATGTTCGTCGGCCGGGTGCCAGTGCGGCGCGATGGCGTAGCCGTCAGGCAGTTTGAGGCGCATCGTGAACGGGCCCGGTTTTGCCGGGTTGCCTTCGAGCATGGCGGCCTGCGTACCCGGCGGCAACGACGCAGGCCCCGGCCCCCAGGTGATCGCGTCAGGCAGGACCATGACGTGCTGGCCTTGCGCACCGGCCGCCGCAATGGCGCCGGCTCCAAGAACGACGGCAACCGCGAACCTTAGATTTAGATATCGACTCATCGTCGCTCCTCCCGCTCAGCCTTCAGGGCCGAGACATTGATCCCCATGACTCCGTACTTGCGCGCAGTCCGTTCCTTCGTTGTGCCCGCAAAGCAGTCGAAGCGGGTGCCCAACCGCACATCGATGAATCCCACGCTCTCGAGAAGATCTTCGATCTCTGCCGCCGGCAGAGCGCCGCCGATTCAACCCGTCCAGAGATCGACATCCCGCCTGACATCCTCCGACAACGCTTCGCCGACGCTGATGTCGGCGATCTGGAGGCGGCCGCCGGGTTTGAGCACGCGGAACATCTCTGCTGCGGCGCGCGCTTTGTCAGGCACGAGGTTCAGCACGCCGTTCGACATGACGACGTCGGCGGTATGGTCGGCGATCGGAAGCGCGGTGGCGTCGCCGGTGCGCAGCTCGACGTTCGACAGGCCGGCTTCACGCGCGCCATCGCGCGCCCGCGCAAGCATGTCGTCGGTCATGTCGACGCCGATGGCGGCGCCGGCTGCGCCCACCCGGCCCGCCGACACGAGCAGATCCATGCCCGCGCCGCAGCCGACATCCACCACGGTTGCGCCTTCGGGCACGCGCGCGATCGCGTGCGGATTGCCGATGCCGGCAAACGACGACGTCACCGAGTCGGGCAGGGCCGCGAGCTCCGCGGCGTCGTAGCCGAGCCGCTCGACGGCATAGACCGGGCCGCGGTGGAAGTGGAACGCGCCGCCGGGATCGGCGGCCACGCGCGCGTAGACGGTTTGGATCTCACGCTGCAGGCGCGCGAGATCGAGATCGACGGGGCATGCGTATGACATGACAGCCTCCGGGGATACTCTGCGCCGGGACCGCGCCGCCGTCCAATGAAAAAACTGGATGGCCATCATTCGCGCGCCGAATGTACACTCGCGGCTGATGCTGTCACACCGCGCCGTCTTACTCCTGCTGTTTGTCGGCAGCGGCTGCGCCGCGCTCATCTATGAGGTGGTCTGGTTCCAGCTGCTGCAGCTCGTGATCGGCTCGTCGGCGGTCTCGCTGGGCGTGCTGCTCGCCACGTTCATGGGCGGCATGTGCCTCGGAAGCCTGCTGCTGCCGCGATATGTCGGCCGCGACGCGCATCCGCTGCGGGTCTATGCCGTACTGGAAGCCGGCATCGGCGCGCTGGCGATTGTGGTGCTGCTCGTCACGCCACTGGTCGGCTACATCTATTCAACGACGGTTGGACACGGGACGGGCGGCCTGCTGCTGCGCGGTGTCGTGGCCGTCATCTGCCTCCTGCCGCCCACGCTGCTGATGGGCGCCACGCTGCCGGCCGTCGCGCGATGGGTCGACATGACGCCGCGCGGCGTGGCGTGGCTCGGGTTTTTCTACGGCGGCAACATCGCCGGCGCCGTGCTGGGCTGCATGCTCGCCGGCTTCTATCTGCTGCGCGTGCACGACATGACGATTGCGACGCTCGCCGGCGTCGCGATCAATCTGCTCGTCGCGGCCGCGGCCTGGATGCTCGCCACGCGCGCCCCCGCCTTCGCCGGGCCGGCTTCGGCGGGCAAGCCCGCGCCGCGTGACGGTGAAGAGCCTCGCTCCAAGCGGACAGCCGTTGAACAGGATGCACCGGCAACCGGCAACCGGCTACCCGCCTCCGCCGTGCCGGCTACGGCGGGCGGGCCAGCAACCGTCTATCTGGCCATCGCCCTCTCAGGCCTGACGGCGCTGGGCTCTCAAGTGATCTGGACGCGCCTGCTGTCGCTGCTGGTGGGCGCGACCGTGTACGCCTTTGCGATCATCCTCGCGGTGTTCCTCGTCGGTCTTGGCATCGGCAGCGGCGTCGGCGCATTCATCTCGCGCACGTCCCAGCGTCCCCGCCTTGCGTTGGGCATCTGTCAGCTGATGTTGATGGGCGCCATTGCGTGGGCGGCATACATGCTCGCCGCCGCGCTTCCGTTCTGGCCGATCAATCCATCGCTCGTGTCGGATCCCATCATCGTGTTCCAGGTGGATCTCGTGCGCACCGCGTCGGTGGTGTTGCCGGGCGCAATGTTATGGGGCGCGAGTTTCCCGCTTGCGCTCGCATCGCTGGCCCAACCGTCCTCGACTGACGCAGGCGGCGCCGCGCGCGTGGCGGGCGGTCGCGATCCGGGCAGAGTCGTCGGCCGCGTCTATGCCGCCAACACCGCCGGCGCGATCGTGGGCGCCCTGGCCGCGAGCCTGTTCCTCGTTGAATCGTTCGGCACGCTGCGCACGCAGCAGATCTTCATCGCCCTGTCGGCGATTGCGGCGTGCCTGGCCATGACGCCGCTGCTCTGGTCGGCGCCCGACGCGAAGAAGGGGCGCGAGCAGCCGCTCGGCACGTTCGGATTCACGCTCGTCGTGGCGGCCCTCATCGGCGCGATCTGGACCGTCAACCGCCTTCCGGCCGTGCCGGGGTTGCTGATCGCCTATGGCCGCTACATGGTGACGTGGATCGGCCAGGCCGAGGTGGTGTTCTCGGGCGAAGGCCTCAATGCGTCGGTCGCTGTGACACAGATGGCCGGCGGCATCCGCAATTTTCATGTGAGCGGAAAAGTGGAGGCCTCGACCGAGCCGCAGGACATGCGGCTGCAGCGCATGCTGGGCCATCTGCCGGCGCTCGTGCATCCGAATCCCGAGTCGGTGCTCGTCGTGGGATGCGGCGCGGGCGTTACCGCCGGATCGTTCCTCACATACCCGGCCCTCAATCGGCTCGTGATCGCCGAGATCGAGCCGTTGATCCCCCAGGTGGTCACCACCTTCTTCAGCGAAGAAAATCACGGCGTCGTCAACGATCCGCGCGTCACCATCGTCTATGACGATGCGCGGCATTATGTGCTGACGAGCGATGAGCAGTTCGATGTGATCACGTCGGACCCGATCCATCCGTGGGTGAAGGGATCGGCGACGCTCTATACGAAGGAATACTTCGAGATGGTCAAGCGCCATCTCAAGCCGGGCGGCGTCGTGACGCAGTGGGTGCCCCTCTACGAGAGCGATCTCGAAGTGGTGAAAAGCGAGATCGCCACGTTCGTGGAAGTCTTCCCCGACGCCACGATCTGGGCCAATCTGCAGCAAGGGCAGGGGTACGACATCGTGCTGATGGGCCGACAAACAGGAGGTCCGCTCGACCTGGATGTGCTGCAGGCGCGGTTCGCCGATCCGCAGCACGCGCGCGCGGCCCAGTCGATGCGCGACGTTGCGTTTCTGTCGCCGCTGCATCTGCTGTCGACATACGGCGGACGCGGCACGGACCTGGCGCCGTGGCTCGCGGGCGCTCAGATCAACACCGATCGCAACCTGCGCCTGCAGTATCTGGCGGGCATGCAGCTGAACCGGTATCAGGGGGCCCAGATTTACGACGAGATGGCGCGCTTTCGCACGTTTCCGGATTCGCTGTTCACCGGATCTGAAGGGCTCAAGACCCAGCTGCGCGACCTGATGGGGATCATCACGCGATGAAATTCACCGAAGCGTGAACGTCACCTTCACGGTCATGATGACCGGCACCTTGACGCCGTTCAGTGTAGTGGGGGAATAGCGCCACTGCGACACCGCCTGTTTCGCGGCCTCGTCGAGCAGTCCCACCGATTTGATCACCTTCAGGTTCGTGACTGCGCCCGTCTCATCGATGATGGCTTCGAGCACGACCTCGCCTTCGATTCGCGCCGACAGCGCGATGGCGGGATACGCCGGCGGGACGTGCCGGATGCGCTGGGGCGCGCGGATGTCGCCGCCGATACGCACCGGTCCCTGCGGCCGTGGCGGTGGCGCCGACAGTGGCGCTGCTTTGCCCGTGCCGAACGTGGGCGGCACGCCAGTGAAAGGCCCCGCTGGCAGCAGCGCTCCGATCGCCTGCGGCACTCCCGGCACGGGCAGACTCACTTCGGGTTGGATGGTGTCGGGCGCATGAATGGGCGCGGCATCGGGCCTGACCGTTGGCGCCGTCGCGGCTGCCGGGGGCGCCACGGGTTGCGGCATTGGGGCCGGCGGCAGATCGGCCGGCAGTACGAATGCCTCCATGCGGCTCATCGCCTCGGGCAGCGACACGCCGGTCAGCAGCGGTGCGATCACGACGGCAGCAAGCACGGCGGCGTGGATGAGAATCGAGGTCGTAACCGTAAAGCCCCGCCGATGGGCAATCGGTACGGGACGCGACGCGGAATCGAACAGGTCAGCAGGCATCGGGAACCACCCTTCGGATGTGCGGGTTCCAGGAAGGCCTTCCTGCTTGCTTACGTTTGACACCACCCCCGGCGCCCGGTTCCCGCGGCCGCCCAATGTCCAGTCTCCAATCTTCGATCTGCAATGAATCTTCAATCACAGATCATCAATCTTCAATTACTCCTGCCTTAGGACGATCATCGGATCCACCGTCGTCGCCCTCCGCGCGGGGATGAGGCACGCCAGCATCGCGACGATGCTGATGAAGACGCTGACGGCGGCCATCGTTACGGGATCGATCGGCTGCACGTTGAACAGCTGCGCCTGCAGCACACGCGTGAGCAGCACTGATGCGCCGAGACCGAGAATCAGGCCCACGCCGGCCAGCACGAGCCCGTGGCGCAGGACCATGGCGAGCACCGATTTGCGCGACGCGCCAAGCGCCATGCGGATGCCGATTTCCTGCCGGCGCTCGGTGACGGCGTACGACAGGATGCCGTAGGTGCCGATCGCGGCGAGCAGCAGCGCGAGCCCGGCGAAAATGCCGAGCAGCGTGGTGAGGAATCGTGGCCGCGCGACCGCCGCGGCGAACACTTCATCCATGGATCGATATCGCACCAGCGGCAGCGTGGCGTCGGCTTCGCGGACGATCCTCCGGATATCGGGCGCCAATGCCGCCGGATCCGTCTCTGTCCTGACGACGATGTTCATGCTGCCCGTGGCGCCGCCGAGCAAGTGCGGCGTCTGGTCATAGAGCATGTACAGCTCCGTGCCCGTCTCGTCCGAGATGCCGCCCTGTTTGACGTCCTTCAGCACGCCCACGATCGTGGCCCACGGGCTGTTATCTGCGAACCCGGGCTTGATCCTCCGCCCGATTGGATCGATGCCCTCGTAGAACGTGCTCGCGAGGGTCTCGTTAATCAGCAACACCGGATTGCCGCCGATATCCTGCGGCTCGAAGTCGCGGCCCTTGACGACAGGGATACCCATCGTCTCGACATACTCGTGCGAGACGTACTGCCAGTAGTCCACATTCTCGGAAGGTGTGTCGTCGCCGGCTTCGTTGCCCGTGATGTGCTCGAAGTCGGTATCGTTGGCATTGACGGCGCGCAGCGGCGGCAGGCCGCTCATCAGCGACACCGCGCGCACGCCAGGCAGCTGCCGCAACTGCCCGGTGAGACGTGAGAAGAATGCGACGCGCTGTGGCGGCTGGTAGCGCGAGGTCGGCAGCACAAGGCCGAACGTCACCATTCTCGATCGATCGAATCCCGCGTCGACGCGCATCAGGTTGGCGAACGATCGAATGAGCAGCCCGGCGCCGATGACGAGCACCACCGCGAGCGCCACTTCGGCGACGACCAGCAGGTTGCGCAGACGCTTGCGGCCCGCGCCGGCCGAGCTGCCGCGCGTGCCGGCCTCCTTCAGCGAGTTGTTCAGATTCAGGCCCCGCGCGAGCATGAGCGGCGCGAGACCGAAGATGAAGCCCGTAAGCACAGCGACGCCCAGCGTGAAGAGCAGCACGCTGCCGTCGATACGGATGCTGTTGGCGAATGGAATGCCCTCGCTGTTGGTCGCCACGATGAGATCGAGGCCCAGATAGGCGAGGCCCACGCCCGCGACGGCTGCGACCAGCGCGAGGATCACGCCCTCGGTCACGAACTGGCGCAGCATTCTGCCCATGCCGGCTCCGAGGGCCGCGCGCACCGCGAACTCACGCTGCCGCGTCTCGGCGCGTGCCAGCAGCAGGTTCGCGAGATTCGCGCATGCAATCAGCAGCACGAACGCAACCGCGCCCTGCAGCACCCAGAGCGCCGTGGCCACGCTGCCGATGATGTCTTCCTTGAGCGGATCGATGCGCAGGCGATGGTTCACCGGGTGCGGCGTGTGCGTGCCCGGGAAATCGGTGTTCCAGCGGCGGATGAGCGTATCGAGCTCGGCGCGCGCCTGATCGATGCCCACGTTCGCCTTCAGCCGGCCCACGAGATACAGAAAGTGTCCGCCGCGGTTGCCCGGATTCGCCGGATCGATGGTGAGCGGCAGCCACAGCTCGACGCGCTGGTCGTGCACGTCGAAGCCGCGCGGCATGATGCCGACGATCCGTGTCGGCGCGCCGTCGATGTCGACGACGCGATTGAGCACCGACGGATCGGCGCCGAATGCGCGCTGCCAGAGCTCGGTCGAGAGAATCGCGACATCCTCGGCGCCGGGCAAGGTGTCGGCCTTTGTAAAGCCGCGGCCGCGAATCGGCGCGACGCCCAGCGCGGGAATCAGATCTTCGGTGACCGCGGCGCGCACCGGGCGCATCGGCTGATCGGCGCCGAGGTTCGAGGCCCCTACCGTGTAGGCGCCGATGACGTCGTATAAGGTCGACCACTGGCGATATTCGAGGAACTCCGGCATCGACATCCAGAACTGATCGAAACCCAGCGTCGGGAACTGCGTCGTGACGTACACCAGCCGCTCGGGCTGCGGATAGGGTAGCGGCCGCAGCACCACGGCGTTGACCACGCTGAAGATCGCGGTGTTGGCGCCAATGCCAAGTGCGAGGGTGAGAATCGTGAGTGCGGCGAAGCCGGGCGCCTTGACGAGCGAGCGGGCCGCGTAGCGGATGTCTTGAAGCAGCGTTTCCATAAGTCCCGGCTGTTAGATGTCGAACGTGGCGCAAAGGTTGGCAAGCCCTTGCGCCACGAGGTTCCCGCCGGAGAGATGCGAGGAAGCGGAGCGGGGTGTGGGGGCCCCGCGAGCGACCGAGCCAGGTGGGGTGCAGGGATCCCCGCCGGAAAGATCAGTGCGAAGGAGGGTCGCTGGCCGGGAAGGATTCCTTCGCGGCTTCGTCGACGTCGTCAGGAGACTGCCAGCCGCGGGCCCGAAGGGTTTCGGCGCTCCACGCACGGGCGGCCGCGAGGTCGTCGCGGCCGGTGAGGCCGCGATAGAGCAGGGCGCTGCCGACCGCGGTCAGCAGGCCGCCGATCACGCCGCGCCGGCGGAGCCCGAGTGCGGCGAGCGTGGCGCCGCCCGCCACGACGAGCGCGCGGCTGGTGCCGAGCGATCCCAGGCGGTCCATGAGGTGCGTCGCGGCTGATTCCTGCCAGACATTGCGTGTGGTGTCGCGGTCGTTGCTCAGGTTCAGATGATCCATGCAGAGAACGGGTGCAACAGTGGTTCCACCGGTTCGATTCCCCATACAATTCCCGGATGCCGCGCTTTTTCCTGCCGTCCCTTCTCGCTTTGTTCCTCGTTCCGGCACAGCCGGTCCCCTTCGATCTCCTGATCGTCAACGCGCGGCTGCTCGACGGCAGCGGCAATCCGTGGCGCAGGGCGGATGTGGGGATTCGGGGCGACCGCGTGGCGGCGGTCGGCAGGCTGCAGGGAGCGCCGGCCGCGCGCACGATTGATGCGGCCGGCCGGCTGATCGCGCCGGGATTCATCGATGTGCATTCGCACGCGGCCGAAGCGCTCACGCGGGACGCGCTTCGCGACGCGCGATCGCTTGTCGCGCAGGGCGTGACCACGATCATCGGCAATCCGGATGGCGGCGGTCCCATCGACCTCGCGGCCCAGCGCGCCGCGCTCGAGAAGGGTGGAACGGGCGTCAACGTCGGCCTGTTGATCGGACATGGCAGCGTCAGATCCGCGATTCTCGGACCGGCCGATCGCGCGCCCACGGCTGAAGAACTTTCGAAGATGGAGGCGCTCGTAGCGCGCGCCGTGGTGGAGGGCGCGTTCGGTCTGTCGAGCGGTCTCTTCTACGCGCCCGGCAGTTTCGCGACGCTCGACGAGGTCATCGTGCTCGCCCGCGCCGCCGGCGGCGTCTATGCCAGCCACATCCGTGACGAGGCGAACTATTCGATTGGACTGATTGCCTCGGTGCAGGAGGTCATCGACGTCGCCGAACGGGCCCGGGTCCGCGCCGTCGTGACCCACATGAAGGCGCTTGGGCCCGACAACTGGGGACTTGCCGCCGCGGCGGCGACGCGCATCGAGCTGGCGCGCGCGCGGGGCGTTGACGTGCTCGCCGATCAGTATCCCTATGAGGCGTCATCCACCAGCATCGGGGCGGCGGTCGTGCCCCGATGGGCGCAGGCCGGCGGCAACGCGGAGTTCCGCACGCGGCTGGCCGATCCCGCCACGCGGGCGAAGATTCTGGCGGAGATGCGCGAGAACATCCGCCGCCGCGGCGGCGCCCGCGCGCTGGTGATTGCGTCGCACGGCGCCGATCGCGCGCTCGAGGGACAGTCGCTCGAGCAGATCGCCGAGGCGCGGCAGAAGAGCGCCGACATCACCGCGCTCGAGATCGTCGAAGCGGGCGGCGCCTCGGTCGTCTCGTTCAACATGTCTGACGAAGACATCGTGTCGCTGATGCGACGGCCGTGGATGATGACGTCGAGCGACGGCGGCATGTCGCTGCCGGGCCAGGGCCGGCCGCATCCGCGCAACAACGGCGCGTTCACGCGCAAACTGACGCGCTATGTGCGCGATCGCGGCGTCATCTCACTCGAAGAGGCGATTCGTTCGATGACCAGCCTGCCCGCCTCGACGTTCGGCCTCGAGGGCCGCGGCCTGCTCCAGCCAGGCGCGACTGCGGATCTCGTGGTGTTCGATCCTGCGGCGCTCCGCGAGCGCGCCACCTACGAAGATCCTCACCAGATGTCCGAAGGCATGTGGCTCGTGCTCGTCAACGGCCAGCCGGTGATTCAGGACGGAGCGTTTACGGGAAAACGGCCAGGAAAAGTCCTGCGCCGAAACTAATTGATGCCAAGCATCCGCAGCACGAGCGGAGCGACATCGATTGATCGAACGTTGATGGGCAGCGTGATGCCTGGCGGTGCGCCCGCGAGCAGAGCGGGTGTCGTCGAGTCGAGCGCATGCAGCGCGCCGTGTGACGCGCCGCGCACATGGACGTCTCCGCCTGGCAAGGCGAACTCATAGCCCGGTTTCGCCGTGACCCACAGATCGCCGCCGTCATCGAAGCCCACGCCGCCGGCAAGCCGCTCGAGCGCGTTCGGGTAATCGCCGTACTCGATTCGCCCTCCCTCGGCCCGCGCATCCACCGCTGACAGGTCACCGCGCCAGCTCCATGTCGTGCCGTGGTCGTCCGTCGCGCTCGAGGATCCGGGCACCGCGTCGGGACGCGCGGTCCAGAAATGCAGCGTGCCGCGATCGGCCGTCGCGACCTTGAATCCCGGAGCGCTCGGCTCGGTGGCGGCAGCCGGCCAGATCACCTGGTCGATGCGCGGGTCAGCCAGCATCGAGGCCATGGCGCGTGCCAGCGCCTGCGCGCTGACGACGCGGAAGTAGATCTGCGCCGCGCGCATGTTCGGACAGATCATGATCTCCCCACCCTGCGCCCAGCCGTCTGCAAGCCGGGCCGGAATGAAATCGGAGAGCAGCGCCTGCAGGTCAACAGCGGCCTCGGCTTTCGTCTGCAGGATGTCGCAGTGCGAATGATCCGACGTCACGATCACCGCGTACTCGTCGAGAAAACGTTCGAGACCCCCCATGCGCTCGAAGAAGTCGCCGAGGCCTGTGTCGATGCGCTCGATGACGGGCACGGCCGCAAGGGGCCCGACCTCGTGGCTGCGATAATCGTTGTCGGCAAAATACGCGAGCACGAAGTCGCCGGCATCGCGCGTGTCGCCGATCTGATGGAGCAGATGGAGGGTCGAGGCATCGTCCATGCCGAAGCGATGGTGCGGCCCTCCGGCCGGCGTCATCACGCTGCCGCCGGGCGCCGGCGTCGATACCCAGTCGCCAAGCAGCAGGTGCGTCGGTCCGTGCAAGGTGAAATGTGGTGGGGCGCCGGGCAGCAGCTTCAGCATCGCGGGTGTATCGGCCCGGTGCGGCACATCCCCTTTGAAGATCAGATAGTTGATGCAGGTCGCGCGCAGGCCGGCGCGCTCCACGGTCTGAAATAACGTCGGCGCACGAAGCCGGTCGCCATTCAGCTCTTCGAGGAAATCGCGCAGGAAGCTGCCGAATCCCTCGAGCGCGATCACCCAGAAATCGTCGCCGTAGTAATGCAGCTTGTCGCGATCGCGCTCGTACCACGCCGCGCCGCCGATGCCAGACTGCACCGGATAGCGGCCGGTCGCGATGCTGCAGGTCGCCGCGGGCGTGATGGACGGAAAGATGGACGCGCCCGCCCAGTTCCATTCGCCCTGTTCCGCGAGCCGCGCGAGCGTCGGCAGACGCCCTGCCTCGAGGGCCGGTTTCAGCGCCCACGGAGACGCGGCATCGATGACAATCAGCAGCACTTTCTTGCGGGCGATCCGTTCCATCGATACGGATCAGATGCGAACACAAGGCCAACCGCACCTAGCCCGGCTGTTTAGGTCTGGCGCGGCGTCGCCATCCCTTGTAGATTGGCCTGTGAGGTGACTGTGCGACGTGCTCTGCCCGCGCTTGCCGCGTCCGTTGTGCTTTTTCTGGCCGTGCCGGCCGAGGCCGTCGGTCAATCAATCTTGGTGTCGACGGCCGACCTGGCCGGTCGTCTCAACGATCCCAAACTCGTGCTGCTGCATGTGGGCGAGAAAGCGGGCTATGACGCGGCGCATATTGCCGGCGCCCGCTTCGCCGACGTCCGCAACTCCCTGCACGCGCGCACGCAGGAACTCAATCTCGAGATGCTGCCGCCAGACGTACTGCGCGAGCGCCTCGCCGCGCTCGGCATCTCCGACGATTTGCACATCGTCGTCTACCACGCCGGCGGCCCGATCACGCTCGCGACACGCCTGATACTCACGCTGCATTGGGCCGGTCTCGACAATGTCTCTCTGCTTGATGGCGGCCTCGACGCATGGACGCGGGAAAAGCGCCCAGTCACCACCGACGTTGCCGCTCCGGGCGCGGGGAAGTTGTCTCCGTTGAAGGTCAGACCGGTCGTGGCTGACGCGGAGTTCGTCCAGACACGCCTGAGCAAACCAGGATTCGCGATCGTCGACGCGCGTCTGCCGGCGTTTTATGACGGCACGCAGGTCGGCGGGAGCCAGGCCGCTCGCCACAAGGCAGGACACATTGCCGGCGCGCTCAGTGTTCCGTACACCACCCTGACCACCGCCGATGGGTTGCTGAAATCCCAGGCGGAGCTGCGAGCGCTGTTCGCTGCGGCCGGCGTGAAGCCGGACGACACCGTCGTGACCTACTGCCACATCGGCCAGCAAGCCACCGCCGTCCTGTTCGCCGCGCGCCTGCTCGGACACAAGGTCGTCCTGTACGACGGTTCCTTCGAGGACTGGTCGCGGAGGAACCTGCCGGCTAATTCAACCCGGCTTATTTTCGGGTCCGAAGAGTCATATCACCAGCCGGGCGAGATGACTCGAAGGACGGGAAAATAAGCCGGGTTGAATAACTGGCCTGTGTTATCATCTATCCGGATTTACGGATAGATGTCTGTCGCCGCCCCCGCCCTGCTCGATGCCTTAGGCGCCCTGTCGGATGCCACACGCTGCCGGATGCTGCTCATCCTCGAGCGGCGCGAGCTTACGGTGGGTGAGCTGGCCGACGTGCTGCAGCTTCCGCAGTCGACCGTCAGCCGCCATCTGAAGGTGCTTTCGGATACCGGCTGGGTCGGATCGCGGCGTGACGGCACCAGCCGGTTTTATTCGTTTTTGGTCGTCCCGGGCTCGGAGCTCGACACCGTCTGGAGTCTGGCGCGCGCTCAGGTTGCGGAGCGCCCCGGAGCAGCGCAGGATCAGCGGAGGCTGAAGTCGGTGCTCGCGCGGCGCGCCGCCCGCTCGCAGACCTTCTTCGCAGCGTCAGCCAGCCACTGGGATCGCCTGCGCGAAGAGCTGTTCGGCCAGAATTTCTTTCTGCAGGGCCTGCTCGCGCTCGCCGACGACCGGTGGACGGTCGGCGATCTCGGCTGCGGCACCGGCATTGTCTCGAGCGCGCTCGCGCCGTTCGTAGCCCGCGTGATTGCCGTCGATGCATCCGACGAGATGCTGGCGGCCGCGCGCACGCGCGTCGGCGACGCGCCCAACGTGGAATTGAAGCCGGGCGTGCTCGAGTCGCTGCCGATCGACTCCGGCTCGCTCGATGCGGCCACGATGATGCTGGTGCTGCATCACGTGCCGGACCCTTCCGTCGCGCTCGCCGAAGCGCGCCGCGCACTGAAGGCGGGCGGACGGCTGCTGATTATCGACATGCTGCCGCACGACCGCGAAGAGTATCGGCAGCAGATGGGGCATGTGTGGCTCGGCTTCAGCGCCGAGCAGATCACGCGGCTGATGGAGGTCGCGGGATTCGACGGGATTCGGGTGCACGCGCTGCCGGCCGACGCCGCATCGCGCGGCCCTTCATTGTTTGTAGCAACGGGACGGAAGAGAGAAATTTAAAGTTGAAAGTTGAAATGCAATTTTGAACTTTCAACTTTTACTTTTGAATTAGGGAGATCAGAATGGCAACTGCAGTGATGACCGAGCACGCGTACGAACAGACACGCAAAGCGGGCCGCGAGCCCTTCAAGGTGAAAGACCTTTCGCTGGCCGAGTGGGGACGCAAGGAAATCCGCCTCGCCGAGCAGGAGATGCCCGGGCTGATGGCCGTGCGCGAGGAATACAAGGGCAAGCGTCCGCTGCAGGGCGCGAAAATCATGGGCTCGCTGCACATGACCGTGCAGACCGCGGTGCTGATCGAGACGCTCGAGGATCTCGGCGCCGACGTGCGCTGGGTCTCGTGCAACATCTTTTCGACGCAGGATCACGCGGCGGCCGCGGTGGTCGTCGGCCGCAAGGGCACCGTCGACAAGCCGAGCGGCGTGCCGGTTTATGCCTGGAAGGGCGAGACGCTGCCCGAATACTGGTGGTGCACGGAGCAGGCGCTGATGTGGCCCGACGGCTCCGGCCCCAACATGCTGCTCGACGATGGCGGCGACGCGACGCTGCTGGTGCACAAGGGCGCTGAGTTCGAAAAGGCGGGCACGATTCCGGCGTTCGATCCGAACAACGATCCCGAAGAGTGGGGCGTGATTCTCGATCTGCTTCATGCCGAGGCGAAGAAGAATCCGGGCCGCTGGACGAAAGTGGCCGCCGACATCAAGGGCGTCACCGAAGAGACCACCACCGGCGTGCATCGTCTCTATGAGATGCAGAAGGCGGGCACGCTGCTGTTTCCCGCGATCAACGTCAACGACTCGGTCACGAAGTCGAAGTTCGACAACCTGTACGGCTGCCGCCACTCGGTGGTCGATGGCCTCAATCGCGCGACCGACGTGATGCTCGCGGGCAAGCTGGTCGTCGTGTTCGGCTACGGCGACGTCGGCAAGGGTTGCGCGCAGGCGCTGGCGGGGCAGGGCGCGCGCGTGGTGGTGACCGAGATCGATCCGATCTGCGCGCTGCAGGCCTGCATGGCGGGCTTTCAGGTGGTCACGAAGGAAGATGTGATCTCATCGGCCGACATCTTCATCACCGCGACCGGCAACTACAACATCGTCACGGCCGCCGACATGGGGAAGATGAAGGACAAGGCGATCGTCGCCAACATCGGCCACTTCGACAACGAGATCGACATGGCCGGCCTGAAGAAGGTGCCGGGCATCAAGACGATCAACATCAAGCCGCAGTATGACGAGTGGGTGTTCCCGGACGGCCACTCGGTGCTGATTCTTGCCGAAGGCCGGCTGATGAATCTCGGCTGCGCGACCGGCCATCCGAGCTTCGTGATGTCGAACAGCTTCACGAACCAGACGATGGCGCAGATTGAACTCTTCGGCAACAACGCCAAGTACGAGAAGAAGGTGTACGTGCTGCCAAAGGCGCTCGACGAGAAGGTCGCGCGGCTGCACCTGGCGAAGCTCGGCGCGAAGCTGACGGAGCTCTCGCCGGAGCAGGCTGCGTACATCGGTGTGAAGGTGGAAGGGCCGTATAAGCCGGACCACTATCGGTACTGATCGCCTGAATTCAAAGTTGGTGAATTAAGAATTCAGAATTGCTGTCACATGAATGTCTCCTTTCGCCAGCATGTGACGGACGCGGATCGGAAATTCTGTGACGGCCCGGGCTTCGCGTACTCTGTGCGCATGTCCAGGGCCACCGGCGTCGGTCACGGCCGCGTCAATCTGATCGGCGACCACACCGACTACAACCTCGGGCT
>JBBDWL010000055.1:0-5217 GCA_040902895.1 Vicinamibacterales bacterium | reverse complement strand
CCCCCGACCGGCTGATTACAAATCAGCTGCTCTACCGGACTGAGCTACGCCAGCCAAAACAAAAGGCAATTTGTAGCACAAAATATGCCGATTGGGCAAGTAACCACCCTGTCGCCTGGGGTGCTGGCACCAGCTAAGTCGTTGACACGCAGTGACTTGAAGGAAATCTTCGGCTCAGGCCAATCTTTGCCGTACGGCCTCGAACAGCGCGATCCCCGACGCCACAGAAACGTTCACACTTTCTGCCTCGCCGTGCATCGGAATCCGCACCAGACGGTCGCACCGCTCGCCCACCAGACGCCGCAGACCGCTGCCTTCGGCACCAAAGACGAAAGCGGTCGGAATCGTGTAGTCCACGTGATCATAGCGTTCGGTGGCTTGCCCGTCGAGCCCAATCGTCCAGACTCCCGCTTCCTTCAGCTCTTCCAGCGTCCTCGCGATGTTGACGACGGTGGCGATGCGCACGCGGGCAACGGCGCCGGCCGATGCCTTGGCGACGGCGCCGCTGAGGGGCGCTGCGTGGCGGCCCTGCCGGATGATGCCGTCGACGCCGGCCGCATCCGCGGTGCGGATGATCGCGCCGACGTTGTGCGGGTCTTCGATGCCGTCGAGCACGACCAGCAGCGCCGCGCGCCCTTCTTCGTTCGGCACGGCCAGCAGCTCGTCGAGCGTGTACGCCGGCAGCGCGGCGAGATAGGCGGCAATGTTCTGATGCACGCCGCCGCGCGACAGCCGCTCCATCGCCATCTTGTCGACGATCTCCACCGGCACGCGCAGCTCGCGGGCGCGATCGAGCAGCGCGCTCACGCGGTCGCCCGCGCCGCGCACGGCGAGCAGCCGCTCGACTTTGCGCGCCTTCAGCGCTTCGGTGACGGCGTTGATGCCGTAGATCAGCATGGCGCCTCGAGCGATCGCCGCGCCCGCTCGTGACACGGCACGATCGGCTTGACGCCAGCCGCCGGCGCGAGCGACGCGCCGCGATCGATTGCCGGCACCGCAAGATCCAGCTCTGGTCCTGACTCGGCGGCGGTGAGGGCGACGCGTACGGGATGGAACAGGGCCTTGCCCTTGAGGCCGGTCCGATCCTTCACCCGGCTCATGATGGCGCGGAACGCATCTTTGTCGCCGAGCAGCTGTCCTGTCGATTCGTCGGCGAACGCGCCAACGACCGCCTGGCCATTGTCATCGGCGGCGACGAGCCCGGCGGCGGGCGCCGCGTCCCAATCGAAGAGAAACTGCACGCGGTCGGCGACCTCGTCGAGCCGGTCGACGCTGCCCGCGGCAATCGGCATGAGCGACGCAATGAACTGCTGCGCCTCGGGCGTGCGGGTCGTGACCCATCCGCGCGCGGCCAGCCACGACCAGCACTCATGCACCAGCCGTTCGGGCGCGGCCTGCTTCATGTAGTGACGATTCATCCACGCGAGCTTGGCCTCGTCGAACACGCCCGCGCTGTGGCTCACGCGCTCGAGCGAGAAGCGGCGCGCCATCTCGTCGACCGGCAACAGCTCGGGATTGGCGCCGCCGAGCGCGGCCTCGACCTGCTCGGACTCGGTCACCGGCGACCATCCGATCAGCGCCAGATAATTCACGAGCGCCTCGGGCAGATAGCCCTTCGCGCGGAACTCGGCCACCGACGTGGCGCCGTGACGCTTCGACAGCGGCGCGTGATCCGGACCCAGCACGAGCGACAGATGCGCGAACGCCGGCGGCTCCATGCCCATCGCCTCGTACAACAGCACCTGACGCGGCGTATTCGAAATGTGATCTTCGCCGCGAATCACCTGCGTCACATGCATCAGCGCATCGTCAATCACGACGGCGAAGTTGTACGCCGGACGTCCGTCCGATCGCACCAGCACGAAGTCGCCGATGACGTCCATGCTGAACACCACCTCGCCGCGCACGTCATCGTCGAACTTCACGTCGCCGCCGTCGGGCACACGGAAGCGGACGACCGCGCGTTCGCCGCCCGTGACGCGGCGCTCCGACTCTTCAGGATCGAGATCGCGGCACGTGCCTGAATACATCGGGGGCCGGCCTTCCGCCAGCGCCAGCGTGCGTTCGGCCTCGAGCTGCTCGGCAGAACAGAAGCAGTAGTACGCGAGCCGCTTCTCGATCAGCTCGCGGGCGTGCGACGCGTACAGCGCGAAGCGCTCGGACTGGCGATACGGACCATGACCGCCGCCGACATCGGGCCCCTCGTCCCATTCGAGTCCCATCCACCGCAGGTCTCGGAGGATGCCGCGCTCTGATTCGGCGGTCGATCGCTCGGCGTCGGTGTCTTCGATGCGCAGGATGAACGTGCCGCCGTGTCCGCGCGCGAGCAGCCAGTTGAAGAGCGCCGTGCGCGCGTTGCCGACGTGGAGGTGCCCGGTGGGACTTGGGGCGAAGCGAACTCTCATGGGATGAGCGCGCGTTCGCCGCGCTCCGCGCGTCGCAGCACCGCGACGGCATGCGCCGCAATCGCCTCACCGCGGCCTACGGCATCGACGCCTTCGTTGGTCTTGGCCTTCACGCTCACACTCGTCGGCGCGATCCACAACGGCGCGGCGAGCGCTTCGCGAATGCGATCGATGTACGGGGCGAGCTTCGGGCGCTCGAGCAGCACGGTGACGTCAGCCGACACGACACGCCAGCCCGCCTCAGCGACGATCTGCACTGAACGCCCCAGCAGGTCAAGGCCCGGCGCGTTCCTCCATGCAGGATCGCTGTCGGGGAAATGCCGTCCGATGTCGCCGATCGCGGCGGCACCGAGAATGGCGTCGCACAACGAGTGTGCGATGACGTCGCCGTCGGAATGTGCCAGCGGTCCCTTCTCGAAAGGGATGCTGATGCCCGCAAGCGTCAGCGCGCGTCCCTCCACGAGACGGTGGAGATCGTAGCCCGTGCCGACGTGAACGCTGTCGCCGACACGCTGACGCGCACGCACCAGATCCCGTTCAGTCGTAATCTTCACGTTGTCCGCGTCACCTTCGATCACGTGGACGGGATGCCCGGCCCGCTCCGCAAGCATCGCTTCGTCTGTCGCATCGATCGACGAACCCGCCGCAATCGCATCCGCGAGCACCTGGCGCGTGAACCCCTGAGGCGTCTGCGCAAGCCAGACGACCTCGCGCGGAATCGTCTCCTCGATACACGCGCCCGCGCGCGCGGCGCGCTTCACGGTGTCGCTCGCCTGGCGCGCGGGAATTGCCGCGCCATACGCCTTCGCGCCTTCAATGACGCGCGAGATCAGATCGGCGCTCACGAACGGCCGCGCGGCGTCGTGCACGAGCACCACGTCGGCGCGCGGGTTGCTCTCCTTGAAGCCGGATGCTACTGAGTCCTGGCGGCGATCCCCGCCAAGCGCAACCGCGAACGGTTTCTCGCTGTGAGTGACACGGAACTCCTTCAGATCCCGTGCAGTCACGACGACGATTTCACCAATGGCGGCATGCGCGTCGAACGCGTCGATGCTGCGCTGCAGCATGGTGCGTCCGCCCAGATCGAGCATCTGCTTCGGCACGTCGCCGCCTAGCCGCGTGCCGCGGCCCCCGGCGACGATGATGGCGGAGACGAACATCAGCGCTGATTATCCGCGATTCCCCGCGCGCGCTCGACGCCGCCCGCAAATTCACGCATACGGGCCGAGGTCGTCTCGAGCATCTGCTGCAGTGCGGCGCTGGACACAGCCGCAGGCGCGAAGATCACGGCAAGGATCGAGACCGCCGCGGTCGTCACCATCGTCCGCGCCGAATCGGATGTTGGATTGCCGAAGGCCCCGGCGTCATCCGCCAGCACGAGTCTGCCGTCAAGGTGCACATCGTCTTTGCGGATGCCGGCAAACGACTCGCCTGGCCGCCCGACGCGCAGCTCGATCGGGCCGCGGACGCGCGCGAGATCGTAAAGGCCGTAGGGCACCTGGAACTCGAGCGAGCACCAATTGCAGATATCGACGACCGTGTTGATGCGGGGAAGCGGATCACCCTTGCGCACGCGCCGCAGCAGCGCTTCCGACGATGGGCGCGTCTTGGTGGGGTCGACGCCGAAACGCCGGTACATCGCCCGCACCAGCGCGGTCCGCTCCGGCTGATCCGCGGCGGCGCGCATGCGGGATGTCGCCTCGACAAGCGGGCCGTCCATGGCGGGCGTGCCTTCAGCCACGCTCACGCCGTCGAGGATGAGCCAGCCAGGCCTTACGTGCGCCGCGACGTCGGGCGCCACATTAATCATCCGCACATTCTCGCATCGGCTGCCAACGCGGCTGCTCCGCAGGTCGTCTAACCTCACCATGAAGTACGCCATTCGGTCGCTCCGCCGCACACCCGGTTACACCTTCATTGCCATTGCCGCTCTCGCCCTGGGGATCGGCGCCAACGCCGCGATCTTCGGCGCCGTCGATACAGTGCTGCTGCGGCCGCTGCCCTATCCGCATGCGGATCGGCTCGTGGTGCCGGTCAGCGAGAACGCCGCCCGCGACATCGAGCAGGGAAGCATCAGCTTCGCGGACTACGAAGACTGGAAGCGCGAAACCGAGGTCTTCGAGCACGTCGCGCTCTGGCGGCCGATCAATATTGACGTGACCGGTTCCGGCGATCCTGAACGCATCGTCGCCGGCCAGGTCAGCGAAGATTTCTTCCCGCTGGTGGATGCGACGCTCGTGGCCGGCCGGCCGTTCATGCCAAACGACCATGGCATGTCGGCGCCGCGTGTGACAGTGCTCGCCTTCGATCTCTGGCAGCGCCGGTTTGGCGGTGATGCAGGCGCCCTCGGCAGGACCCTGACCGTCGGCGGCACGCCGCACGAGATCGTCGGCATCCTCGCGGATCGCGCCGCATGGCCGGAGGAGGCCCAACTGTTCCTGCCGCTGCGGCCCGCGCAGTTCGCCGCCGAAGACCTCGCGCGGCGCGACAATCTGATCTTTCTGGCGCTTGCGCGGCTGCGCGACGGCGTGCCGATCGAGCAAGGCGATGCGCGCCTCGCCGCAATCGCCTCCCGGCTCGAGGCCCAGCATCCCGAATCACGAAAAGGCTGGACGAACCGGCTGCTGCCACTCCGTGATTTCGTGGTCGAGGCCGACATCCGCCGCGCCCTGCTGGTGCTGCTCGGCGCGGTCGGCGCGGTGCTGCTGATCGCCTGCGCAAATCTCGCGAGCCTCGCGCTCGTGCGCGCTGCCGGCCGATCGCGCGAGATGGGAATCCGCTTCGCGCTTGGCGCCAGCCGCGCGCGCGTGGT
>JBBDWL010000054.1:29205-33712 GCA_040902895.1 Vicinamibacterales bacterium | reverse complement strand
ACCAGCAACCCTCCGGTTAACAGCCGGATGCTCTGCCATTGAGCTACCGAGGAATGCGGCCGCATGCTGCCCTGGGCGATGTCGAAGGGCGGATGGGAACATTAATCGTAGCATAACCCCCATGGCCACCTCCCGCCGCGGGTTCCTTGGCACGGCCGCGCTCGCCGGCGCCGCGACCTTCATCGATCGGCTTTCGCCCGTCGCGCTCGCAGAGGCGCGGCAGGGACGGCGCATCTTTCTGCACGGCGTCGCATCGGGCGATCCGCTGCAGCACGGAGTCATCCTCTGGACCCGCGTCACGCCGCGAGGCGGCAGCACGCGCGGCGAGATTCCCGTCAGCTTCGAGATTGCGCGCGACCGCACGTTCTCGCGCATCGTCAGCCGCGGGATGCAGCTCGCGTCGGCGGCGCGCGACTTTACCGTCAAGGTCGACGCGCTCGGGCTGCAGCCGGGCGCAACGTACTACTACCGCTTCAGCGCGCTCGGCGAAGCGTCGTCGATCGGACGCACGCGCACGCTGCCGCGCGAGACCAGGCGCGTGAGGCTGGCCATCGCGTCGTGCTCGAACCTGCCGTTCGGCTACTTCAGCGCGTATCGCCGCATTGCAGAGCGGCCTGACCTCGACGCCGTGCTGCATCTCGGCGACTACATCTACGAATACAGAAACAGGGGCTACGGCGACGGCACGGCGTTCGGCCGCATCCCCATGCCCGACAAGGAAATCACGACGATCGAGGACTATCGCACGCGCCACGCGCAGTACAAGTCCGACCCCGATCTGCAGGAAGCGCATCGCCTGCATCCATGGATTGTTGTCTGGGACGACCACGAGTTCGCGAACAACACCTGGCGGGACGGCGCAGAGAACCACAATCCGCAGACAGGCGAAGGGCCGTGGGAAACGCGCCGCGATGCGGCGATTCAATCCTATTACGAGTGGATGCCGATTCGGGAAGATCGGATGTCGCGCGAGACGCGGATCTATCGCTCATTCGCGTTCGGCAACCTTGCCGACCTCGTGATGCTCGACACGCGCTACGTCGGCCGCGATCAGGAAGCGCCGAAGCGCGAGCAGGTCGACATCATCGAAGATCCGAAGCGGACACTGCTGGGCCGCGCGCAGGAGGAGTGGCTGTTCGACGAGCTGCGCGCGTCGAAGAAAGCCGGCGTCACGTGGCAGCTGCTCGGACAGCAGGTGATGTTTGCGCCCATGGCGCCGGCGGGCTCACCGGCCGAGAACAAGGACACCTGGGACGGCTATCGGCCGGCGCGCGCGCGGGTCACCGATTTTTTGGACTCAGAGCAGATTCGCAACGCCGTCATCCTTACCGGCGACGTGCACAGCTCCTGGGCGTACGACATCGCGCACGATCCGTGGCGCGGATACGACGCGCGCACCGGCCGCGGCGCCGTGGCCGTCGAACTGGTGACGCCGGCCATCAGCTCACCGGGCTGGGGCTCGCAGCAAGCCGACCGGGGTGCGGCCCGCGCCGACGGGTACCTGAAACAGCGGCCGCATCTTAAATGGGTCGAGGGATTTCACCGGGGCTATCTGGTGGTCGACCTGCAGCCGCAGCAGATGCAGGCCGACTGGTACTTCGTGCCGACGGTGACGGAAAAGAATGCGACGGAGTCGTTCGCGAAAGGGTTCGTGAGCGAAACCGGCGCGCCGCACCTCGTCGAGGTCAGCACGCCAGCGCGCTGATGCTCGGCGCCTGGTCCGGTGTTCCTTCGCGGCCGTCGGACTGCGGGCGCGCCAAAGAGCGGTCGCGCCTGCGATCTTTTAACGCCGTCCGCGAAGGAACACCGGACCAGGCGCCTGCGCGCGGCTAGGCCGAAACTTCGATCTGCACGTTACCGCGCAGCGCGGTGGCGACCGGGCACTTTTCCTCGGCCTCTTGTGCGGTCGTCGCAAAATCGGCGGCGTTCATGCCGCTCAGGCCGTCGGCGCGCGGCGTCAGCTTCGCCGTGACGATCTTGATGCCGGCGTCGCCCTTGTCGGCGGTCACCTCGCATCGCACGTGCAGGCCAGTCGCCTGCCCGCCTTTCTTGCCGACCATGTTCGCCAGCACCATCGTGTAGCACACGCCAAGCGCGCCCGCGATCAACTCTTCGGGACTGGTCGCGCCGCCAGGCTCGCCGATGCGCTGCGGAAAGGTCACCGGCAGCGAAAACGCGCCCGAGCCCGCGGCCCGCCTGGCCTTTGCCTTCCATCAACGTGCCTGACCAGTCGACGTCTACCGATCGCGAAAAAGTTGCCATTGATTCTCCATTTCGGGCGGGCTGAAGCCTGCCCCTACTTCTTTGCGGTGTACCGCATCTGCGCGAAGATGCCGATGAGGCCGAGCACGATCCAGACCGCGAGCACCCAGCCCTGTCCCGGAGCGGGATTCAGCGGATAGAGCACCCACACGTCGCCGGGTTCGGTTGCGGCACGCGCGGCCGTCTCGGCGCCGCGCTGTCCCATCAGCGTCATCGCGCCCACGATCACGGTCCACGCGCCGCCGAGCGCCGTGCCGATGATGATCACATAGCGCTGCAGCGACAGCGACGCGAGCGCGCCAATCACGGCGGCAATGATGATCGCCAGCGCGGGCGGCTCGCCGCCTGAGAGCTGACCCCACACGAGATTGACGGCAAGCGCGGCCGCGCCGGCGCCGATGAGCGCCACGCCGATGAAGTATGCCGCCACGAGAATGAGCGCGCCCGCGATGCCGCCGATGAGCGCGCCGCCGATCAGCCACGCGGTATCGGACGTGCCCATCGCCGACGTCGCGACGACCGCGCCCAGGATGAAGCCATAGATGCCGAGCACGACGCGAAACACGCGATAGCCGGCGAAGCACGCGACGAGCCCGCCAATGACGAGCAGAATGGCGGCGGGAACCTGATAGGCGGCGGGGAACACGTCACCGATTATATGGGATGATGTCGCGCATGCCGTCGCGCCGCGTCACGCTCAGCGGCATTCTCATCGCCATCTTCGCGCTCGCCCTTTTCGTCTACGCCCTCTGGCGCGTCGGCGCCGACGAAATTCAAGCCGGTCTTGCGCAGATCGGCTGGGGCCTTCCACTCATCTTCGCCATCGCCGGCGTGCGCCTGTTCGCGCGCACCATGGCCTGGCGCACGTTGATGCGCACGCCGCCGCCGCTCGGCGCCATGATGGCGGCAACGCTCGCCGGTGAAGCCGTCGGCAACCTGCTGCCGCTCGGGCCCCTTGCGGGCGAGCCCGCGAAGGTGGGCTTCCTTCGAAACCGCGGCCCGATCGGCGAAGCGGCCGCCGCGCTTGGTCTCGAGAACCTTTTTTATTCCCTCTCAATCGCCTGCGTCATCGTGGCCGGCATGACATTGCTGGTGCTGACCGTCGCGCTGCCCGGCGACCTGCGCGCGATCGCGGCGATCGCGCTCGGCGCGATGGTCGCACTGGTCATGGCCGTCCTGTTCATGCTGCTGCGGCGGCCCTCGATCGAGGGATCCGTGCTCGATCGCGCGCCGGCATGGCTGCCGGCTGGCAGGCTGAGGTCGATGGAGTCGAAGGCGTACGCGTTTTACGCGTCAACGAAGGGCCGCCTCGGACGCATGCTCGCGTTCGAAACGCTTTTCCATCTGTTTGGGCTCGCGGAAGTGTACGCCGTGCTCTGGCTGCTCGCAGGCGAGCCTCCGCGCGTGCTGCACGCATTCATCCTCGAATCGGCCGGCCGCGTGATCAACGTGGCGTTTCGTTTCGTGCCGATGCGCGTCGGCGTCGACGAGGCGGGCTCCGAGCTGGCGACCGACGTGCTCGGACTCGCGACCGGAACGGGTGTGCTGCTTGGTTTGACGCGAAAGCTGCGAGTGCTCTTCTGGACCGCGATCGGTGTGGCCATGATCGCAAAACGCGGCATGTCGCTGAAGCAAATCACCAGATCACCAGATCACCAGATCACCAAATCCTAGATCTCCGTCCTGCCCTGCATCGCCTTGTGCATCGTGAATTCGTCGGCGTACTCGAGATCGCTGCCGACCGGCACGCCCATTGCGATGCGCGTGACCTTCACGCCGAGCGGCTTCAGCAGCCTCGCCAGATAGATCGCCGTCGCTTCCCCTTCGACGTTCGGGTTGGTCGCGAGGATCACTTCGTCGATGCCGCCGGCGCCCACGCGCGCGAGCAGGCCGTGAATCTTCAGGTCGTCGGGCCCGACGCCCTGCAGCGGCGACAGCGTGCCCATCAGCACGTGATACAGGCCCTTGAAGTCGCGCGTCCGTTCGATCGCCGCGACGTTCTCGGGGGCTTCGACGACGCAGATGACGCGGCGATCGCGGGCGTCACTCGTGCAGTACCAGCACGGATCCTGATCCGTGATGTTGTTGCACGTCGAGCAGTACGTGACGCGTTCCTTGACGAGGCGCATCGCCTCGGTCAGCCGATCGACGATGTCGCGGGGAGTTTTGAGGATGTGAAACGCCAGCCGCTGCGCCGACTTGGCGCCGATGCCGGGCAGCCGCTGCAGCTCTTCGACGAGCTGCG
>JBBDWL010000054.1:23672-29105 GCA_040902895.1 Vicinamibacterales bacterium | reverse complement strand
ATCCCCGGCGGCAGCATGCCGCCCATCTGTTTCTGCAGCTCCTCGTCGACCTTGCGGTGCGCGTCGTTGATGGCCGCCAGAATCAGATCCTGCAGCATCTCCACATCGTCTTTCGAGACGGCCTCGGGATCGATCGTCAGGCTCTGCACGCGCTTGCTGCCGTCCATCACGATCGTGACCATGCCGCCGCCGGCGGTGGCCTCGACCCGCGTTTCGGCCATCTGCTTCGCGAGGCGCTCCTGCATCTGCTGCGCCTGCTTCATCATCTGCTGGATGTTCACCGGTCGATTTCCTCGACTTCCTGGATTTCGGCGCCGAACACGTCGAGCACGCTCTGCACGTTCGGTTGTTCGAGCGCTTTCCTCTTCAATTCCGCCTTGCGCCGATCCTCGTCAGATGCGGCGCCGCCGGAACCGGGCGCCGGCTGGCCCTCGATGGTCTTGATGGCGATCTTCCGCCCGGCAGCCTCCGATGCGATTGCCTCGAGCGCCGGACGCTGCTGATCGAGCTGCGACCGCAGCAGCTTGTGCGCGGGCGCGAACATGAAAGTCAGCGTGTCGCCCGCGAGCTCGATGCGCTGGGCCTGGGCGATGACTGTGCCGTGCAGCATCTTCTTCTGTTTGCGGATCTCGGAGAGGATCGCGTCTTTCAGATCGGTTGCCGGCCCGCCCGCCGTAGCCGGCACGGCGGAGGCGGGTAACCGGTCACCCGTTGTCGGTGTAAGAGGCTCGGGAACGGGTACCGCTTCAGTCTGCGCCGGACGCACGGGCGCGGCCGGTCGTGACGGAGGCGGCGCCGGGCGCATGGGCGGCGCCGCGGGCCTCGTCCCTGTGACCTGCCCCCTCTGCCCTGTCACCTGTCCGTACCCTTTGCCCTCTGCCCTCTGCCCTCTGCCCTTGTCGTCTCCGAGCGAAGCGAGGAGATCGCCGATTGGCGCAAGCTTGCGCAGGTGCACGAGCTTCAGCAGCGCCATCTCGAGGTGATAACGGGGCTGCGCCGATCCGCGCACCTCGAACTCGGCGCGCGAGAGCACGTCGAACGCGCGCATGAGATCTTCAGCCGAGAAGCGCGCGGCGAGCGCCTTCAACCGATCGCGCTCCGGCTCCGGTGCGATATCGGGATCGGAGAGACGCGACGGATCCAGCGTGAGCACGAGCATGTCGCGCATCAGCCGCGCGAGCTCGCGGCACACCAGCTTCAGATCGTTGCCGGCTTCCGAGGCGCGGCCGGCGAGCTCGAAGATGGCGGCGGCGTTTTCGGCGGCGACCGCGTCGGCCATCTCGAAGAGCAGGTCGCGGCCCACCAGGCCGAGCACCGCGGCCACATCATCCGCCGACACCCGCGTGCCCGCGAACGCGATGACCTGATCGAGCGCGCTCTGCGCGTCGCGCATGCTGCCCTCGGCCGACCGCGCCACCAGCGCGAGCGCGAGATCGTCGATCTCGAGCTTGTCGGCCTCGGCAATGCGTTTGAGCTGATCGCGAATCGCGCCGGTGCCAATCGACTTGAGCTCAAAGACCTGCGATCGGCTCTGGATCGTCGCCGGCACCTTCTCGAGCTCGGTCGTGGCCATCATGAACACGACGTGCGGCGGCGGCTCTTCCACCGATTTCAGCAGGGCGTCGAACGAGTTCTTCGACAGCCGATGGACTTCGTCGATGATGAAAATCTTGAACCGGTCGCGAACCGGAAGGTGCGCAAGACCCTGGATGATCACTTCGCGCACCGATTCGACCTGGGTATGCGTCGCGGCGTCGATCTCCTGCACGTCCATGTCGCGGCCTTCCGCGATCTCGACGCACGCGTCGCACGTGCCGCACGGTTCGGGCGTTGGACCGGTGATGCAGTTCAGGCAGCGCGCAAGGATGCGCGCCGTCGTGGTCTTCCCTACCCCGCGCGGCCCGGCAAAGACGTACGAGTGCGCGAGGCGATTGCTCGCAATCGCGTTGCGCAGCGTCTGCGTGACGCCTTTCTGGCCGACCACCTCATCGAAACGGCGTGGCCGCCAGCGGCGCGCGAGGACCTGGTAGGACATTGTGTGAAGAACTGAAAATCGAATTGTAGCGGATTGACCCACCCGCGCTCATGGTCCACCGCCGAGCCCGGCCATTTATGGAGGCCATCCCCAAGTGGAATGAGCTCTTGACGCGCATACCCCATGGGAGTAGGATGCCTGCTTATGCACCTAGGGAGTATATAGGCGGCTCACGCTCCTGGCAGACGTCGGCTTCTCTGGAGGAGGGAAAGACATGACGCGAACGTTCCAACGGATGGCCCTGGCCCTCGCCGTCCTCGCATTCTCGGCCGCATCGGCCCAGGCCCAGGGCATGGGATCGATTTTCGGCAAGGCCACCGATAGCACCGGCGCCGTCATCCCGGGCGTCACCGTCACGGCGTCCGGCCCGGCGCTCCAGCGGCCGCGCGTGACCGTCACCGGATCGAGCGGCGCCTATCAGATGCCGAACATCCCCATCGGCACCTACGTCGTGACGTTCGAGCTCGATGGCTTCAAGAAAGTCACCCGCCAGGACGTCATCGTCACCGACGGCTTCAACGCGCAGATCGATGCGAAGCTCCCGATCGGCCAGATGTCGGAGGAAGTCACCGTGTCTGGCGCGTCTCCGGTCGTCGACGTCAAGCGGACGACGACAGGCGCAACGTTCGATGCGAACACGCTGGAGAACATCCCGACCGCGCGCGACCCGTGGCAGATCATCAACATGACGCCTGGCGTCAGGGCGGGCCTCAACGTCGGCGGCTCCTCGTCGGGCCAGCAGGTCGGCCTCGACTCGCGCGGCACGGGCGCCGACGTGCAGTGGAACCTCGAAGGCGGGTCCATCACCGACCTGTCGTCGAACAGCTCGCCGGGCTACTTCAACTTCGATTCGTTCGAGCAGATCAGGTCGTCAACGGGGGCGGCGACGTCTCGATTCAGTCGAGCGGCATCTCGATCAACCTGATCACAAAGAGCGGCAGCAACATCTTCAAGGGCTCGGCCGTCGGCACGTTCGAGAACGACGCGATGCAGAGCACGAACGTCACCGAGGAGCTCTTCAACACGGGCGTGGGCGGCTTTCTCTCGGGACAGCCGCTCAAGCGCATCTCGAACGTCTCGGCCGAATTCGGCGGACCGATTGTCCGCAACCGTCTCTGGTTCTGGGGGGCCACGGACTATCAGGACATCAACAAGGGCGTGCTCAACTTCTTCGACCCGTCGGCCGGAAGCAACTGCGCCGCGTTCGCCGAGGCCCAGCGGCTCGGCACGCTCGACGGTGAAATCGGGTTCGACGATCTCGAATCGGTCCAGGACTGCCTGATGAACGACCGGACATGGATCCAGACCTGGTCGGCGAAACTGAACTTCCAGGTCAATTCGGCGCACAAGTTCCAGTACCTGATGCAGGCCGACGACAAGCGCCGCAACGCGAGAGGCTCCAACGCGAACACCGCCATCGAGGCGGCCTCGCAGCAGTACGGCGGCAGCAAGTGGTTCGACAGGATCACGCCGCCGACGCAGTCGTTCACGCACACGTGGGTCGCCAGCGATCGGCTCGTGTTCAACAATCAATACACGTACGTGCCGGGCGGGTTCTCGCTCGACTACCAGGACTTCGAGACCTGCGGTCAGAGTGACTACCTCGGCGGCACCGATCCCGCGGCCTACATGACCGGCGCGCGCGCCAATCCGGACTGCCTCTGGAACCAGCAGGCCCTCGCCATCCGGACGACCGGATTCGCAAGCCGCTCCAAGCGGAACTCGTACCAGACGTCGCGCAAGACGCACGAGTTCAAGACGGACGGCACGCTGTTCATGACCAACGTGCTCGGCGGCGATCACTCCCTGAAGTTCGGCGTCGGCTACCGCAAGGCGCCGATCCTGAGTTTCTCGCACTACAGTGGCGGCGGCCGCGCGTGGCTTCAGTGCATGAACAACCGCGAGTCTCTGTGCGGCGACGGCGCCCGGGTTGCGCCCGGCTCAGGGCTGCCCGGCCTGGTGCCGTACCGCGCCGAGCTCTATCGCGACCAGCTGCGCAACAACGACTGGTGGACGTACAACGGCTACATCCAGGACTCGTTCAACCGCGGCAAGTGGCGCGTGAACGCGGGGCTGCGCTACGACTGGCAGCACTCGAAGTACCTGGGCGGCTGCGTCCCGGCCAATATCATCCGGCCTGATCTGCTGCCGGCGCAGTGCGAGGAGGCCACGCAGGCGGGCACGAATCCGAACACGGGTGAAGTCGAGGAGATTCAGCCGTTCAGCAACTGGGCGCCGCGCATGTCGATCACGTACGACCTGTTTGGCAACGGCAAAACCGCGCTGAAGGCCGCGGGGTCGTACTACTACGACACGCGCACGACGCTTGCCGACTCGCTCGGCGGTCTCTTCACCGTCACCCGGCTGCGGTGGAGCAACCGGTCAAACGGAACGTGCCCGTCCTCGAACTGCTGGACCGACGCCAACGGGGACGGCGTCATTCAGGCCAGCGAGCTCGAGGGCAGGCCCTCGCGCAGCAGCAGCAGGTTCGATATCGACACCGGCATCCTGACGCCAGCCGGTAACATCGTCTCGCCCGACACGAAGCTGCTGCGAACGCGCGAGATCGTGACCGGCATCACGCACGAGCTGCTGCCGAATCTGGCAGTCGGCGCCGACTACATCTTCCGGCGCTACGACCGCGGTCTGCAGACGTTCCCGATCGGGTACCAGCCGGGCGAGCCCGGCTATCCGCTGACGAACCTGTACACGGGCCCACTGACGCACACCGACCCGGAGACAGGCATCAGCGCGCCGTACTTCGTCATCCGAGAGGGCATGTCGCGGCCGTCGGGCATCGGCAACATCACGGTGACCGATCCGACCTACCAGGACTATCACGGCGTCGACCTCACGCTGAACAAGCGTTTCAGCGGCCGATGGCAGGCGGCCGTCGCCGTGACGATTCAGTCGAATCCGGTCTTCGGCAACGCTGACGATTCCAATCCGACGGGCCAGCAGTTCCGGAACGGATTGAGCACGATTCCCGGGTACCTCATCAAGGCCAGCGGCAGCTATCACTTCCCGTGGGGCGTGACGGCGTCTGCCAACTTCAACATGAATCAGGGAGAGGTGCGCGTGCTCACGATCGACGGTCCGGGCGAAGTGTTCGGCGGACTTGGTGATCCGATCGAGTACGACACGCTGGAGTTCCAGCCGATCGATGAGGTGCGCTTCGACCCGGCGCCGCTGCTGGATCTGGGCCTCCACAAGACGTTCAGCCTCCGCAGCGAGCGGTTCCGTCTCAAGGTGATGTTCGACGCGTTCAACGTGCTGAACACGAACACCATCCTCGATTATGACTCGGACAACCTCAACCGAAGCGCGTCGCTGGCGCCAGAGGACATCGTGCCGCCGCGCGTCTTCCGCATCGGCGCCAGCTTCACGTTCTAGAGACG
>JBBDWL010000054.1:0-23572 GCA_040902895.1 Vicinamibacterales bacterium | reverse complement strand
ACATCGTGCCGCCGCGCGTCTTCCGCATCGGCGCCAGCTTCACGTTCTAGAGACGGCGCCGTCGCCGGAGTGGACGCTCCGGCGGCGGCCCGAACCGCAGCCCGGAGGTCCTGTTGCGCATCGGAGACACTGCTTAGCGCTGCTGCCTTCCGGCCCTGACGCGGTTCGCAGGCTCGGATCGCACAGGTTCCGGGCCGCGGTGCGAGCTGCCGTGCCGAACAACGATCCTACCGTGTCCGGCCGGGATCCGGAAGGCGCGGCGGTCAGAGATCGCGCAGTGCGACGTTCGGATCGATGCTTGCGGCTCGCCGCGCGGGCAGGAGCGCCGCCGCGAGCCCGACTGTAAGAATCAGCAGCAGCACCACGACCCAGGTCGAGATTTCGTTGGGCGGCATGCCGTAGCGCCGTGCCGTCAAGGTGCGTTCACCCAGCGCCGCGACCAGCACGCCCGCGAGCAGACCCACGAGCAGCAGGTGCAGCGCCTCGTCGAAGATCATTTTGAGTACCTGCCGCCGTTCCGCCCCCAGCGCGATGCGGATACCGAATTCGCGGCGCCGCCGCGCGACGATGAAGGACAGCACGCCGTAGATGCCGGTCACCGAGATCGCCAGCGCCAGTAAGGCGATCGTGATCATCAGCAGGCGCGCGGCGCGCAGCGGACCGGCCCACGACAGAATCGAATCGTCCAGCGAGGCGGCGTCGAACAGGGCCACGTTCGAATCGAGATTGCGAACCGTGAGACGCAGGGGATCCAGCTGTCCGCGCGGCTGTTCCGATCGCACGACGACCAGGACCTCTCCCCGGAACCGCCTGGCGAACTGCGTTTCCCGTTCGGTGCGAGGGGGCTGATATCGCTGCTGAAGAGGCACGATCATCAGATTCGCCGGGGTGTACTGGAGTTGGGAAAATGGATTGCTTTTCCGTGTCGCGGGGTCGGCGCATATTCCCACTATCCTGCGCCAGTGCCCTTCGTTCCCGATCATGATGCGCTTGCCGAGCGCGTCCGGCGCGCTGCCCCACAAATGCGCCGCGGTCGATCGACTCACTACGGCGATCAGTTCAGCACCGTCGACATCACCATCATTCAGGTCGCGGCCCGATTCGAGCGGCAAGTCGATCGTGCGCAGATAGCCGGTCGACGCAGCCACCACGGTGCCCGCGATGCGTTTGTAAGAGCCGTCGATGTAGCGCGCCACCGGACCGCGCGACTTCTCGGCCGCGAACACCGCGCCGGCGCCGCCCATCGAAATGCCGCCCGGAATGCCGTCGGCAATGGCCGCGGACTGCATGCCCGGCATCGCGCGAACATCGGCAACCAGTTTGTCGAGAAACACGCGCGCGCGCTCGTCGTTGTAGCCGTGACGCGAGAGGTCGAGCCGGGCGGCCGCAAGCGGCTTGCTGTCGAACGTGAGGCGGTACTCGAACGCGCCGTGCGTCTGGCGAAGATAGAGGCCCGCGGCCATCAAAAGCACCACGGCCCCTGTGACCTGCACGGCGACGAGACCGAGCCGCACGCGCCGGCTCGTTCTGGTAATCGATGTCGCCGCATCACCCGATGCCATCGCGCGCTGCGGCGGCACCCGGCTCGCCTTCCATGCGCTGATGACGCCGACAACCAGGGTCGCGGCAACACCGGCGCCGAAGGCAAAGGCAAAGACGCGATAGTCAGGCGTGAGATCGATGGAAATGCGCGTCGCACGATCGCGGAACGACGGAAACGCCGCCTGCAGCAGACTGGTCGCCGACAGCGCAAGCACAAGACCGGCGCTGGAGGCCGCAATCGCAATCAACGTCGCCTCGACGAGGAACAGCCGGAAGACGCGTCCGCTCGTGGCGCCCAGCGACTGACGCACGGCCACTTCCGCCGCGCGATGAGAGCCGCGCGTGTAGAGCATGTTCGCCAGGTTCGCGCATGCGGCCAACAGGACGAGTGCGGCAAACCCCATGATCAGGTAACCCGGGCGCCTGAGCGAGTCCGGAGTCGCGCTGGATCGGAGCGTGACGACGAACGGGCCGGTCCGGCGTCCCATCGGCAGATCCTTCACACTCGCCGTGAGTTGTTCCGCCGCGGCATAGCGCGAGACGCCTGGAGCGAGTCGCACGATCGTGGACACGGGAGCAGCGGTGATGCCCGGATTGTTGCCGTTCGGACCGAGCAGCGCGTTGAGCGGCAACCAGAAATCGGTGTTGCTCAGGCCGAATCCTAGGTTGCCACGGTAGCCAAACGGCGCGACGCCGACGACCAGAAAGGTGTCGTCATTGATCTTGATAAATGTCTTCTCGACCACGGATCGATCCGCGCCGAACCACTCGCGCCAGATGCGGTCGCTGATGACGATCGTGCGCTGCACCCCTCGATCGTCATCCCGCGTGATGAATCTGCCCGCCTGCGGGCGAAGGTTGAAGACGGCTGCATGACCGCCGCTCACGTACTCCGCCTCGACACGCTCGGCATGTCCCTCGGTATGCGCGAGCACCGGCTGCGATATGACGGTGCTGATGGCGGTGATCCCTTCCGGCAGATGGGTTTCCACGAACCGCGCGTGTGCCAGCGGCATCCCGAGGCCAGACCATTGCGCCGCCTTGTAGCTGGGCCGCCAGACGTTTTCGAGATCGACCGCGCGGATCGGCCGGAACACCACGGCGTTGACGACCGCAAAGAACGCGGTGTTGACCCCGATGCCGAGCGCCAGCGTCATTACGGCCGCCGCCGTGAAGCCGGGTGTGCGCAGCAGCTGGCGGACGGCGTAGCGCAGGTCGTGCAGCAGCGATGTCATGGAGGCTGGGGCGCATCCTATACTGAGAAGACCATGAAACGACACACGATCGCGGTAGTCCTGCTGCTTGCGGCTGCGGGCGGGATGGGGGCCGCGACGACGCAGGATCAGGAAAAGTCGTACCTGGTGACGGTCATCGCCGAATCGGGCGGGCCGATCGCGAACCTGACCGCGAAGGATTTCATCGTTCGCGAAGACAACGAGGTGCGGACGGTGGTGTCGGCCGAGCGTCCGGCTTTTCCGCTCGTCGTGTCGCTGCTCGTCGACATGACGGCGCCGCCGCTCGAGACCAATATGCTCCCGCGCGATTTGCGCACGGGCGTGGCGGCGTTCGTCAGCGCGTTGCGCGCCGCGCAGCCGGGATCCCAGATCGCCCTCGTGGAAGTGGGCGGCGGTGCGGTGACGTCGGCAGACTTCGATGCGGCGCCCGCCGCGCTCGATGCCGCGGTACAGCGGTTGTTCCCCGCGCACCCATCGGACGCCATCGTTCTCGAAGCGATCGGTCAGGCGGCGAAAAGCCTGGCTGTCAAACCAACGCCGCGGCGCGCCATCGTCATCGTCGACTTCAATTCCAGTGAGTCGCTCAGCGAAGCCACCATGAAGCGGATGACGACAGAGCTGCAGCAGTCGGGCGCGACCGTGTGGTCGGTGTCGGTGCGGCTGCCGCGCTCGAGCAGCTCGCGCCGCGAGGGTGCGCTCAACCTGATCACCAGAGAGAGCGGCGGCATGCGGCTGGTCGCCGGCGCATCGTCCGGGCTCGAAGCGCAGCTGAAGAAGGTGGCCGGCAGTCTGGCGTCGCAGTACCTCGTGAACTTCACGAGACCGGCAGGCGCGCCGATGAAACCGTTGCGCATCGAGACGGCACAGGGGCACAAAGTGCACGTGTCGCCCATGAGCCGTTAGTCCTGCTTCGATGATCTCGCGTCCGACCGCGGTGTACCTGGCGGCCGTCATGCTGCTCACGCTGTGGGTCGGTCTGGTCTTCTTCTCAGGTGGATTCACGGCGACCGTGTGGGGCACGCGCGTATCGTCCAGAGACCCGCTCAGGCCGGGACTCGTGCTGACCGCGCTGCTGGCGTGGTACGTCTGGAAGCGCCGCGACGTCTATCCGTTCGATGCGGACGCGCTCGTCCGGATGCTGACGGCGCGGGCGCGCTGGATCGCCCTCGCCGTCGCGGTGCTCGCGTATGCCGCCGCGATCGGCTTCGGCACGTGGAGCGCGGGCGGCGCCGATTCGTACGGATACATCAGCCAGTCGGAGCTCTGGGCGAAAGGCGATCTCATTCAGCCGGATCCGCTGCTCGATGCGCCGGAATGGACTCACCGGCGCGCGGTCGCCCCACTCGGTTACACGCCGCATCCCAGCGGCGCTGCCATCGTTCCTCTTTACCCTGCAGGACTGCCGATTTTGATGGCGATGTTCCGAGCGCTGTTCGGTGCGTGCGGACCTTTCCTGGTCGTGCCGTTCTTCGCCGGCCTCGCCGTCGTCGCAACGTATCTGCTGGGCGAATTGACAGGCTCGCGGATCCTTGCCCTCGTCGCCGCGATCTGGCTTGCCTGCAGCCCCACCTTTCTTTATATAGCCGTCTCGCCGATGACCGATGTGCCGGTCGCGGCGGTGTTCACGCTGTCGCTCGTATTCCTCCTTCGGCCCGGCATGCACAATCACGTGTTGGGCGGAATCGCGGCGGGCCTCGCGATCGCCATCCGGTTCAACCTCGCGCCGATTCTGGCCCTGATGGCGCTGGGCCTGCTGGCTGTCGAGCGGTCGCGCTCGTCGTGGAAACGAGCCGTGATCGCAGCCGCGATGTTCGCGATCGCGGCGCTGCCGGGCGCGATACTGGCTGGAGCGGTGCAGGATCTCCTGCATGGGTCGCCGTGGCGATCCGGCTACGGCAATCTTGATTCGCTGTTCAATGTCGCCAACGTCGTGCCGAACGCGATCCGCTACTCCTCGCATCTCGTACGCACTCAGTCACCGCTCATTCTTCTCGCGCTCGCCGCCGTCGCCGGCATCGGCATTCGATGGTCGCCCTTGAAGGCTCCCGCTGTTCGCTTCGCGCTGATCCTGTTCGTCGCCGGCGTGTGGGGCGCCTACCTTGTGTATCTGCAGTTCGAGGAGTGGTGGTATCTCAGGTTCCTGCTCCCAACCTTCCCGGTGCTCATCGTGCTGGCGCTCGTTCCTGTCTGGGGATGGCTGCGCGACTGGCGGCCGGCCCTGCTTGTGCCCGCCGCGTGGACCGCCATGCTGGCGCTGATATTTTTTGAATTGAGCTCCGCCCGTGCGGGCGCGGCATTCACCCTTTTTGCGGATGAACAACGCTACGCGGCGGTTGGCGCATATGTGGACCGGTATCTGCCGTCCAATGCGGTATTTCTCTCGCTGCAGCACAGTGGATCGATCCGGCACTACGGGCGGCGGTACAGCGTGCGGTATGACCTCATTGACGGCGACCAGCTCACTGACGCGCTGAACGTTCTCAAGGCGCGTGGATACAAACCGTACATTCTTCTCGATGACTGGGAGCAATCGGCGTTCCGGCGCCATTTTCGAGGTACGAGCAACGCCGAAACACTCGCCGTCGGCCTGATCGCACACTACCCGCGCGCCGGCGGCGTCAACATCTATGACCCGGATGCACCGCCGGAAACGAACAGGGACACCATCCCCACGATTGCTCTCGAACGCTGCGGACTTCCCGGCCTCTCCGCACGCCGCTGACGCATCCGTGCGTTAGACTCCGCGCATGGCACGCATCATCCTGTTCTCGGCCGCATGTCTGACGTCGGTGCTCGCCTTCAGCCCCGGCGTGCGCTCGCAGGCTCCGGCCGCGCCGCAGAAGGATCAGCCCGAAGCGGCCACGCTCGAAAAAGGCCGCTTCCGGTTTTCGTACGGTCCGCGAGGCATCTCGAATCTGGCGAATCCGGCGGATCCATTCGGCGCGGTGCTGACGACGCGTGCGCGCGCCGGGCGGGGCGGACGCGGCGGCGCGGACGCCGCAGTGCTCGGACTCACCGTGCGATATCGATCCGGCGGCGGCGCATGGACCAGCCTTCCCGCGCGCGGCGAGTCGTGGCGCGCTGCGCCGGAAGCCGGCAGTGTCACGTATGCGTACGGCGGCGCCGCCCTTCCGCTCAACGTGACCGAGACGTACGTCACCGACGGCAACGCGCTCGACTGGAACATCGATGTGGCGTCGACGGGCCGCGCGGTGACCGAGGTCGGCGATCTTGCGATCAGCATCCCGCTGCAGGGACCAACGGGCGCAAATCCGCGCGAGATCTTCGAGCGGGGCTTCCTCAAGCACCAGTTCATTTCGGGACATGGATCGTTCGCGTACTTCGTGCGCGCCTCGGGCGCGCCGCCGTTTCTGCTGCTCACGGTCAAGCCGGGCACGAAGCTCGAATACGTCCGCGGCCCGGCGCTGTTCGTCCACTCCGAAGCGTCGGGCAACGAAGAGGCGCGCGGCGCCTGGCGTCAGCCGCACACCGGACTGCGGCTCGCGCCCGCGGGTCAGCCAGGCAGCACGGCCGCGTACGGCTTCCGCCTGCAATGGGCGCAGAGTTATGACGAGCTGCGCGATCTGATTTATCAGGCCGGATTGTTCGACGTGCGCGTGGTGCCGGGCATGACCGTGCCCGACAATCTCACGGCGCGGTTCTCGCTGCACACGAAAGCCGCCATCGATCGCATCGAGGCCGAATTTCCCGATCGCACCACCATCACGCGACTCCCCTCGCCGCGTCCCGATCATCATCTGTTCGAGGTGGCCTTCCGGACGCTCGGCGAGAACAAGCTGACCATCCGGCACGACGGCGGCCGCGGCACGCAGCTCGAGTTCTTCGTCACCGAGCCGCTCGAGACGCTCATCAAGAAGCGCGCCGCCTTCATCGTCAACCGGCAGCAGATCAAAGATCCGTCGAAGTGGTGGAATGGCGTGTACGGGCCGTATGACATGAAGGCCCAAGTCACGCGGACGATCGAGGCTCCCGACATCTTCGTCGATCGCATGATCTATGCGCTCACCGCCGACGATCCGGGCCTGTCGAAGGCGCCGTTTCTCGCCTCCAAGAACGTCACCTTCCCCGACAGAAAAGAGATCGCGTCGATCGAGTACTACCTCGAGCACTTCGTCTGGGGCGGCCTGCAGCGGCGCGACGATGAGCGGCCGTATCCGTACGGCGTGTATGGCACGCCGCACTGGTTCATCAACCGCGATCCCGCGCGCCGGAAGGCCTATGCGGAGTCGCTTGCGAATGGCGCGACGGCGCTCCGCGATCTCGACAAGGAACATGTGTGGCGGTCGTACGACTATCCGCACATCGTGATGCTGTATGTCCACATGTATCAGATTGCGAAACAGTATCCGGAGATGTCGACGTATCTCGACGCGCCCGGGTATCTGAATCGCGCGTGGGAAACAGCGCGGGCGTTCTACACCTATCCCTACGAGATTTATCCGTCGTACTACGAAACCTACAAGTGGGGCCTGTACAACGAGCTCGTCGTGCTTGACCTGATCGAAGCGCTCGAGCAGGAAGGGTTTGCCGAGCAGGCCGCGTGGCTGCGGGCGGAGTGGGAGAAGAAGGTCAAGTACTTCGTGTACGACGATCAGTATCCGTTTCGATCCGAGTATGCGTTCGACCGCACGGCGTTCGAGTCGACCTATGCGTTCGCGAAATACGGCGCGACCACCGACATGCAGCCGGATCGGAATCTGTGGTTCGACGTGAAGTTGAAGACGTGGTACTCGCATCCGTCGGTGCGGCGGGAAGATTCGCGCGCGTTCATGGATCGGCAGCTCGCGTCGGGGCTCGTCGTGCGCGGGTGGCTCAACCCCGCCTACTTCACGCTCGGCAGCGATCCCGGCATGAGTTACATGGCGGCGATGGGCGGATGGGGCGTGCTCGACTACGCGCTCAACTTCGCACCGGAGCCGTTCGACTGGCTGCAGCTTGGCTACGCGTCGTATCTGAGTTCGTGGGCGCTCGTGAACAGCGGCCCGCCTCCGAACCATGGCTTCTGGTATCCGGGACGCGAGAACGACGGCGCGGCCGGCTGGCAGTTCATGTCGGCGAAGGCCGGTTCGGCATGGATGGGATCGAGTTATCCGGGCGGCGTCACCGTGCCGCGCGGCCCGTGGCACTACGACGGCGAGATCGATCTCGGGTTCGGCGGTGCGTTGCGGATGGCGGCAACCGTTGTCACGCGCGATCCAATCTTTGGCTGGTTTGCCTACGGCGGCGTGCTCAGTGAAAAGGGTCAGACCTTATCGGTCGATCCGCGCGACGGCCTGCGGCGGCGGCTCGCCGTCGTGATTCCCGATCCCGGTTTGCCTTTTTCCGACAGCGCCAGTCGATTGAAGATCGAGCTCGATCGCGACGGATTCGCGGCCGGCAGCCCGATCGCGATCGACAAAGAACTTGGCCGCGTGTCGTTTGCGGTCGAGAACCGCACGGCAAATGCGCACGCAACCCGGATGCGGCTTTCCCTTCCGGTCAACGCCACGTACACGCTGCTGCAGGACGGCAAGGAAGTTCCGCTGGTGCAAACGGGGAACTGGGACTATCCGTGGCGCGCGGATCTGGCGATGCGCGGCGCGGCTTCGAAAATCGAGCTGGTGCGGCGCGAGCGCTAGGCGGCTCTCGTGCGAATGACGTCCGTCCTCGTCGTTGCCGTGCTGTTCGCGGTTCTGCTGGCCCTCATCTGGGCCGGACAGCGGCGCCTCATGTACTTTCCGTTCGGCAATGTGCCATCGCCGCGGGAAGTACACCTCGAACGGGTCGAGCAAGTCGCATTCGAGACGGACGACGGGCTCACGCTGGATGGATGGTTCCTTCCCGCCTCTCACCAGCCGGCGTGGTTCACGGTGATCGTCTTCAACGGCAATGCCGGCAACCGCGCCTATCGTGCGCCGCTCGCGTCGGCGCTGCAGGCGCACAACATCGCAGTCCTGTTGTTCGATTACCGTGGCTTCGGCGGCAACCCGGGTACGCCGACTGAGGCCGGCCTCACGCGCGACGCGCAGTCGGCGCGGGCCTATCTACGCACGCGGACCGATGTCGACCAGTCCCGCGTGGTCTACTTCGGCGAGTCGCTCGGCACCGCGTTGGCGGTCACCCTCGCCGCCGCGGATCCGCCGGCGGCTGTGATTCTTCGATCGCCGTTCGCGTCGATGGCAGAGGTCGGACAGCTGCACTATCCGATGCTGCCCGTGCGGTGGCTGCTGCGGGATCGTCATGCGGCGATTGATGCGATCGGCCGGGTCACGAGTCCGGTGCTGGTGATTGCAGGCGAGCGCGACTCGATCGTGCCGCTCGCACAGAGCCGCCGTCTTTTCGACGCGGTCTCGTCGGAGAAAGAGCTCATCGTCGTCCGCGGCGCCGATCACAATGACTATGCGCTGCTGGCCGGTCCTCAGATGATCGAAGGCATCGTCAGATTTCTGCGCGGTCTGCAACAGCGCTGACCCATGCAAGCGAAGCTTGCCACTTTTTTTACCCGCGCCGGGCGTACAGTGTCGATTCGCGCGGCTGCCGCTCGACATACATGCAGATGGCGAAACATAATAGACGGGCTGGGCGAAATTCCTCTGCCCGACTCCCCCCTACGGATTGAGATGATGACCGCGTATCGACCTCTTGTTGCGTCTGTTTTTCTATGTTCATTTGCTGCCGCGGGATGCGGCGGCAGCGCTCCCGAAGCCGGCGGCCCTCCCGGTGGCGGCATGCCGCCAATGCCCGTTGAAGCCGTCACGCTCACCGCGAAGCCGATCGAGCGCACCAACGAATACATCGCCACCGTGAAATCGCGGCGCTCGACGACGATTCAGCCGCAGGTGGAAGGCTTTATCACGCGCATCGACGCGCGCCCGGGCCAGCGCGTCGCGCGCGGCCGGGTGCTGATGCGCATCGATGCCGGCCGCCAGACAGCCGCCGTCGCCAGCATCGAATCGATGCGCGCGGCGCGGCAGGCCGATCTCGACTTCGCGCGGCAGCAGGCCGAGCGCACGAAGAAGCTGCTCGAGGCCGGCGCGACCAGCCAGCAGGAGTACGAGCGCGTGCTGAGCGCGCTGCAGACCGCGCAGGCGCAGGTACGCGCCCTCGATGCGCAGATTCGCGAGCAGCGCGTGGAGCTCGGCTACCACAACGTCATCGCGCAGACATCCGGCATCGTCGGCGACATCCCCGTGCGCGTCGGCGATCGGGTCACGCGGCAGACGGTGCTCACCACCATCGACGAGAACGCCGGCAACGAGCTCTACGTCAACGTGCCCGTGCAGCAGGCGCCGGCACTCAAGCCCGGACTCACCGTTCGCCTCCTCGATGAAACGGGCGCGGAGATCGGCGCATCGCAGATTGATTTCGTGGCGGCGTCGGTGGATCCCTCGACGCAGTCGGTGCTTGCAAAGGCGCCGCTGCGCTCCCGCGTTGTCCTCCGGCCGGATCAGTTCGTCCGCGTGCGTGTCGTCTGGTCGCTCGAACCGGGCCTCACGATTCCTCTCGTCGCCGTGACGAGGATGAACAGTCAGCACTTCGTCTTTGTCGCCGAGAAGGGCGCCGATGGAAACATGGTCGCGCGGCAGCGGCCGGTGCAGCTTGGCGCATTGATTGGCAACGACTATGTCGTGCTCTCCGGTTTGAAGGAGGGCGAGCAGCTGATCGTCAGCGGCATTCAGAAGATTGGTGACGGATCGCCCGTGCAGGTCACGCCCGCCGCCCCGATCACCCCGGTGCCCGCCGGAGGCGTCCGCTAATGTTCAGCGACGTCTTCATTCGCCGCCCGATTCTGGCGACCGTCTGTTCGATGCTGATCGTGCTCGCGGGCGCGATCGCGATCCCGTCGCTGCCGGTCGAGCGGTATCCCGAGCTCGCGCCGCCGTCGGTCACGGTCAGTGCCTTTTACACCGGCGCGAATGCGCAGGCGGTGGAAACCGGCGTCACGACGCCGCTCGAGCAGGCCATCAACGGCGTCGAAGGCATGACCTACATGACGTCGCAGAGCACCAACAGCGGGATGTCGTCGATCTCGGTGTTCTTCGACATCGGCCGCGATCCCGATCTGGCCGCCATTGACGTACAGAACCGCGTCAATCAGGCGCTCGGACGCATGCCCACCGACGTGCGCACGAACGGCATCTCGGTCGTCAAGAACGTCAGCGGATTTCTCGGCGGCCTCGGCTTCTATGCGAAAGACAACCGGTACGACGCGCAGTTCCTGAGCAACTACGTCGATCTCTATGTGAAAGACGCGCTGCAGCGCGTGCCAGGCGTCGGCAACATCTTCATCTTCGGCGAGCGCAAATTCGCGATGCGGCTATGGCTCGATCCGGCGAAGCTCGCCGCGCGCGGCATCACCGCCAGCGAGGTCGTCAACGCGCTCCGCGAGCAGAACCTGCAGGTCGCCGCCGGCGCGCTCGGCGACTCACCCGCGCCCTCGGGCCAAGCGTACCAGATCAGCGTGCGCGCGATGGGCCGGCTCACCGACAGATCGGAATTCGAAGACGTCATCGTCAAGGGCGGCGCCGGCGGCGCGCTCGTACGCGTGCGCGACCTCGGACGCGTCGAGCTCGGCTCCGAAACCTATTCAGCCAACCTGCGCTTCGGGGGCCTGAATGCGACAGGCGTCGGCATCCAGCTGCTGCCGTCAGCCAACGCCCTGCAGGTCTTTCAGGGCGTGATGGCCGAGATGGAACGGCTGGAGCGCAATTTCCCTCCCGGCCTCGAATGGCAGCTCGCCTTCGACAACGTCGGCGTCGTGCGCGAATCGATCATCGAAGTGCTCAAGACGCTCGGCGAGGCGATCCTGCTCGTCATCCTCGTCATGTTCATCTTTCTCCAGAACTGGCGGACGACGATTATTCCGGCAATCACGATTCCGGTGTCGCTCATCGGCACGTTCGCCTTCGTCAAGATCTTCGGCTTCTCGATCAACACGCTCACGCTCTTCGGCATCGTGCTCGCCACGGGCATCGTCGTCGACGATGCGATCGTGGTGATTGAGAACATCGAGCGGCACATGCGCGAGTACGGCAAGTCGGCCCGGCAGGCGGCGCATGACGCGATGGAGGAAGTGTTCAGCGCCGTCGTGGTCATCGGCATCGTGCTGGTGGCGGTGTTCGTGCCGATCGCGTTCTTTCCGGGCACGACCGGACGGCTGTATCAGCAGTTCTCACTGACGATCGCGTTTGCCGTGGTGCTGTCGGTGTTCAACGCCGTGACGTTCACGCCGGCGCTTGCGGCGGTGCTGCTGGGCAAGCATACGGAAACGAAGGGCCGTTTCTTCCGGCGGGTCAATGCGGTGATCGAGGGCGGCACGCGGCGCTACGCGCGCGCGGTGGGCCGCGCGCTGCAGGGGCGCGTCGTGATGCTCGCGCTGTTCGTGCTCGGCCTGTGGGCCACGTGGGGGATTTTCAAGGCAGTGCCTTCGGCGTTCGTGCCTGACGAGGACGAGGGCTACATCATGGCCATCATCCAGGCCCCGTCGGGCGCCTCGCTCGAGTACACGACGAACCTGGCGATGCAGGCCGAGAAGGTGCTCTTCGCGCAGCCGGAAGTGGCCGGCGTGTTTTCGGTCGTCGGATTCAGCTTCACGGGTTCGGCGGCCAACGCCGGGATGGTGTTCGCTCCGCTGCGCGACTGGTCCGAGCGGAGGTCCGAGGACAAGCATCTGCAGGCCGTGCTCAATCGGGTCCGCGGACCGCTGATGGGCATTCAGGGCGGCATGGTGATGCCATTCGCGCCGCCGAGCATCCAGGGACTGTCGCTGTTCGGCGGCTTCTCGCTCGAGGTGCAGGACAAGACCGGCGGCGACATCAATCGCCTGGCCGAAGTCACCAACGGGTTGATCGCGCGCGGCAACCAGAGCGGCCGCCTGGCGGGACTTTTCAGTACGTTCCGCACAGACGATCCGCAGCTGGTGGTCGACATCGACCGCGACCGCGCCCGCAGTCTCGATCTTCCGATGCGCGAGGTGACCGACGCGCTGCAGGTATTTCTCGGGTCGCAGTACGTGAATGACTTCGAGCTGAATAACCGAGCGTATCGGGTCTTCGTGCAGGCCGACCAGGAGTTTCGCGCGGATCCGGACGACCTGCAGCAGCTGTACGCGCGGTCAGAGACCGGCCGGATGATTCCGCTCGGGTCGGTCATCAACGTCCGCGAGACCACCGCGCCGCAGGTGATCAGCCACTTCAACCTGTTTCGATCCGCGACGGTGACCGGAGCCGGGGCGCCGGGCGTGAGCTCGGGCGAAGCGCTCGAGCAGATGGAAGCCGTCGCGCGCGAGACGCTTCCAGCCGGCTTCGATTTCGCGTGGTCGGGCCAGTCGGTCGAAGAGAAGCAGGCCGGCGCGCAGGCCGGGTTCCTGTTCGCGCTGAGCATTCTCGTCGTGTATCTGGTGCTGGCCGCGCAGTACGAAAGCTGGGTGCTGCCCATCATTATTCTGCTTGGCGTGCCGCTGGCCGTCTTCGGCGCGCTCAGCGCGCAGCTGCTGCGCGGATTTGCCAACGACGTCTTCTGCCAGGTCGGGCTCGTCATGCTGATCGGCCTGGCCGCGAAGAACTCGATTCTGATCGTCGAGTTCGCCGAACAGCTGCGCGATCGCGGCATGAGCATCGTCGACGCGGCGGTTGAATCGGCGCGCATCAGGCTGCGGCCGATTCTGATGACGTCGTTCGCCTTCATCCTCGGCGTGCTGCCGCTGGCGTTCGCCGAAGGCGCCGGCGCCGGCGCACGGCAGTCAGTGGGGACGGCCGTCGCGGGAGGCATGGTCGCATCGACTTTCCTGTCGATCATTTTCATTCCGGTGCTCTACGTGGTCATTCGCACGCTGGTGCCCGGCAGGACGCGGCACGAGATGCATGCCGCCAGCGACGTCGCCGAAGGAGGCGCCCATGCTTAAGCGAACGTGGGCGCTCGCGACGGTCATTGGTGTGTGCCTGCCGGCCCTGACCGAGGGCCAGACCGCGGCCCCGCCGCCGAAGATTTCCTTCGACGTGGCCATCGCGACCGCACTCGAGAAGAACCCGAATGTCGCGCAGGCAGCGCAGTCGATTCTCCGCGCCGAAGCACTGCTGCGGCAGTCGCGATCCGTGTATCGGCCGACGCTCGACGGCACGGTGACGACGAACGTGCTCGACACCGAACGAGGTTTCGATGGCCTCGTGGCGCAGCCGCAGGTGCAGTCCACGTTCGGCGCGGCGCTCTCGTATCCGCTGGTTGCGCCGTCGCGATGGGCGGCGCGCGCGCAGGCGGAGGATCAGGTGCAGGTCGCGAGGCTCGGCGCGTCCGACGCGCGGCGGCAGATTGCCGTCGCAGCCGCGCAGGCGTATCTCGCGGTGATCGGCCAGCAGCGCCAGGTTGACGTGAACCTGCTCGCGCGCGACAACGCGCAGGCGCACGTCGATTACGCCAAGGCGCGGCTCGATGCCGGCGCGGGCAGCCGGCTCGATGCGCTGCGCGCATCGCAGGAGCTGGCCGTGAGCGAAGTGCTGCTCGAAGCGGCGCGGCTGTCGTTGCGGCGCGCGCAGGAAGGACTCGGCGTGCTGCTCGCGGCCGACGGTCCTGTCGACGCGGCGGGCGAACCGCCACTGGATGCGCAGCCCGCTATCGTTGCGGAGGAAGCGCTTGCGGATCGCGCCGACGTGCGGCTCTTCTCGGCGCAGCTCTCGGCGGCCGAGCGCGTTGCGCGCGACAGCTGGAAGGACCGGCTCCCCACAGCAAGCGCGACATTCGCGCCGCAGCTCGTGACGCCGTCAGGAATTTTTCAACCGTCGCGAAGCTGGATGGCATTTGTCGGCGTACAGATCCCGGTGTTCGATGGCGGCGTGCGGCGTGAGACCGAGCGCCAGCGCGGGATCGCGCGCGACATTGCGCGCCTGCAGCTCACGGATCTGGAGCTGCGCGCCCGCGCCGAAGTGCGCACGGCGCGCGCGACGGTCGAGAGCAGCGATCGCGCGCTGGCCATCGCACGGCGCGCGGCGCAGGACGCCGCCGAAGTGCTCCGCATCACCGACATTGCGGTGCGCGCCGGCGCGACGACGAATCTCGAGCTGGTCGACGCGCAGCGGCGCGCGCGCGAAGCGGATACCGCCGTCGCGCAGGCCGAAGATCGCCTGCGACAGGCGCGGCTCGAGCTGCTGGTGGCGCTCGGCCGGTTCCCGGCTGAAGCTGGCAGTTAGTCGAGCCCCAGCGCCGCCGCGAGCTGCCGGCCCAGCGCGTGATTGGGATCGACGGCCAGCGCTGCTGCGACGTGGCGGCGGGCCGCGGCAACATCGCCGAGTTTGATCTCGCAGTAGGCGAGATGCGCGAGCGAGTCGGCATCCCGCGGGTCGAGACGTACGGCTTCGCGCAGCTCCTGCTGTGCGTCTTCGATTCGGCCGAGCACCAGCAGATTCAGGCCGTACTGCTGCCGCGCGCTGGCCTGCTCTGGTTTGAGCTGCACGGCACGGCGGAAGAAGGGTTCGGCCGCCGCAGGTCCCTCGGTCCGGGCAGACAGCCGCCCCAGCCGCAGCCACACTTCCACATCGTCGTTCGATGAGAAGCCGCGCTCCAGCGCCTTTTTCAAATGGCCGAGCGCGCGCGCGGGCTCGTTCTGCATGACCAGCTGCATGCCGACGCCGTGATGCGCGCGGCCGGGCCGCGGCGCGTTGCGTTCGAGCCTGACGGCCCAGGCATCAGCTTCGTCGTAGTTGCCGGTGATGACCAGCCGCTGCGCCGTGCGCAGCCCCTCGTCCCACCGGCCATCATTTAAAGGAAGCCGCCAGTTGACCGCGATCGCCAGCGCGGCGGCGGCCGCCAGAGGCACCGCAAGAGTCGAGAGCCGGCCGGCGCGCAGGCCGCGCCAGAAGTAGTCGAGCGCGCCACCTGCCCCCACGCACAATGGCACGAGCAGCGGAAGCCGATAGCGTTCGGCGACAAAAAACGCGGCCACGCCGGCCGCATAGCCGGGAACGAACGCGAGCCAGATGGCGAAATTCTTCCCGGTTGATTTTCCCCGGTTCGTTTCTGCGACAGGCAACCGGGGAAAATCAACCGGGTAGAATTTCGCCGCGAGTCCGACGAGCCCCAGCGGCATGAGCAGCCAGGGCCCGACGCCGAGCATCCAGAGAATCGAGCCGGCGTCGTACGCAAAAAATGGATAGCTGTGCGGCAATGCCACATGCTGCGCGTGGAACGTGTAGTAGATCTTGCGAACGAAAAGCGCCGCAGCGTCGATGGGATGACCGGCAATCCAGGCCAGCGCGCGATCGCGAAAGTAATCCGACGCTTCGGCGTCGCCGACTTCTCTCCCCAGAGCTTCTGACGCGACTTTCCGCGCGTCTTCCTGCTGTCCCTCGATCAGCGGCCGTATCCCCGGCACTTCGTGATAAAAGCCCGTCGCCGTTTCGTTGTTGCCGATATAGAAATTCAGGCCGCCGTGCGACGACACCAGCGACCACTCGCCGGCAACGACGATGTTGCGGATGGCGGCGGGCGCGAGGCCAATGAGCAGGCCGGCAATCAGGAGCGTTGCAGGTCTGAAACGGCGCATCAGGACGCATGCGGCCACGACCGCCATCGCACCAAACGCCATGTTCGGGCGGTTGAGGGCGCCGAGGGCGAAGAAGACTCCCGTCAAGACGAAAAAATGGGGACGGGTCTCATTTTTCGGGCGGTCCGCCTGCCCCGAAAAATGAGACCCGTCCCCATTTTTTAGTGCCCGCGTCAGCGCGTACAAGGCCGCCGATGTCAGGAACGCGTCGATCGATGACTGCAGGATGAGCGTTTCGTAAAACGTGAACAGTCCGGTCAGGGCGGCGAGCGCGAATGCCAGCCAGGCGGCCCGCACGCCGAACCACTCGCGCGCCATCAGAAAGATGAAGCCGGCCGACGCCGTGCCGAGGACGACCTGAATGACCCGCACCGCCGTGAACGAGTCGAAGACCGCCAGTCCGGCCGCCAGGAAATAGATATAGAGCGGCGAGACGAAGTACAGGCCAGGGCCTAACCCTAGGTCGCCGGCCGCGACGCGCATGGCCAGCCGCGCGTAGGCGGTGGTATCGAGCCCCGCGTCGGGATGCAGCAGCGGATGGTCCTTGAGCTGCCAGACGATGACGAGCTTCAGCAGCAGCGTCGCGGCGATGAACACCCAAAAGAGGGGCCAGAGAGCCCGGCTGTAAACGCTTACTTGACGCCTGTGCTGGGTAAGGGTAGGATCCGGCATCCTTCGGCGCAACCCCCGGGCAGTATATCGCGGCATGTCCACGCGCATTCTACCGGTCGGCCGTGGGTGGAGGAGGAGAAGATGATTCGAGGTCTCTGGCGGAGCCTGCTTGCTGCAGCGCTCCTTGTCGCGTTTACAGCATCGGCCCATGCCCAGGGCATGGGATCGATTTTCGGGAAGGTCACGGACGCATCCGGGGCCGTCATGCCGGGCGTCACCGTAACGGTGGCGGGCACGGGCCTGCAGCAGCCGCTCGTCGCGGTCACGACCGATACGGGCGCCTATCAGTTCCCGAGCGTCCCGATTGGCACCTACACGGTGACCTTCGAGCTTCAGGGCTTCAAGCGAGCCGTCCGCTCCGAGATCGTCCTGGTCGCCGGTCAGAATGCCAGCATCAACCAGGGACTTGAAATCGGCGCGATGACGGAAGAACTGGTCGTCTCGGGCATGGCCCCCGTCGTCGACGTCAAGAAGACCACGACCGGCGCGGTGTTCGACGCGAACATCCTGCAGAAAATCCCGACCGCGCGCGACCCGTGGCAGATCATCAACATGACGCCGGGCGTGCAGGCGGGCCTCAACGTCGGCGGCTCGTCCTCGGGCCAGCAGGTCGGCCTGAGCTCGCGCGGCACGGGCGCGAACGTGCAGTGGAACCTCGAGGGCGGCAACATCACCGACCTCGCCTCGAACTCGTCGCCGTCGTACTTCAACTTCGACTCGTTCGAGCAGATCCAGGTGGTCAACGGCGGCGGCGACGTCTCAATCCAGTCGTCGGGCCTGTCGATCAACCTGATCACGAAGAGCGGCTCGAACATCTACAAGGGCTCGGTCGTCGGCACGTTCGAGAACGACAAGATGCAGGCGCAGAACGTCACGCAGGACTTGTTCGATCGCGGCACGGGCGGATTCCTGTCAGGCGCGCCGATCACACGCATCACGAACGTCTCGGGCGAGTTCGGCGGCCCGATCCTCCGCAATAAGCTCTGGTTCTGGGCCTCGGCCGATCACCAGGACATCAACGCGGGCGTGGTCAATTTCTTCGATGGCGACGCCGGTGGGCGGTGCGCTGACCTCGCCTCGGCGCAGCGGCTGGGCACGAGCCTCGGCATCACCTTCGACGAGATCGACACCGTTGCGGGGTGCCTCAAGAACGACAAGACGGTCATCAAGAACCTGGGCGCGAAGATCAACTACCAGTTGAATTCCGCGCACAAGTTCCAGTACCTGTTCCAGAGCGACAACAAGGTGCGCAACGCGCGCGGCGCGGGCGCCAACACCGGCCCGAATGCCGTCACCCAGCAGTACAGCGACACGCCATGGGGCTTCCCGCTGCCGCAGCACTCGCTGACACACACGTGGGTCGCCACCGACAGGCTCGTGTTCAACAACATGCTGACGTACGTGCACGGCGGGTTCTTCCTCGATTATCAGGACTACAAAACCTGCGGCGACAGCCGGTACCTCGGCTCCATGAGCTCCGACGGGCCGACCGACCCGTCGGCCTACATCACTGGCGCACGGGCAGGTGCCGACTGCCTCTGGAACCAGCAGGCAATGCACATCCGGACCACGAGCTTCAACGAGCGCTCGCTGGTCGGCACCTATCAGACGCAGCGGCCGTCGACCGAGCTCAAATCCGACGGCACGTACTTCGCGTCGGGCGTGCTCGGCGGCGACCACTCACTGAAGTTCGGCGTCGGCTACCGCCACAATCCGATCCTCAGCTTCGAGCACTATAGCGGCGGCGCCCGCGCGCTCGTGCAGTGCAACGGCAACCGCCGCGCGAACTGCGGCGACGGCGCCTTCGTCGCGCCTGGTTCGAGCGACGCAGGCCTCGTGCCATGGCGCGCGGTGCTCTATCGCGATCAGTTGCGCAACAGCGACTGGTGGTCGTACAACGCCTACATTCAGGACTCGTTCAGCCGCGGCCGCTGGCGCCTGAATGGCGGCCTCCGCTGGGACTGGCAGCAGTCGAAGCATCTCGGCGGGTGCGTGCCGGCCAACGTCATTCGTCCGGACCTTCTGCCGGCGCAGTGCGAGGAAGCCACGCAGTCGGGCATCAATCCGAACACCGGAGAAACGGAGACGATCCAGCCGTTCAGCAACCTGTCGCCACGGTTGTCGGTCACGTATGACCTCTTCGGCAACGGCAAGACGGCGCTGAAAGTCAGCGGCGGCTACTACTACCAGACGAAGATCACGCTGGCCGATTCATTGAACGGTATGGCCACGACGACCGCCCTGACGTGGGGCGACAACCGCACGAACGGCACCTGCGTGAACGACTGCTGGAACGACGCCAATCGCGACGGGTTCGTTCAGGCGAACGAGCTGTCCGGCACGCCGTCATCGAGCAACAGCCGTTTCGATGTGGCAACCGGCGTCCTCCGTCCGGCGGGAAACATCGTCAGCGAAGACGCTGAACTGGCCCGGACGCGTGAGGTCGTGGCAGGCGTTCAGCACGAGCTGATCTCGAACCTCGCGGTGGGTGTGGACTACATCTACCGCAATTACGACAAGGGCACGCAGAGCTTCCCGCTCGGCTACCAGCCGGGGGCGTCGGGCTACCCGCTGTCGAACCTGTACGTCGGCCCGCTGACGTACACCGATCCGATTACGGGCCTCAGCGCGCCGTACTTCGTCATCTGCGACACGTGCCGCAGGCCCTCGGGCGTGGGCAACATCACCGTGACGAGCCCGGACCACAGGGTCTATCAGGGCGTCGATCTGACGCTCAGCAAGCGGTACAGCAATCGCTGGCAGGCCAACGTCGCGGTGACGCTGCAGACGAACCCCAGCTACCCTGTGCTGGACAGCAACCCCACGGGTTTCGAGTTCTCGCACGGAATCAGCACGCTGCCTGGCTATCTGGTCAAGGCCAACGGCAGCTACGATCTGCCGTGGGGCGTCACGGCCGCGGGCAACTTCATCATGAATCAGGGCAACTACCGGATCATGGTGATTGACGGTCCGCAGAATGTCTTCGGCGGCGTCGGACAGGGAACGATCGACTATGACACCCTCCAGTTCCGCCCGGTCGATCAGAACGATCGGTTCGAGGCGGTCAAGTTGCTCGACCTGAGTCTGCAGAAGACGTTCAGCCTCGGACAAGAGCGCTATCGTCTGAAGGTGATGCTCGACGCGTTCAACGTGCTGAACTCGAACGTCATCTTCGACTACGACACGAACAACCTCAGTAACGAGGAAGTCAACCTCGTCGAGGACATCGTCCCGCCGCGTGTGTTCCGCTTCGGCGTGACGTTCAACTTCTGATCACACCGGAATCGCCCGATCACGGATTGGGCGATTCACTCACGACAAGAGAAACGGCCCGCATACTCCACCCTAGGAGTGTTCGGGCCGTTTTCCTTGACGGCCCTTCCACCCGGCAGTAGCATTCGCCATCCCGTGCAAGCAAGGGCCGGATGGGGCCCCTGCGTCGTTCCTTCACCCAGCCACGCCTGCCCGGGGCCGCTCTCGCAACTCAGATGTTTCGTTCGGCGTGTCTCGACTGTGGAGGAGAGATGATGACCCGAGGTGTATGTCGGAGCCTGTTCGCAGGGCTCCTGGTGTTAGCGTTTACAGCATCGGCCCATGCCCAGGGCAGGGGATCGATTTTCGGTAAGGTCACGGACGCATCCGGGGCCGTCATGCCGGGCGTCACCGTAACGGTGACGGGCACGGGTCTGCAGCAGCCGCTCGTCGCGGTCACGACCGCAACGGGCGCGTATCAGTTCCCGAGCGTCCCGATTGGCACCTACACGGTGACCTTCGAGCTGCAGGGCTTCAAGAGAGCCGTCCGCTCCGAGATCGTCCTGGTCGCCGGCCAGAATGCCAGCATCAATCAGGGACTTGAAATCGGCGCGATGACCGAAGAGATGACGGTCTCGGGCATGGCCCCTGTCGTCGACGTCAAGAAGACCACGACCGGCGCGGTGTTCGACGCGAACATCCTGCAGAAAATCCCGACCGCGCGCGACCCGTGGCAGATCATCAACATGACGCCGGGCGTGCAGGCGGGCCTCAACGTCGGCGGCTCGTCCTCGGGCCAGCAGGTCGGCCTGAGCTCGCGCGGCACGGGCGCGAACGTGCAGTGGAACCTCGAGGGCGGCAACATCACCGACCTCGCCTCGAACTCGTCGCCGTCGTACTTCAACTTCGACTCGTTCGAGCAGATCCAGGTGGTCAACGGCGGCGGCGACGTCTCAATCCAGTCGTCGGGCCTGTCGATCAACCTGATCACGAAGAGCGGCTCGAACATCTACAAGGGCTCGGTCGTCGGCACGTTCGAGAACGACAAGATGCAGGCGCAGAACGTCACGCAGGACTTGTTCGATCGCGGCACGGGCGGATTCCTGTCAGGCGCGCCGATCACACGCATCACGAACGTCTCGGGCGAGTTCGGCGGCCCGATCCTCCGCAATAAGCTCTGGTTCTGGGCCTCGGCCGATCACCAGGACATCAACGCGGGCGTGGTCAATTTCTTCGATGGCGACGCCGGTGGGCGGTGCGCTGACCTCGCCTCGGCGCAGCGGCTGGGCACGAGCCTCGGCATCACCTTCGACGAGATCGACACCGTTGCGGGGTGCCTCAAGAACGACAAGACGGTCATCAAGAACCTGGGCGCGAAGATCAACTACCAGTTGAATTCCGCGCACAAGTTCCAGTACCTGTTCCAGAGCGACAACAAGGTGCGCAACGCGCGCGGCGCCAGCGCGACGACGGGCCCGAACGCGGTGACGCAGCAGTTCAGCGACAAGCCCTGGGGCTTCCCGCTGCCGGCACATTCGCTGACGCACACGTGGGTGGCGAGCGACAAGCTCGTGTTCAACAACATGTTGACCTACGTCCACGGCGGGTTCTTCCTCGACTACCAGGACTTCGCCACGTGCGGCGACAGCCGGTACCTCGGCTCCATGAGCAGCGACGGGCCGACCGATCCGAACGCCTACATCACTGGCGCACGGGCAGGTGCTGACTGCCTCTGGAACCAGCAGGCGCTTCACATCCGCACGACGAGCTTCAACGATCGGTCGCTTCTCGGCACCTATCAGACGCAGCGGCCGTCGACGGAACTCAAGACCGACGGCACGTACTTCGCGTCGGGCATCCTGGGCGGCGATCACTCGCTGAAGTTCGGCGTCGGCTACCGCCACAACCCGATCCTCAGCTTCTCGCACTACAGCGGCGGCGGCCGCGCGCTCGTGCAGTGCGTCGGCAACAACCGTGCGGGTTGCGGCGACGGCCAATTCGTCACCCCGGGCTCCGGGCAAGCGGGCCTGGTGCCGTGGCGTGCCGAGCTCTACCGCGATCAGCTGCGCAACAGCGACTGGTGGTCGTACAACGCCTACATCCAGGACTCGTTCAGCCGCGGCCGGTGGCGCCTCAACGGCGGCCTCCGCTGGGACTGGCAGCACTCGAAGCACATGGGCGGCTGCGTGCCGGCGAACATCATTCGTCCGGATCTGCTGCCGGCGCAGTGCGAAGAGGCGACCCAGTCGGGCGTGAACCCGAACACCGGCGAGGTCGAGACGATTCAACCGTTCAGCAACCTCTCGCCGCGCCTGTCGGTCACGTATGACCTGTTCGGGAATGGCAAGACGGCGCTGAAACTCACGGGCGGTTACTACTACCAGACGAAGATCACGCTGGCCGACTCGCTCAACGGGATGTTCACGGTCACCAGGCTGAACTGGGGCGACAATCCAACCAGCGGGCTTTGCGGAACCACCCGCTGCTGGAACGACGCGAACCGCGACGGCGTCGTTCAGGCCAACGAGCTGATCGGTATCCCGACGTCGAGCAGCTCCCGGTTCAATCTGACGACCGGCGTCCTGGCCCCCGGCGGGAACCTGGTCGATCCGGACACGGAGCTGGCGCGGACGCGTGAGGTTGTCGCCGGCGTTCAGCACGAGCTGATCCCGAACCTGGCGGTGGGTGTCGACTACATCTTCCGGCAGTATGACAACGGCACGGGCACGTTCACGCTCGGCTATCAGCCCGGGGGACCGCATTTCCCGGCGTCGCAGCTGTACGTCGGGCCGCTGACCTACACAGATCCGATCTCGGGCATCAGCGCGCCGTACTTCGAGATCTGCCAGGGCTGCATGCGGCCGTCGGGCGTCGGCGACATCATCACGACGAGCCCGGACTGGGGCAACTACAACGGCGTCGACCTGGCGCTCAACAAGCGGTACAGCGACCGGTGGCAGGCCAACTTCGCGGTGACGCTGCAGACGCGGAAGGATTACGAACCGATCGGCAACTTCCGCGGCAATCCGACAGGCGTGGCGCTCCGCGAGGGCATCAGCACGCTGCCGGCCTATCTGATCAAGGCCAACGGCAGCTACGATCTGCCGTGGGGGATCACGGCGGCGGGCAACTTCATCATGAATCAGGGCAACGTCCGGATCATGACCGTTAATGGCCCGACCGGCGTCTACGGTGGCCTGAACGCGACGGGCGGCGTGACGACGTTCAACTACAACGATCCGATCGAGTTCCGGCCGCGCGATGAGAACGATCGCTTCGAGCCGGTCCGATTGCTCGATTTGAGCCTGCAGAAGCAGTTCTCGCTCGGTCAGGAGCG
>JBBDWL010000053.1:0-5254 GCA_040902895.1 Vicinamibacterales bacterium | reverse complement strand
ATCGCGACGTGCGGCATCTACGGATTGATGGCCTACGCGGTGACGCAGCGCCGCCGCGAGATCGGCGTGCGCATGGCGCTCGGCGCCACACGCCGCGACGTGCTCCGCCTCGTGCTCACGCGCGCGCTCCGCATCGTCGTCGCCGGCCTGATCGTCGGCCTCGCCGGGGCCGTCGGCGTGACTCGCGTGCTGCAGAAATTCCTGTTCGGGGTGACGCCGACCGATCCGATCGCGTTCACCATCGTCACGCTGCTGCTGATGGCGGTGGGACTGATGGCGGCATGGCTGCCCGCGCGCCGCGCGACAAGGATCGACCCGTGCGCCGCGCTGCGCGCGGAATAGCCGTCAACGGAATTGACCCATCAGTGATGGGCCTGTGATGACCCTACAATAGGCTATAGCCTATTGACATCAGGAGTATAAATAGGCTATAACCTATCAAAAGTAATGTATAGAATAGGGTATAGCCTATGAAATCCGCACGCATAGCCGCTGAATCCCGAGCCCGTCTTGACGAGCGTTTTGGGCAGTTCGGCCCAGCTGAGCGATTCCGTGCGCCCGCCAGGGGCTGGATAAAGGCTATCCGCGAGGCCCTCGGCATGAGCACGGCGCAGCTTGCAAAGCGCTTGGGCGTCCGGCAACCGAGCATCATTGACCTCGAGCAATCTGAAGAGAAGGGAAGCATCGAGCTGGCGACGCTACGGCGCGTCGCGGAGGCGCTGGATTGCAGCCTCGTCTACGCCCTCGTCCCGAACAAACCCCTCGAGGCGACGATCCGCGATCGTGCTCGCACCCTCCTGCGGCGACGGCGGCGGCCCGTGGAGCACACCATGCTGCTCGAGGACCAGCAGGTGAAGGAGACCGGGAGCGACGCCCAGGTCGATGACATCATCCGCGAGACCAATCCGCGACTGTTCTGGGATTGATGCCGGCCAACGACCTCTTCGAGGAGCCGGACGACGCAACGCCCCTCACGCCCGATGAGAGAAAGGGGCTCATTCCGTCGGATATCACCTACCGACGCGAGCTGAATCGGGCGGAGCAAGAAAACATCGCGCGCGCGCAGGACTGGGCGCTGTCGCGGCGGCGTGACCTACTGACGGAGAAATTCATCAAGGATCTGCACCGACGCATGTTCGGCGATGTGTGGCGATGGGCCGGAACCTTCCGCACCAGCGAGCGCAACATCGGGACTACCTACTATCAGATCCCAATGGGGCTGCGCGATCTGTTCGCGGACGCGAAGGCGTGGATTGAACACAGCGCGCACCCTCGGGACGAGATCGCCATCCGTTTTCATCACCGGCTGGTGCAAATTCACCCGTTCCCAAACGGTAACGGCCGGCATTCCCGGCTGATGGCGGACCTCCTGATCATGCACCTTGGTGGCGAGCGCTTTACATGGGGCAGCGCGAACCTGCAGCATGCGCGCGAGGTCCGAAAGACTTACATCGAAGCCCTCAAGTCGGCGGATGATCACGATCTTGGGCCCCTGCTCGCCTTCGCACGCTCATAGCGTAAGCTCCATCAATTGACCCCCAGGACTCCAATCCCGCAGGACATCGAAGATTTTCGCGATGCGCGCTGGTGGCGTGAAGAATCGCGGCCGGTTGAAACGGTCGCCGACGCCGAGCGATTCATTGAGCAAGTCGGCTTCGCCGCGTGCCTGACCGATTCGCGCCGGCCCGGCCCATCCCTGTACGTCGCCGTATGCGGGCGCCGCGACGCGGTGATGCCGCGCAACGTGCAGAAAGATGCCGAGGCGTCGCAGACCTGGCTCCTCAAGGATGAAATCGTCCGCCGCGGCAAGATCTATTACGCTAAGCTCGCGCGCGGCAAGACGATGTTCCTCGCGCCGAGGATGATTCCGTACTTCCACGCGATCTGGGGCCTGCGCCGCGCGGAGGAACCGAAGCGATTGAGCCGGAACGCGCAAAAGGTGCTTCGGGTGCTCCGGCACGAATGGGAGATGGCAACGTCGGATCTGCGCGAGGAATCCGGCATCAAAGAGCGCGCCGCGCTGACGAAAGCGATCGACGAGCTTCAGGCCGCGATGATCGTGGTGCCGGGCGATGTGGTGTATACGCCGTTCACGTATATCTGGACGCTCGCGGTTGGACGGTTTCCAGACGAACTTCGGCGGCGCGTCAATCGCGAGACCGCGGTGCGCGAAATCGCCCGCTGTTTCTTGGCGGGTGCCGGAATGACGCTGCCAGGCGAGATGGCCCGCGTGACGGGCCTGCCGAGGCCGGAAGCCGGTCTCGGGAATCGCGCGCTCGTCGCGGAAGGCTACGCCATCACGCCGGCGCGTGGCGTGTACAGGCTCGGCGCAGGGCTGTAACTATCTGCGCCCGCTTCTGCACACGCCGGGAGGGGGAACCGCGGCCGGCCCGGCGCCGTAATCAGACGCGAGCCTTCATGTTGGACGTCCTTCCCCTGCACAGCCAGAGGGTCCGGCACTCGATTCTTGCGACCTGGCTGCTGCTGGTTGCTGGCGCGCTCTACCTCTATCTTTTCCAGCGCGAGTTCGTGCGGTCCGAGCTGCAGGGCGCGCTCTCGACGTCGATGGTCGTCGCCTCCATTCTGTACGTGGTGCTCGGGTCGCTCAGGGCCCTCACGTTCGTGCCTGCGACGTTCCTGCTGCTGATCGCCATGCCGTTCTTTTCGCCGCTGCTGCTGTTGGCGCTCACACTGCCGGGCATTGCGGTGTCGTCAACCATCTGCTATTTCTTCGCCGAAGCGCTGCGCATGGACGAGCTGTTCGAGCGGAAATACCCACAGCAGATCCATACGCTGAAGCGCGTGCTGCAGCGGCATCCCATCTCGATCACCATCGGCTGGAGCTTCCTGCTGTTCCTGCCGACCGACTTGATCTGCTATGTCTGTGGGTCTCTGAGGATCAACTACGCCAAGTTCATCATCGGCGTGCTCATCGGCGAGGGGTCGGTCTATGCCATCTATATCTACGTGGGCGCGTGGATCCTGCCAGGCTGATCGGGTGAACGCGGCACGTTACACGTTGAACTTGAACAGCAGCACGTCGCCGTCGGCGACGATGTACTCCTTGCCTTCCATCCGGTAAACGCCCTTCTCGCGCGCTTTCGCGACCGATCCACACGCGACCAGATCGTCGTACGCGACGGTCTCGGCCTTGATGAAGCCGCGCTCGAAGTCTGAATGAATGACGCCCGCGGCCTTCGGCGCTGTGTCGCCTGCATGAATGGTCCACGCGCGCACTTCCTTCTCACCGGCCGTGAAATAGGTGCGCAGGCCAAGCAGGTGGTAGGTCGCGCGAATCAGCTTGCCGATGCCGCTCTCGTCGACGCCGAGCGATTCGAGAAACGCCGTCGCCTCGTCCGGCTCGAGGTCGGCAAGGTCGCTTTCAATCTGCGCGCTGATTACAACCGCCTCGCATGCCAGATGGGTCTGCACGTACGCGCGTACCCGTTCAACATGCGGATTCGTGTCAGCCGTCGCCAGATCTGATTCCTTCACGTTGCAGGCAAAGATCGTGGGCTTGTCGCTCAACAGGAAGAATGTCTGCGCGATCGCCCGCTCGTCTGGCGCCAGCGCAACGGTCAGCGCCGGACGGCCCGCATCGAGGGCCTCCTCAATCTTCACCAGCACCGCGTCTTCGGCGGCGGCGCCTTTCTCGCCGCGCTTGATGTCTTTCGCGACCTTGTCACGCCGTTTCCGAACCGTCTCGAGGTCCGCCAGCATCAGCTCGGTGTTGACGACGTCGATGTCGCGCACCGGATCGATGCTGTCGGCCACATGCAGCACGTCGGGATCCTCGAAGCACCGCACGACCTGCACGATCGCGTCGACCTCGCGAATGTGCGTGAGGAACCTGTTGCCGAGGCCCTCGCCCTGGCTCGCACCTTTGACCAGGCCTGCGATGTCGACAAACTCAATCGCCGCGGGAATGACGACGTTGGTCTTCGCGATTGTTCGAAGCTCGTAGAGCCGCGCATCGGGCACGGTGACCGTGCCCACGTTGGGATCGATCGTGCAGAAGGGATAGTTCGCGGCCTGCGCGTTCCTCGTGCGGGTAATGGCGTTGAATAGCGTGGACTTGCCGACATTGGGCAGGCCGACGATTCCGGCTCTCAGCATGCAGAGCTGAATTATCGCATGCGCGGAAATGCCGGCTGGCACCAGGCGACGGCGCCGTTACTTTCAATCACTTTCGCGCGGACGTACGCCTCGCTGCCGGTGAACGCATACGTCGCGGGACTGTCGAGCGATTCCTGGAGCACGTTGCCGCCTTCGCCGATGAACTGGATCCGGTACTTCGAGAACAACGTCTTCCTCACCGTGACCGTCATCGACCTCTGGTCGGCACGATAATCCGACAGCTCCACGCCGGTCGATGCATAGAAGTCGCCGCGCTCCATCGCATCGAGCAGCGCGCGCGCCTCGAGCTTCGCCGCCCGCACCATCACCCATCCGCGTCCTGGTCCCGCAACCGCCGGATTGCCCGGCTGCTTGAATGTATGCGCATCGTCCACCGCAATGCCGTACAGGCGGACGCCGCTCGACAACAGCGCATCCCACACCGCTTCAAGGCCCGGCACCGTGCCCCCGCCAAGGTTGTTGACCATCGGATGGCCGTTGAAGATTTCAAAGAGCCTGTTGTTCTTGACCTGACGCAGCTCCTCGGCGCTGATGGCCCATCCAAAATTCGGATGGTTGATGTGCGGCACGCCCTGTGCCCGGCGAATCGCGTCGACGTTGCGCTGCAGCACGTCGACGACGGATGTGCCGCCCTGAGGGTCGACTTTCTCCGCGACATCGAGGCCGTTGACGTGCAGCGGCTTCTCGCCGAAGCGATCGGTCACCTCTTCCCCCTTGATGACGAGAAACTTCTCGTCGGCGCCATGCAGCGCATTCAATGCGCCGACCGTGGTGAGGTGGTTGTGATCGGTGAGCACCAGAAACCGGTAGCCGTGCTCGCGGTACCACCGCACGACATCGTCAGGCGTGCTGTCGCCGTCGCTGTTGAGGGTGTGCGTATGGGTATTGCCTTTGTACCAGCGCTGGGCGGGAGCCTGGCCGGCCTGCATGGCCACGCCGGCGGTCACCAGGACACTCAGGAGGGCGGCTGCCGCCGCCGTCCGTGCATGATTTCTCATCGTGCCGAGAGACTACACGTTCTTGAGCCATTTCGCCGTGGATCGCGGTGTCCCGCGCACCTGCTCGAACGTGCACTGCCTGGGGGCCTTGTCAGGGCGCCAGCGAGTGAACTTCGTGC
>JBBDWL010000052.1:0-33963 GCA_040902895.1 Vicinamibacterales bacterium | reverse complement strand
CGGCCGTGATGTCGCCCACGACGTTTTCCATGAGGTTCTGCGTCGGCACCATCCACGTGCCAGCCGCCTTCGTGCGCGCGACGAGATCCGCGAGCTTCGACTCGTCGGCCATCTTCGCGAGATTCACGCCGAAGAAGTCAGACGGCAGCTGGCCCGCCGCCAGCGCCTCGACATAGCCATCGAGATGATCGATCGTCCGGTACTTCACTTCGAGCGCGCGCAAGAGACCGACGTCCGCCGGCACGTGGCCGCTGAACGTGATGCCGGCGCGCGTTGCGGCCTCCGCAAGCGCGTCAAACGTCGCGCGCGACAGGCCTGGATGGATCTTCAGGAAATCGTACCCGGCTTGTTTTTGGGCCTGCACCATCTGCACGGCCGCCGCCGGCGTGGGTGCGCTCTGGCCGTTGAATGAGGGACCGGATGTAAAAAGCTCCGGTCCGACGATGTCGCCTCGCCGCAGCTTCTCGCGCAGGTCGAGATGCCGGGGATGGCCCAGCATGCCGCGAATCGTCGCCAGGCCGTTGGCCGCGTAGAGCGCGATGACGCGCTCGATCGCGGCATCCGGCGCGTTGCCGCCCGGCACGTGCGCGTGCATCTCGGCGAGCGCCGGCATCAGGAATTTCCCGGTGCCATCGATGATCGTTGCGCGCGCGGGCGGCTTCTCACCGGCGCGAACCGAAGTGATGCGGTCTCCCTGCACGAGCACGGTCATCCCGCTGAAAACGCCGGCCCGATCCATGGGGACAATCGATACGTTCGTGAAGGCCGTGATCGCCGGCGGCTGTGCCGCGGCCAGCCCAAACACGCAGGCGGCGGCACACATGGCTCCGAATGTCCTCATGCGGCCCATCCTACCCCGCTGGAACGATGCCTTTCGGCCGACCGATCGGCCACCACATCGGCCAAAAATTACGCTCGCGGCAGTCAAACCCATATATCATAGGTATTTATGGGCGAGGAAGATCGGCCAGAGAGTGTCCAGAGGATAGAACCAGCACGATTGGAAGTGCTCCCGGAGGAGGTTTCGGACCACGTCGCTGAGCTATCGGCTGCGTCGGCCACGCTCGGCCGTGCCCTGCATCCGCTGACCGCCTCTCACCTGGCGGCACTCGTCCGTCTGATGAACACGTACTACAGCAATCTCATCGAAGGTCACGACACGCGGCCGCGCGATATTGAGCGCGCGCTCGCAGGACAGTTCGATCCTGAGGAAGGACGAAGAAACCTCCAGATGGAAGCCGCCGCGCACATGCGCGTGCAGGCGGAAGTGGATCGATTGTGCGAGCAGGGACAGACCCCGGAACCCGCCTCCGTTGAATTCATTCGGTGGCTGCATCGGGAGTTCTATCGCGAGATGCCAGGAACGATGCTGCGCGTGATTGGTGCCGGACGCGACTTCGTGATGATCCCCGGAGAATGGCGGCCGCGGCCCGAGCACGATGTTGCGGTAGGACGGCACCTGCCGCCTTCCAGCCACCGTGTGAATGCGTTCATGGAGTATTTCGCCGATCGCTATCGATTTGATCGGATGGGCAAGGCCGCGCGTATCGTGGCCGTCGCGGCTGCGCATCATCGGCTGAATTACATTCACCCGTTCCCGGATGGCAATGGGCGGGTCAGTCGCTTGATGAGCCATGCTATGGCGTGGAATGCAGGCATCGCCGCACACGGTCTCTGGTCGATTTCGCGCGGCCTGGCGCGAGGCCTTCACAGTCGGACCGAGTACAAGCAGATGATGGACCTGGCCGACTCGCCAAGGCAGGACGACATGGATGGGCGAGGAAATCTCTCGGAGAAGGCCCTCAGGGAATTCGTGACTTGGTTCCTCAAGATTGCCCTCGATCAGGTGAACTTCATGTCCGGGTTGTTCGAGCTGGACAATCTTGCGGCGCGGCTTCGGGCGCTCGTCGCCGAGCGCACAAACCTCAAGCCGGAGGCGGCGTACCTGCTTGAATCAGCACTGAGCCGCGGCGAAATCGAGCGTGGCGAAGTGTCGCGGGTGACGGGACTGCCTGAGCGGTCCTCACGCCGTCTCGTCAGCGATATCGTTGCAGAGGGCCTTCTCGGCTCCGAAACACCTAAAGGACCTCTCTCGCTGCGATTTCCGGCTGACAGCCTCGAAGTACTGTTTCCCCGGCTCTATCCACACAGTTGACCCTCAAACGAATGGCATGACTCCGGCATTCGGCCGGACTCGATGGCGGACCCTGAGATTCCTCCCGGCGGCGCGCGCCGGTTCATTCCCGCGACGAAGTCGCTGAAGAAGCTCGCGGAGGCCGTCGACGATTGCCAGGGATGTCCTCTCTATAAGAACGCGACGCACGGTGTGTTCGGTGAAGGTGGCAAAGCCAGCCGGGTACTGATCGTCGGGGAGCAGCCGGGCGATCAGGAAGACCGCGCGGGCAAGCCGTTCGTCGGGCCCGCCGGCGGCGTGCTCGATCGCGCGCTCGACGAGGCCGGCATCGCGCGCGGCGATGTGTTCGTCACCAACGCCGTGAAGCACTTCAAGTGGGAGCCGCGCGGCAAACGCCGCATTCATCAAACGCCGCGATGGTCGGAAGTGAAGGCGTGCCGGCCGTGGCTTGAAGAGGAGCTCGCGCGGGTCAAGCCGGATGTTGTGGTCGCGCTCGGATCCACGGCCGCTCAGGCCATGATGGGACCACAGTTCCGCATCCTCAAAAACCGCGGCAAGGTGCACAAGAGCGAAAAGGCCGAGTCACTCGTCGTGAGCATTCATCCGTCGGCCGTGCTGCGCGCTCCCGACAAGGAAGCGCGAGAGGCCAACTACACGATGCTGGCTGCCGATCTGAAGCTGGCCAAGAAACAATCAGGCCGCATGTAATGCGTGCTTCTTCTTCGGCTTGCGCCCAAACCATCCCATCATCCGATCGCGTGCGCCCGAGAGGATGTCGTAGACGGTCGGAATCACCAGCAGCGTCAGCAGCGTCGACGTGATGACGCCGCCGATGATCGCGCGGCCCATCGGCGCGCGGAAATCCGCGCCCTCGCCCGCGCCAATCGCCACCGGCATCATCCCCGCAATCAGCGCGAACGTCGTCATCAGAATCGGCCGCAGCCGCGCGCGCCCCGCTTCAATGATCGCCTCGTGCCGCGGCGTGCCTTTCTCTTCCGCCCACTTGGCGAAGTCGATCAGCAGAATCGCGTTCTTGGCGACGATGCCCATGAGCAGGATGATGCCGATCATGCTCATGATGTTGAGCGTGGAGCCGGTCATCAGCAGCGCGAGCATGACGCCGATGAGCGAGAGCGGCAGCGACACGAGAATCGCGATCGGATCCAGGAACGAGCCGAACTGCACCACCAGCACGAAATACATCAGCATCAGCGCCAATCCCATCGCGGCGAGAATGCGGCCGAACACTTCCTGCTGATCTTCCGATTCGCCGCCCTGGCGCATCGAGTAGCCGGGCGGAAACGGAATTGACGTCAGCTTCGCATCGATGTCGCGCAGCACGTCGGTGAGCGCGCGGCCCTGCGTGTTGGCCTGCACGGAGACAACGCGATCACGATCGAGATGATCGATGCGCGCCGGCCCGAGCGACGGCGTGATCGAGGCGACCTGGCCGAGCGGCAGCGAGACCGGCTGCCCCTGCTGATCGCGCACCACAAGCGGCAGCGACTCGAGATCGGTCACGCGGCGGCGCGCTTCCGGCGCGAGACGCACGGTCACGTCGCGTGTCTTGCCGGTCGGGTCGACCCAGTCGCCCGAGTCGATGCCGGCGAACGCGGGACGCAGCACCTGCGCGATATCGGCCACCGTCAGGCCGACCGTGCCCGCGAGCGGGCGATCGAGACGCACGTCGAACTCCGGCTTCTGTCCCTTCGTCGACAACCCGACGTCGACCGCGCCCGGCACCGTGCGCACCTGCGCCGCGACCTGTTCAGCCAGGCGCACGAGCTCGTTCGAGTCGGGCCCCTGAATCTGCAGTTGAATCTGCTTCTGGTTCTCGAAGTCGCCGGTGGCAATCGAAGCCGTGACGCCGCCTATGGACGCGATCTCGCCGCGGAGGCCGTTCGCGACCTCATCCTGATGCCGATCGCGCTCGGCTTTCGGGATCAGCCGGACGTACACGATGCCCTCGTCGACGGCGCCGCTGCGCCCGCCGATCGTCGTGTACGTGTACGCCACCTCGGGCTTCGATCGCGCAAGCGCCGCGACCTGTTCGGCCTTCTGCGTCGTGTAGTCGAGATTCGAACCCGGCGGCGTCTCGATGGTGATGTTGAACTCCGAGATGTCCTGCACCGGGAAGAAGCTGCCGCCGATCAGGCCCATGGCGGGCAGCGCCAGGGCGCCGATGAACGACGCCAGCGCGAGCGTCACCATCGCCGTCCGGTGGCGCAGGGCCCATCCGATGATGCGCTTGTAGCCGTTGGCCTGGCGATCGAACCAGCGATTGAAGCCCGCGAGCTTGCGCGAGATCCAGAAGCGGTCCTTTTCCTCCATGTGCGGATCGGGCCAGTAGGCCGACAGCATCGGGTCGAGCGAGAAGCTGACGAACAGCGACACGAGCACCGCGCACGCGATCGTGAGCGCGAACGGCGCGAACCATTGCTCGGCGATGCCGCCCATGAATGCCATCGGCACGAAGACGACGACGATGGAGAGGGTCGTGGCGGCGACGGCCAGGCCGATCTCGTCGGTGCCGTCGTGTGCCGCGGTGTAGTGATCCTTCCCGAGCTCGACATGCCGCACGATGTTCTCGCGCACCACGATCGCATCGTCAATCAGAACGCCGATGGCGAGCGACAGGCCCAGCAGCGACATCGTGTTGAGGGTGAAGCCCCACGCCCACACGGCGACGAACGCGGCGAGCACCGAGACGGGAAGCGCGAGACCGGTGATGACGGTCGAGCGCCACGAGTTGAGGAACAGGAAAACGGTGAGCACCGTCAGCAGCGCGCCTTCGATGAGCGCCTCCTGCACGTTGGCGACGGAGTTGTCGACGCGCGTGCCTGCGTCGCGCACGATCTCGAGCGTCACGCCCGGCGGCAGCGCCGCGCGCAGCTGCTCGACCTTGTCGCGGATCGCGTCAGAGACGTTCGTGGTGCTGAAGCCTTTCGCCTTGACGATGTCGATGCCGACCGCCTCGCGGCCCGAGAAGAGCGCGGACGTACGCGGCTCTTCGGTGCCGATGCGCACGTCGGCGACATCGCCGAGCCGCACGAGACGGCCGTTGCGATCGGCGATCACGATGCGGCGGAAGTCCTCGACCGTCTCGACGCGGCCGCGCAGACGGATGGTGCGCTCGTCCGTGTGGCCCGTGATGCGGCCGACCGGAACGGCAAGGTTCTGCGTGCGCAGCGACGCGACGACGTCCCCGACGCTGACCCCCGAGGCCTGCAGCGCCTCGGGGCGCACCCCGACCTCCACTTCACGATCGCGGTTGCCTGAAATCGTCACGTCGCCGACGCCCGTGATCGAGCGCAGCTCGCGCGTCATGTGCGGATCCACCATCAGCGTGAGCTCGGGTGCGCCCACGGTGGTCGAGGCGAGCGCGAGCGAGACGATCGGCAGGTCCGCCGGATCGAAGCGCACGAGAATCGGCTCTTCCATTTCCACCGGCAGGTCGTTACGGATCGCATTGATCTCGTCGCGGATCTCCTGCGACGCCTCGCGCACGTCCTTCTCGAAGACGAACTCGACGAGGATCGTCGCGAAGCTGTCCAGCGCGGACGAGGTGATCGTGTCGACGCCGCTCAGCCCCGCGATGGCCTCTTCGATGGGTTCGAGAATTTCGCGCTCGACCTGATCCGGCGAGGCGCCGGGGTAGGGGATGTTGATCGAGACGATCGGCGGCTCGATTTCCGGAAACTCGTCGGTATCAAGCTGCATGAGGGCGAACAGCCCGAAGACGACCAGTGCGAGCATCGCGACGACGGTGATGATGGGGCGGCGGATAGCGAAGTCGGAAATGAACATTACCTGACCTCGATTGTTGTGCCCGCCGCGATCGCCTTTACGGCGCCGACCAGCACCTGATCGCCGTCATTGAGGCCCGACGCGATCTCGACGAGATCGCGTTCGTTGTCGCGGGCGCCAACCTTGACCTGCACCCGTTCTACCGTGTTGTCGCGAATGCGTGACACGGTGGGCGTCGGGCCCGACTCGTCGAGCGCGCCGAGTGGAACAACCAGCGCGCGGTGCGCTTCAGAGTTCACGCGGCCTTCCGCGAACAGGCCGCCAATGAGGCGTCCGCCCGTATTCGGGATGGTCACGAAGATCGAGACCTGGCGCGTCACCGGATCCGCCGCCGGGCTGATGCGCTCGATGCGTCCCGTGAACGCCTGACCCGGATAGCCGCGCACGCTGAACTCGACCGGCGCCGTGACCCGCAGCAGTGCGAGCTGATCGGAGGGCACCGATGCTTCGAGCCGCATGCTCGACGGATCGATCACCGTGAACAGCGGCGTGCCGGGCGCCACGACGTCGCCGGCGTTGGCCATGCGCGACGCGACGATGCCAGAGATGGGCGCGCGGAGCAGGGTGTCGCTCATTTGCTGCTGCGCCGATGTCAGGCGCGCCTGCGCGGCGGCGAGCTGCGCGCGCGCCGTAGCCACGCCGTTGTTGGCCATGTCGAGATCGCGCTGCGCCATCGCGCCGCCCTTGACGAGTGACGCGACACGCGCCGCCTCGGTCGTCGCGATGGTGAGGGCAGTCTGCGCCGATGCGACGCTGGTCTGTGCTGAGGCAACGGCCGACTGCAGGTCGCGCGCTTCGATGCGGCCGACAACGGCGCCGCGGCTGACCGCGCGTCCCTCTTCCACGTTCAGGGCCGTAATCGATCCGCCGACCTCGGCGCGCGCCGTGGCTTCACGCGCGGGCGCCAGCTGGCCCGAAATCCGCGGGCCTGTCTGCATCTCGACGATCGCGACCGTTGCAACGGCGCTCTTGTCGACCGTGACCGGCGCGGGTGGCGCCGCGGCCTCAGGCTCGCGTCCGCCCCCGCAGGCAGCTGTCATCACAAGAAGAACGGCGGCGATGGATTTGGTGATCTGGCGATCTGGTGATCTGGCGATGTGAGACATCGTTAACGACCCTGTGAAAGTGGAAGATTCGGCAGCAGCGCAACGCGCGCGCGCGCAACCTGCACGTCGCGCGCGGCCTGCGCGCGGTTGGCTTCGGCGGCTTCGAGTGCCAGCCGAGCATCGGCGAGCTCGAGCTGCGTCGAGATGCCTTCGCGGTAGCGCAGCTCCGCGATCTCGTACGCGCGGCGTGCCTGCGTGACGGTGCCGGCGCTTGCCGTCCACGCGGCGTCCGCCGCGATCAGCTCCTGCCGCGCGGTTTCGGTGTCGAGCGCGGTCAGCTCCCGCGTCTGCTGCAGCCGCGCGCGCGCGGTTGCGAGATCCGCCTGCGCGACCATGTCGTCAGCGCGCTGGCGCCCTCCCGTGAGAATCGGCACCGACATCGCCGCGCCGACCGTCCAGTTGGTGCGCCAGTCGGTGGGGAACAGGCCGCCGGGATACGCAACTTCGCCGAGATTCGACACGACGCTGATGATCGGAAGCTTCTGCGCGCGTGCCAGTGCGACCGACGCTTCGCTGACCGCGACAGACGCTTCGGCCTGGCGCACCGCGGATCGCGCGAGATCGGACGCAGCCGCGGCGGCAAGCGCTGGATCACCCGCCGCGACAAGCGCGGCGTGGAACGGCGCGGGCGGCGGCAGCGCCGTTTCCGAGAGGCCGGCTTCGAGCCGCAGCGTGGCAGTGGCCGGCAGATCGAGCAGCTGCTTCAACCTGAGATACGCGATGTCGCGCTGCGAGCGCGCGCGAATCACGGCCGGCTGCTGATTGTCGCGCGCGACCTGGGCGCGCAGCAGCTCGAACTCGGGACGGCTGCCCGCTTCGAACATCGTGCGCGCCTGCTCGAAGAGCGCGTTCGCCTGCGTATAGCTGGCTTCGGCGATCGTGACGAGACGATCCGCAAGCGCGGCGTCGTAATACGCGCGCGTGACGTCGAGCGCCAGTTGCGCCTTTGCGGCCGTGAGTCCGGCGTCGGCGCCGGTGAATGCCGCATGCGCGAGGGCGCGCGCCGCGCCGACGCGTCCGCCCGAGTAGAGGCCCTGCGTGAACGTGAGATTCGCGCGCCAGGTATTCTTGCGCCCGAACGGCAACCCGCCATCCTCATCGTCGCCGCCGAAACTGAAGCCGCCGACGGCGCCGCAATCGAGCGCGCGTTCGATCTCGGCGACGCGATCGGCGAGCGGGCGCGTGGCGTCGATATCCAGCGGCGGGCAGGGAGGGCCGGCGGAATCGAAAAGGCCGGAGAACTCAGAAGCCAGCGCGCGATCGTAGGACGCGCTGCCGGCGAGCTGCGGGCGCGTAAGGCTGCGCGCCCGCAGGCGGTCGCCGGTTGCGCGCGCCACCGCGGCCTCGGCGATGGCGACGTTCTCGCTCGTCGCGCCCGCAAGCCGCAGCGCTTCCTCGAGCGTAAGTACCTGCCGCGTCTGGGCAAAACTCTCAACCGACGCAGCACACAGAAAAACCGTGACGAATAGGACTCGAGACGCCAAGCGTCCTCCAAAGGCTGAACGTTGTCTACGCACTCCGTACTTCGAACTTCGCACTTCGACCTTCCTCCGTCTTCGCGCCGATCGCCGACAGCAGCAGCCCGACGTATTGCGCGATCGCGTCATCCGATGCGGTGGGGAACCGCTCCGGCATCGCGTCGCGGCCCATCGCGTCGGAAAAGAGCGCGCCCATCAGCATGTTCGCCGCCGACCGCGCGTCCCACGTGCCCGACGCGAGACCCGACGCGCGCACGCGAAGCAGGTACTCGTAGAGCTCGTTGTTGACCTGCACCGGCATCTTCAGCGTCGGCGAGTTGCGATCGGGATGCTCGAGGTGGTCGGCCATGCACGTGCGGATCAGCGTACGCAGCTTGTGCATCCGCTGATGATGCTCGCGGCACCAGTCGACGAGCTCTCGCTCGGGATCCAGCGGGTCGGCCGGCAGCGGCTCCACGCGGTTCTGATCCGCAAACCAGCGCATCGCTGAACAGATCAGATCCTCTTTCTTGCCGAAGTGGCGGAAGAGCGTCACTTCGTTCACGCCCGCTTCCTTCGCGATGCGGCGGGTGCTCGCGGCCTTCGTGCCGCCTTCGGCGAACAGCTTGACCGTTGCTCGAAGCAGCGCTTCGCGGACTTCGCTTTTTGGTTCGTTCACTTGAAAACCTTCTTACTGGGGTGCAACCGGGCAGGGCTGCAGTTTACATAGGCGTTTGCAAGCGCTTGCTTGCACGACTCTGCCTTAGACGCCAAGCCGAAGAGATCGGTTCCACGTAATAAGTGCAATCCTGTCAGTAGTTTACAGATGTGACCAAAGGGCAGGCCGAAGCGAGCGGTGGCTTCTGCCCGCGGCGTGTCGTGGGTTTTCGACGCTGGCGGAAGGCACCCGAGCTTCAGCCAGGCGTTTCGCGCGGTGGTACCATCCCGAACACAACACGATGCAGTTGCCGTTGCCGCTCCTTGGCCAGAGGGGAGGAGTGACTGTGGTCCCGCTCCGATCCGGCGCCGGAACGATGGCGCTCCGGCTCGTACGCCATCGCCGGGCGCGCCGCTACGTGCTGCGCGTCACGGACGCGGCTGACGTCGTGGTCACGATGCCGCGCTGGGGATCGATTGCCGAAGCGCGCGCCTTTGCCGAACAACATCTGACCTGGATCGCCCGCGAGCGCCTGCGCCGTGCGACGGAGTCGACGTCGCATGCGTGGGCGGCCGGCAGTGCGATCTGGCTGCGCGGCGAGCGCTGCCCGATCGCGATTGAGGGCGGCGTCGTGACGGCCGGCAGCATCAGCGCACGGCCAGGCGGCGCCTCCGATCTCAAAGCGCTGCTTCGCGGCGCGATGCGCGAGCAGGCGGCGCGCGAGCTTCCACAGCGGTTGACTGAACTTGCGGAGCGCGCGGGCCTGCGCGTGGCGCGTATCACGGTTCGCGATCAGCGATCGCGCTGGGGATCGTGCTCCACGCGCGGTGCCATCACGTTGAACTGGCGGCTCCTGCAGATGCCGCCGTCAGTGCGCGACTACGTGCTGTGGCATGAGCTGATGCATCTCAGACGCGCCGATCACTCGGCGGCATTCTGGAAACTGGTCGAACAGGTCTGTCCTGATTACCGCGCAGCCAAAGCGTGGCTTCTGAAACACGGCAAAGAGCTGGCCTAGCCGCGCTGAGTCGCGGGACGTTCCGCGCCGCGATGGCCATCGCGGGCCTGACGATAGTGGCCCTGGCAGTCAGGTTCGAGAACATCGGCCGTGCCGGTCTTTCACCAGATGAGCCTCTCACCTGGCTTGCGATTGCCGGGATCGACGCGCACGGGCTTCCACTCCTGCCATCCGGCGTCCTCTATGAACGGGGCCTGCTTTACAGCTTCGCCGCCTGGCTCGCGGGAGAAGCCGCGGGCCATCGGATCGAGGTGTATCGCGCCGTCAGCGCCGCCAGCGGAGCGTTTCTGCCGGCGCTCGTGTATCTGGTGCTGCGTCCCGCGGGCATGATGCCGGCGCTCGCCGTTGCGCTTCCTCTCGCAGTCCATCCCACGCTCGTTGTGACTTCCGCGTGGGCGCGCTTTTACGGGCCGGCGACGATCGCAGCCGTCGTCGCGCTCTACGCGATGCGCACCGCGGCGGACGGCTCTTCCCGGCGTTGGGCGATGGCGTCGATCGCGGCTGCGACTCTGTTGCACGAGTACGCAGCCGTGCTTGCGCTGTTTCCTCTTGCGCTATGGGCGAGCGCAACCGATCCGCACTTCCGCCGGCAGTGTCGTCGGCTCCTGGTCATGACCGTTCTCGTCTTTGCCCTGACCATGGCGGCAGTGCTCGTCGTGAAGAGAATGCTTCCCGGGCTGAGCGGGTCCGCCGCCGAGCATGGCCTCACGGTTCAACTCGCGCACGCGTTCCGCAGCACCCCGCCGCCGCTCGCGGCCACGGCAGGCGCGATTGCGGCAATCGTGTCGCTTGCATGCATTGCGGTGCCTCCGAAGGCGCGGCGGTTCCTGCTCGCCGGCGCTGCTGCCGTGGCCGCACTGGTGCTGACGCATACGGCCTCGCTGCTGTTGTTCACGGACACGCCCTTCTCGTGGCGTCTGCCGCTGCAGATGCTGCGCGTCTCGATGGTCTATCCGTGGGCGGCCTGGTGGTTTCTGCCTCGAGTGGATCCGGCAATCCTCCTTCTGATCGCCGCCACTGCCATCTCCGCGATTCTGATTCGGCCAACCGATCGGAATGTGTTCGGCCGCGCGGTGCTGCTGCTGCTCCTTGCGACGCTGTTCCTGTACGGCGTGATCGAGATGGGATTCGTCGAGAGGTATCTGTCGCTTCTTTATGCGCCCGCTGCGATCGCAGCGATAGCGATCTGGGACGTTTCCTGGAGTCGCGCGTCGAGAGCCGCCGCAGGGCTCGCGGCCTTCCTTCTCGCCTGGTCCGCGGCGACCACGATCGGCCGCCCGGTATTCATTGGTGGTTCTGACACTCCGAAGACGTCGTGGGATGTCGTTCGAACCAGGCTTCCTGGGAAAACCCTGATCTGCAGCGACGACCTGGCCTGCAGCTACTTCCTCCGCATTCCCGACGTGTGGCTGGCGGCTGCCGGCAGCGACCGCGATAGTTTCGCGGTCCCCACCGGCGGCGGCCTCGTGAGCGCGTATACGGGGGCGGATGTGACTCACACCATCGATCAGATCGATCGAATCGCTGCGACGTCCTCCGGGGGAGTCCTGATCGTCGTCGCGGCAGGCCGGTTCGATTTTCCGGCCGCCGAGGCGCTGGTGCGGCTGGCACTGCGCCGTCACCAGGGTACGGCCCTGGTCGACGGACCCCGGTTTCTCGCCATCGAAGTGTTCCCTCTTGACCCCCCTGAGGGCCGGAGGTAGCCTCGGCCGTACCGAGGGCCAATGCATATCTCCCGTCACCACCTCGCGGTCGGCGTTGTGATCGTATTGGCTGCGTGCGGCGGATCGCCAAATGGGCCGGCTGTGGTGGAGCCGCCGGTTGTGACTCCTCCACCGCCCGCTGCGCCCGTGGCCAGGGCGGCTGCGCCGTTGTCGGATCCTGCAAGCAGTCCAATCGTCTTCCGAGGCGAACAGTCCACCGGCCAGATCTCGACCTACCGCTGGAACTTCGGCGACGGATCCGCGGAGCAGGCAGGTGCCGACAAGGTGCAGGTGACGTACACCTACGGATGCCGTGCGAGGGTCGGAACGGAGGCGGAACGAACCTTCGCCTACTCGTTGACGGTGACGGATACGCTTGGCCGATCCCATACGGCGAACGGCTCGATCCTGATCCGCTACGTCTACGACGGCGTTAATTACTGCGCTACTTAGGAAGGCGGATGACCGTCGAGAGCACCGCCTGGCGGCCTGTGCGCGCGACGCTCACCGCCGCATCGATCTGAACCTGATTCCCGAACGCGATCCCGCCACCTGTCGTGAAACCTACGGCCGTTCGGCTCTCGAGGCTGTTGAACCGGAATGCGAGCATCGCATCGGCGACGTGATTTGGGTCGTTTGCTCCCGATCGAAATCTCATCTGGTGATCCGGATCGGTAAACACACCCGCGCGAAGCGCCGTCGCCCTGCCGCGCCCATACCAGCGGTATTCGACGCCCGCGTGAAGCTCCGTGACGTCGGGCATGACGAAATTCTCGTGCGTCAGGCCCGCGCCGGGATCGAGGAAATCAACGATTAAAAAGTCCTTTGTGATCTGGCGTGAATAGCGGACCCGTGCGACGTCGGCAAGCACGGTCAACGCATTGCGCACCCGCCACGAGGCGCCCACGGCAAACCGATCCGGAATGACGTATCGCACGGGCCGTTCGTCGCCCGTCAGCACGCGCTCGCCGCCGTTGAACAGAAACCTTCCGAACAAGGTCGTGTTCAGGTTGAATCGCGCGCCGCCGTAATACGCGGCGCCGATGGAGACATCCTGCCGCGGCTTGAACAGCACGCCGGCGGTGACGCCGACATCGCGAGCGCTGTCAATCGTCGTCGTACCGTTGCGCGGCTGCAGCGGATCGCCCGAGCGCCCGTCGGTGGCGATGTCGAGCGTTGTGAGCACCAGTGAGGCGCCGACTGACAAATGCCGCGACACCACGAACGCCCCGCCGATCCCGTAATTCTCGGCGCGCGCTGCGATGGTGCCGAACGCGCCGTCCTCGTGAAGGCCGAGCGACGGAATCAGCCGCGGCGGGATCTCGAAGCGCTCGTTGTGATGCTGGATCGTATTGCGGAAGACGAGGATGGTGGCGCGCTTCACCGGCACGGCGAAACTGAAGAAGGACGGCGTGAGCACGGTGTCGCCGAACGTGCGTGTCCCCGCCTCATCGCCGGGCATGAAGCGTTCGTGCCTGATCTGCGTGAGATTGAATTCAATGGAGAACTCAGGCTCCAGCAGATTCGACAATCCCGCCGGATTGCTGCTCGCCGACGTCGCGTCGTCTGCAAGACCGACAAACGTGTGGCCCATCCCCACGGCGCGCGCCCCCGGCGTGACGAACCGGAAATTGAGCGATTCGTAGATGCGCTCATTCGTTTGAGCGGCGGCGCTTGCAGCTGCGGCAACGAGACTGCACAACGAGATCAGGACCCTGCGGAGCATCGTCATCGCGTGCCTCCACTGCGCGTGAGCGCATCGGCGAACGCGAGATGGAAGAACGGATCGAAATCTTCCGCGCTCCACATCGCACGGCCGCCCTCGTGACAGCTCGGCATGCGTCCCGTCGCGACCACATCCATTAACAGGCCACGCGCTTCCTCGAGTTTCTTCTTCCGTGCCTCCGCTGTGGGAGATCGTGCCGCTTCCTCGAGAGCCCGTTTCGCACGCGGATAGATTGAGGAGACATCGCCGCTGAAGCCAACACGCGTGTTCGTCCCAGACTGGCCGCGAAGCCGCTGAATCAGCTTCCGCGGATCTGCCAGCGCTGCCGCCAGGTCTCCCCCGAGCGCATCGTCGAGCATGCGGGCCTGCGCGGTGTAGTCCTCGCGGTTCCGCGCCGGCGACGTGGCCATCAGCGTGAGATGGCTATAGAGACCGAGAGTCTTGGCGAAATTGGCGCGATCCGCCAGGTGTGCGTTGAACAGGTAGCTCTTGAAAACGGGGGCCGAGGGTCCGGAACACCGACTGCCGTATGTCTGAACCTGGAACAGCGCAGACACATAGGCGTCACTCAGCTGCCTGGTAAATCGATCGAACGCCTCCGCACCGCGCGTCTTCCGGAGATTCGTCATCACCAGTGGCGCATCGGTACTCACCGCTCCTGCGGTCGTCGGAGTCACCGTAAGCACGCCGGCATTCGGATCGTCAGCTGCCATCTCTTTGTAGTCGTGGAAGCTCTGCGAGTCGTATCGGAGAAACGCATAGGAGAGCGGGCCACCGGACGCCAGCCGAAGCTGATTGATCTCGAATCCAGCTTTATTCGTCGGGAAGACATAGATCTGCGCGCGGCGAAGCTGCCCCGCATCTCCTTTGGGCTGAACGGCTTTGTATTCGGTGACGAAGTCTCTGAGGAACGTCGACGGCTCGGCGTCGTAAATGCCGACCAGATCAAGACGCGAGGGCCCCTCCGACGCCAGCCGCCGCGCAAGCGCGCCGGGCCCTCCAATCGGCTTCTCGACGTCCAGCTGGCGTGTCCCCAGCAGCGGCGCCAGCAGGCTCCTGACGTCTGGCGGCTGAAGCGAGTCCGCGAGGGCGGCGTAGCCGACTTTCAACGGTGACGAGTGATTGCGGACTCTTCCTTCCTGATCAGCTCTGTAGAAGAAATGAAATGGATGTCCGACGATGCGAACATTGATGGTTTCGAGACCGAGCCGATCGAGCGTCCCATGTCCTGCGTCCATCGCAATGAGCTGCTGAATCGCCTTGAGCCCCCCCAGCACGAACACCGCATCAGCCGGCGTCCGTCGCCGCAGCTCCGCGTACGTCTCTGAAACGTTGAGGGTGGCCTCTGTATCCGTGCCCGCTCCGCGGATTCCGCCGAGCGCTTCCGCGATGAAGCGTGACAGCGGCGCCGCCGCCGATCCCTCCACCGCATACCAGAACGTTGCTCGGGACTGTGCCCCCGGAGCAGCCACCGACAACAGCACGGCAGCCGCAGCGGCGCTACCGATCCGGCCAGCGCTGAACGTCGATGTCATGTGTCCTCACAACTGCCGGGTAACCTTCATACGTGAACGAAACGCTGATGACGTTGCCGTGCGGCGTCCGGCGCGGGTAATAGGCAAACGTCGAGAGAATTCGTCGCTTCCCGGCGAACTCTGCGCGGTTGCCGGTAATCGCGTACGAGCCTGAGGCGTCGGCTCGTTCTGCCTCACCGAGGAGGGCGGGCCTGTTCAGACGGCGATCGAAATAGACCGTGCCGAATTCGAGGCCGTCGTCGGTCTCGTATTCGCGCAGCTGAATCGTGAGCGTGTATCGGCCTTCGAGCGGCAGCAAACCAGGATTGAGGCTTACCTCGTAGTGCGAGGCCTCCTGCCTCTTCAGGATCTGGCCGCCGTTGGCGTAAACCACGTCGTAGTCCGTGCCGGGAGGCGGAAGGCGGCTCTGCTCGAGACCGATCGAGACGACAGGCGGCGCGGCTGATGTGGCGATCGCAAGACCGATCAGCAGAACCCCGGCCGCGGCTGTCCGGCTCCGGCCCGCATTTGATGACGTCGTGAAGAGCGCTCTCAGCCGCCACAGACCCCGCCTCCGGCGCTCGGCCTGATAGTTCAGCGCGATCGCGCCCAGTACTATCGCCGCGACCGGCAGCAGTGTAAGTGCAGGAGAAGCGGCAATGAGAAGGTGGACCGCTCGTAGTGGAAGCAGTGGTGTGAGCCGCTGCTGTAGCAATACGAGCCACAGAATCGCGACCGCCGCAACAACCGCCCACGACACGAACGTGCGTATCGTGCCGTGCCACGGCACGCCCGGTGTGTCCGGCCGCGTGTTTTTGCCCGCGAGCAGACGGGTAATCACGTCGGCGAGAACAGGAATCCGGCCGTTCAGGTCAGGGAACAGGTCGATCCATTGCGCCGCGGCGACGAAGAACCTGAGCGCAGGTGAGGCGTCGACCGGGTCGAGGCGCGCCGGCAGCAGCGGAATTCCCAGGCCGGAGGCTTGTTCTACCTCACGACGGACCTGTGCGGATTTGTTCGATCCCTCACTCAGCAGAAGCAGTAGGAGGCGTGTGCCTGACAGACCCTCCATGATCGCTTTCGCGTAGTCGCCTGCGCTCGGCACGTCCCGGGGCGCGATCCAGCAACGGATGCCGGCCGCCTCGAGCCGGCGGCATACCAGTGCCGCAGCGGTCGCATCCTGGCTCGAATGCGAAATGAACACGTCGGCCATGGTGCAGGACCGCGCGCATTGTAGTTTAGAAGTCCAGGATTCGATAGCCGTCCTTCTTCGTCCACTGCACGCGCCTCGTGCGTGTCGGGTCGCCCTGCGCCCTCACGTACACGAGCACCTCGTCGTACGCTTCCTCGGACGGTCCCACCAAAAACCTTGCGATCTCCATCGCGCGCTCTCGATCCGTCGACTCGCCTTCGACGATTAACACGCGATTGACGCTGTATCGCTTTGTGACTTTCCAGGCGGGTGAACCGATCGCCGCCGGCACAATCTCGGGATTGGGATCGGGAGGACGGAACGCGCCCCAGGTTGCGACGATCCCGAGACACACCGCGATCGAGATGACTGCGACCAGCGCGACGGCATATATGGGCCGCATCATTTCAACAGCTCACCGACCTCCGCGAGCACCATGGCGGTCGCGCCCCACACCTGCGCCTCCTCCAGGTTGAAGTACGGATAGTTCACCCTCTTCCCGTCGCGCAGCCGCACGCCCATCTGCAGGCACGCGGCGTCGCAGAGGTGCTCGACGTTGATTTCGAGAATCCGCTCCACCTCCGGCGCGTGCACGCTGAAGTCGGGCCGCGTGTCGCTGACGGCGAGCACGGGAGTCAGGCCGAAGTTGCTCACGAGCACGTGCACCGGCGTCAGGCGTCCGAGAATGCGCACCCGCGACGGATCCACGCCGATCTCTTCGTGCGCTTCGCGAAGCGCCGCTTCTTCGATCGTTTCTCCGGGATCGACGGCGCCGCCAGGAAGGCTGATCTGTCCGGGATGGTGGGGAAGCGTCGACGTGCGCAGCGTGAGCGGCAGCCGCAGCACGCCGCGGTCGTCCTGGTAGATGAGCGCGAGCGCCGCGGCCGGCCGTGCGGTCTTGGGAACAACGCCTGCCTGCCATCCGCCGCGCGGCGGCTGCGGCACGAGCTTCAGATGCGCCGAGGCGCCTGGAAGCGGCTGGCGCAGACGCTGTGCCAGAAGTACCTCGATGTCACGCAACCGCACGTGGGGATCGTAACCCCTTCAACGATCTATTCGGTACGCAGTGCGCGAAGCGGTTCGATGCGCGAGGCCTTGCGCGCGGGCATCCACCCGGCGAAGAAGATCACCACCGTCAGCAATCCCACCGCGCCGATGAGGGCCACCGGATCCATCGGCGTCATCCCGAACAGCGCCGCGCGCACGAGGCTGCCGAGTGACAGCGCCGCGCCAAGTCCGATGACGATGCCGATGGCAGCCATCACGGAGATTTCTGCCAGCACCATTCGCTGCACCTGGCTCGCGTTCGCGCCGAGCGCCATCCGCACGCCGATCTCCTTGCGGCGCCGCGCGACGGCGTAGCTCATGACGCCATAAAGACCAACGGCTGCCAGCAGCGTCGCGAGCGCTGCAAACGCCGTCGACAGCGTAGCCAGCAGGCGATCCGTGAAGAGCGAGTCACGCATCCGCGCCTCCATCGTCTGCAGACTGAAAACTGGCAGCGACGGATCGAGGCGCCGCATCATGTCGCGGATGGCGCCCCCCGGCGCCGGGGTGCCGCCTGCCGTGCGCACGTAGAACGATGCGTTGTCGACCTGATCTTCCTGCGCGATCGGGAAGTAGAAGACGCGGTTGGTGTCGCTCTTGACGTCGGCGGTTTTCGTGTCGCGCACGACGCCGACCACTTCACGATCGACAAAACCTCGCGGTCCGCCAAACGTCACGCGCCGGCCCACGGCGCTCTCCTCGCCAAAGAAATACCGCTGGAACGTCTCGTTGACGACGGCGACCTGCCGGGCGCCGCCGCGGTCACGCTCGTCGAATTCACGCCCGCGGATCACCTCGATGCCCAGGGTGCGGAAGAAGTCGGGACCCACGGCGTTGATCTCGGGGTTCATGTCCTCGCCTTCCTTCGCCTGATAGCCCTCGACCGACACTGTCGATTGCCAATAGTCGCCGGTCATGATCGGCATCGTCGCCATCGACGCGCTGCGCACGTTGGGAAGGCGCGCCGCCTCCTGCCGAATGCGCGCGATCAGCTCCTGGATGCGCGGCTGCGTGTAGCCGTTGAGCGACGGCTCCACGGCGAACTCCACCAGCCCGTCGCTGTGGAACCCCGGATCGAACTGCCGCAGGTTCTGCAGGCTGCGCGCGAACAATCCGCCGGCGGCGACAAGCAGCAGGGAGAGCGCGACCTGCGCCACGACGAGCCCTTTGCGCACGCGCATCTGGCCCTTGCCGCTCATTACCGCGCCGCCTTCGTCCTTAAGGGCCGTGACGACGGCGCCTCGGCCCGCGCTGAGCGCGGGACCAAGACCGAAGAGCATCGCCGTGATGACCGACGTGCCGAGCGCGAACAGCAGGACGCGCGCATCGGGTGTCACGGAGATCGAGTTGATGCCGTCGCTGGCGGGAGGCATCGCCATGACGCCGCGGCCACAGAACATGGCCACGACCAGCCCGAGAACGCCGCCGGCGAGTGAGAGCAGCAGGCTCTCGACGAGCTGCTGCCGCACGAGCGCCCCGCGGCCGGCGCCGAGCGCGAGACGCACCGCGATCTCGCGGCGGCGCGACGCCGATCGCGCGAGGATCAGGTTCGCGATGTTCGCGCACGCGATGATCAGCACGAGCCCCACCATCGCCATCATCGTCAGCAGCGGCGCGGCGATGTCCTCATCGGCGTTGACGCCCCGGCCGCCCGGCGTGATGACAAGGGACTTTTCGCGCAGGCGCTTCCGCGACGCATCACCCAGGCCCGGCATCTCGGACACTTCGCGCTCCACAATCTGCTTGTACAGAACGTTCATCCGCGCCCGCGATTGCTCGATGGTCGTCTCTGGCTTCAGGCGCGCCATCACCGTCACCCAGCGGCTGAAACGATGGTCCAGATCGTTCCACGCCGGCGTCATCACGGCCTTCATCATCGCGGGCACCGCGACATCGAAGCTGTCGCCGGTGACCACGCCGTGGAAGCCTTCGGGGCTGACCCCGACGATCGTCATAGGCTGGCTGTTGACGGTGACGCTCTGGCCGACGACCGACGAATTGGCGCCGAAGCGGCGCGTCCAGAAGCCGTGGCTCAGCACCACAACCGGGTGGCCGCCGGGCGTCTGCTCGTCGGCGCCGGAGAACAGCCGCCCCGTCGCCGGTTGCAGACCGAGAACCTCGAAGAAGTTGCCCGACACAATTTCCGCCTGCACGCGCTCGGACTGGCCGCCGGTCATGAGCGTGGCGGCGGTGGAGAAGCGCGCCAGGACGCCACTGAACACGTCGTTGCGATCGCGGAAGTCGCGATACATGGGATACGAGAAGACCTTTGGGCCCATCGTACGGCCGCGGAATGGTCCGGGACCATCCAGCTGCACGAGCGAGTCCGGATCGTGAACAGGCAGCGGCCGGTACAGCAGCTGATCCAGCAGCGAGAAGATCGCCGTGTTCGATCCGATGCCGAGCGCCAGCATCAGGACGACGACGAAGGTGAAGCCGGGCGCGCGGCCGAGCGTGCGAAAGGCGTAGCGGATGTCGCGGAGGGAAGCATCCATATGATTCCTGTTTTTCTCTTCGAATTGCAGACGATAGCGGCCCGGCTCCCCGCGCTGCACGCGCGAGCGGATCGCGAGACTGAGGACTTCGGCGACCGCACCGAGCGACGCGCGCGCGCGTCCCTTACGGATGGCGTTGCGCGTGTACAGCTCCTGGATGTCGCCGAGCAGCTCTTCGCGCTCGGCGGCGGGAAGCAGCAATCCCAGGAGGGCCGCGAGCTTCATGGGTGCTTCTGCACGATCGGCAGATCGGCCCACATCTTCATTAATGCCGTACGCGCTTCCTGGAGCCGGCGCTCCGCGAGCGGGCTGATTTGGAAATAGCGTTTGGCGCGGCCGCCGCGTTCCGGTGTGGGGTCACCGAGCGTCGAGACGATAAGACCTTTGTTTTCAAGTCTTTTAAGCGCCACGTAGACGGAGGCGCGCGAAACGTGACGGCCGGTTTGGCGCGCGAGCTCATCCACAATCGGGACGCCATACGCGTCCGCGCCAAGGCGCGCGACGGCCAGCAGCACCAGGTGTTCGAACTCTCCGAGCGCTTCACGCCCCACTGCTGAGCTCCAGCTCAACCGTCGATACAGGCATATAGTTGCTTTAGCTAACCATATGACGGCACAACTTTGAAAATGGTTCGCTCGTAAATCAGCAGATGGCGGCGTGCCGCGACTGGCCGCGCGGCGCCGGTAACTACATTGCAGCTTTCTTCTTCAGTGCCCCCAGCTCCGCGACCAGATCGTTGTAGCGACGGATCGCTTCGTTGTTCACGCGCGCATCCGCCGCGCCCGCGACGCGCGCCACGGCCGACAGCTGATCGTTCAGCATCGGCTGCGGATACGCGTAGCCCGTCGCGGTCACCAGCGCCCTGCGCACGTCCGCCAGCGTCTTCTGCCGCTCGCCGGTTGCGCTCTGCAGCGCCGACGTCACCGCCGCCGTAAACGCGCGCGCCTCGTTGATCGTCGCGCGCAGCTTCATGTTGAAGTCGTACTGCTGCTGTAGATCGGCCTCGGTGACACCATCTTTCGGCAGGCGGGGATCGATGCGCACCTCGAGCGGCTGCGTCTCGGACCACGCGCCGGCCGTGAGCCGCAGGCGATATGGGCCGGGCACGACGAGCACGCCCGCATCATTCTGCAGGTTCCAGACATATCGATTGCCGCCCGCCGATACCGTCAGCGGCGCCGCACCGCCGCGCCCGAATTGCGGCGCGCGCATGCCCTCGGTCACCTGCGTGGTCTGCGGGGGACCGCCGCCCTTCACCGTGCGAATCACTGCGCCAGTCCCATCAAGGATCTCGAGCGTGACTGCGCCGCCCGGCGCAGCAGCGAAAAAATAATCAATGACCGCACCAACGCCCGGATATTCCGGCTCGCCAGGCCCGCCGCCCATCCCCGCCATGCGCGTGCGATACGCCGGCGACGGGGCAAATAATCTAAGCCCCGTCGGCGCTGTCGCGCCTCCGGGCACCTGATGCAGCCGCGCCGCATCATCCAGAATCCACAGCCCCCGCCCCATCGTCGACACCACCAGATCGGTGCCGTGCACCTTGAGATCGGTCACAGGCGTCACCGGCAGATTCAAATTGAACCGCTGCCACCTGCGCCCATCGTCGAACGACACATACAGACCAAACTCGGTGCCGGCGTAGAGCAGACCCGCGCGATTCGGATCCTCGCGAATCACGCGCGTCGGCGAATCGCCGGGAATGCCGTTCGTGCCGTCGGTGAGCTTCCGCCACGTCGCGCCATAGTCGGTCGTGGCATAGATGTAGGGCGCGAAGTCATTCAGCAGATACCGATAGACGGCGACATACGCCGAACCCTTGCGATGCGGCGACGCATCCATCGTCTGCACGCGCCCGCCGGGCGGAAGATCCTTCGGCGTGACGTTCTTCCACGTCTTGCCGGCGTCGCGCGTGACGTGCACGGGCCCGTCGTTGGCGCCGACCCAGATCACGCCCTTTTCGATCGGCGACTCTTCGATCGCGTAGATCGTCGAATAGACCTCTTCGCCGGTGATGTCGCGCGTGATCGGCTCGCCCGAGATGCCCTGATAGTCGTGCTCGTTCGCGGTGAGATCGCCGCTGATGATCTGCCAGTCGAGGCCGCCGTTGCGCGTCATGTGCAGCACGTGCGACCCGTGATAGATCACGTTCGAATCGTGCGGCGACATCTCGAACGGCGACACGCGCTGGAAGCGGTACTTGATGTCGCGCGACGCGTGGCCGTACCGGTTCTGCGGATACACCCAGTTGCTCTGCTGCTGCCCGGTCACGAGACTCATGCGATAGAACTCGCCCTTGCACACACCGAAGATGATGTTCGGATCGTCGATCTTCGGCTTCACCGGCCCCGTCTCGCAGCCGGGGCCCGTGAGCAGCAGCTGCCGCGGATCATCGGGCCCGCGCTGGTATGGCGATCTGCCCGGCACGATCAACGGCGAGCCGGTATCCTGCTGCGCCGCATACACGCGATAGGGAAACTGATTGTCGGTCTCGACACCGTAGAGCTCCGACGTCTGCTGATTCCACTGCGTCGACCATGACGCGCCACCGTCGAGCGACACGTTCGCGCCGCCATCGTTCGACTGAATCAGGATGTCCGGATTGTCGGGGTTGAACCACATCCCGTGATTGTCGCCATGCGGCGTCGATATGCCGCGCCACGTCTTGCCGCCGTCGATCGATTTCACGAGACCGAGATTGTTGACCCACACGGTCTCGGGATTCTTCGGATCGACGTCGACATAGATGTAGTAGAAGGGACGTCCGAGCAGCCGGTTGTCGCTCGACACGCGCGTCCACGTCGCGCCGCTGTCATCCGATCGATAGAGCCCGCCCTGGCTGTGGTCCGCCTCCATCAGCGCATACACGGTCGAGGGCTTCGAGCGCGCGAGGTCGATGTCGATCTTTCCGATGTTGCCGGTCGGCAGCCCTGTCGAGGCCGTCGTGAGATGCGTCCAGGTCTCGCCGCCGTCGGTGGTCTTGTAAATGCCGGTCTGCTTCGCCGGGCCGCCGCTCATGATCGTCCACGGCTTGCGCTCCGCCTGCCATGCGCCGGCGTAGATCTCCTGCGGATTCTCGGGATTCATCGCCAGCGCCACGGCGCCGACTTTCTCGTTGATGAACAGCACCTTGTTCCAGGTGCGTCCGCCGTCTTTCGTGCGGAACACGCCGCGCTCGGGATTCGGACCGAACGGCGATCCCAGCGCCGCCGCATAGGCGATGTTCGGATCGCGCGGATGGATCTCGAGCGCGCCAATCTGTCCCGCATCGCGCAGGCCGATGTGCGCCCACGTCTCGCCCGCGTCGGTGGATCGATACATGCCGCGTCCGATGATCACGTTGCTGCGGATCGCCGCGCTGCCGGTGCCGACGTAAATCACCTTCGGATCCGACTCCGCCACTTCGATCGCGCCGATCGACGCCGTCTCGAAGAATCCGTCAGACACGTTCGTCCACGAATGCCCGGCGTTGGTCGTTTTCCACACGCCGCCGCCGGTGGCGCCCATATAGAAGGTGTGCGGATGCGATCGATGGCCCGCGACGGCCGTCACGCGTCCGCCGCGATACGGCCCGATGCTGCGCCAGCGCAGGCCGTTGAAAATGGGGACGGGTCTCATTTTTTCGGAGTTCGTAAAAATGAGACCCGTCCCCGTTTTTGGCTCCTGCGCGCCTGCTGAGGTGAGCGAGGCGCCAAGTGCCACGACGAGGGCGGCGATGAGGAGTCGGCTAGAACCCATGCCGGAATCCTAACGTAGAATTCGCCATGCTTTTACTGCTCCTTGTTTCACTCGTCCTGGGCCAGCAGGCCGCTGCTCCGAACCCCGATTCGCTGTGGGCCGCCGCCAAGGCGGGCGACAAGGCCGGCGTCGAGCGCGCTCTTGCCGCGGGCGTGCCGGTTGATGCGGGCACGCGCTATCAGCAGACCGCCCTGATGTTCGCCGCCGAGAAGGGGCACGTCGAGATCGTCGCGCTCCTGCTCGAGAAAGGCGCGAACCCCAATCAGAAGGACAGCTTCTATGGCATGACGCCGATGACCGCGGGGCGCCATCCTCGCATCATGCAGGCGCTGGTGGAGAAAGGGGCCGACAATGCCGTTGCCGCCCTGATGACCGGCATCCGCCTGAAGGACGCCGCGCTGGTGACGGCCGCGCTCGCGAGTCGGAACCTGGGCGTCGCGCAGCTTCCCGCGGCGGTGACCGCCGCCGAGCGCGCGGAAGACGCGGCAATCCTGGCGATCGTGAAAGAGGCCGCGGCGAAGGCGCCAGCCGCGCCCGCGGCCCCGCCGGTGTTCAAAGTCGATCCGGCCGCGCTTCAGACGTACGTCGGAGCCTACAAGAACGAAGAGAGCGGCCTTGGTCTGAGCGCCGTCATCAAGGACGGCAAACTCACGCTCGTCGAACCGGGTCATGAAGACACCGTCCTCGTCCCGCGCGCTGAAGGCGTATTCGGTGTCGATGGCGTCGAGAACTACACGGTGACCTTCGCGGGTCGTGGCGGATTGATCGAGCGCATCGTGATCAACGTCAACGGCCGGCAGTTTGCGATTCCGCGCGCGTCCGCAGCTGCTGCTGCACCTGCCGCCCCGCCGGCATCGCCAGTGCCCAGCGCTCCGGCAGCTGCGCCTGCCGCCGATCTCGACGTCCTCAAGAAGCCGGCGCCGGTGACGACCGCGCGGCCGTGGCCGTCGTTCCGCGGCGCCAATGCATCCGGCAACGCCGACGGTCAGGGCGCGCCTGTTGAGTGGGACGTCAAGGCCGCCAGGAACGTGAAGTGGCGCACCGAGCTGCCCGGCTTCACCAACGCCAGCCCGCTCGTGTGGGGCGATCGCGTGTTCGCCATCACCGCCATCAGCAGCGCCAACGACCGTACATTCAGGACCGGCAATTACGGCGATGTCGCGTCGGTCAACGACATGTCGGAGCACACCTGGAAGATCTACGCGCTCGACACGAAGACCGGCGCCATCGCATGGCAGACCGAGATCTACAAAGGCGCGCCGAAGACCAAGCGCCACACCAAGTCGAGCCAGGCCAATTCCACGCCGGTCACCGACGGCCGCCGCATCGTATCTGTCTTCGGCTCCATCGGCCTCATCGTCGCGCACGACATGAACGGCAAGGAGCTTTGGCGCACAGACATCGGCGTGATCGACAGCGGCTGGTTCTTCGACGGCGGCATGCAGTGGGGCCACTCGAGCTCGCCGATCATCTATGGCAACACCGTGATCGTGCAGGCCGATCAGCAGAAGAACTCATTCATCGCCGCGTACGATCTCTCCACCGGCAAGGAAGTGTGGCGGACGATGAGGGAGGATGAGATTCCGACCTGGGGCACGCCGACGATTGCGAAGGGGCCGAACGGGGATGAGATCGTCACCAACGGCACGAAAGTGCGCGGCTACGACGCGAAGACTGGCGCGCTGCTGTGGACGCTCGGCCCGAATTCCGAGATCACCGTCGGCACGCCCGTCGTAGAAGGCGGCATCGCATACATCACCGGCGGCTATCCTCCCGTGCGCACCGTCTATGCGGTGAAAGTCGGCAGCCGCGGCGATCTCACGATGCCGAAGGGCACGACGTCGACCGATGCGATTCAATGGAGCAACAACGAAGGCACGTACATCCCGTCGCCGATCGTCTATCGCGGCATCCTTTATCTCTTCAACAACAACGGCATTCTGACGGCGTTCAACGCCGAGACCGGCGAGCGCGTGATGCGCGCGCGCGTCGGCGGCGGCGGCGCGTTCTCGGGATCGCCCATCGCGGCCGACGGGCGGCTCTATTTCACGAGCGAAGACGGTGACGTCTTCGTCGTCAGAGCCGGCGCCCCGTATATGGAGATCGCCAAGAACCCGGTCGGCGAAGTGATCATGTCGACGCCGGCGGTGTCGAACGGCGTGATGTACATCAGGACGCTCGGGGGAGTAGTGGCCATAGGACAGTGAAACGTAAATGGTAGATGGTAAATAGCATCGGCCATGGTCTATGGCCAGGAGCTGCTAAGCAGCCTCTGGCGATGGCTCGATAGACGATGCTATCTACCCTTTACCATTTACGTTTCTGATCTACACTTCCCGCCATGTCCGGCAGTATGTGGAGAGCGTTGAGGACCTTCATCGGCGCGGCAGCGGTCGTGCTGTTGCTGGACGTCGGCCTCGCCTTCCAGGCGAAGCCGCCCGCCTTTCTTCACGTAACGACCGTCGAAGTAAAACCGTCGATGGTCGTTGAATACGAACGCTACGCTAGCCAGATCGCTGACGGCGCGGTCAAGATTGGATTGCCGCAGCAGGTCTCTGCGTATCAGGTCGTGCTCGGCGCAAGTCCTTACACCTATGTCTACGTCGCACCGTTGATGTCCTGGGCCGACCCGGAGGCCTTCATGACAGGGCCGCAGATTGTCGATAAGGCGTTTGGGGCCGCTGGCGCGAGAATGACTCAGGCCGGGCGGGCGTCGGTCGCCGCCACCGACATCGGGATTCATCGCTTCCGGCCAGACCTGAGCACCAACTTCAGTCTTCCCGCGGAGAGCCCGGCCTTCGCGTCGCTCGTCCGCACTCAGCTCGTGCAGGCGGAGGTGGGCGCCTACGAAGAGTCGATTCTTAAACTGAAGGCCGCGCAGGAGCAGACACCAAGCCACCCTCCCGTTCTCCGTTTCAGTTCGGTCGTCGGTCCCGCCAACTTTCACACGAGCCTGCAGTTCTTCAATCGCTTCTCCGAACGCGACACGTGGCCCTCGACCACGGGGATTCTTGGCGGGATGGTCGGGGCTGAGGAGGCGCGGCGGGTCATTGAGCGCGGCAACCGGGCGATCTCCCACCGCGAGTACTGGGTCTTGCGCAGCCGCCGCGACTTGTCCCGCGGTAGGAGAGGGGGCTGACGCACATCCCGCTCGCGCGTGATCTCGCGCCGAGCATCAGCCGGGCGGAAACACTCGCGAGCGTGGCTGATCTACACTTCTCGCCATGGCACGACTCCTTCACACCGTCGCTCTGGTCCTGTTCTGTTCCACCTCCGCATTCGCGCAGACGCCTCCGCCTGGTCGTCAGACGCCCGCAAAGCTGCCCTCGATAGACGACAAGACGTCGGGCTTCACGAAGATCGACGGCTACTTCCCGCTGTACTGGGACGGCGCGGCCGGCACGCTGTGGATGGAGATTCCGGCGTTCGGCACCGACGTGCTGTATGTGTCGGCGCTGTCGGCGGGGCTTGGATCGAACGACATCGGCCTCGATCGCGGCCAGCTTGGCGGCACGGCGCTCGTGCGGTTCGAACGCGTTGGGCCGAAGATCCTGATGGTGCAGCCGAATCTCGATTTTCGGGTGACCACCGACAATCCCTATGAGCGGCGCGCGCTCGATGAGGCGTTCGCAAAGTCGACGCTGTGGGGATTCACCGCGGCGGCCGAGAGCGGCGGGCGCGTGCTCGTCGACTTGACCGACTTCCTGCTGCGCGACGCGCACGGCGTGATCGCGCGCCTGCGTCCCGCCACCTATCGTCTCGATCGCACGCGCAGCGTCATCAATATGGAGCGCACGAAGGCGTTCCCGAAGAACACCGAGATGGACGTGACGCTCACGTTCGTCAGCGATGCCGACGGCGGCCGGGGCGGCGGGCCCGGGCAGCAGGGCGGACGCATCGGCGACGTCGCGCCGTCGACCGCCGCCGTCACGCTTGGCCAGCATCACTCGATCCTCGAGCTGCCAGGTCCCGGCTACGAGCCGCGCGAATTCGATCCGCGCTCAGGATTCTTCGGCATCTCGTGGGCCGATTACTCGGTGCCGCTTGGCCAGCCGATGGTGAAGCGCTTCGCCAACCGCCATCGGCTCGAAAAGAAAGATTCCAGGGCGGCTGTCAGTGAAGCGGTCGAGCCGATCGTCTATTACCTCGATCGCGGCACCCCGGAGCCGATTCGATCGGCATTGCTCGACGGCGCGCGCTGGTGGAACCAGGCGTTCGAGGCTGCGGGTTATCGCAACGCCTTTCAGGTCGAGCTCATGCCGGAAGGCGCCGACATGCTCGACGCGCGCTACAACGTCATTCAGTGGGTGCATCGATCCACGCGCGGCTGGAGCTACGGCAGCTCGGTCACCGATCCGCGCACGGGCGAGATCATCAAGGGCCACGTCACGCTCGGATCGCTGCGCGTGCGGCAGGACTACATGATCGCGGAAGGTCTGCTCGCGCCGTATGCGAACGGCACCGAGACGCCGCCCGAGCTCGCGCGCATGGCGCTGGCGCGCCTGCGCCAGCTCTCGGCGCACGAGGTGGGACACACGCTCGGCATCGCGCATCAGTACTACAACAGCACCGCCGGCCAGATTTCGGTCATGGACTATCCGCATCCATTCGCGCAGCTGCGGCCCGACGGCACGATCGATCTGACGAATGCCTATCCGCAGAGCATCGGCGAGTGGGACAAGGTCGCGATCCGCTGGGGCTACCAGGACTTTCCGGACAGCCTGACGCCCGAGGCGACGCGCGCCGCGCTGAACCGCGTCATCGCCGACGCGGAAGCCAAGGATCTGCGGTTCATGACGAACCAGGACGCCGACCTGTCGCCGCAGTCGGATCAGTGGGCGCTCGGCACCAACATGAGCACCGAGCTCGAGCGCATGATGATGGTGCGGCGCACGGCGCTGCAGCGCTTCGGCGAGACCGCGATTCAGCGCGGCATGCCGCTGGCGATGCTGGAAGAAACGCTGGTGCCGCTCTACCTGCATCATCGCTATCAGGTCGAAGCCACGGCGTCGGCGATCGGGGGACAGCGCTACAACTACGCGCTGCGCGGCTTTGCGGCCGGCGATCCGGTGAAGTGGGTGAGCGCCGAGGAGCAGCGCGCGGCGCTCGACATGATTCTGTCGACGATTCGTCCGTCAGAGCTCGCGCTGCCGAAGGCGCTGCTCGATCGCCTTCCGCCGCGCCCGAGCGGCTACGGCCGCTCGCGCGAGCTCTTCCCGCGCTTCACCGGCGGCGCATTCGATCCGATCACGCCCGCCATGGTCGCGGCGCAGCATGCAATCGCGCAGATCCTGACGCCGACCCGCGCCGCGCGGCTCGTCGCGCAGCACGCGGTGGATCCGGCGCTGCCGGGTCTGACCCAGGTGCTCGAGACGGTGGCCAAGTCGACGTTCGGTCCAACGCCTGCGAATCCGTATGAAGCTGAAATCGCGCGCGCAGTGCAGCGCGTCGTCGTCGACCGCCTCATCGCGCTGGCGGCCAACGCCGACATGCCGCAGGTGCGCGCCGAAGCGCAGGCCGCGCTCGTCCAGGTCGGTTCGACGAGCGGCGGACAGAGTGGGATGGGGACCGACGCCGCGGCGCGCGCGCATCACCTGCTGCTCGCGACCGACATCAAGCGCTTCATCGAGCGCCCGATGGAGCCCGCCCGCATCATGCCCCTCCCGCAGCCGCCCCCTGGCGCGCCGATCGGCGACCCTGGCATGTGGTACTGCGATCATGGCCAAGAATTGAAGATTTACGATCTGAGATTGATGATTTATTGAGGATTGCCGGCCCGCGCGGCCGTCGCGGCGATTGCGGAGACCGACTTGCGAGACGCGCCGTCTCGATCGCGTAAAACGGCGGCGAGGGCGCAGGACAGGCATGGACATGGATCCGCTTCTGCGCATTCGAGGCCCGAGGCGCAGTTTTACCGGCGCGTCGAGCAGTCGGACGGAGCAATTGCCGCGGCGGCTGCGCGGCCCGTTCAGTGAAACGGATACGCCGTTCATGCGGTAGTCTGGCCTGAGGAGATCGTTCATGCGCCGAGTAACACTCACCGTTCTCGCGTCCTTTTGTGCGGCCGTTGTCGTCTCCGCCCAGCACTGGCCGCAGTGGCGAGGGCCCCAGCTCAACGGCGTCAGCGCCGAGAAGGGCCTGCCGCGCACCTGGTCGCCAACCGAGAACATCGCGTGGAAACTGCCCACGCCGTCGCGCACGGGCGCGACGCCGATCATCTGGGGCGACCGCGTCTTCCTGAACGTCGCCACCGAGGAGTTCACCGGCGATCTCGAGTTGTGGGCCGTCGATCGCAACAAGAAAGACGTCATCTGGAAGAAGCCGCTCGCCGGCGGCAACAAGCGGGGACGCAAGCAGAACATGTCGTCGCCCTCGCCTGTCACCGACGGCAAGACCGTGTGGGTGATGACCGGCGTTGGCGTTCTGAAGGCGTTCGATTTCGCCGGCAACGAGAAATGGGCGCGCGACATTCAGAAGGATTACGGTGCCTTCGGTTTGAACTGGGAATACGCCTCGTCGCCGCTGCTGCTCGACGGCGATCTGATCGTGCAGGTGCTGCACGGCATGAAGACCGACGATCCCTCCTACCTGCTGCGCATCGACGGCGCGACAGGCAAGACCGAGTGGAAGGTCGAGCGGCCGACCAACGCGATTCGCGAATCGCCCGATAGCTACACGACGCCCGCGCTCGTCCGGCGCGGCCGCACGTCCGAAGTCGTCATCACCGGCGGTGACATCGTCACCGGCCACGACCCCGCCAGCGGCAAGGAGCTCTGGCGCGTGGAAGGACTCAACCCGCAGAACAACGGCGCCTATCGCATCGTGGCGTCGCCCATCGTGTGGCAGGACATCGTGATCGCGCCGACACGCGTGCGTCCGATGCTCGCGCTGAACGTCGGCGAACGCGGCGCCGCGACGCCGCCGACTCTCTGGTCGTTCGACCAGGGACCTGACGTGCCGACGCCCGTCACTGACGGCACGCTCGTGTATGTCGTGCGCGACGGCGGCCAGGTGTTCGCGCTCGATCTGAAAACCGGCACGCCCGTCTATGGCCCCGAGCGCCTGCCGCCCGGCACCTACAGCGCCTCGCCGCTGCTCGCCGACGGTCACATCTATGTGACGAGCGAAGAAGGCGTGACCTCCGTTTACACGGCTGGCCCGAAGTTCGAGCTCGTCGCGCAGAACGCGCTCAACGATTACTGCCTCAGCTCGATCGCCGTGTCGGAAGGACAACTCTTCCTCCGCACGTCGACGAATCTGTGGGTGATTGGGGATCGCAAGAAATGAGGCGTCGGCGGCCCGCCTCCGATGGCTTGCGTCGCCATCACCTCGCATCCCGCTACGCCGCCGCGCATGCCTTCACGGCAGCTCAGCGCAGCACATCGATCACTCTGCTGATCTTGATCGTGAGCGATCGATCCGATCTGTCGCCGAACCTCGGCCCGAGTCCCGGCTCGAAGATGTCGTCGGTGAGTTGTGTGTCGTTGTAGACGATGAAGAGGCCGGTGTTGGCGTTCTGGAGCCAGGCGAAGCGCGCATTGAGCGACCAGAGGCGCGCCGCGTCGTTGTACTGCGCGAGGCTCTGCACGAACATGCGCGGCGTGAACGAATAGCTCACGCGCGAGCGCAGCAGGTTGGTCACGAATGTCCCGAGCGGCAGGTCGACGTCGTTGCGCGACCAGGTCAGCTCGGTCGTGAACACGTCCCCGAGCCGCAGGCGCACCGTGTGCGACTGCGAGAGTCTGTCACCGCCAAAAAATCCGCCGATCGTGACGCGTGTGCTGTACCCCACCGGCTTCGAGCGCGGCGTAAAGCCGACGATTTGAATCTCGCGGTGATCGTACGTGCCTGACGGCACCGGCACGCCGCTTACCGTGAACTGGCGCACGACGCCCTCGCGCGTCAGGTTGACGCCGGTGTGCACCTCCCATCCACTCCGGAATTCCCAGTGGTTGTCGACGTGCGCAAAGCCGGTTTCCTGGAAGCCGTCCTGGTTCCAGTAGCCGCGATACGAGACGTGCGGCCGCAGCTCCTGAATGCCGATGAAGTCGGCCGGACGGATGCGGTGCATCGTCAGGAACTCGGGCTTGCGCCAGCCGTTGCGGCGGCTGAGAAATCCAACCTCCGGATTGAAGTCCCGTCCCGTCGCCGTGTAGCTCGCAGTCAGATCCCAGGCCGGAGCCGTGCGCTGCGCGGCGATCTGGTAGGCGGCCTGCGACCCCTGCCGCCCTGGCGTGAACGTGCGCGCCGCGAAGCCGGAGATCAGTCCGTACTTGCCGATGCCCCAGCGGCCGTCCACTGCCAGCGATCGATTGTGATCATCGTCCAGCGCGCGCGATCCTGTCGCCTGGCGATTGACGAACATCGCGCCGACGGCCGAGCGGTTTGGAAGGTCGCGTCTGACGCGGCCGACCGTGAAGTTGTTCGGCAGCGCGACGTTGTCGACGTCGCCGGTCTGCATGTTGAGGACGCCGACGGTTGCGCCGCCGATCCGTCCTGACAGCCGCGCGCCGCCGAGAATGGGAATCTGCTCGCCGCGACGGCCGATGCCGATGCTGCGGCTGAAAAAGATCTCCGCCTCGCCGGCGCTGCCGACGCTGAAGAGGCCGGCGTTCTCCAGGAAGAACGGGCGCTTCTCGGGAAAGAACAGCGTGAAGCGATCGAGATTCACCTGCTGCTCGTCGACTTCGACCTGCGCGAAATCGGTATTCACGGTCACGTCGAGTGTCAGGCTGGGCGTGACGCTGTACTTCACGTCGAGACCGATCTCGCCTTTCGTGATGGTGCGATCTGCGCCAATCTCATTGCGCGCCAGTCCCAGCACGTACGGGAAGATCTTCAGGTTGCGCTGCTGCGAAATCTGCAGGCCGGTCAGGCTGCCGGCCAGCGACAGTCGATTGAGATCGTATTGGCGCGGCAGTCCGGCCCAGAAGCCTGTTTCGTTCCTGCGCCGAATGTTGCGCTGCACGTTGAGCCCCCACGTCTGTTCGTCGGCGTCGGGATATCGAAGCGTGCGGAATGGAATCGCGAACTCGGCGCTCCAGCCTTCGTCGCCGATCGACGTCTGCACGTGCCAGGTGCCGTCCCAGTTGATGTTGAAGCCGCCGCCGGATCCGCCTGCCTGACCCGATCTGAAGCTGCCGCCCTCGCCTTCGTTGACGACCTGCGCGTCGTACTCGAGCGCCGCGGGGCTCGTCCCGAACACGAAACCGCTCTGGCGATCCTGAAAGGTGTCGAGGATGATGCGGATGCTGTCGGTCTCATCCAGCGCGCCGTCGCGCTTGGGGTTCGCCGAGACGATCTCTGCCGGTCTGCTGTCGAAGCAGATCACCCCGATGTACAGCGTTGTGTCGGTGTAGACGACGCGGATTTCGGTGCGCTGCGACATGGGCGCGCCGGCGTCGGGCGCGGTCTGCGTGAAGTCCACGCCTGCCGGCGCCGCGTCCCACACCGGATCGCCCGCGATGCGCCCGTCGATCACCGGCGCCTGCGCGACTTTCACAGCCCCCAGCGACGGCCGAGGCGTCAGTGTTTGCGCAGAGGCCGCCGCCGCGAACCCGAGGAACCAGAACCCGACGAACCAGAACCCGACGAACCCCGAACCGAACTCGGGGAACCTGTGGAACCCGTGGAACCCGTGGAACCTCACGTTAGCCCTGCGGCTTGTAATACAGCACCATCGCCGCCCCGATGCCGACCATCAGCATCCCGACGTAGAGCAGCGGGTTGGGCGCCACCTTCGGCGGGTGCAGCCACATCGTGTAGACGGCGTTGATGATTGGCGCGCCGCCGAACACCAGCGGCATCACGTAAGCCGGCACGCCGCCGGCGCGGAACGCATAGATGATGCAGACGGCCCCGAGCGCCCCGAGCGCGCCTGCCGCGGACGCGCCCACGATGCCGTCCATGTTCCAGCCGCTGCGCGTCAGCTGGCCCTGTGACATCAGTGCGATGACGGGCACGATGACGCCGATGACGAAGTAGGCGGCGCCCACACACAGCAGCGCGCGGAACGGACTTCCGAGCTTCACCTGGCCCTGATGCATCATCGGGCCGTACAGGCCCCACGACATCGCCGCGCCGATGGCAAACGCAATCCAGTGCATGCGGAGAGTATAAGCGGCCAGTCGCCACGCGCGAGCGCAGCCTGCGGACGCGTCTCCGTCGAGCGGGCATGTCTTCATCGCGCGCAGGGAGGTTCGAGCCGAGCATCGAGACCGCGCGACGGAGATGCGTCCGCAGGCATCAGCGAGCGCTGCGATAAACTGCCGGTCATGCGCACGCTTATCCTCGCGCTTTCAGTCGTGGCGCTCTACCTGCTGCACCAGGACTTCTGGTTCTGGCGCGACGCGCGGCTGGTCTTCGGCT
>JBBDWL010000051.1:0-5361 GCA_040902895.1 Vicinamibacterales bacterium | reverse complement strand
GCGCCGTGCTCGGCTGGCTGCGTCGTCAGGCGCGACGTCGCGGTGTGGTCGGCGGCCGCGGCGGCGCCGTGGCTGTCGTCCAACGCTTTGGCGCCGCGTTGAACCTGAACGCGCCTGGCGCATCGGTGGGCTGGCCGGAGGTGTGTCGACCGACGGCGCGCGGCGAGAAACAGGCATAGTCGGCGCTGACGCGCCGGCAGCGCGGAGCCCGGAATGCGCCCCGCGTGGGTCTGCCATGAGCCTCGGCCCAGTCGGCTCTGGGTCTGAGAACGGGCCTTCGGTTAACCGTTGAGGCCGCTAATACGGCTTATCGTCCACCAATTCGATGACCCGATAGTCGTCGCCGACATCGTGCAGCGTGCAGATGTTGGGATGATTCAGCGCGGCAACAGCGCGCGCCTCACGCCTGAAGCGTTCGCGCGCTTGTCGATCGTCGTTGATGTGCGTCGCCAGGACCTTGATGGGCGACGGTGCGGTCCAGCCGCGTATCGTACGCTTTGTAGACCTCACCCATCCCACCGCTGCCGAGCGGTTCGTCGATGCGATACGGCCCAAGCGATGTGCCCGCTCGCCTCATCCCTCAGCGCAAGGTCGGCTGCACAGGCTTCGCTCAGGAACGCGTCGCGCTGCACGGCATCGTGTGACCGTGCCGCGTAGAAGATCTCTGTGATCTTTCGCCAACCCAGGAAGGCGAGGGTATACGAACACGGCGTTCTTCTACACGCTCTGACGATGAGTCAGCGGGAAGCCGCGGTTGCCGGAGACTACGACGCGCGTCGCGTCTGCAGATCCGCGACGTCACGCCCCGCAGCGGGCTCCTGGCGGCCGGCACATGCCGCAGCAATTCTCGGCGCCAGCACATCCACGATGGCAGCGTGGTATTCGGTGAATGGCTCAGCAGATGCTGAATAGATGGTGATCGCACCGACGACAACGCCATCGAGTTGGAGCGCCGCGCTCAGGCAGGTCCGTGGTGGCGGGCTCAGGCGCATCGTCAAGCTGCCGAGATCCAACGCGGCGTCCGAGTTGCGGATGGACGAGCGTTGCGCCGCGACCCAACCACTGACGCGTTGACCGAACGGAATCACCATCCCCTTCAGGGCTGAAACGTACCGGCCCGAGACATGCTCGGCGGTCATCGAATCGGTGGCCGGATCATAGAGATAGATTGCCGTGGACATCGCCGGCATCAGTTGCGACACCGCCGAGTGGGTCAGATCACCGATGTCGTGTGGCCGCCGGCCAAGCGCCACACCCGCGTCCAGCATGATGCCGAGCAGACCCGGGTCCACCACGCCGGCGCTGGTGACGCGGCGCGCGGCATCCGACTGCATTGTTTCCGAGATCAGCGTGAACGCCGCGGGCCCGGGGGCGGGATGTGTATCGGCCGGCTCGGCCGCCAGCAGGCGCACGAAGGTGTCCACCACCCGCGGCTCGTACATCGTGCCGCTGCGTTCCTGCAGTACCGCGACGGCCTCCTCGCTGCTCATCTTCGGCCGATACGGCCGATCGGACGTCAACGCATCGTAACAATCGACCACTGCCAGGATCCGCGCGCCAAGCGGAATTTGCTCGCCGCGGAGGCCACGAGGGTAGCCGGTGCCGTCCCAATTCTCGTGGTGGTGGCGGACGATGGGCACCACCGGATACGAGAAATCCATCGAGGACAGAATGTCGGCGCCGATGCTGGCGTGCCTTCTCATGACCTCGAGCTCGGCGGCGGTGAGCTTTCCAGGCTTGTTGAGGATATGCTCGGGCACGGCGAGCTTGCCAAGATCATGTAATAACGACGCCGCCTCCAGCGCGCGCCGATCGCCGCTATCGTCTATGCCCAATGCGATCGCCAGTTGCTTGGCGCGCACCTGCACACGCCGCAGGTGACCGTGCGTCACCTGATCTTTCGCGTCAATCGCATGGGCCAGCGTCTCGATCGTGGCGACGTGCATCTTATTGACGTCCTCCAGATGCACGAGTTGATCCTGCACGCGGCCCAGGACGTTCTTGAACATCGCGTAAAAGACCAATGGGATGCCTGCCACCAATGCGAGCGCCGTCCAGTCGGCGCCGCGCGAATGGACGAGGGTGATCAAAATCGCGGCGACGCTGCCGCCGCCGAAATGGCCAACCCACAACGGCAGAAAATGACGGCGCCAGATGTCGGCTGGATTCTGGCGTTGTTCGAACGCAATCGCGCAAGCGACTACGGCCGTGTTGAGGATGAAATATCCGGCGGTGAACAACAGCAAAGGCAGGAGCAGCCCGGCGACAGGCCGCTCATCCGCAATCAGCGGACCGACCCCGGCGCCGAGGAAAAACCCGTGGGCGGCCACCCACATCGCCAGCGCCGGAACGGCGACGTTGAACGCCAGGCGCCGCACGCGCAGTTCGCGCCGCGCCAGCTGCCGGGAAATGACGAGGGTATCGATGGTGACGATCACCGCGCCGGCCGCCGGGCCGAACAGCAGCGCCGCCGTGATCGTGAAACTGTCGGAGATCGAGAAACTGACGGGCGCATTCGGCAGCCGCAACGTCGCGGCGCCACTGACGACAGTGAGCCCTGCGAGGACGAACCATGACAGCGGCACCGGCTCAGCGATCATCTGCCGCAGCGACACCGCCACGACCAACGCGCCGCAAACCACGACTAGCACGTAAGCGAGCTGCCACGCCCGCTGCGACAACGGCGCGATCACCGTGAACCCTCGATTGGCGTCGCCCGTTCCATCCGGCGGGACGCGGGCACATCTTGAAACTCGCGTGTGAGGATCGCCCACAGCCTTTGATCGACGAATCTACCTTCGCGGACGAAGGCGGCGCGAAGGACACCTTCACGGCGCGCGCCAAGCTTGCGAAGCGCGGCGTTGCCACGGACGTTGTCGATGCTGGTCCGCGCTTCGATTCGGTGCACGCCCAGCACATCCCTGGCGAAACCGACCAACAGCGATGCCGCGGACGTGAACAACCCCGTGCCGTGCAATGACGGATCGATGAAGAAGCCGAGCTCGGCTCGGAAGAAATTCGGCTGCAGCTGCCGGAGCTCGAATACCCCGGCCGCTACCGTACTATGGGCGGGCACGATGCCGAAGCCCACATACTTGCCGTTCGCGCGCTCAGACCACGTCCACTCGATAAATTGCTCGAGCGCGTCCATGGTGGGCGGCGGCGGCCACGTGTAGTGAGCGACTTCGGGACGACGGACCATGTCGTACAGGCGGCCCACATCAGACCGCTGCAGCTCTCGCAGGGTCACCTGATCGTTCACCAAGGGTGGCAGCTGATCGCGCCACGACGACAGACCAGGCGAGGTCATTTCGAGTGCGGCCATTGCAACGCTCCGTTTAGCGCGATTCCAGAGAAGTACCGGTACTCGAGAGATCCGTCGCCGACGCGTTGCCCCACACGATCGTGATCGATGTGACCGTGGTGTTGCCCCAGACGATCGTCGTACCGTCGGTGGTCCCGATCAGATCGTTGCCCCACACGATCGCGGAACTCCACGTCGTCGGGTCGCCCCACACCACATCGGTCCCCCACGCGACCGCGCCGTCCCAGACAACGGCGTTGCCCCACACAATCGTCTTGTTCCAGGCCTGCCCATGAATATCGACGACGCTCCCCGAACCGGTCAGATTGCCCCAGAACACCATTTGCGCCCACGGCCATGATGTGCCGGCAATGCTCGTGGACGGCACCGCACCGGAGGTCAACCAGAAGCTGCCCACAGGCATCGTGGTGTCGATTCGGCGCGTCAACGCCAGGGCGCCCGGGACGTTCAATGATCCCGTTCCTTGCGTGAGCGCGTCGAAGCCGTGAATCGGGATCGCGCTCCATTGCAGGAGGGCCTTGACGAGATTCGGCGTGAAGGATTTCTTCTTGGAGCCGGCCGCATCGAGCATGAGCGCCACGCTGCCGGTCGTCACGGCGGCCGCCATACTGGTGCCGCTCAGGCGGAAGTAGCGCGGGACATCGCCCGAATTGCCGGTAACGCGCAGGTCTGGATAGTGCTTGTACAACGTGCCCTTGAGCGCCGCAATCGAAACCAGGCGATGGCCGGGCGACACGATGTCCGGCTTCGCCATGCCGTCGTACCAGGTCGGCCCGCGGGAGCTGTAACCCGGCACCACGTCATCCCCGCGTCCCACCGTATCGAACGTGTTGACGCCGCCAACCGTAACCGCCGACGGCGCGTTGCCTGGCGACGTGATGCCTCCGTAGCCGATGAGGCCCGTAGCCGGGTTCTGCCCGAAGTTACCGGCCGCAACGATGACGAGGATGCCCGCCTGCGACGCCTTCTCGATTGCCTGCACCAGTGGATCCGTGGCAGCGGGTTCATAGATCGGATGGCCCAGCGACAGATTGATGGCGTGAATGCCGAACGCCTTCTGGTTGGCAACGACGAACTCGATGGCGGCGATCACATCACTCGTATAACCGCCGCCGTACTGGTCGAGCACCTTCAACGCGAGCACCTTGGCAGCCGGCGCGATGCCCGCGTAGTAGCCATTGGACTTGCTGCCGTCGCCGGCAATCAGCCCGGCGACGTGCGTGCCGTGGCCGTAGTCGTCGTAGGCTGCCGCCGCCACACCGCCGCGGGTGAAATCGTAAAAGCCGATGATGCGCGAGCCACCAAGATCACCCGTCAGTTCGAGCCCTGAATCAATCACGGCGATCCGGGCGCTGCCCCCTCTTGTGCTACCGGAGTTTTCCGGCAGACCCTCGGTGGGCAGTAACGAGTGGGTCGCGGTCGCCGTTTCGTGCACCCTGACGCGGGCGTCAATCGACACGCGTTCGACCGCGGGATCATCGGCGAGCGCCTCGAGATCCTGTGCATGGACGGTCGCCGAGATTGACTCGATTGAGAAGTGGTGCGCGTGGACGCGATCGCCGTGGGCTGTCAGTCGTCGCTGTAGATCGTCGCGCGCGCCCGGCGCGCGAATAATCACGCGCACATTCCCGGCATGGCCGTCCTCGACGAGCGCTCGGATGGCTCGATCGAGCCGGTCATGCTGGTGACGGGGCCGCTGCCCTTCGGCGCGCGGATGCACCGATACGACGGTGCCCAACACTAGGGCAACGAGCAAAGGCACGAACGCTGACATCAGCTTTCGCGCCGCTATCGAGGTTCCATCAAGAGCCGCTGGTTTGCCGCTCATGCTCGTTACCTCGCTCCTCTGCGGCCTGACATCCGGTGGAGACACCTGGCGTGTCGACGATCCTGTCTCCGAGGCGGGTGCTTAGGTTGGTTCGGGCAATGCCCGCGCAAGCAACAAACGATCCGCTCGATACGACACAAACGACATGGCTGCCTCCTAAGAAACTGTCGCCTCGGTCACCTCACCGGTCTTGAGATCGACGAGCGCA
>JBBDWL010000050.1:0-34434 GCA_040902895.1 Vicinamibacterales bacterium | reverse complement strand
GTCCGAGGGGCGAAGCCCCTCGGTTAAGGAATGTTCAAGAAGATTCTGATTGCGAACCGCGGTGAGATCGCGCTGCGCGTTATCTGTGCGGCGCGTGAGCTTGGCATCAAGACCGTGGCGGTGTATTCGCAGGCCGATGAGAACTCGCTGCACGTGCGCTTCGCCGACGAGGATGTCTGCATCGGTCCGGCGCGCAGCGCCGACAGCTATCTGAACGTGCCGGCCATCATCAGCGCCGCCGAGATCACCGGCGCCGACGCCATCCATCCCGGCTACGGATTCCTTTCAGAGAGTGCCTATCTCGCGGAAGTGTGCGAGGCGTGCCACATCAAGTTCATCGGGCCCGATCCCAATGTCATCCGCCTGATGGGCGACAAGGCGCGTGCGCGCCGCGCGATGAAGAAGGCGGGCGTGCCGGTGCTGCCGGGCAGCGATGGACCGGTCGACAGTGAAGAGAAGGCCGTCAAGATCGCGAACGATCTCGGCTATCCGGTGATTATCAAGGCCGTCGCCGGCGGCGGCGGGCGAGGCATGCGCGTCGTGCGCGGCCCCGAGGAGCTGGGGAAATCGCTCAAGACGGCGCAGCGCGAGGCCGAGGCGGCGTTTGGCGTCGGCGACGTGTACCTCGAGAAATATGTCGAGCACCCGCGACATATCGAGATTCAGGTGCTTGGCGATCATCACGGCAACGTCATTCATCTGGGCGAGCGCGAGTGCTCGATTCAGCGGCGCCATCAGAAGCTGATCGAAGAGGCGCCGTCGATTGCGCTCACCGAAAAGCAGCGGCGCAAGATGGGCTCGACGGTCGTCGACGCGGCCAGGGCCGTCCAGTACACCAATGCGGGCACGTTCGAGTTCCTGATGGCGCCCGACGGCGCGATGTACTTCCTCGAGGCCAACACGCGCCTGCAGGTAGAGCACCCCGTCACCGAGTTCGTCACCGGCATCGATATCGTCAAGGAACAGATCAGGATCGCGGCAGGCGAGAAGCTGGGCGTCAAGCAGAGCGACATCACGATCACCGGGCATTCGATCGAGTGCCGCATCAATGCCGAGGATCCCGACACCTTTACGCCGAGCCCCGGCGTGATTCACGCGTGGAGCGTGCCGGGCGGTCCCGGCGTGCGCGTCGACACGTTCGTGCATGCCGAGTGCACGGTGTCGCCGTATTACGACTCGCTCATCGCGAAGATCATCACGCACGGACGCGATCGCACCGAAGCCATCGCGCGCATGCGCCGCACGCTCGAGATGACGGTCGTCGAAGGCATCAAGACCTCCATCCCGCTGCACCTCAAGGTGCTGGTCGATCCCGACTTCGTCGCGGGCCGCCTGAGCACGTCGTTCATGGAGCGCTACATCAAGGAGAAGCCGGCGACGCCGGCCTCGGCCGAGAGGCAGGCCTCGGCGTAGGAAACTGAAAACTTCAAACTCAAAACTTCAAACTCAAGACTTCGACTCAGTTCTTAGTTTCAAGTCTTCAGTTCTAAGTTTTCAGTTCCAAGTGTCCATGTTTCCCCTCTACGCCATCCTCGACGCTTCTCTTGCCATCGCCCGCGGCTACGATCCGATCGATCTCGCGCGGCGTTGTTTTGACGGCGGCGCGCGGCTGGTGCAGCTACGCGCGAAAGAGGCGCCGGCCGGCCAGTTTCTCGCGTGGGCCGATGCCGTATGCGACGCGGCGCGCGAGTACGGCGCCGACGTCATCCTCAACGATCGCGCCGACATCGCGCTCATGTGCGGCGCCACCGGCGTGCACGTCGGCCAGGAGGATTTGCCGCCTGCGGCGGTGCGTCGCGCAGCCGCGGGAAGGCCGATGCGGATTGGCCTGTCGACGCACACCGAGGCCCAGATCGCCGCGGCGGCACGCGAGCCGGTCGACTACATTGCCATCGGACCGGTATTCGGGACCGGCACCAAAGACACCGGCTATACCCCGGTGGGGCTCTCGATGATTGGTGCGGCGGTGGGGGGCAGTGCCGGGCGGCCGGTGGTGGCCATTGGCGGCATCACACTGGGAACGGCCCCGTCGATCATTGCAGCCGGCGCGTCGAGCGTCGCGGTGCTTTCGGATCTGCTATCAACCGGCGATCCGGCGGCGCGCGTCCGCGCGTATCTCCAGGCCTTGGGCGCTAGGCCCTAGGCGCTAGGCCCGAGCCGGCCGCGACAACGCGCGGCCGGCTAATCTCTCGGGCGATAGGCCTAGCGCCCAGGGCCCAGCGCCTAGAGCCTCATTCCGATCACGTATAATCGCCCCGCGTTTGCCCGCCTTCACGCTCCGCGTGGAGCGCGCTTATTCCACTTTCGAGGGAGACCTAGTGGCGAATTCACATGCCATGTTTCGCGTCAAGTCCATAGATCGTCTGCTGGCCGAGTCCCGGGCGACCGGCGAGGGCACGCTCAGGCGCACGCTCGGCCCCTGGCAGCTGATTGCGCTCGGCATCGGCGCGATCATCGGCGCGGGCCTGTTCGTGCGCACCGCGGCCGCCATTGCCGACCGCGCGGGCCCATCGGTCGTGCTTGCGTTCGTCGTGGCCGGCGTCGGCTGCGCGTTCGCGGGCCTCTGCTACGCCGAGTTCGCGTCCATGATTCCCGTCGCGGGCAGCGCCTACACCTATTCCTACGCGACGATGGGCGAGCTGGTGGCGTGGATCATCGGCTGGGACCTCGTGCTCGAGTACGCGGTCGGCGCGGCCACCGTCGCGATTGCATGGACGGAGTATGCCAACCGGGTCCTCGAGTGGTTCGGCATGCGAATACCTTACGAATGGACGCATGGTCCGTTCGAATCGGCCGGCGGCGCGACGGGCATCATGAATCTGCCGGCGGTCTTCATCCTCGGAATTCTGTCGATGCTGCTCATCCGCGGCACGAAGGAATCCGCGTTTGTGAACAGCATCATCGTGGTCATCAAGGTCGCGATCGTTCTGCTGGTCATCACGATCGGGTGGGGCTTCATCAATCCCGCCAATCACACGCCGTTCATTCCGGAAGCCACCACCTATGTGTCGCCGGCGGGCGTGACGCATGCGTACGGCGGCCTCATGGGGATCCTGGGCGCCGCGGGCGTCGTGTTCTTCGCCTATATCGGTTTCGACGCGGTCTCGACGGCCGCGCAGGAAGCGAAGAACCCGAAGCGCGACATGCCGATCGGCATCCTCGGCTCGCTGGTGATCTGCACGGTGCTCTACGTGCTGTTTGCCTATGTGCTCAGCGGCGTGGCGCCCGTGTCCGACTTCCGCGACCCGACGCTCGGCCGCGAAGCCTCGGTGGCGTTCGTCATCTCGACGTACATGACGAATTACGAGTGGCTGTCACGCGCCGTGACGGTGGCGATCCTGGCCGGCTTCTCGTCGGTCATCCTGGTCATGCTGCTCGGCCAGTCGCGCGTGTTCTACTCGATGAGCCACGACGGCCTCGTGCCGAAGGTGTTCTCCGACATCCATCCGAAGTACCGTACGCCCTGGAAGTCGAACATGCTCTTCTTCGTCTTCACCGCGGCGTTCGCGGCGTTCGTGCCGGGCGACATCGTCGGTGAGATGACGAGCATCGGCACGCTCTTCGCCTTCATCCTGGTGTCGGCGGGCGTGTGGATCATGCGCGTCAAGCGCCCGGATCTCGAGCGCGGCTTCAGGGTGCCCGCGCTGCCGGTCGTGTCGATTCTGGGTATCTTCGTCTGCGCGGCGATGATCTACGGTCTCGGCTGGACCAACTGGCTGCGGCTGCTCGGATGGCTGGCGATCGGCTTCCTCCTCTACTTCACGTACGGCATCAGGCACAGCAAGCTGCGCGCGCAGGGAGCGCAGGGCTGACGACAGGTGCACGCAGGCTGGATGGCGTCGCGGTAGCCGCGGCCATCCGTGCAGAACTCAAACCCGCCGTCGCGGCATTTGCCGCGGCGGCGGGACGCCCTCCCGGCCTTGCCCTCGTGCTTGCCGGCGACGACCCCGCCTCGGCCATCTACGTTCGCAGCAAAGAGAAATCAGCAGCCGAGTCAGGCATCGCCGTCGACGTGCATCGTCTTCCCGCGTCTATGACGCTCGAGGAGCTTCTTGCGCTTGTCGGCCGGTTGAATGGCGACGACCGCATCGACGGCATCCTCGTGCAGGATCCGCTGCCCGCGGCGATGGGGAAGGGCGCCTCGAAGAAGGTGTTCGATGCGCTTTCTCCCGCGAAAGACGTCGACGGCTTCCATCCCGAAAATGCCGGACGGCTGTCGCAGGGTCGTGTCACGCTCGCGCCGTGCACGCCGTCGGGCGTCATAGAACTGCTGCGGCGCTCAGACATTCGGATGGCCGGCGCCGATGCCGTCGTCGTCGGCCGCAGCGACATCGTCGGCAAGCCGATGGCGCTGCTGCTGCTCGCGGAACACGCCACGGTTACCGTCTGTCATTCGCGGACGAAGGATCTGGCGTCGCACACGCGGCGGGCGGACATACTGGTGGCTGCCGTCGGGCGCGCGGGGTTCATCACGCGCGACATGGTGAAGCCGGGCGCCGCCGTGATTGACGTTGGCATCAATCGCGTGACCGACCGCGCGTTGATGGAGGGCTGGTTCGGCGTCGCCTCTCAACGTCTGGCGAGCTTCGACCAGAAAGGAAGCGGCGTCGTCGGCGACGTCGATCCGCGCGTCGCCGAAGTCGCCGGCGCGCTGTCGCCGGTGCCCGGCGGTGTCGGGCCGCTCACGATCGCGATGCTGCTCAAAAACACGCTGCGAGCTGCGGAGCTGCGCCGGTAGGCTTTAGCGCCGGCGGCGCGAGCTTCAACTCGGGCGGGAAACGTCCACGATGCTGACGCCTTCGGGAGCGGGTTCAAAATGCTTCGGGTTAAGAGTGACCAGCGCGCCGGCGCCTGCCGAATGCGCGCAGTCGCCGATCATTGCGTCATAGGTGCGGCCGCCCCCAACCCCGGATTCAGCAAGCCGATCGAGCAGCGACACATAGCCCTGGCTATCGAGCGCGTGAAGGCTTGCGCCTTCGACGAAATTCGCGCGCAATGCCGCCCACGCATCGATACTGGCCAACCGGTAGGGTGGGGGAAGTCGAGTCAGCACGGAATACGCCTCCGCTAAAGCGTGCGCGGCGACCGTGATGCGATCACCCTGCTTGAGGCGATGCTCGATTTCTGCAGCCGCGGCCGCGTGCTGTTCGTGCCAGTCGCAGACCGCCGCAATCATGCAGTTTGCATCGACGGCGAAGATTGCCACGACGCCCTCAGCCCTGACGCCGTTTCACGACTGCGCGGCGAGTGCGCTCGACGACGGAGGCCTTCATCGGCGGTACCGGTCGCAACGGAGTGGCGACCAGCAAGCGGCCCTTGCGCCGCAGCCGAACCTGGAGGGGCTGGGGTTCGATCTCGATGACACCGTTCTGCACGCGCACGTCCAGGGGCATACCCGGCTCCAGGGCCGCCTCGCGCCGAATTTCGCGCGGAATCACAAGACGGCCGGCCGCATCCATGGTAACTGTCATACCATAAAGCCTACCATGATTTGGCGGCGGGCAGGCGGCAGGCGTAACGTGAGGTATTCATGAGGATCGCGCTCGTCTTCGCGCTTACGGCGGCTGTTGCCGCTGCGCCGCGCGATCAACGCCCGCAGTTCCGGACGCGCGTTGATCTCGTTCAGGTCGACGTCGTCGTCACCGACCGCCAGGGCAATCCGATCACCGGGCTGACGGCCGCCGACTTCGCAATCGTCGAAGAGGGCCGTCCGCAGGTCATGTCTCAGTTCGAGGCGTTCTCGATTCCGCTCGGGGACCGGCAGGTCGACCGGCGCAGCACCGCCGCCGCCCGCGACGTCGCCACCAACACAGAGCCGCCGTCTCCGCGCGCGCTCGCGATCGTCATTGACAGCCATCACCTGACAACTGACGCCGAGGAGCTGGAGCGGCTGCGCCGTGCGCTCGCCGGCATGCTGACTGACATCTCGGGCCAGGATGACGTTGCCATCGTCTTCACCGGCCGATCGGATTTGAGCGTGCCATTCACGCGCGATCTCGTTCGGCAGGTCAGGGCTATCAACAGCATCAAGGCCGCCGCCGTTGTGCGGGCCCGGCAGTCGGCGCGGGAGGCGGCCGTTGCCGTGCAGACCGCGCTCTGGACCGTGCGCAATGTCATCTCGGTGCTCGCCGGAGCGCCGCATTCGAGGCGCGCGATTCTCTACGTCGGCGAAGGCTCCGTCCTGCCGCTGCTCCCGCCAGGCGTCGTCCTCGATGAAGTGCGCATGACCCTGGAGGCGGCGACCAGAGCTGGTGTCGTGATTTACGCGGTCGATCCACGCGGCGTGCTCGATGCGTACCAGTATCGAGTTCATCGCGTTCAGAGAGATTTCCTGTCCGCTCTGGTCCTCGACACGGGCGGCAGCGTAGTGGCGGGCGCCGCCGACACGCGCGGCGAGATCAGGAAGGTCATTCGCGAGAACGGCGCGTTTTACGTCCTCGGCTACGTTCCCGAGCCGCTGTGGCGCGATGACAAGTTTCATCCCATTGAGGTGAAGGTCCGCAACCCGGACTGGCGCGTGCGGGCGCGCAAGGGCTATTACGCGCCCGTTCAAATCGATTCCGAAGCCGCGGCTGTCGACCCGGCCGCAGCGATCGAATCGGCGCTCGAAGACGGGTTGGCACTCTCCGGGGTGCCGTTGAGCGCAACTGCCTCGCCGGTCGGAATCGCGGCCGACGGCAAGGTGCAGACACTGCTGACTGTCTCGCTTGGTTCAAGCGCACCGCCCGACGACCTGGACTTCGCCGCAATGGCGCTGACGCCGGACGGCAAAGTCCACAGCACGACGACGGAGCGCGTGCAGGCGAGGGAGACCATTCACCGGATAGTCGATCTCTCGCCCGGCGTGCGGCCGCTGCGCATCGCGGTCAGAAATCGTGAGACCGGCGCGATCGGCTCGCTGCATCTGTCGCTCGATGTTCCGGATCTGAAGGACGAGCGGCTGGCGATGGGCGGCATCATGATCGGATCGGCCGGCGTGACGGCGGCCGCGGTGGACTTGCTGACACCCGGATTCGAGCCGCACACGACACGCGACTTCGGCGCAGGCGACGCGCCGGCACTGCTGGCCTACTTTTTCTGGAAGCCTGAAGAGGGCGAAGCACTGGAGGTCACGGCCGCCATCAAACGCGGCAACACGCGCATCGCCGGCACCCGCGCTGTCGTCGCCGGGTCGGCGATGGAAAGTCGGCATCGCGGCGCGTTCACCTGGCCCGTGCCGCTCGGCGGCCTGGCGCCAGGGGTCTATGAGATCGAGGTGACTGGCGAGCACGACAGCCGGCGAGTGACTCAGGCGATTCCCATCCGTATCCGCTGAAGCGCGGCGGCCTTCATCCGGCGGCCCTCAGTTCTGCCAGCAGATTCCTGACCTGATTCTCGGTTTCGTCGAGTGATCCGCTCGTATCGATGATGTAGTCGGCTTTTTCCGCTTTGGCGTCAATCGGCAGCTGCGCGGCAATTCGCTGCGCGGCCTCTGCGCGCGAAAGGTTGTTGCGTTTCATCAGGCGCTCGATCTGCATCGACACCGGACACGCCGCGACGATCACCTGGTCGAAATCGATTTCCCGGCCAGTCTCGTACAGCAACGGGATGTCGGCGATGCCGAGCGGCGCGGCGGCGTCGCCGAGCGACGCGAACCACTGATCGATGGCGCGATACACGCCGGGGTGGATGATGGCTTCGAGGTCGCGGCGGGCCCGCGCATCCTCGAAGACCAGTTTCGCGAGCGCGTGGCGGTCGATGGCGCCGGCCGGCGTGACGAGGTCCGATCCGAACCGCGCGACGACCGCGGCATGGCCGGCCGCTCCGGGCTCGAGGGCCGCGTGCGCGAGCCGGTCGGCGTCGAGGGTCGGCACTCCGGCGGCGGCAAACAGCGTCAGGCAGTGCGACTTGCCGGTGGCGATGCCGCCTGTGAGCGCGACTCTCTTTGTCATGCGGCGGGGACCCCTGCACCGCGCCTAGCTCGCTCACTCGCGGGGCCCCAACGCCCCGCTCCGTTCGCTCGCAGGGCCACGGTCAGTGCATCAGTCCCGTCGGCACTTCATCCGCTTCGCGGGCCGGCGAGATGCGCTCTTCGATGAATGTGTTCCAGTCGTGGCAGTGCGGGCACTGCCACAGCAGCTCGGTGCTGCGATAGCGGCAGCGCATGCAGACGTGGGGATCGAGATAGAACACCGACTCGCGCGTGATGTCGACGTAGCGGCCGACCAGGTCCTGCGACAGGCCCAGCGCCGAGAGCGTGTTCCAGATCGTCTGGTGAATCGCCAGCGCGTGCGGGTTGTGTACGAGCGCCTCGAAGAGCAGATCGAGCGCTTCGCGCGACCGGCCCTGGCTGCTGACGTGGCTGGCCAGCGCGAGCCGCGCGCGCCACTCCAGCGGCTGCGCCTCGATGATGCGGCGGCAGAGCGCGGGAAAGCGCTCGGGCGCCCCCAGCTTCGGATAGATCGACTCGAGGCGCTGAAACGCCAGATACGCGCGATCCGGCGCGGCCTTGATCATGGCTTCCCACATCAGCGCGGCGCCGGCCTGGTCGCCCTGCAGCACCTTCACGTCGCCGAGATTCAGATAGGCGGGCACGGCGGTCTGATCCAGCTCGATGGCCGCCTCGAAGCGGCGCGCGGCCTCCGCGTAATCCGACTGCTTCAGGGCCTGCAGTCCGAGCTCGTTCTCGAGGAACGCGAGGATCAGGTTCGAGCGTTCCTGTTCCTTGCCTTCCACGAGCGTGTTGAGCCGCTTGCGCGTGACATAGGCCTCGTGCCACTGGTGCTGATCTTCCTGCAGCTTCTCGAGGTTGAGCAGCGCCGCCTCGTTGTGCGGGTCCAGCCGCAGCACCTCGGAGAAGGCTTCCACCGCGCGGTCGACGAAGCCGCCCTTGCGATAGTCGAGGCCGAGGCAGAGCAGCACGTTCGCGTGTTCGAGGGCGCGCAGGCGAGGGCGTTGCAGCAGGCTCTGATGTTCCTGAATCGCGCGGCCGACCTGGCCCTTCTCGCGATAGAGATTGCCGAGCACCAGGCGGATTTCGAGCGCGGAGGGGTCCACGACCGCGGCCTGTTCGAGCTGATCGATCGCCAGATCGATCTGCTGTGCGACCAGATGATTCAGGCCGAGGATGAAGTGCGGCGACTGCCGTCCGCGGCGGCGGTCGAACAGCTTGCCGTCGCTGAGCTTGTAGCGCTCCCAGGCTTTGCCGATGGCAAGGCCGGCGAGCAGCGCCAGCAGGATGCCGAGAAGGAGAACATAGTCCTGCATGGCGTCAGATCAGCTGCGTGCGCCAGAGATCGTGCAGGTGCACCACGCCTTCGATGGCATTGCCGTCGCCGACGACCACGACCGACGTGATGCGGCGCTCTTCCATGATGCGCAGCGCATCGACCGCCAGACATTCGCGGCCGATCGTGGCCGGCGTCCGCGTCATCACGTGGGCGGCGGTCATCGACAGCAGGTCGCGGTTCGCGGCCATCTGCCGCCGCAGGTCGCCGTCGGTCACGATGCCGGCCAGCACGCCATCGCTCGCGACGCAGGTCATGCCGAGCCGCTTGCTCGACATCTCGTGGATGACGTCGGCCATCGGCGTCGCAGGTGAGACAATCGGGATCTGGTCGCCGGCATGCATCGCGGCCTCGACGCGCAGCAGACGCCGGCCTAGCTTGCCGCCCGGATGCAGCCGCGCGAATTCCTCTTCCCTGAATCCCTTGTGTTCGAGCAGCGTCATCGCAATCGCGTCGCCCATGGCGAGGGCCGCAGTGGTGCTGGCCGTCGGCACGAGATTCATCGGACAGGCTTCTTCGGCGATGCCGCAGTCGATGGCCACGTCGGCGGCCCGCGCGAGCGTCGAGCCCGGGGCGCCCGTCAGGGCAATCAGCTTCGCGCCGATCCGCCGTATCGCCTCGAGCAGACGCACAAGCTCCTCGGTTTCACCACTGTGCGACAGGGCGACGACAATGTCGTCGGCACGCACCATCCCGAGATCCCCGTGAATCGCCTCGGCCGGGTGCAAAAAGAACGCAGACGTGCCGGTGCTCGACAGCGTCGCGGCGATCTTGCGGCAGATGATGCCCGACTTGCCCATGCCGGTGACGATGACGCGGCCTTTGCAGTCCGCAAGCAGCTCGATCGCTCTCTCGAAGTCGCCGTTGAGGCGCTCGGTGAGCGCGTTGATGGCGTTGGCTTCGGTGCGCAGCACGCGGCGCGCGATCTCGAGCGTTTCTTTCATGCGCGCACCACTTCGTTGATCTTGAGCAGCCGCTGCAGCAGCGGCTCGAGCGCCGAGAGCGCCAGCGCGTTCTGCGCATCGCTCTTTGCCTGCGACGGGTTCTCATGCACTTCCAGAAAGATGCCGTCGACGCCCGCGCCGACACCCGCCGACGCGAGCGGCACGATGTACTCCGCCAGGCCCGCGGTGACCCCGTCGCCGCCGCCCGGCAGCTGCAGGCTGTGCGTGACGTCGAACACCACCGGCACGCCGAGCGCCCGCATCATCGGAAAAGCCCGCATGTCGACAACCAGATTGTTATACCCGAACGAGAACCCGCGCTCGGTCACGAACACCTTGTCGTTGCCCGACTCGACCACCTTGCCGATGGCGTGTTTGACATCGAGCGGCGCCAGAAACTGGCCCTTTTTGACGTTTACCGGGCGGCCCGTTCGGGCCGCCGCGACGAGCAGGTCGGTCTGCCGCGAGAGAAATGCGGGAATTTGCAGCACGTCGCAGACGGCCGCGGCCTTTTCGCACTGCCACGGCTCGTGCACGTCGGTCAGAATCGGCACCCCGGCCGCCTCTTTGACCGCTGCCAGCACGCGCAGACCCTCGTCGAGGCCCGGACCGCGGAACGACGACAGCGACGTGCGGTTGGCCTTGTCGAACGACGCCTTGAAGACGAACGGCACGCCCGCGCGCTTCGCGATCGCGGCAAGCTCGCGCGCGAGCCCTGTGGCGTGCGCCTGCGACTCGATGACGCATGGTCCTGCAATGAGGACGAGGTCGCGTCCGCCGAGCGAAACGCCCGGAAAAATGGGGACGGGTCTCATTTATTCACTTCTGCGCTCGCGGGCGTGAATAAATGAGACCCGTCCCCATTTTTCTTTTCCTGCGCCGCCTTCACGAAGCCCGCGAACAGCGGATGCGGCGACAGCGGCTTCGACTTGAACTCGGGATGGAACTGCACCGCGAGATACCACGGATGGCCCGGCAGCTCGATGATCTCCACGAACTTGCCGTCGAGCGAGCGTCCCACGATCGTCAGGCCTTTGTCGACGAGCGCCTGCTCGTACAGGCAATTGAACTCATAGCGGTGGCGATGGCGCTCGTGAATGACGTCGTGGCCGTACAGCTTATGGGCCAGCGATCCAGGCGTGAGCTGGCAGGCATAGCTGCCAAGCCGCATCGTGCCGCCCAGATCGTCCACGCCGAGCAGGTCGCGCAGTTTGTAAATGACATTCTGCGGCGTGTCGGGCACGACCTCCGTTGAATCGGCCTCGAGCAGTCCGCACACGTTGCGCGCGTACTCGACGGCAGCCCACTGGAAGCCATAGCAGATGCCGAAATAGGGGATGCCGCGGGTGCGCGCGTACTCCGCAGCGTTCATCATCCCCCGGCTGCCGCGATCCCCGAATCCCCCCGGCACCAGAATGCCCGACGCATCGTCGAGCAGGTGCATCCCGTCGGGCTGCTCGAGCGCCTCCGCTTCGATCCACCGGATGTTGACCTTGAGCCGGTGCTTGAAGCCGCCATGATAGAGCGCCTCGTTCAGGCTCTTGTACGAGTCTTCATACCCGACGTATTTGCCCACGACGTGGATGGTGAGCTCGTCATCGGGCTTGCGGATGCGCTGCTGCAAATCCTCCCAGGGGCCCATTTGCGCTTCCGTTTCGGGCAGCGAGAGGCGCCTGATGATGATGTTGTCGAGATTTTCGGACTTCAGCGCAAGCGGCACCTCGTAGATGCTCGACACGTCGCGTGCGGTGATGACTGCCTCCTCGTCGACGTCGCAGAACAGGGCGATCTTGCGCTTCAGATCGTGATCCAGCAGCCGGTCGGTGCGGCAGAGCAGAATGTCGGGCTGGATGCCGATGGCGCGCAGGTCGCGCACGCTGTGCTGCGTGGGCTTCGTCTTCAGTTCGCCCGCGCTCCCGATGAACGGGACGAGGGTGAGATGCACGTACAGGGTGTTTTCACGCCCGACGTCCTGCCGCAACTGGCGGATGGCCTCGAGGAATGGCTGGCTCTCGATGTCGCCCACCGTGCCGCCAATCTCGACAAGCACAACGTCGACGCCCTGGGCAACTGACCGGATGCAGTCCTTGATCTCGTTCGTGATGTGCGGGATGACCTGCACCGTGCGGCCGAGATAGTCGCCGCGGCGCTCCTTATTAATGACCGAGAGATAAATTTTGCCCGTCGTCCAGTTGTGGTTGCGGGTGATCGGACTGTTGGTGAAGCGCTCGTAGTGACCCAGGTCGAGGTCGGTCTCGGCCCCATCGTCAGTCACGTAGACCTCGCCGTGCTGGTACGGACTCATCGTGCCCGGGTCGACGTTGATGTAGGGGTCAAATTTCTGAAGAGCCACGCGATAGCCGTGCCCTTCGAGCAGCGATCCGATCGACGCGGCCGCCAGGCCCTTGCCGAGCGACGAGACCACGCCGCCGGTCACGAAAATGAATTTCACAGGCCGCCCGTTTTGCATGAAGCTCCTCAGCCGGTGTTAACCCTCTGCCGCACCCGTTCGAGATCTTCCGGGGTGTCGACGCCAATCGTATCGTGGGATGTTTCCGCGGTTTGAATGACAAATCCGTGCTCGAGCGCCCGCAGCTGTTCCAGCGACTCGCTCTGCTCGAGCGGCGTTGGCGGCAGCGCCGCGAGCTGGAGGAGCGCCTCGCGCCGGTAGGCATAGATGCCGACGTGACGCCAGGCGGAATGGGCGCGGCGGCCGTCACGCACGAAGGGGACGGCGGCGCGCGAAAAATAGAGGGCGCGTCCGGAAAGGTCGACGACCACCTTCACGACATTCGGGTTAGCCAGCTCGGCCTCGGTTTCGATGGCCTTGCGCAGCGTGCCAATGGCGGCGGCCGGCGCGTCTTCGAGCGCTGCCGCAGCCTGGTCGATCATGGCCGGCTCAATCAGTGGCTCGTCGGCCTGCACGTTGATGATGATGTCGGCGTCGAGGAATCTCACTGCCTCTGCCAGACGGTCGGTGCCGGTCGCATGCCGCTCGCTGGTCATCAGGACCCTGCCGCCGAAGCCTTCGACCACATCGCGCACGCGCTCATCATCGGTCGCGACGACGACGCCCGACGTCTGCGCGAGCGCAGCGCGGCGATACACGTGCTGGATCATCGGCTGGCCGCCGATATCAGAGAGAACTTTCCCAGGAAGCCGGGTCGAATGGTATCGAGCCGGAATAATGACGATGCTTCTGAGCGCAGACGCGCGTGTGCCGGGAACGGAAAGAGGGGGCACGGACAATCCTAACACAGGCTACAATTCGCACTGACTTTGTGCAATTCGCTGTTCGCCCCGATGGAATGCTGCAATCCTGACCCGGGGCGTTTCTTTTCCACAGACTTTTCCACAGTTTCTGTGAAGAACTCATAAACAGCTCGCAGGGACGTGACCTAAACATTCGCATCGGAGCCTTCGTGTCGAACAATCACAAACCCGCCGGGCAGCCCATCACGCGAACGAGCAACGGCCTCGACGTTCCCGATACGCCAATCATCCCGTTCATCGAAGGCGATGGCACCGGTCCCGACATCTGGCGAGCCAGCGTACGAGTTTTCGATGCCGCGGTACAGAAAACGTATGCCGGCAAGCGCCGCATCGCCTGGATGGAAGTGCTCGCCGGTGAAAAGGCCTTCACTCAAAGCGGCGAGTGGCTGCCGGCGGCCACGCTCGACGCCTTCCGTCAATATCTTGTCGGCATCAAGGGGCCGCTGACGACGCCGGTGGGCGGCGGGATTCGATCGCTGAACGTCGCGTTGCGGCAGGAGCTCGATCTGTATGTGTGTTTGCGGCCGGTGCGCTATTTCCGCGGCATGGAGACGCCTGTCAAGCGTCCTGACCTTGTGAACATGGTGATCTTCCGCGAGAACACGGAAGACATCTACGCCGGCATCGAGTTCCAGGACGGCACGCCGGAGGCGCAGCAGTTCAAGGATCTCTTCAAGCAGTCGTTTCCGAAGTTCTACAAGAAGATTCGCTTCCCGGAATCCTCGTCGATTGGCATCAAACCGATTTCGCGTGAGGGTACGGAGCGGCTGATTCGGGCGGCCCTCGAGTTTGCCATTGCCCATAAGCGTAAGAGCCTGACGCTCGTGCACAAGGGCAACATCATGAAGTTCACGGAAGGATCCTTCCGTGACTGGGGCTACGAGCTGGCGAAGCGGGAGTTTGGCGCCACCGAGATCGATGACGGGCCGTGGTGCACGCTGCCGGGCGGGCTCGTGGTGAAAGACGCCATTGCCGACGCGTTCCTCCAGCAGATCCTGACCCGGCCGGCTGAATATGACGTCATCGCGACGCCGAATCTGAACGGCGATTACATTTCGGACGCGCTCGCGGCGCAGGTGGGCGGCATCGGCATCGCGCCGGGCGGCAACATCAATTACGTCACGGGCCACGCGGTGTTCGAGGCCACGCACGGCACGGCGCCCAAGTACGCCAATCTCGACAAGGTCAATCCGGGCTCGGTGATTCTCTCGGGTGAGATGATGCTGCGCTACATGGGCTGGCACGAAGCGGCTGATGCCATCACCCGCGCGCTTGAAGCCACGATCGATCAGAAGCAGGTGACGTATGATCTTGCGCGGCTGATCGAGGGCGCGACCGAGCTGAAGACCAGTGAATTCGCGGATGCGGTGATCACGAACCTGTAGGCCCTAGGCCCTAGGCGCTAGGCCCTAGACGAGTTCAGGCCGAGCGGCGTTGTCCGCGAGGCCTCAGGCCCGGAGCCCAGGGTCCAAAGCCCAGGGCCTTATCGAGGACTCAGTTAATGAATCGGAAGGTTACGGTAGTAGGCGGCGCGGGCAATGTTGGCGCCACGGTGGCCCGCGCGATTGCGGACAAGGAGCTGGCCGACGTTGTCATCATCGACATCGCTGAGCAGAAGGCCGGTGGCGTGGCGCTCGACATGCTCGAGGCGTGCCCGATAGAAGGATCCGACTCGCGCGTAGTCGGCTATGGCGCCACCGAGGACGGCTGGAAGCAGACCGCCAACTCCGACGTCGTCGTCATCACGTCGGGCATGCCGCGCAAGCCTGGCATGAGCCGCGACGACCTGTTGAACGTCAACTACAAGATCATGCAGTCGGTGACCGAGCAGATCGTGAAGCACTCGCCGAACACGATCATCGTCCCGGTGGCCAATCCGCTGGATGCCATGAGTCAGGCCGTCTACCGGCTGAGCGGCTTCCCGCGCGAGCGCATCATCGGCATGGCGGGCGTGCTCGATTCAGCGCGGATGCGCACGTTCATTGCGATGGAGCTGAACGTGTCGGTCGAGAACGTGCACGCGTTCGTGCTGGGCGGTCATGGCGACACGATGGTGCCGCTGCCGCGCTATTCGACGGTGGCGGGCATTCCGATTACCGAGCTGATGTCCGCGGACCGCATCGCGGCCATCAACGATCGCACGGCCAACGGCGGCGCCGAAATCACGAAGCTGGTGGGTACGAGCGCCTGGTACGCGCCAGGCTCGGCCGCCGCGGAGATGGTGGAGATCATTCTCAAGGACAAGAAGAAGATTGTTCCCTGCTCGGTGTTCCTGCAGGGCGAGTACGGCGTTCGCGACCTGTTCGTCGGCGTGCCTGTGAAGCTCGGCGCCCGAGGCGTCGAGGAGATCGTCCAGATCAAGCTCACGCCAGACGAGCAGGCCGCGTTCAACAAATCGGCCGCGGCGGTGAAGGAGCTGACCGACGTCATTGGGGTGTAGGCCGGAGCTTCAGCTCCGGCTGCAGGAGGGAACTCATGTCCGAACAGAACAAGGCAGTCGTGAGGCGGTTCTACGGGGAAGTGTTCAACAAGCAGGACGCGAACGCGATCGACGAACTGTGCGATCCGAATTTCGTGGATCATGGGGCCATGCCGGGCCAGGCGCCAGGCCGCCAGGGCATGAAGGACAGCTTCACGATGTTCCTGAAGGCCTTCCCTGACATGCACGTCAATGTCGAGGAGCTCATCGCCGAGCGGGACCTCGTCGCTGCGCGGTTCACCGGCGAGGCGACGCATCGCGGCGAACTCTTCGGAACGGCGCCGACGGGCAAGAAAATGAAGTTCAACGGCATCGACATCATCCGCATCAAGGATGGCAAAGCCATCGAGGCGTGGCACCAGGGCGACGACGTGATCGGCCTGATGCAGCTTGGCATCAAGCCGCCGATGCCCCCGGCATAGACGGCGCCGTAAGCGCCGAGCGGCGCGGTTTGGATTAGACTCTCGCCCATGATGTGGGCGGTACTCGGCGTCGTGTTTTGCGCTGGCCTCTATCTCGGCCTGACAGGACCGCGGCCCAAGGAGACCCTCGACTACTGGATCCCGCTGGTCGCGGCCGTGGCCTTCGCCATCACCGCCACGCTCACACTCTTCGAATCGAAACAGTATCCGCGACCTGCGAGGGTCCGCAGCCGCATGTCCGCTGTCGCGATGATCCTGATGGCCGCGGCCCTCGTCATTCCGAGTCTAGGGATTCGCCTGTTTCTCGTGGTCGTGGCCCTGCTCATGATGCTGGCCGCACGGCGGCACATTCCGAAACGCCTGTTTGCCGACTGAGTCAGGCGGAAGGGGTGCGCGCAGGTGACCAGACCATGACTAAAAGAGTGAAGCTCGCGTACCTGTTCATCGCCGTCACGGTGCTCGCCTCGGCCGCGGTCGCTCAGACTCAGCGTGCGAATCGTCCGAACATCATCTACATCATGACTGACGATCACGCCGCGCATGCCATCAGCGCGTACGGGTCGCGGGTCAATCGGACGCCGCATCTCGACCGGCTGGCGCGCGAAGGCGCCCTCCTGACGAGTGTGTTTGCGACGAACTCAATCTGCACCCCGAGCCGCGCCTCGATTTTGACCGGCCAGTACTCGCACATCAACGGCGTGACGATGTTCAACCGCTTCGACAGTTCCCGCATGACCGTCGCGCGGCTGCTGCAGCAGGGCGGATACCACACCGGCATGATGGGCAAGTGGCATCTTGGGAGCGATCCGGCCGGCTTCGATCGATGGGAGATCCTGCCCGGCCAGGGCGCGTACCACAATCCTCAGTTCTACACGGCCACGAGCGAGAAAACGTACACGGGCCAATATGCCACCGACGTCATCACCGACCTGGCGCTCGAGTTCCTCGAGACCCGGCCGCGCGGCAAGCCGTTCTTCCTGATGGTGCATCACAAGGCGCCGCATCGTCCCTGGCAGCCGACCGAAGCGCATGCCGCACACTTCGCTGAACAGCGGATTCCCGAACCTGTCACATTCTGGGATTCGTACGAGACGCGAACGAGCGCCCTTCACGAGAATCAGCAGCGCGTCGCGGCCGATCTCACCAACCGCGACTTGAAGCTGACCCCGCCGCCAGGCCTCGAGGGGCCAGAGCTCACGAAGTGGCTGAGGGTAAGCCCTGACTCGGTCACCATCACACGCGACGGCAACACGGTGACGCTGACGGGAGAGGCGCTCGTTCGGTGGAAGTATCAGCGTTACATGCAGGACTACCTGGCAACCGTTCAATCCGTGGACGACAACGTCGGTCGTTTGCTCGCGTTTCTGGACAAGACGGGCCTTGCGAGAAACACGATCGTGATCTATGCCAGCGATCAGGGATTCTTTCTTGGCGACCATGGGATGTACGACAAGCGCTTCATGTACGAAGAGTCGATCCGGATGCCATTTCTGGTGCGCTGGCCGGCGGGGATCAAGCCAGGCACCAGGAGCGATGCCATCGCACTGAACATCGACTTCGCCCCGACCTTCCTCGAGGTGGCTGGGCTGCCGAAATCGACCGAAATGCAGGGGCGCAGCCTGCTGCCTGTGCTGCGCGGCCGGACGCCGGCCGATTGGCGCACGTCGATGTACTACCGCTATTACCACGACCCCGGCGACCACAACACGAGGGCGCACTACGGCATCCGCACGCGCACGCACAAGCTGATTCATTTCTGGAAAAAGGACGAGTGGGAGCGAGCTCCATAACCTCCACGGCGAGCACGGGCAGGACGCGCTGACCTCCGCGCTGAAGGCAGAACTCGCGAGACTCAAGAGAGAGGTGCAGGACGATGATCAGCTGGCCAACGTGCAGTTGCCAAACGGCGTTGACGGGCCGGTTGCTCGATTACGAGGGAAGTGACGCCCGGCGCCTTGGCGATCCTTTTGTAAGGGCTTGCCGTCGAACACCCGTATAAGCCTGGGAAGCCCTATGTCTACACTGCTGCAAGACCTCGGATATGCCCTGAGGACATTCCGGAAGCGTCCCGCTTTCGCGATTACCGCCATCGCGATTCTGGGACTCGGGATCGGCGTCACCACCGCCATCTTCAGCGTCGTCAGCGCCGTGCTGCTGCGTCCGCTGCCCTATCAGGACCCGGCAACGCTCGTCCACGTCGCAACCGACATGCGCGCGCGCAATGTCGAGGACTTCCCGTTCCCTCCGGCCGATTTCTCGGACCTGCGGGCGCAGGGGACGATGTTCTCGGGCGTTGCGAGCCTGGTGACGGGCCGGCAAGTCGTGCCGACCGAGAGCGGCGACTTCGAGCTCGTGCGCAACGGCGGCGCCACGCCAAATCTGTTCAAGGTGCTCGGCGTGCGCGTCGTCGAGGGGCGCGATTTCACCGAGGCCGAAGGCGTTCCGCCCGTGGCGCCGCCGCAGGGCCCGCAGGGAGCCGCGGGAGGCCCGCCGCCGGCGCAGCAGCCGCCGCAGCCGACCATCCTCAGTTACGAGTTCTGGCAGCGCCGCTTCGGCGGCGACCGCAGCATCCTGAATCAGGTCGTGCAGCTGGCCCCACCGCCGGCGCCCCGCTTTCTCATCGTCGGTGTCCTGGAGCCTGGCTTCGAACTGTTGTATCCGCCTGATGTGACGGACATCGAGCGCCGCGTCGATCTCTGGACTCCGTTGACCATCGATTTCGCCGCCGGTTCGCGCATCAACGTATTCCTCCGCGTCGTCGCAGGGCTCGAGCCGGGCGTGACGGTCCAGGACGCGCAGGGGCAGGTGGACGCCATTGCCGCGGATCTTCGCCGCCAGTTCCCGATCAAGCAATCGGCCGGCGTCTATTGGCGCGTCGAGCCGATGCACGAGGATCTGGTTGCCGACGTGCGTCCGTCGATTCTCGCGCTGATGGGCGCTGTGGTCTTCGTGCTGCTGATTGCCTGCGCGAACGTCGCGAACCTGCTGCTCGTCCGGGCCTCGGCGCGCGAGCGCGAGCTCGCCGTGCGCGCCGCCCTGGGCAGCTCGCGCGCGCGGATCATCCGTCAGCTGCTTGCCGAAGGTCTCGTCCTGGCGGGCGGCAGCGCCCTCCTGGGTCTGGCGCTCGCCTGGGCCGGCATCCGCGTGCTGGTCGCGGTCGGTCCGGTGGATCTGCCACGACTCGACGCCGTGACGATGGATGCTACGATCGTGCTCTTCGCGGCCGGTGTTGCGGCGATCTCGTCGATCGTCTTCGGGCTCATGCCCGCGATACGCGCATCGCGGCCCGACGTCATGGATCTGCTGCGGCGGAGCGGGCGGCAGAGCAGTCTCGCGGGCGGCACGTGGCTGCGCAACGGCGTCGTGATCGCCGAAGTTGCGCTGTCGTTTGTGCTGCTCGTCGGATCGGGTCTGATGATTCGGAGTTTCGTGGCGCTGCAGCGCGCGGACCCGGGCTTCAACGCCATGAGCGCGCTGACGTTCCTCGTGCCGAACCTGCAGCTTCCGCAACCGCCGGCGCGGCAGGCATTCCAGCGCGACTTCAAGTCGCGGCTCGAAGGACCGCCTGGCGTCACCGGAGTGACCGCCGCCAACCCGTTCCCGCTCGACGGGGGCATTGTCAACGCACGGTGGGGAACGGAAGACGCCGCCAGCGATCCCGGCAAGTTTCAGCAGGCCGACCTCCGAGCCGTACTGCCCGGATATTTCGAGACCATGGGTACGCGGCTGATCGAAGGCCGCACCTACACGGAGGCCGACAACAGGCCAGAGCTGCGCGATCTCGTCATCGATCGGCTGCTGGCGCGCAAGGCCTTTGGCTCGCAGTCTGCCGTCGGCCGCACGCTGCTGTTCCGCCTCAATTCGCCCGAGGCGCAGCCGTACCGCGTCATCGGCGTCGTCGATCACCAGCGCCACACCACGCTGGCGTCCGACGGCCGCGAAACGGTCTACGTGCCGGACGGATTCTTCGAGTTTGGCGCCGCCAACCGCTGGATGGTCCGGGCCTCCGGGGATCCGATGCGACTGGCCGGCGCGGTGAAAAGTGCGCTCAAGGAGCTCAACCCACGGGCCGGCGCCATCGAGTTTCAGCCGATTGAGGCGCTCGTCCTCGAGGCGCAGGCGGAAACGCGATTCGCGCTCCTGCTCATCGGCGTATTCGCGGCGATCGCCGTTGTGCTCGCGTCGGTCGGGCTGTATTCCGTGCTGTCGACCGTCGTCCGGCAGCGCACATCTGAAATCGGTGTGCGCATGGCGTTCGGCGCCGAGCGGGGCAACATCTTTCGCATGATGGTCGGCCAAGGGCTGAAGCTCAGCGCAGCCGGCATCGCCATCGGCGTCCTGATCGCGCTGCTGCTCGTCGGCTGGATGCGGTCGATGCTCGTGGGTGTCGAGCCAACCGATCCCGCGACCTTTCTCGCGATCGCCGCGATGTTCGTGATCATCGGGGTCATCGCGTGCGGCGTGCCCGCGCTGCGCGCGGCCAGGCTGAGTCCGCTGTCGGCGCTGCGGGAAGAATAGAACGCATGTATCATCCGTGGCCATGAACCAGGATGAGATCTTCCGGATCGCTCTGCTGCTCATCTTCAGCGCGATCCTGCCGATCGGCGTCTACTATCGGCTCAAATCGCAGGCGACACGCGAGCGGCTCGATCGCCGCCAGGAAGGTCTGTTCATGCTGGCGACGCTGCGTCCCGTCGCCGGCGCCTTCTGGATCGGGCTGATCGCGTGGCTGATCAATCCGTCCTGGATGGCCTGGTCCGCGATGCCGCTGCCTCCAGGCATGCGATGGGCGGCCGTAGGCGTCGCTGTCGTGGGCGGCGTTCTGTTCCTATGGACGTTTCGTTGGCTCGGGCCAAACCTCACGGATACGGTGGTGACGCGGAAGACGCACTCCCTTGTCGTCCGCGGGCCCTACCAATGGATCAGGCATCCCTTCTACGTCGCCGTCGCCCTCCTCATGCTGGGCATCTCCCTCACCGCGGCAAACTGGTTCCTGCTGTTGACGGGGGCGCTCGTGTTGAGCCTGCTCGTCCTGCGGACGCGCACTGAAGAGGACAAGCTGACCGACCGCTTCGGAGACAGCTATCGCGTCTACATGCAGACGACCGGACGCTTCCTGCCCAGGCTTCGAACCACACCCCGCAGCAACCGGGGTTAAACTCCCCGCATGCGCAGAGACTGCGCCGGCGGGCTTCCCTTGGCAATCCTGCTCGCGCTCATCCTGGCCGGGTGTCTAATGCATGCCGCGATCCTCGACGACGATGAAATCGCCGAACCTCGCGAAACGCATTTCTTCTCCAGGTGGCGTCCAGTTCCATGCATTCTCAGCGCCGAAGTGAGCTGGGCCCAGCGCGAAATGGGCGTTCTGGACAACCGTGTCTCTCAACACTGTTCCGGCGGGTTTTGTAATCTCTGGGTACTGGTAGTACGAAGTGTCGCGAATCGCGCGAATCGCCCGCGGTGCGTTCACCCCGGGAATTCGCGGCGCGGCCTGCGCGCGCCCGACGGCTTCCAGCACGAACTCGAGACAGAAGTTCGAGGTCTCTGCTGTGTGCAGCAGCTCCTCTCCAGGACGCCGATAGATAGTCGGCTCGCCTCCTTCGTGCAGGTGGATGATCGGGATCAGGCGGCGGAAGGTCGCGTACTGCACGAGGTTGAGACCCAACGTCGCGACGACCGCTTCGCCCTGCTCGGCCAACCCTGGCGGTAACAGGTCGCCGATGTGCTCAGCAAGGTCGGCGAGTCGCACCTGTTCGCGCGAGCGCAACTCCGCGAACGCCACACCGAGCTCGCGAGTCGTGTCGGAGTAGCGGTCGTGTGCGAGGTGATCCTCCGCGAGCTTTACGTGCGCTCTAACTATTGGATCCTTGATCATGTCCGCCAGGCTCAGCTCCGAGAACGCGAGGCCAAAGTACTGCCTGGCGTTGCCCTCGAAGAACGTATCGAGCCGAGATGAGACTTCGCGTACGTGCTGGGGCCGCGGGTAAATACCGCGGTGCTTGGTACCATCCCGAAGGTCATTCAGCTCCCGCAGAATCTGAGCGTGCTGGAGCGACGGAACATCGGGTGCATGTTTCTTTCGATAACTTTCGATCTCTCCGGCGTATTCGGTGAGCCCTCGATATTTCCTGGGAATTCCGAGATGGTCCATCACGCACAGCAGCAATGTGTCCGTGGCGTCATGCAGCTGGAGGACGGCCTGCCACGCGCCGAAGTCGGTGCCGCTGGCGAGCTCACGTCGTGCTGACGCGAGAACGTATTTTGCGAACTGTAGACGATCGAGGATCAACCGATCTGCCGTCATAGCCTTATTCGCTGCGCTGCAGCGACGCCCGCAGGAACTCGCCGTTCATCTTCGCGATATTCCTGAGCGAGATCTCCTTCGGACAGACCGCCTCGCACTCGCCCTCGTTCGAGCAGCTGCCGAACCCTTCCGCGTCGTGACGCGCGACCATGTTGAGCACGCGCTCGCGCCGCTCAGGCTGTCCCTGAGGCAGCACCGCCAGCTGACTGATCTTGGCCGAGGTGAACAGCGCGGCCGAGGCGTTCTTGCAGGCCGCCACGCAGGCGCCACACCCGATGCACTGCGCCGAGTCGAACGCTTCTTCGGCGACCGGCTTCGGGATCGGGATCGCGTTGGCATCGGGCGCGCCGCCGACGTTCATCGAGACATAGCCGCCCGCGGCGATGATGCGATCGAACGCGCTGCGATCGACCACCAGATCCCGGACCAGCGGAAAGCCCTTCGCGCGCCATGGTTCGAGCACGAGCGTTTCGCCGTCCCTGAAGCTGCGCATGTGCAGCTGACAGACCGCGGCCGCGCGCACTGGTCCGTGCGCCAGGCCGTTGATCATGAAGCCGCACGTGCCACAGATGCCTTCGCGGCAGTCCGAGTCGAACGCGATGGGCTCTTCACCCTGCGCAATGAGCCGCTCGTTGACGACGTCGAGCATCTCGAGAAACGAGATGTGCGTCGAGATGTTGTCGGCCGTGTACAGCTCGAAGCGGCCCGGTGACTGCGGCCCCGGCTGTCGCCAGACCTTCAGATGTACGGTAATCGTCACGGCCAATTCACCAGATCACCAAATCACCAAATCACCAGATCCACTTTACCTATAGCTCCGCTGTGTGGGCTTCACGTATTCGAACGTCAGCGGCTCTTTGTGCAGCGTCGCCTTACCCGCGCCCGCATATTCCCACGCTGCCGCGTACGCGAAATTCACATCGTCGCGCAGCGCCTCGCCGTCGGGCGTCTGGCTTTCTTCACGGAAGTGGCCGCCACACGATTCGGTGCGATGACGCGCGTCGCGCGCCAGAAGCTCGCCGAATTCGAGGTAGTCGGCCACTCGGCCCGCGTATTCGAGGTTCTTGTTCAGATAGTGGCCGTCGCCCGGCACCGACGCGTTCTGCCAGAACTCTTCGCGCAGCTTTGGAATCCGCTCGAGCGCGATTCCGAGCCCCTCGTCGTTGCGCGACATGCCGACGTAATCCCAGAGCACGCGTCCGAGCTCGCGATGCAGGTCGCGCGGGGTCCGGCTGCCGCGAATCGAGAGCAGCCGGTCGAGCCGGCCGCGCACGCTGGTCTCGGCCTCGCCGAACGCATCGTGATCGGTTGTGATCTTCGGCAGGGGAGTGCCGGCGATGTAATGGGCGAGCGTGTAAGGAATCACGAAGTAGCCGTCAGCCAGACCCTGCATCAGCGCGCTCGCGCCAAGGCGGTTGGCGCCGTGATCCGAGAAGTTGGCTTCACCGAGCACGTGCAGGCCGGGCACGGTGGTCATCAGGTTGTAGTCGACCCAGAGCCCGCCCATCGTGTAATGGATGGCCGGATAGATCCGCATCGGCTCGTGGCACGGGTTCTCGTCGGTGATCTTCTGGTACATGTCGAAGAGATTGCCGTAGCGCGACCGAATGACCTCGGCGCCGTGCCGGTTGATGGCGTCGCGGAAGTCGAGGAACACCGCCAGTCCGCTGTCGCCGACGCCGCGGCCCTCGTCGCACACGACCTTGGCGTTGCGCGACGCGACATCGCGCGGCACGAGATTGCCGAAGCTCGGATAACGCCGCTCGAGGTAGTAATCGCGATCGGCTTCCGGGATGTCGTTCGGGTGCCGCCTGTCACCGGGACTTTTCGGCACCCACACGCGCCCGTCGTTGCGCAGCGATTCCGACATCAGCGTGAGCTTCGACTGGCTGTCGCCCGACACCGGAATGCAGGTCGGATGAATCTGGGTGAAGCACGGATTGGCGAAGAGGGCGCCGCGCTTGTGGGCGCGCCAGGCGGCCGTGACATTCGAGTTCACGGCGTTGGTCGACAGGTAGTAGGCGGTGCCGTATCCGCCCGTGGCGAGGCATATGGCATCGGCCGCGTGGCGTTCGAGCGCGCCGGTAATCAGATTGCGGCACACGATGCCGCGTGCGCGGCCGTCGATGACCACGAGATCGAGCATTTCGCGGTTGGCGAAGAGCGTCACCGTGCCGCGCTCGACCTGACGCATCATCGACTGATAGGCGCCGAGCAGCAGCTGCTGGCCGGTCTGACCCCGCGCATAGAACGTGCGCGAGACCTGCGCGCCGCCAAACGATCGGTTGTCGAGCAGCCCGCCGTACTCGCGGGCGAACGGCACGCCCTGCGCCACGCACTGGTCGATGATGTTCACGCTCAGCTGCGCGAGCCGATATACGTTGGCCTCGCGCGCCCGATAGTCGCCGCCCTTGATGGTGTCGTAGAAGAGCCGATAGACGCTGTCGCCGTCGTTCTGATAATTCTTCGCGGCGTTGATGCCGCCCTGTGCGGCAATGCTGTGCGCGCGCCGCGGGCTGTCGTGGATGCAGAAGCTCAGCACCTGGTAGCCCAACTCGCCCAGTGACGCGGCGGCGGATGCCCCCGCCAGCCCCGTGCCCACCACGATCACGACATGCTTCCGCCGGTTCGCCGGATTCACCAGCTTCGAATCGAACCGGTGCCGGTCCCACTTCTCGGCCAGCGGCCCGGACGGCGTCTTCGGGTCTAGCACGCGGCGCCTTCCAACGCGTTGGACCAAGCGCCGAGCACCGTTACTGCGTGAACAGATATACCCATATCGGAACGATGGCGAACCCGGCGGCGATCAGGAATGCGACGATGGCGCCGGCTGTGAGAAGGCCGCGCGTGACGCTCGCGGGCATCGCGCCGAGCGATTGCAGGGCGCTGGTGATGCCGTGGCGCAGGTGCATGCCGATGAGCCCCATCGCGACGACGTACCAGATCACATAGCCCGGTTTATGAAACACCTCGAGCGTGAGCCGATAGAGATCGCGCACCCCTGGCTCGGCGGCGTCGTAGTACGCGCCGAACTTGAAGGTCGTGAGGTGAAGGATCAGGAACACAAGGATCGTTGTGCCGGTCACGATCATTGAGGTCGACGAGACCGTCTTCCGGCTGGTGTGGCCCGCAGGGCGCTTCACTTCGTAGCCCGCCGGCCTGGCCGCGCGGTTTCGAAAGTAGTTCGAGATCGTCTTCCAGATGTGCACGACGAACAGCGCCGCAAGTCCCGCTTCGGCGAGATAGATCAGCGGATTCGAGATCAGCTTGTGCGAATAGGTGTTGAACGCATCCGGCCCCGAGAGCACCAGCAGGTTGCCTGCGAGATGGATGATGAGAAATCCAAACAGCGCGAGTCCCGTCACCGCGATGAGGACCTTCGTGCCGACCGACGATGAACCCATCCGGGTTAGACTATCCCCTTTATGAAGATTCACGAATACCAGGCCAAGCAGCTGCTGTCGAAATTCGGCGTGCCGGTCCCGCACGGCGAAGTCGCGACCGTCGCCGCTGAAGCAGCCGACATCGCCGCCAGGCTCGGTGGGGGCACCGTTGTCGTCAAGGCGCAGATTCATGCGGGCGGGCGAGGCAAGGGCGGCGGCGTGAAGCTGGCGAAGAATCGCGACGAGGCGCTGAAGATCGCGGGCGACATCCTCGGCATGAATCTCGTGACCCATCAGACCGGACCCGAAGGACGCATCGTACAGACCGTGCTGGTGGAGCAGGGCCTGACGATGGAGCGGGAGCTGTATCTCGGGCTGGTGATCGATCGATCGACGAAGCGGCCCGTGCTGATGGTGAGCCAGGAGGGCGGCGTCGAGATCGAGAAGGTTGCCGAAGAGACGCCCGGGAAGATCCACAAGGCGTTCATCGATCCGGCCGTGGGCCTGCAGGCATTTCAGGCGCGTCAGCTCGCATTCGCACTCGGTTTGAAGGGCGACCAGATCAAGCAGGCGGTGCAGCTGATGGCGTCGCTCTATCGCGCCTTCATCGAGACCGACGCGTCGCTGCTCGAGATCAATCCGCTGGTGGTGACCGGAGAAGGCAAGCTGCTTGCCCTCGATGCGAAGATGACCTTCGATGACAGCGCGCTCTACCGGCATCCCGATATCAGGGCGTTTCGCGATCTCAATGAAGAAGATCCGCTCGAGATCGAGGCCTCGAAGTTCGGACTGAATTACATCAAGCTCGATGGCAACATCGGATGTATGGTCAACGGCGCCGGCCTCGCGATGGCGACGATGGACATCATCAAGCTGGCGGGCGGCGAGCCGGCGAACTTTCTGGATGTCGGCGGCGGCGCAAATGCCGAACAGATCAAGAACGCGTTCAAGATTCTGATGTCAGATTCGGCCGTGACGGCCGTCTTCATCAACATTTTCGGCGGCATTCTGCGCTGCGACGTGCTCGCGGAGGGCGTGATTGCTGCCGTGAAAGACCTCGGCGTGCGCGTGCCGGTCGTCATTCGCATGGAAGGCACGAACGTCGAGAAAGGAAAAGCGCTGCTCAAAGAGAGCGGCCTGAACTTCAAGACGGCGGATTCGATGGGCGAAGGCGCCGACATGGTCGTTGCTGCAGCAAAACAGTAAATATGGCCGTCCTTCTCGACAACAACACCCGCCTCATCGTCCAGGGCCTGACCGGCCGCGAGGGCACGTTCCATGCGAAGCAGGCGGCCGCCTATCACACGAAAGTCGTCGGCGGCGTCACACCCGGCAAAGGCGGCACCACGCATGAGGGCTGGCCGGTGTTCGACACCGTGGCGGATGCCGTGCGCGAGACGGGCGGCAATGCATCGGTGATCTTCGTGCCGCCGCCCGGAGCAGCCGACGCCATCATGGAGGCGGCCGACGCGAACCTGCCGCTCGTTGTCGCCATCACCGAAAGCATCCCTGTCGTCGACATGCTCAGGGCGATGGCATTTCTCGAAGGCCGTCCTGCCACGCGTCTGATTGGCCCGAACTGCCCGGGCATTATTTCGGCGGGGAAGGGCAAGGCGGGCATCATCCCCGGGCATATCTGCAAGGAAGGCCGCGTCGGCATTGTGTCGAAGAGCGGCACGCTGACCTACGAGGCCATTCACCAGCTCACCGCGCTCGGGCTCGGCCAGACGACCTGCATCGGCATTGGCGGCGATCCGCTCATCGGCACGTCGTTCATCGATGCCCTGTCGTTGTTCGCCGGCGATCCCGAAACGGAGGCGGTCGTGATGATTGGCGAGATCGGCGGCAGCGCCGAGGAAGAGGCGGCCGAATGGATCAAGGCTAATTTCAGGAAGCCCGTGGTGGGGTTCATCGCGGGCCAGACGGCGCCGCCCGGCCGCCGCATGGGCCACGCCGGCGCGATCATCTCGGGCGGCAAGGGCACTGCCGACGAGAAAATGAACGCGCTCACGCAGGCCGGGGTCTCGGTGGTCAACAGCCCTGCGGACATCGGAAGGGCTGTTGCCGCGTCACTGGGCAGTAAGTCGAGTAAGTCGAGTAAGTCGAGTTAGACGAGTGAGTACAATATAGACGTGGTCGTCAACGACTTCAGCATCCAGGTTGCCACCGTCAATGGGTCGGGCAGCCAGACCGCCAATCTCGTGCTGCTGCGCGCCATTTTTCAGATGGGCGTGCCGGTGTCTGGCAAGAACCTCTTCCCGTCGAATATTGCCGGACTGCCGACCTGGTTCACCATTCGCGCCAACCGGCACGGCTACATCAGCCGGAAGAAGGAAATCGACTTTCTCGTCGCCATGAACGCCGAGACGGCGAAGGAAGACGTTCTGTCGCTCGCGCCCGGCAGCGCCGTGCTCTATGACGCGCCACTCGGCCTCGACAAGCTGCGCACCGACGTCACGTTTTATCCGGTGCCGTTCGACAAGATCGTGGCGGCGGTGTGCCCGGAAGCGAAGCTGCGCCGTCTCGTCAAGAACATGATCTACGACGGCGTGCTCTCGCATTTGCTGGCGATCGACCTGGGCGAGATGGAGAAGGCGCTCACCAAGCAGATGGGCAGGAAGCCGAAGGCCGTCGAGCTCAACGTGAATGCGCTCAAGGCCGGCCGCGATTACGCCGTCGAAAACCTGCAGAAGCACGATCCATTCACGATCGAGCGGATGGAGCGCACCGAAGATCTGATCCTCGTCGAGGGCAATCAGGCGGCCGCGCTCGGCTGCATGATGGCCGGCGTCACCGTGGTCGCCTGGTATCCCATCACGCCCTCATCGTCACTGCCCGAGTCGCTCATCAGCTATATGCGGAAGCACCGCATGGACAAGGCCACCGGCAAGGCGACCTTCGCCATCGTGCAGGCCGAAGACGAGATTGCGGCGCTGGGCATGGTGCTTGGGGCCACATGGGCGGGCGCGCGGGCCATGACGTCGACATCGGGGCCGGGCATCTCATTGATGTCGGAATTTGCCGGCCTCGCGTACTACGCCGAGATCCCTGGCGTCGTGTTCGATATTCAGCGCGTTGGACCGTCGACCGGCCTGCCCACGCGCACCGCGCAGGGCGACATCCTCTTCGCCGCCGTCAACTCGCACGGCGACACGAGGCATCCGCTGCTGCTGCCGGCGTCGATCGAAGAGTGCTATTCGATGGCGATGGACGCGTTCGACCTCTCAGAGCGCCTGCAGACGCTCGTGTACGTGATGAGCGATCTGGATCTGGGCATGAACAGCTGGATGGCGAAGCCGTTCGAGTATCCGGATCGTCCGCTGGATCGCGGCAAAGTGCTGGATCAGGCCGCGCTCGACCGCATGGGCGAGTGGTATCGCTATGAGGACGTCGACAAGGACGGCATCACCTGGCGCACGCTGCCGGCCTCGGGCATGCCGTCGTACTTCACGCGCGGCTCTGGCCACAATGCGCGCGGCCAGTACAGTGAGCGTCCCGACGATTACGTCAACAATCTCGATCGCCTGAACCGCAAGTTCGACACCGCGAAGACGCTGGTTCCCGGACCCGTGGTCGAAGACGCAGGCGGCGCGGAAGTCGGCATCATCGCCTATGGCACGTCGCATCACGCGGTGGAGGAGGCGCGCGATCAGCTGCGCCGCGAGGCCGGTCTCGAGACCGCCTACATGCGCCTGCGCGCCTATCCCTTCAACGCCGACGTCGAAGCCTTCATCGCGCGCTACGACCGGATTTACGTCGTGGAGCAGAACCGCGACTCGCAGATGCAGTCGCTGCTCAAAATCGATCTGCCGGCCGCACTCGCCGCGAAATATCGCAGCGTGCTGCATTACAACGGCCTGCCCATCGACGCTAGATCGATTACCGACGCCATCGTTGCGCAGGAAAAGCCATCGCCCGTGATGGCCTGAGGCACCTATGAACGAAACAGCGACACCAACACCCGCGCCGAAGAAGACCAACCGCATCGGGCTCGACGTGTCGAGCTATCGCGGGGGGAAGACGACGTTGTGCGCCGGGTGCGGGCATAACGCGATTTCCGAGCGGTTGATCGACGCGTTCTATGAGCTGGGCGTCAATCCGCAGCAGGTGCTGAAGCTCTCGGGCATCGGATGCTCGAGCAAAACGCCGGCCTATTTCCTGAGCCCCGCGCACGGCTTCAACTCGGTGCACGGGCGCATGCCGTCGGTGGCGACCGGCGCGATGCTCGCCAATCACAAGATGCTCGCCGTGGGTGTCAGCGGCGACGGCGACACCGGCGCGATCGGCATCGGTCAGTTCGTGCACCTGATGCGCCGCAACCTGCCGCTGGTCTACATCATCGAAGACAACGGCTGCTACGGCCTCACGAAAGGCCAGTTCTCGCCAACTGCCGACGTCGGCTCGAAGGCCAAGAACGGCGTCGTCAACGACCTACCGCCGATCGACACGTGCGCGCTGGCGATCGAGCTGGGCGCGACATTCGTAGCGCGGTCGTTCTCGGGCGACAAGAAACAGCTGCTGGCGATCCTGAAGGCGTCGTTCTCGCATCGCGGCACCGCGATGATCGATGTGCTGTCACCCTGCGTGACCTTCAACGATCACGAAGGCTCGACTAAGAGCTATGCGTATGTGAAGGAGCACGACGAGGTGATGGGCGAGGTGCAGTTCGTGCCGTTCTTCGACGACATCACGGTGGAGTACGACGAAGGCACGACCAAGGCCGTCACCATGCACGACGGCTCGCATCTCTATCTGTCGAAGCTGCCGCAGGATTACAACCCGAGCGACAAGATGACCGCGCTCCGCACGCTGCACGAGACGGCCGCGCGGGGCGAGTACGCCACCGGCGTGCTCTACATCGAGCCCGATCGCGACGACTTCCTCACATCGCTGAATCTCGTCGACGAGCCGCTGTCGTCACTGCCGTTCGACCGCCTGCGCCCGGGCAGAGACGCAATCGACGCGATCAACGAAAGCCTGAGATAGCCGGCGCGCCTTTGTGCGCGGCGGCTCATGCCTAGGGCCTGGGGCCCATGGCCTGTGGCCTATCCCTCGGTTTCGTCCAGATTCGCGCCGATCTGGTCCTGGCCGGTCTTGATTGGACTGTCCGGCCGGCCCTCATCGTCGACGCCAGACCCCAGGGGGTTGCCGCGCTGCGGGTCCGACGGCGTTTCCCCTTCGACCGCGCCGAGTGAGTCGTCCGGATCGTCCTGCCCCGTACCGCGCCGCGCATTCTGATGTTCAATAGGCTGACGCTTGTCGGCTGACATACCGCAAGTCTAGACCCAAACGAGGCGGCATTCGATGCGCACATTTATCCATGACATCCGTCTGGCGCTGCGGCTCATGGCCCGTGCGCCCGGCTTTACCGCGGCCGCGCTCGTCACCATCGCGCTGGCCGTCGGCGCAAACGCGGCAATTTTCTCACTCGTGTATGGCGTCCTCTGGCGCCCGCTGCCGTATCCGGATCCGGCGAGCCTCGTGCGTCTCTCCGAGGAACATCCCGGCGGCGTCTCTCCCCTCGGCGAGCACCTGCTCAGCAACATCACGTACGACGCGTGGGAGCGGAGCGCGAAGACCGTGGGCTCATTCGGCGCCTACATGAGCCGCACCCACACCGTGACGCGACGGAGCGACCCCGAGCGTGTGCCGGGAACCGGGTTGACGCCGTCCGTATTTGCGCTGCTGGGCGCCGTGCCCGCGCACGGCCGGCTGTTCGTGGAGTCCGACGCCGTGCCTGGGGCCGCCGGGGTGGTCGTGCTCGGACATGCGTACTGGCGCGAGCGTTTCGGGGCCGATCCGGCGGTGATCGGCACGGCCCTGACGGTTGACGGACGGCCGGCCCGGATCGTCGGGGTCGCGCCGCCGGGGTTTGCGTTTCCGACACCCGACGCAGCGATCTTTACGCCCTTCGTCGTCCGGCGCCCCGATGCGGCGAACCCCGGCGCGGTGAACGTGGCCTTCGTCATGGCGCGTCTGCGGCCCGGCGCGACGTCGGCCCAAGCCGAGGCCGAAGGTACGGCGGCGGCGCGCGGCCAGCAGCGGCCGATGGCCGCCGACCTCTTGTTCGGCAAGGGCGGCCCCGTCGAAGTGCGTGTGCGCGGCATGGCCGCGTCGGCCACCGAGCGTGTGAGGCCCGCGATGCTCGTGATGTTTGCCGGCGTCGGGCTGTTGCTGCTCGTGGCCTGCGCGAACGTCGCGAATCTCTTTCTGTCGCGAGGCGCCGGACGCAGCCGCGAAATGGCCGTGCGCGCGGCGTTGGGCGCTGGACGCGGTCGCCTGATGCGCCAGTTGTTGACCGAAAGCGTGACGTTCGCGCTGTGCGGCGGCGCGCTCGGCGTGCTGCTGGCCTGGACGCTCGTGCGCGCCCTTCCGGCGCTCGCGCCTCGCGACTTCCCGCGCCTCGACAGCGTTGCGCTCGATCTCGGCGCGCTGGCCGTCACGCTCGCCGCCTCGCTCATCGTCGGCATCATCTCGGGTCTGCTGCCGGCGCTGCGTGCGGCGCGCGGCGGATTGAGTGCGACGATGCGGGATGCCGATGTACGGACGCTGACTGGCGGAGGAGGGAAGGCGCGCGCGGCGCTGCTCGCCTGCGAGGCCGCGCTGGCCGTCATCCTGCTGGTCGGAGCGGGACTCGTGGGCCGCAGCTTCGTCGCGCTGACGAGCGTCGACGCCGGATACGAGCCCTCGAACGTGTTGATGGGCGAGATCTACCTGACCGGGGCCGCGGCCGAGGGTGCGCGGCCGGAGCAATTCGTGGCCGCGCTGCTCGAGCGCGTGCGCGCCATGCCTGGCGTCGAAGCCGCGGGCATCGGCAACATGGCCCCGTTCGGCAACAGCGCCTACATCACGGGCTTCATAATCCCGGGCTCAACGGGGCCGGACGGCAAACCGCTAGTCGCGCGCGCGCTGCAGTACGACATCACGCCGGGCTACGCGGAAGCGTTGGGACTCCGGCTGCGCGAAGGCCGGCTGTTCACCGAGGCGGACGTCACGCGCGGCATCGGCTCGTATCTGGTCAACGAGACCTTCGCGCGCACGTACTTCACCGACGGACGTTCCGCCGTGGGCCGGCGGTGGGAGAATTTCGGCCGCGAGGAGCGAACCGCGGAGATCGTCGGCGTGGTCGCCGACGTCCTGAAGGACAGCCTCGCGGGACAAAGGCAGTCGGAGATCTACCGGAGCGTCTCGGCTGGCTGGCAGGGCTCGGATCGCTCCCGCACGCATCTCGATCTCGTGGTCCGGACGGCGGGCGACCCGGTCGCCCTCGCGCCGGCCATTCGCGATACCGTGCGCGCGCTCGAGCCGGGCGCGGCGGTCGATCGTGTCGGACCGCTCGCCAGCCGGATTTCGGAGTCGGTGGGCGAGCCGCGCTTTGCCGCCGCCGTGCTGATCGCCTTCGCGGGACTGGGACTGCTGCTCGCGGCCACAGGCCTCTACGGCGTGCTGTCGTACAACGTCACGACCCGGCGCCGCGAGATAGGCGTGCGCGCCGCGCTCGGCGCCGAGCGCAGAGACCTGATCGGCCTCATCGTCCGCCAGGGTCTCGGCGTCACGATCGCAGGTCTTGTCATCGGCATCGCCGCCGCCGCGCTGCTTACGCGTCTGATGGAAAAGCTGCTGTTCGGCGTCGAGCCGCTGGATCCTGTCTCGTTCGCCCTCGCACCGCTTGTTCTGCTTGCGGTCGCGCTCGTCGCATGCGTGGTGCCGGCCAGGAGGGCGGCCAGGGTGGATCCTGCGGAGGCGTTGAGGGCGGAATAACCCTGTGCTCACCTGCTATGATCCGTAGGTTATGGAGAAGACGTTTGCCATCATCAAGCCCGACGCCGTCAAGGCGGGGCATGCCGGCGCCATCATGACCCGCATCGAGCAGGCCGGATTCCGGATCGCCGGGATGCGCCTGCAGCATCTGTCGAGGAAGGAAGCCGAAGGTTTTTACGCCGTACATCGCGAGCGCCCGTTCTTTGGCGAGCTGACGACGTTCATGTCGTCGGGCCCAGCGGTGCTGCTGGCGCTGGAAGCGCCCGACGCCATCAGGAAGTGGCGCGACCTGATGGGCGCCACCGATCCCGCGAAAGCCGACGCCGGCACGCTCCGCAAGGAATTTGGCACGTCGATCGGCAACAACGCCACGCACGGCTCCGACGCGCCCGACACCGCCGCCTTCGAGCTGGGCTACTTCTTCCGCGGGATGGAGCTGGTCTAGACTCTCGCGCAGGCGCGACCGCTCTTTGGCGCGCCCGCGCCCCGCCTGAGCGAAGGAATACCGGACCAAGCGCCGAGCATCAGGTGCCGAGGAGATCGCTGAGTGGCAATCAAGTCCGATCGATGGATTCGAAAGATGGCGCTCGAGCACGGCATGA
>JBBDWL010000049.1:114259-158607 GCA_040902895.1 Vicinamibacterales bacterium | reverse complement strand
GCGATGCGGACCAGTCAACAGCCTCGAACTGTCCCCAGTTCAATGAGTCGGTGCGGCCCGGTGTGCTCGACCCTCGGACCCGCACGATCCGATCGCGATCATCAACGCCAGGCAGCGGACCCGTGCCGAACAGGGCGTGCGTAAACGCGAACATGCTGACCATCAGGGCGGCGCCCACACCGAGGCAGCCGATCATCGTCAGCGTCTGCATCGGTGTCTTCAGCAGGGCGCGCACTGCATCTCGTGCATCCGCTGACCAGCCATGCCTGGTCGGGATATCGACGCTGCGCGTCGTCCAGCGCGCGAGTAGCGCGTCGATCGGCGCGCCGGCCACCCGTGAGAGGAGACGGAGAGGCGACGCGGGCGCCGCGTCGATCTCGGCCCGCCATTCCTCGAGCCACCTCGCTCGAACCCGGCGCGGGGCGAGCGGCGCCGACACGCGCACGATCGCGCGGCAGACGCGCCGAATCATGCGCGGCCTCGGCGGGCGAAAAGCTTCGACACCGCGCGATAGCGCGACTCAGCTTCGACGAGCTGCTCCCGCCCGGTCTTCGTCAGTTCGTAATAGCGCCGCGGCCGCCGCGCGTTGTCGCGCGCTTCCTTGTCGGTTTCCCAGTCGGATCGGACCAGTCCGAGACTCTCGAGTCTGCGCAGGGCGGGGTAGACGGTGCCGCTCGGCAGGTTCGTGACGTCCATGATGTCGAACCCGAACTTATGGCCCTGCGCGAGGGCCTGGAGGACGAAGAGGCCGGTGTAGGAAAGCGTCGCCACGTTCATTCACTCCTGAGAGCGTTGAGTGGATCGGCACCGCACGCTCGGCGCGCCGGCGCATAGGTCGCGGCGAACATCGTGACGCCGAGCGCCGCAAGCCCCGCGAGGAGCCCGGCCGGATCCGCAAGCGTCGCGTTCTTCATGACTTCGTCCTGGATGAACACCCACGCCGGCACCGCGAGCGCGATGCCGGCAACGACGCCCACGCCGCTCATCAGCGAGATGTCGCGCATGATGAGCCCGATGATGTCGGCGCCGCGGGCCCCGAGCGCGACGCGCACCCCGAGTTCGTGCGTCCGCTGCGTTACCGACGCCGACACGAGTTCGAACAGTCCCACCGCCGCCAGCAGCAGCGCGAGCATGCCCGTGCCGCCAAGCGCGCGCGACAGCCAGATGGCAGAACGGTACTCCTCGCTCATCAGGCTCTCGACCGTTCCAAAGGGCCGCGGCAGCAGCGTCGGTGACTCGCGCGCGGCCATCGCTCGGAGGCCCTGCAGCGTCTCGGCGCTGTTCGGCGATCGCACAAACACCGCGACGCTGGTGAGGCGCGCCGTGTCGAGAGGCAGATACGCCAGAGCGGCTTGACGGTCGTTTGCGTCCCGCTCGAAACCGTCCTTGACCAGGCCGATGACCTGCCGGGTGACGTGTCCCTGCTCACTCGGGCTGCCGAATAATCCGTCGGCGGCGAATGCGTACGACTTACCGACAATCGCCTCGCCATCCGAGAACCTGCGCGCGAACGACTCGTTGACGACCATGACGCCTTGCTCCCGGTCGTCATAGAAGCGGCCCTCGAGAAGCGTGACTCCGAACAGATCGAAAAACGCAGGTGTCGCCACGCGCGTGTCGAACCAATCCTGGAAGCGCGCCTTCGTGCCCGGCGGCGTCATGGCGGCCCTCCCGGAGACCAGGAGCGGGCCCGTGCTGAATGCGATATTCCGTGGCGCTGCCAGTTGCGAGGCTTCCTCGACCAATCGCTGGACCGCGGCCCGCTGTCCTCCTTCGTCGTCGGCCCGGCTCGTCAGATAGAAACCGGCCGTCACGATGTCGGATGCGCCCGGAATCATGCCAGGGGGACCCTTCGCGAGGGCACGGGACAGGACGATGGCCGTAAAGACGAGCGCGATGGACAGGGCCACCTGCGTGGCGATCAGCGCGCGTCGCACTCTGGTGCGCCCTGGGCCGCCCGCTCGCGCGCCGAGCCGAAGTCCCGAAAGCACATCGAACCTCGTCGAGCGCCATGACGGAATGACGCCGACCATGAGCGTGACGGCCAGGGGCAAGCCGAGGGCGAACAGGAATACGCGCCAGTCGAGTTGGGCCGCGAAAGGCAGGAACGCCGCGCTCTGCCGCAGCGCGACCACGCTCGCGCCCCATCCTGCCGCGGCCGCCGCCGCCGCGACGATGAGGGTCTCGATAGTCAGCAGCCGCGCGAGACGCGCGCGCGTCGCGCCCAGCGATGTGCGAAGCGCGAGTTCGTGCCGTCGTTGGACAGCTCGAACCGCCTGCAGGCCCGCGACGTTCGCGCAGGCGATGAGCAGTATCACGGCGGGAACGGAGAACAGGAGAATGAAGAAGAGCGCGAAGTCGCGGGTGTTCTCGAGAGGGGCCAGTCTATAGACAAGCACGCCGAGGCGGCCCGTCTGGGAAGCCGGCACCACGAGAGGGTCAGGCAGAAACGCCTGGAGCTGTGCCTCCGCTTGCTGCAGGGTCACGCCCGGAGCGAGCCGCCCCACGAGATCCGGCGCGGCGCTGTCTTCGGGGCGAGTTGCGAGAATCGGCGCCATCGGAAGCCAGAAATCGCGGTCGGCGTCGGCACTTTGTCCGAGGTCGCCCATCTCGAAACCGACGAACCCGGGCGGCGCCACGCCCACGATCTCGTAGGTACCCGCACCGATGGGCAGGACGCGCCCGAGTACGCTGGGATCGCCGCCAAAGCGCCGCTGCCAGAAGCGATGCCCGAGGACCACAACCGGCGCAGCGCCCGGCACGTCGTCGGACGGACCAATCAAACGGCCGATCGCAGGAACGGAACCGAGCAACGGGAAGTAGGTTCCCGTGACTCTCAATCCCCGCGCCTGGTGCACGTCACCGTGGATCACGACGGGCATGAAACCCGTGCTGTACTCGCCGCCGATCGCCTCGAACGCGTCGGGAGGACGCTGCCAATCAGCCCGCCGGTAGTCGGACATCAGGAGCGTGTAGAGATGACTGGTCCTCAGTCGCGCGCCGATGCGAACCAATTGTTCGCGGTCGCGGACGCCGGCCGGATCTCCGGCGCTGAGCGCGTTGGCGATCGCGAAGATGGTGACCATCAGCGCCGCGCCGACTGACAGACACCCGATCATCGTGATGGTCTGCAGGGGCGTTTTCACGAGCGCGCGCCAGGCGTCGCGGAAGTCGGCCGTCCAGCCGTTGCGCACGGCGAGATCGGGCGAGGTGGTCGTCATGCGGCCGCTGGTGCCGCGCGCGGCGGAAATCTCGGCCAGCCATTCCTCGCGCCACGCGGCCCTCAGGCGGCGGGGTGCGAGCAGGGCGGACATGCGGACGATGGCGGTCGCGAGGTGTCGCGGCATGTGCGTATCTACATAGCCCAATACGCACCGGGCCGTCAAAGGTTCACGAAAAATGGGGACGGGTCTGGTTTTTACGTGTTATGAAAAAACCAGACCCGTCCCCATTTATCGGATCGCGAACAGGTGCTGCTGGCCGCGGATGTAGATCGTGCCGTTGGCGAGGGCAGGGGAGGCCCAGACAGGCTCGCCGACCGAATTGGTGCGCAGCACTTCGTGCGTCGGGCCAGCCTTGATGACGAACGTATCGCCGTCGACGCTCGTGAGCAGCAGCTTGCCGTCGAACGCGACAGGTGACGCCTTGACCTCGGCAGGCACGGGCGGACGGCCTCCCTGGTATTTGAGTTCACCGGTTTTCGGGTCGAGACAGGTCAGCAGACCGGCGTCACTCATCAAATAAAGGTAGTCGCCGTAAAGGATTGGCGACGGCACGTACGCCGTCCCCTTGTTGTACTTCCACGCGATGCGAGCGGTTTCGTCCACCTGTCCCGGCTTGATCGCGAGCGCGACCTTCGCACCGCTGCCTGCCGTCGCGAAGATCAGGCCGTGTCCCTGCACGACGCTCGGAATGGGATGGCTGCGCACGCCCTCCGTCTTCCACAGCTCCGCGCCGGTTGCCGGGTCGTACGCGATCACGGACTCGGCTCCGGACGCGATCAGTTCTTGACGACCGCCGGCGTCGACGATGATGGGCGTCGCCCAACTGCGACGATGACTGCGCGCGGTCTTCCAGACCTGCTTGCCTGTCTTTCGATCGAGCGCCAGGATGTGCGAGCCTTCGCCCATCTCGAGATCGTTCTGCACGATCAACACGTCGCCATAGATCAGTGGCGACATCCCCGGACCCATGCCGGCCTTGGCGAGCCCGCCAAAGTCGGTTTTCCATTTCAGGTTGCCGTTCTTGTCATACGCGTACAACCCGGCTGATTCGAAGTAGGCATAGAGCATCTCACCGTCCGTAGCGACGGTTGATGACGCGTACGTGTTTCGACGGTGCCGGTCGTCATACATCACGCCGTCGAACGCGGTGCGCTCCCACAGCAGATCGCCGGACTTCGCATCGAGCGCGATGACCTTCAGCGCGTACTTCCTGTCGATGCAGCAACTGTCGGGATTGACGTAGCCCGGCTTGAGATCGAATCCGAGATGCACCGGTGCTTTGTGGCCGGGCGGTGCCGGATCACCCATGACCGACGTCGTCAGATAGATGCGGCCGTTCGCGACGACTGGAGAGGAGTGGCCCGCGCCAGGAATCGGAACCTTCCACGTCACGGATTCGGGCGTCCACGTATCGCGGAACTTGCCTTCCGCGATACCGGCGCCGTTCGGTCCCCTCCACTGAGGCCAATCGGTCGGAGCGGGCGCGGCCGGTGCCGTCAGCGCGAGCAACGCAACTGCGATCGCGAACTTCACTTCACGACTGCTTTCGCCAGCTGCGCGATCGCGGCCAGCGTCGTCTGCGCTGCGTTGAGACCGAGGCGGAAATCCTTGTCGGTGTATAGCGAGAACACGTCGGTGGGCTGATGCCAGTTCGGATCCCACCCGAAGCCGATATGATCGCGCCGCTCGTTCTCGCGCAGGCTGATTGCCGGAATGATGTCCTGGAACGGAACGGAGTCGGTGCTTTGCATGTGCGGCCCGATCGTCGCCGGATAATCGGTCGCATAACGCTCATTAGCGTTTTTGAAGACGAGCGCGAACCTCGATGACGCGTCGGCCATCTTCGAATTCTCCTGGAACTCGATGTTCACGTCGGCCTCGGGCCGCTGCCACGGACTGACCTTGCCGTCGGGCGCCGGCATGCCATGGTCCCACATCATCATGTCGTGCTGCACCATGCCGAGCCATTTGGGCTCGTCGGGCTGGCCTTGACGTTCGCGGCGCTGCGCGACGTAGGCGTTCGCGCCTTTGAGTCCGCCTTCCTCGCCGTTCCACAACGCAAAGCGAATCGACACGTCTGTTGTCACGTCGGGCGAGCTGAAGATTCGCGCCAGCTCCATCACGATCGCCGTGCCCGACCCATCGTCGTTCGCCGCCTCGCCGTACCCGATGCCGTCCATGTGCCCGCCGACGATGTACATCTCGCCGCGGCGGGTCGTGCCCCACTTGGTGCAATAGACCATGTCGACCGGGCCGGGGATGATGGGACCCTTGTTCAACTCGCGAAGCTTGACGTCGGGCTGACGCTCCGGATCGTTGTTGACGCCGGTGCGTGCGCCGAAACCCTTGCTTCCGGCGCCGCGACGGAACGGATCGTCGGGTGTGCCGGCAGGCGTCCGCGGCGGCTGCTGGGTGCCGCGCCCGGCGCCCCGGCCGCGTCCCTGTCCTCGGCCGCCCTGACGGGCGGCCCGTGCCTGACGCTGCGCTTCGAGCTCCGCTTCCGTGAATCCGCGCGGATTGGCCGGGTCATAGGTAACACGGCCCGTCTCGCAGCCGTAGCTCTTGAGCTGGGCTTCGATCCAGTCGACCGCCTTCCGGTTGCGCTCGGTACCCTCGCGCCGATCACCGAATTGCGTGAGGCCTTTGATCGTGGCCTTGTATTTCTCCAAATCGAGCCGCGAGACAAGCGTGCGCACGTGATCGGGCGCCTGCGGCTGCTGTTGTCCTTGAGTTTGTAGAGCCGCCGCCGAAAGCGACCCCGCCATCACACCTGCCGCTACGATCAGCCGTTTCATACGCTTCACTCCGGGAATGGACGAAAGGTGGTCAGAGTCTATTACGGCTTGGCCGCGAATGATGCTTATCGGATTCGACCACGCTGTAGAGATAGAATCATCGCCTTATGCGCCCGATAACTGCCCTGATTTACTCGTCGCTCGCCGTGTGCCTGTCGGTGGCCCACACGCCCGTTCAGGAAAAGCCGCAGCCCTTCGACGTTGCTCAGGGCGCCCAGACCGGAGTCGACGGGCAGGAAAAACCCGCCGACAAGAAAGAAGAGCCGAAGAAAAAGCACGATCTGCCGCTCAAGACCGAGCGCACCATCGAATTCGACACCGACGAGGCCACCTGGCTCTCGCTCGATGTCACACCTGACGGCGAGGCCATCATCTTCGAGCTGGCCGGCGATCTGTATCGCGTCCCGATGGCGGGCGGAACGGCGGCGCGCATCACCGATGGTCTGCCGTTCGACGCGCAGCCGCGCGTGTCACCCGACGGCAAGCGCCTCGCGTTCATCAGCGATCGCAACGGCAGCGACAATCTCTGGATCGCGAAGATTGACGGCACCGAGCCGCGCAAGCTCTCGAACGAATCGCAGCAGGCGGTGATCTCGCCGGTCTGGACTCCCGACAGCCAGTATGTGATCGCATCGGTGCGGGCGACCGGCGGCACGCAGCTGCGGATGTTCCACGTCGACGGCGGCTCGGGCATCACGCTCGGGGCGCCTTCTGCGCCGGAAGGCGGACGCGGCGGCGGTCCGGCACCCGCGGCCAGTCCGAACCGGCTCGGCGCCACTTTGTCGCCCGACGGCCGCTACCTGTATGCGGCCCAGTCCAGCGGCGGCGGCGGTGGCGGCCTTCCTGGCTGGCAGATCGCGCGGCTCGACATGAAGACCGGCGACGTCGACGTCATCACGCAGGCCGCCGGCCGCGCATTTCGTCCGCTCGTGTCGCCTGACGGCAACTGGCTCGTCTATGCCTCGCGTCATGAAACGCAAACCGGCCTTCGCGTCCGCGATCTCAGCACCGGTGCCGACCGCAGGCTCGTGTGGCCGGTGCAGCGCGACGAAATCGAAAGCGGCGGATCGCCCTCGCGCGACTTGTTTCCTGGTTACGCGTTCACGCCCGACAGTAAAGCGATTCTGACAACGAAGGACGGCAAGATTCAGAAGGTCGACATTGCGACGGGACAGATGACGGTGATTCCGTTCACCGCGAACGTGCAGCTCGAGGTTGGTCCTGATCTCGAGTTTCCGTATCGCATCGAACAGGGTCCGGTACGCGCGAGGCTGATTCAGGATCCAAAGCAGTCGCCCGACGGCAAGCGCCTGGCAATGTCGGTACTGACGAAGATCTACGTCAGAGATCTTCCGAGTGGTCAGCCGCGACGGCTCACCAATGGTGACAACTGGGAGTTCAAGCCAACGTGGTCCCCGGACGGACAGTCGATCGCGTACGTGACATGGTCGATGAACGAGGGCGGCCACGTCTGGAAAACGCGCGCCGACGGCAGCGGCCAGCCGCAGCGGCTGACGTCCGTTCCCGCGTTTTATACCGATATCACCTTCTCGCCCGATGGCACGCGGATCGTCGGCCTTCGCGGCAACGAGTTCATGCGGCATCAGACCTTCAGCGAGTTCGGCGGACTCCGCATTCCGCTCGATCTCGTCTGGCTGCCGGCGACTGGCGGCACCGTCGAGACTGTTGTGCCTGCGCGCGGTGTCGGGTTTCCGCATTTCACGGCGGAAGCCGATCGCATCTACGTGTATTCGAACGCCGGCCTGATCTCGCTGCGCTACGACGGCACCGATCGCCGCACGCACCTGCGCGTGACCGGTCCCGCCCGGCCAGGCGGTGGCACGCCTCCGGCGGCCAACGCGGTGCTGATGCGGCCCGATGGCAAGTGGGCGCTGGCGGCGGTCAACAACCAGCTCTGGGTCGTCGCGGTGCCGCCATTCACGGGCAGCGCGGCGTCGGTCAGCGTGCGCGGGCCATCCGTGCCCGTGAGGCGCATCACCGACATCGGCGCCGATTATTTCGCGTGGGCAGACGAGGGCAAGACGATCACGTGGGCGATTGGCTCAACCTATTTCCGCCGCGCCTTCGACACGCTGACATTCGGGCCGGAGCCGGAAGCGGGACGCAGTGGCGGCGCCGGAGGCGCGAACGCCACCACACCCGCACCGTCCACGCCAACCACCGGTGCAACCCAATCCACCCCGCCCGCCACGCCGAAGGATCCCTTAGACCTCGACAAGAACGTCGAAGCCATCGACGTTGTGCTCGAATTCCCGCGCGCGAAGCCTACCGGTACCATCGCCCTGCGCGGCGGCACCGTGATCACGATGAAGGGCGATGAAGTGCTTCGCAACGCCGACATCATCGTCACCGACAACCGCATCACGTCGATTGGACGTCGCGGCGCGGCGCGGATTCCGGCAGGCGCGAAGATCATGGACGTCTCGGGCAAGTACATCGTGCCGGGCTTCATCGACACGCATGCGCATTGGGAATTCCGGACACATGACGTGCTCGAGCCACAGAACTGGAGTCTGATCGCGAACCTCGCCTACGGCGTGACGGCCGGCCTCGACGTGCAGACGTCGACCAACGATTATTTTGCCTATCAGGATCTGGTCGACACGGGCCAGGCCGTGGGGCAGCGCGCGTTCATGACCGGCCCCGGCGTGTTTTCGGCCAACGACTTTCAGTCGTACGACGCGACGCTGGCGTATCTCAAACGCTACAAGCAGCACTACCGCACGATCAACATCAAGTCGTACATGGTGGGCAACCGCAAGCAGCGACAGTGGGTGGTGCAGGCGGCCAAAGAGCTGGGCCTGATGCCGACGACCGAAGGCGGCCGCGACCAGAAGCTCGACACCACGCACGCCATTGACGGCATGCACGGCAACGAGCACACGCTGCCGGTCGTGCCGCTCTTCAAAGACACCGTCGAAATCTTCGCGCAGACGAAGACGGCCTACACGCCGACGCTGCTCGTGCAGTACGGCGGGCCGATTGCCGAGCACTATTTCTATACGACGATGGAGGTGCACGACGATCCGAAGCTGCAGCGCTTCTATCCGCACAATGTGCTCGATGACATGACGCGGCGCCGCGGCACGTGGGTGCGGATGGACGAGTACAGCTTCGACGAGGCGGCGGCGCAGGCGGCCAAGATTCAGCGGGCGGGCGGATTGATCGGCGTCGGCGGGCACGGTCAGCTGCAGGGCCTGGGGTACCACTGGGAGATGTGGGCGCTCGCCATGGGCGGCATGACGCCGCGCGAAGTGCTCAAAGCCGCGACAATCGATGGCGCGCGCATCATCGGCTTCGATCAGGATCTCGGCAGCCTCGAAACGGGCAAGCTGGCGGATCTGGTCGTGCTCGACAGGAATCCGCTCGAGAACATCCGCCATACCAACACGGTGCGCTGGGTCATGAAGAACGGCGAGCTGTACGAGGCCGACACGCTTCGCCAGGTGTGGCCGGTCGAAAGAACGCTGCCGAAATTCTGGTGGACGGAGCAGAAGTAATGGATTTAGGACTGAAGGGGAAGGTCGCCATGGTGGCCGGTGCGAGCAAAGGGCTCGGCTACGGCACCGCGAAGGCGCTTGCGGCTGAAGGAGCGATCGTCAGTATTGCATCGCGCGACAAGGCGGCCATTGAAAAAGCGGCAGCCGATATCGTGCGCGAGACGGGTGGCCTCGTGATTCCGTTCGAGGCCGACGTACGCAGCGCCGATGCCATCACGGCCTGGATGAGCACGGTTGAGAAGAGTCATGGCGGCATCGACATGCTCTATGCGAATGCGGGCGGTCCGCCCGCGGGGTCGGCGCTCGAATTTCATGACAAAGACTGGCAGGACGCCTTCGAGCTGCTGCTGCTCAGCACGATCCGCATGTGCCGCGCGGTGGTGCCGTCGATGCGGCGGCGCGGCGGCGGCTCGATCGTCGTGGCGACATCCTCGTCGGTGAAGGAACCGCTGCCGAATCTTGCGCTGTCCAACGTCATGCGCGGCGGCGTCTCGTCGCTCGCCAAGACGCTGTCGCTGGAGCTCGCGAAAGATCACATCCGCGTGAATCAGCTCATGCCGGGCCGCATCGACACCGATCGCGTGCGGCATCTCGACGAGGTCAACTCGAAGAAGGCGGGGATCACGCCAGAAGAGCAGAAGACCAAGGCTTTGGCGGCGATTCCGGTCGGACGCTACGGCAACGCGGACGAGTTCGGCCGCGCCGCAGCATTTCTGCTGTCAGATGCCGCCAGCTACATCACCGGCGCGACATTGCAGGTCGATGGAGGCCTCATTAAGGGCGTGCTGTGAAATCGCTTTGGTACGTCGGATGGCGGTCGTGACATGCAGATACAGCCGATTTTCCTCACCGTGGGAAACCTTCTTGCCGGAAGGCTGTTTCGAATCCCGCAGTATCAAAGAGCGTACAGCTGGGGTTCTAAGCAGCGACACGACCTATTCGACGACATCCTGAAGGTGCGGGCGTCGGGCAACGACGCTTCCCATTTCATGGCCACAGTTGTAGGCCTTCGGCGGGACAAGATGCGGATTGCCGCCGATGAATTCATCGAGCTAGAGATTGTTGATGGTCAACAGCGACTCACAACACTAATCACACTTCTCAAGGCGACCTCTAAGAACTTGTCCGCGTCGATCAGGGACGAGGAGAAGATTCGCGAAGACTTGAATTCGCTTTTGGTCAAAGGCGACGATCTGAGTCTCCTGTTACTTCAAACGAATCACGACTCGAGTCACATCTTTTCAAATTACCTTAGGGATGGCACGGTTCCTGACGACAGCAGCGTACTGACCGCGGCCGATAAAAACCTACTAGATGCGATTCGCGAGTGTGAAACGTTTGTCGCGCGCTGGCGAGAGGACGGAGACCTTATCTCGCTCGTGGCGCTCATTCGCAACCAACTGTCGCTGATCTTTCATGAAATCGAGGATGAGGGCCTCGTTTACACCGTCTTCGAAGTCCTTAACAGCCGCGGCCTTGACGTTACATGGTTCGACAAGCTGAAGACTTTCCTGATGGCGATAGTGTTCGAGACCGGAGAGCCAGACGTTCGAGGGGCTACTTTGAACGAGCTCCACAACATCTGGCGAGAGATCTACAGAACTATCGGACTCAGACAAAACCTGAATAAAGAAACCCTTCGATTCGCAGGCACGCTGAGGGCGAAGAACATACCGAGTCGCCCTCTTGCCGAAGAAGCAGCGGCCGACGAATTGACTGAATGGACTGGTCGAACTTCGAAAGGCGTCGTTCGATGCAGTCATTGGATTCTCGACGTCACCAAGGCCGAGGACAAATTGCTGTCTCAGTGGAGATTGCGAGCTCCAACTCATATCGTGCAAGCACGATTGGCAGCCATCGCAATCCTGTTGCGTCAGTTCCCCTCGAACGTGGAGCGGAAGATCCTAAACGAGTGGGAGAAGGTGACTTTCAGGATCTATGGGCTCATGGGCAATGACGCCCGCACGGCTGTCGGTGACTACGTCCGACTTGCGTGGAGAATCACAAACGAGGATCTCCCTCCGGATCAGATTGCGGCTGCCCTGTCGCGCTTGGGACAGCAGTATCCCATCGAGGAAGCTGTTGCCGAACTTGTCAACAGCGACTGCTACAACAGCTGGACCGAGGAGCTTCGATACTTTATGTTCCGATACGAGGAGTCGCTGGCCGTGGCAGCGGGGCAGAAGATAAACGAATCACAATGGAACAAGATTTGGCGCGATGAGCCGGCGAAATCGATAGAGCATATTCGGCCAAGAAGCCGGGGTTCCGATGATCCGAAGACAAGCGCTGTCTACGTTCATCGCCTTGGCAACCTCACGATGCTGCCGCCCGGCGTGAATTCAAAGCTTCAAGACGATGATCCCCTGGACAAACGTGAGACCTACCTCTCGTGTGGACTTCTCGGAACCATCGAAGTGGCTAAAATGCTGTCGAGCGGCAAATGGAATCGAAGCGCGGTCGAGACTCGGGAAAAGAAGCTTATCGAGTGGGCGCGAAAAGAATGGAGTTAGGTACGCTCTATCGCGCACGCCAGACGCTTTGCACGTGCGGTCCATCGCGGAAGATCCAGTTCCCTGCTTCGGGACAAATTTCTGGATTTCATCTTGTTGGAGCTGAATGCTGCATGCCTTCGGCCGGTGCCTGCTGACTGTGTCGTTGCGTGGGCGGCTGCGTCGACGGAGCAGGCCGGGGTGTCTAGGACCGCCAGCTCTTGGGAGCAAAGCAGGCACGGTAAGAGGAGCCACAGATGAAGGTGACGATCTGGCTTCACCTAGACCTTGGAGCATCCGGCTTCCCCAAGATGGTGACGTTCTCGAAGGAACTTGAGATACCAAACGAAGTCGTCATCCATCGAGTACCCTTGTGCTTGAGCATTCTCGGGAGGACACATCGATTCGAGACCACTCAGCTCACCTGGGCACAGGACGCCGGGGTTATTTGCGAGGTCTGGTGGAGTAGGCTAGGAGACGAGCCAACCGTGAAGGGACTAAGAGACAGCGATGATTGGAAGGAAATGCCTTTTCGGTTATGGCAGTAGCTGCACCCGACAGCTCGCCAACGGGAGAACAGGACCAGCCTTGAGAGAGGCTGGCCATGCCCGTTGATGGACGCCGTCTGGCCGTGGCGTCTCTACGAGAGAACTGTGTCCTACCTACCCTCACTAGTCGTCTTGAACTGCCACAGTCCGCTTGCCAGCATCTTCAGCGCCTCATCGACCGCGGCTTTGAGTTCGCGGTCGTAGCCTTTCAGTTCGTCTTCCGGCGTGTTCTCGACGAACACGTCAGGCGCAACCCCGAAGTTTTCGAGATTGATGCCGTAGTTGTTTGGCCGCTCAGGGTCGTAGGTCACGACGAGCGAACCGGGCGTGCGGATCGATCCCCCGTTGATTAACTGATACGACCCGGTCGCGATGACTGCCGCCGCGGTCGGATTGCCGACGATGCGGCCGAGGCCGAGATCGCGGAAGCCCTGCGGCGTGACTTCGCTGTCGGAGCCCGAGCGCGCGTTGATCAGCATCACCTTCGGCCCGGCGATCGCCTGCCGCGGACGGCGGCCCCACGTGCGCGCCCCCCAGCGGCTGTTCCAGTACTCGTACGGTCGCCGCTCGAGGATGTCGAGCAGCTGCTGGTCGATGTTGCCGCCTCCGTTGTAGCGGATGTCGACGATGATGCCCTTGGCGTTCCAGAAGCGATCGATCTCGTTCTGAAAGCGGGCGAGCGAGGGCTGATTCATCGAACGGATGTGGACGTACGCAATCTGTCCCTTCGACTCGCGCTCGACGAACTCGCGGTTCTTCTCGACCCACTCTTCGTACTTGATGTTGTTGAGCGACGCGACCGAGCGGAGGCGCACCGTACGCTCGTCGGCAGCCTTGCCCGCGGCAGGGTTCGTCGACGACACCGTGACGTTCACGTATTCGTTGAGCGTGTTGTTCAGCAGCTCGTAGTAGTTGTCGCCCGCCTTCAGCCGTCGGCCGTCGATGGCCAGTACGTAGTCGCCGACCTTGAGGTCGATCCACTCCTTGTCGGCCGGGCCGTCGCGATAGATGTGCGTGACGCGGAACGCGTCCCCGTCCGGATCCATCTCGAAGCCTGTGAAGCGCGTCTGGTAGCCGTCGGGCATGTTGTTGCTGGCCGGGCCGCTCACGCCGGTGTGCGACGCGTTGAGCTCGCCGATCATCTCGTTGGCGAGATCGTACACGTCCTGGTTCTCGCCGACGTACTTGAGCAGCGGCTCGTAGCGCGTCCTGATGGCGGCCCAGTCGCGGCCGTGCATCTTCTCGTCATAGAAGCGGTACTTCATGACGCGCCACGCCTCATCGAAGATCTGCGCCCACTCGTCGCGCGTGTCGACGCGGACCGTGGCCTCGAACGGCACGCGCGTCTTGCGCCGCTCGCCTGACATCTCCATTTGCCAGAGCTCGTTCGCCTGCGTGTAGAAGACTTTGCGGCGATCGGCGGTCGGCGTCAGGCCCTGGAACGCGCCGTCGGTGAGGCGGCGGCGATCGTTGCCGTCGATGCCGACCTGGAACAGGCCCGGCCCGCGCTCGTCGGTGCTGCGGAAGAAAATCGTCCGCCCGTCGTTCGACGTGAAGTACGCGTTGACACCCTGCGTGCCGCGCGTGATCTGGATGGCGCGCCGGTCGATGCCGGCCGTCTCGGGCGCCGGCGTGGCCGGTGGCGCCTGAGTGCCCCGCGCGCGCTCGCCGCCCTCGGCTGCCCCCGCGGCACCCTGGCCGCGGCCGCCCGCCGGCCGCTGCGCCTTCCGCTCGCGCTCGCGCACCAGTGGATCGTTCGGATCTTCCTTCATGCGCTCGAGCGAGACGACGAACAGGTGGTTCTCGCCGCCGTCGCGGTTCGAGGTGAAGAGGATGCGCTTGCCGTCGGGCGTGAACGTGCCGCCACTGTCGTTGAACGGGTTGGCCGTGACGTTGAACTCACGCCTCGTCGCGAGCTCCATCACCCACACGTCGGCGTTCATGTCGTTGTCGCGCTTCGTGTAGACGATCCACTTGCTGTCGGGCGAGACGCCCGTCACTTGATAGCCGCCCGCCTCGTTGTAGGCGATCTCGGCGGACGTGCCGGCCGCCGCGTCGGTGACGAAGAGACGGTTGCTGCCTGTCCAGACGAGCGACTTCGAGTCCGGCGTCCAGGCCTCCAGCGTCTTGAACGAGGGATGCGTCGACACCTGGCGGCGCGTGCCGGCGGCGCGATCGTAGATCCACACTTCTTCTTCCCGCGTCTCGTCCGACAGATACGCCAGCAGCTTGCCGTCCGGCGAGAACGTCTCGCCGCGGTCGCGGCGCGACGATGACGTCACCTGCGTCCGCTCGCCGATGTTCGCGTCGGTCGGGATGATGAAGATCTCGCCGTGGTTGTCCACGGCCGCGTAGTCGCCGTCGGGGGAGGGCGAGAAGCCGTTGATGCGGTGGTTGGTCGGCAGGAACTCGACGAGGTTCGCCTTCGGATCGAACGCCATGTCGATCGTGACGCGGCGCGGCTGGCCGCCGGAGGCCGCGAGCGTCCAGATCTCGAACTCGTTCTCGTACGCGATGGTCGTGCCGTCCGGGCTGATCGACGGGAACTGCACGCCATCGTCGCGGTGCCGCGTGACCTGTGTGGGCTGGCCGCCGGCCGGCGCGATCTTCCAGATGTTGTAGATGCCGTCGCGCTCCGAGGCGAAGTAGATCTGGCCGTCGGCGCCCCACATCGGGTAGCGGTCCTCGACGTGCTCGCGGAACTTCATCATGTCGAGGTCGGTCAGCTGCGTGATCTTCTTCGAGCGCAGGTCCTGCACCCAGATGTCGTCGGCGCGATTGCCTTTGTTGCCCTTGCGCCAGTAGGCGCCGCCCATGCGGTTGAAGGCCACCATCGATCCGTCCTGCTTGATCATGCCGTTGACGGCGCCGTCCATGGGCAGCGGCGTGGGCAGGCCGCCCGTCGCCGCCACGACGTAGAGCGGCGAGCGCCACGGGCTGATCGCGCGGCTCGACGAGAACACGATGCCCTTGCCGTCCGGCGTCCAGTAATGCACCGTGTCGCCGGTCGTGGCGAACGTCAGCTGCCTCGGCTCGCCGCCCGCCGCCGGAATCACGAAGACATCGTCATTGCCAAAACGGTTGCTCGTGAAGGCCACCCACTTGCCGTCGGGCGAGAAGCGCGGGAAGGTGTCGCGCGCGACGTGCGCGGTCAGCCGCGACGGATTGCTGCCGTCGGCATTCGCGATCCAGATGTCGCCGTGATACGCGAACGCCAGCTTGCCGTGCGCCACATGCGGATGGCGCGCGAATTTGATCGGCTCGGCCGAAGAAGTAAGGGGAGTCAGTAGAGTCAAAAGAGTAAGGAGCGTAAGGTGAGTAGGGGAAGCAAGCAGTAAGGGCGTGAGGCGTGTGAAACGGTTCATGCAGAAGCTCCTAATACAGTTCGCCGCGCGATGACGTGATGACGCCGTTGACGACGTCGAGGGAGTAGGCGAGTCCTCCCATGCCTTTCCAGGACGGCAGATCGAAGGTGGCTGGCGCCGTTGTGCCGATGCGGTACACGTTTACGCCGCGCATCGTCAGGGGTTTACCAGGCTCGCATACGGCCGGAGCCGTGGTGGTGTTCAGAAAATAGGCGGTGTTCCTGCCGACAACCGTCGCCTTGCCTGATGGCTCGATGAGCACGGCCGTCTGACGGTCGACCGCGATCGCCCTCGGCGACTGCGACCAGCCATCGTGCTGGATGCGTGCGAGAAACACCAGGAGACGGCCAAGACGGTCGCGCTCGACGAAATGCGTGTCGGTCATCAGATTCTCGAGATGCTTCAACGACAGGAAGTCGCGATCGAGCTCCACGGCTTTCACGAACGGATTGGGCAGCGCCTCTTTTGACGTGAGGCCTCCCTCGCGAGCGCCAAATCCGAACTCGCCGAGAATCGCGAGGCCGGCGCTCGTGCCGCCGATCGGCCCGCCGCGCGCAACGAGCGCGTGCAGCGCGTCTTCGACGGGCGTCCCTTTCCAGAAGTTCACATAGCGCGACTGATCGCCGCCGGCGATGAAGACGCCCTCGGCCTTGCGGAGCCGCTCCAGCACGAAAGGATCGGACGAGGCCGAACGGTCTCTGAAGATGATCGTCTCGACGGAATCGGCGCCGCCGAGGTCGAGAATCCATTTGTTGTAGGCGTCAGCGCCCGATGCGCGGATGATCACGATGTCGCCGCCGCCGGCGCGTTCGATCATCCATTTGAAGGCCGCAGGCTGGTCGGTGCCGCCGCCGGCAAGCACGTACCCGCCGGTGCCCTTGCCGGTCGCATCGGCCGGATTTCCCGCCAGCGCATGCGTATATGCCGGCTGCGCCTGCGGCAGTGATACCAGGGCCCCCAACAGCGCAGCGGCAATCAGTTTCATGTGCCGCGTATTGTAATTGAGCCTGGTCGGGCGCCGCCGACGCACTAGAGGATATGGGTCATGCCTCTGCGCTCGAGCTCGACGCGGTGCCCAGCGCCGGATCTTTTGACCGGCTTCGCTGCCGGCTGTTCGGCCACCGCGTTCACAACCGACTCTTTTTCGAGTCCGGCCACCGCTGCACGCGATGCCGCGAGCCGATTCTCGAGCATCGCGGGGTCACGCGCGTCGGCCACACACTGGCGTGTTTCCTCCGCGTCCATACCTACGACCTGCTCGACGAACGCGACGGCCATCGCGAGTACGTGTGCATCCGGTGCGGTCATCCGTTGTTGTTCCGGTCGTCGGAGGATCCCTCCGCGGGTGGGGGCTTCACGAAGAAGGTCCGCTACTTCTGCAGCCTCTTCGGCCACGACGTGCATCACGTCGCGCATCGCGCCGGAAAAGAGGAGTATGCGTGCGGCTGCGGACACAGCTTCCTCAAGTCAGAGGATGCGCTGTCGCACATCCGGCATCCGCTCGTGTGCTTCTTCCAGGGGCATCGGATCGAGTGGATTGCCGAGCGCGGCATGCTGGATGAGTACGTGTGCCGCGACTGCGGTCATCCGTTCTGCTTCACCGACAGAGCAGAGTCGATCTAGCCTTTGGGCTTGGCGGCGATCGCCTTCCTGATGGCCTCCGCCGTGACGTTCGCGCGGAACTCCACGATCTTGCGCGCGGTCGCGAGCGACGTCTCCCTGTCGGCAATCGACACGCCGTTGATCGTGGCCTTGTTCGCCTTGACGCGCTGCTCCCAGCGGACGCTTTTGGGGTCGGCGGCCATCATGTTCAGTGTGATGACGGGATCGTCGTGCAGTCCGTCCGACGTCGCGGGCTTAATCAGCCCGAGCCCCTCGACGTACTTCGTGACCGTCGCGTAGTCGTAGTGCTCGCGCGCGTGGATCACGAGGGGCGATCCCTTCCACTCCGCATTCCACGTGTCCGCGACCGCCTGCATTCCGCGCACGTTGCCGCCGCTGTCGCCGATGAGCACGATGTTCTCGAAGCCGTGCATCTTGAAGCTGTGGACCACGTCGGTGAGCATGGCCCGGAACGTCTCCTCGCGCAGGCTAATCGTGCCGGCCGTCGTCATGTGCCCGCTCTTCGGCTCGATGCTGCCCTCCGGCACGAGCGGAATGATCGGCGCGCACAGGGCGTTTCCCAGCTTTCGCGCGATCGCGTCGCAGTTCACGCGCAGCACGTAGTTGTGCTTGCCGAGCGCGAGCCACGGACCGTTCGGCTCGATGCCGCCCGTCGGGATGATGATGGTGGTCTTGCCGGCCTTCATGGCATCGCGCACGTCCATCCACGTCATCTCTTCGAGCCACACGGTGTCTGGGGGCGTGAGTGGGTTCGGCGTGTCGATGCAATTGAGCGGGTTGGCGGCGCAGTTGCCGCCGCCGGCCGAACGCGGGTCGCGTTGCTGGCCCTCGACTACGCTCGGGCCACCGGCTGGCGTGAAGGACGTGAGCACAAACAGGGCAACGGCAAGTCTCTTCATCGGGCAATAGTAACTGAACCCACCCTAACGCGCCGGGAGCCAGAGCGAGCGGGCGGTCAGATGGTCGCGCCGGAATCCGGCGGCCCGATCGAGCAGGCGCCAGCGCTCGGGCATGTCGAGCGGCAGCTTCCAGTCATCAGCGCGTCCACGCTGGGCCGTGACCTGCGCCGCAGCCGCATTCCACCAGGGCGTCACCGCGCGCGCGATCGGCTCTACGACCAGGAGCGCGCGACGCGATGCCAGCGCAGCGGCGAAGAGTCTCTCGCGAGCGCGATCATCCAGTTCATTGAGGGTGTAAGCCGCCACCATCCCGGACCCGGCGTCGATGCGGACCTTTGAGAGGTCGGCCCGCCGGGCCGTGCCGTCAATATCGAAGAACCGATACGTCCATGCCGCTTCGGTAACCGCCCATGGATGAATGTCGAGGCCGACCACGCGCGGCTTCCGGCCGCAGGCGAGAGCCCAGGCGGCGCCGCCGGCACCCGTGCCGCAGCCCACATCTGTGAGGCTCGCCGGGCCGCAGACGGGTTCGCCTTGAACCCGAAGGCCTTCGAGAATGCCCGAGATCGTCGCGAAATGAAGGGGACCGTAGAACAGGGCAAATGCCGCGCGCTTGCCGCGCCCATCGAGTGCGGCGCCAGACGTAAGCTTCGATCGCCGTTGCACATACGCGGACGAGAGCGCCCGCAAGGCACGCGTGACTTCGGGCCATTCGAGCTCTGCGAGATGTCTCGTCTGAAGCGCATCAAAGAAGCCGTCGAGGTGCGCGCTCACGCCAACAGGGTATACTGGCGGTTCACCTCACATGACTGGTTCCTCTGCGCGGCCCACCGTGCTGGTGGCCGAAGATCACGCCGACACGCGGATGTTCTATGCCGAGCTCTTTCGGCAATCCTATGACGTGATTGAAGCGGGACGCGGCGATCAGGCGCTGCAGCTCGCGCGCGAGCAGCGGCCGTCGCTCATCGTGACCGACCTGTCGCTGCCCGGGATCACCGGCATCGAGCTCGCTCGCGCGCTGAAGGGGGACAAGGCCACGGCCGGGATTCCCATCATCTGTCTGAGCGGCCACGCCGACGCGGATACGTCAAAAGCCGTCGCTGCGAGTGGGATCGATCGCATGCTCGTCAAGCCGTGCATGCCCGACGACCTGCTCGCGCACGTGAGCGAGCTGCTCGTCCGCGCCAGTTCTACCTAGCGCCAGCCACTCCCGCACCCGGCGACAGGACATCGAGCAGCCGCGCCGATCGCTGCCGCAGCTTCGCCATCCGCTGCTGATAGGCCCGGCTCTGCGCCGCGTCATAGCCATAGATGTCGTGCCGGAAGTGCACCGCGTTGTTCTCATGCGACGCCCGCGCGGTGAAATACAGCAGATACACGGGAATCGGCTTCTTCATCTTCACGTGGTTCTCGCGGCCCGCATGCATCGCGGCGTCGATCCGGTCCGCATCCCACTCAGGCTGCTCCCGCAGCAGGTACCGCGCGAGCTTCGTCGGCTCTTCGACGCGCACGCAGCCATGGCTGAGCGCGCGCATGTGCTTCTTGAACAGCGCGTCGGCCGGCGTGTCGTGCAGATAGACGTTGTGCTGGTTCGGGAACATGAACTTCACCAGCCCGAGTGAGTTGCTCGTGCCGGGACGCTGCCGGAACCGGTAGCTCGATGGATTCGACCAGTCGACGCTGAACGGATCGAGCACCCTGCCTGACGTGCCTACCACTTCGAGATTGTTGCGCGTCAGATAACCTGGATCGTTCTGCACCGCGGGCAGCGTCTCTTCGCTCGCGATGCTCGGCGGCACGTTCCAGAACGGGCTGAAGACGATGTGCGTCATCTCGTCGGCGAAGATCGGCGTCTTGTTGTTCTGCGCTCCAACGACGACGCGCATCGTCACCGCGATGCGATCCTGCTCCCACAGATCGAGCCGGTACTCGGGGATGTTCACGCGCGCGTGATTGGCGCCAAGATCGCGCGGCAGCCACCGCCAGCGCTCCATGTTGAGATGGATCTGTTCGATGCGCTTCGATACCGGCACGTTCAACGCGGTAAGCGTTTCTCCCGCCACCACACCGTCTTCCGCGATGCCATGGCGCAGCTGGAACAGCTTTACGGCGGCGACCAGCGGCTCGTCATAGCGGGTGGATGGATCGGCCGCGTCGCCCTTGAAATCGTGTGTGACCGCCAGCCGCTTGCGCAGCGCCGGCACGGCCGGATGCGTGGCGCCGGGCTTCATCGCGAGTCCCTTTGGCAGTGCTTGCCAGCCGCCGTTCTTCGCCATGTCGCGGTAATCGGCCAGCGCCTTTTTCAGCGCGACATATTCCGGATGGCGCGGCGACGCGGTATCGATCGTGTTCGCGATGTCACCACTTGTGAGCGCGGTCTCGAGGGTCTTTACCTGATCGACAGGCGATGGACGCATGCCCCACGTGCCGGGGATGTCTTTGGGACTGGTGACGCCGTCGGCAAGATCGGAGGCATATGCCATGAACGCCCACGTGCTCCACACATCCACATCGTCGATGTCGTCTTTCGGGAAGGCGTCGCGGCTGAAGCGACGGCCGTTGGCGTTCGTGCGATGCGCGGCCAGTGCAGGCGCGCCATACATCGCCGGATCGAGGCCTTCGCGCTCGGCGCCTGCAAGCGTCTCCAGCAGCTGATCGAGCTGTTCCGTTGGCCGCCGGCCGTCGATCCATGCCGGCGCGTACTGACGTTTCTCATAGAACTTGCGAACGGCCTTCCAGGTGCCCTCGCCGTCGGGATCTCCCGAAAGGAACGCTGGCCGAGTCGAGAGTTGCGCCTTGATCGCCTCGGGCACCCCCGATTCGATTTTCAGTTTGGGTGCGGCAGCCTCTCGCGCGGACTCCGACCCTCCGCCGCACGCCACAGCGGCGCCGAGCAGGATGGCGAGCGGAACGGTTCGAGGCCGGCAAAGTACGGTCATAGAGCTCCGCCAGGCAATTTTGCAATCGCGGTGCCCACTCAGCCTTAAGGCGTTAAGTCGTTGGGAAGTTGAATGTTTGGAGCATTACCGCGCTTTGGCGGCCTCAGCTTGAAGCAGGCGAGATGGCAACGGATGACCCAGTTGTGGCTCGAGCGCGCGAGAGGCGGCCGTTACCTGCCGGCGATCGACGCCCGTCGAGATGCCGAGCCCATCCAGCATGAACAGCAGGTCTTCGGTGGCGAGATTGCCTGCCGCGCCAGGCGCGTAGGGACAACCGCCGAGACCGCCGGCGGCGCTGTCGAACACCACCACGCCTTCCTCGAGCGCCGCATACACGTTGACCAGCGCCGTGCCGCGCGTGTCGTGAAAGTGGAGCGCGATCCCGCGCAGCGGCACCGCCGCCGCGAGCAGGCGCAGCAGCGCGGTGACCTGGCCGGGGTGCGCCATGCCGATCGTGTCGCTGACGGCGACTTCTTCGACGCCCATTTCGAACAACGCCTCGGTGACTTCGACGACGCGGGCGGGATCGATGTCACCTTCAAACGGACAGCCGAAAGCCGTCGACAGATATCCCCGCACGCGCATGTTCGCCGCGAGCGCGGTTTTCGCCACCTCGGCGTAATCCTTGAGCGAATCAGCGATCGATTTGTTAATGTTCCGTTGACTGAAAGTCTCGGACGCCGACGCGAACAACGCGATGTCGGTGACGCCCGCTTTCGTCGCGCGCTCGAGCCCCGCAAGATTCGGCACCAGCGCCGAATAGCGCACGTCCGCTTTGCGCCGCAGGCCCGCGAAGACGGCTTCCGTGTCCGCCATCTGCGGCACCCATTTCGGGCTGACGAAGGCGCCCGCCTCGATCCGCGTGTGTCCCGCGGCCGCCAGCGATTCGATCAGGGCGATCTTCGACGCCGTGTCGATGGCGGCGGCTTCGTTCTGCAGGCCATCGCGCGGACCCACTTCGACAATCGTGACCTGCGGCGGCAGCGGCTTCATTCGAGCACCACAAGCGGGGTTCCGGGTTGCACCAGCTCGCCCGCGCGGCAGTTGACGCGCGCGACGATGCCGTCACGCGGGGCGCGGATCGGCAGCTCCATTTTCATCGCTTCGAGCAGCACGATCACGTCGCCATTGACGACCGTGTCGCCGGGCTTGACGTCGATGCGCGTCACCGTCGCGGGCATCGGCGGCGACAGCGCATCGAGATCGGCCGAGGCGCCGGGTGTCGGGTCGTCCGAGTCGCGCGGATCGATGATGAACACATGGCCGCCGACGTGCACCCACGCGCGCCGCCCCTCCCACGCAACGGTGGCGACATAGCGCCGGTCTTCGACCCGAAATTCAACCCGGTTGATTTTCCCCGGATGTGTTTCTGCGTACCCGGACCGGGGAAAATCAACCGGGTAGAATTTCGGTGCGTTCACAGACGCCACCCGGTCAGATCGCGCCAGGCGTCCGCACCCGCGGCGCCGTGAGGGCCCGAAGAACCATCCTGACGCAAGGCGCGCGCCGCCTGCGCGGCCGCTGCGGCAAGTTCGGCGGGGGGAGGCGCCGCGAGCGACTCCATCGCTGTATCGACCCAGCGCGTATGCACGCGGCCGGCGGCGAATGTCTCACTTCTCAGCACATTCGCAAGGAAGGTGATGTTGGTGCGGACGCCCAGCACGACGAACTCCTCGAGCGCACGCAGTGCACGCCGGATGGCCGCTTCGCGCGTGGCGCCCGTCACGATCAGCTTCGCCAGCAGCGGATCGTAGTGCACGGTGACCTCGGTGCCGGTCTCGACGCCCGAGTCGACGCGCACGCCAGGCCCGGACGGCGGATGCCAATAGAGGATGCGGCCCGCCTGCGGAAGGAATCCCTGCTCCGGCGCCTCGGCATAGATGCGGCACTCGATTGCGTGACCGCGCTGCGCGATTGCATTCTGCGTCCAGGGAAGCGCTTCGCCCTCCGCGATATCGAGCTGCGCCTGCACGAGATCCACGCCGGTCACGGCCTCGGTCACGGGATGCTCGACCTGCAGCCGCGTATTCATCTCGAGAAAATAGAAGCGCGCGGCGTCTCCTTCGCCTTCGACAAGGAACTCGATCGTGCCGGCGTTGACGTACTGCGACGCCTTCGCGAGTGCGACCGCAGCCTGACCCATGCGCTCGCGCACCGCGGGCCCAATCGCGGGCGACGGGCTCTCTTCGATGATCTTCTGATGACGGCGCTGCACGCTGCAGTCGCGCTCGAAGAGATGCACGGCGTTGCCGTGCGTATCGGCGAGAACCTGAATCTCGACGTGACGCGATTCCTCGATCAGGCGCTCGACATAGAGCGTGCCGTCGCCGAATGCGGCCCGCGCCTCGCGCCGTGCGGCGCCGATCCCGTCGAGTGCTTCGCCGGCATGGCGAACGATGCGCATGCCCTTGCCGCCGCCGCCCGCCGAGGCCTTGATCAAGGCAGGGAAGCCGACTGAGGCCGCGAGTGCGGCAAGCGTCTTGTCGTCCTGCGCAGGCGCGACCCCGCCGGGTACCACCGGGACGCCAGCAGTCTCGGCCAGCGCGCGCGCCTCGGTCTTCGATCCCATACGCCCGATGACATCCGCCGGCGGCCCGACGAACGTCAGACCCGCATCGACGACGGCTGCCGCAAACGCGCTGCGTTCGGACAGAAATCCATAGCCCGGATGGATGGCATCGGCGCCGCTCTCGCGCGCGGCGTCGAGAAGACGATCGATCCGGAGATAACTGTCAGCGGCGGTGGTGCCGCCGAGTCCGACGGCTTGGTCCGCCATCCGGGTGTGAAGTGCATCGCGATCGGCATCGGAGAACACCGCAACGGACTCGATGCCCCGATCGCGGCACGCGCGGACGATGCGGCAGGCAATCTCGCCGCGATTGGCGATGAGAAGGCGAGTGATGGACACTGCAACGTAAATTGTAAATCGTAAATAGCAACGTCTATTGAGCTATCGCGCGTCTATCGTGTGTTGCGATCGATGCGCGGCTTGCGCGACTGCCCTTCGTTCGACTGCGCGGTTTCGCGCGACTTGGCGAGGATCCTTGTGATTTGCCTACCCTCATCCAGGACTCGCAAGACGTCCTGACCGCGCAAGATGCCTTCACGGTATGACAACTCGAGCCAGCCGACGGCCTCGTCGGCCTCTTCGAGCGCGATCGAGACTTTCGCCGTAAACTCCTTATGCGATCGCGCAATTTGGGCCGCGCGGTAGTTGCTGGCAACAGAATCCGCCGCGTCCTTTAGCTGATGCGCTCGATGACTTGTTTCGTTCTTGCGAAAGAGCGGCCTCGCGAGGCGTCCGACGTCAACGACCCAGGCGACGATTCGTTCCCGAAGCTCCTCTGAGTTCATGCGCGACGGTTGCGCATCTTCTGTGCCCGCGTGTTTCTGCAGGTTTCAGGTCCGCGATAGCAGATAGATCAATGCTATTTACGATTTACCATTTACGTTTCTGCGATCCATCCCGGCTTTCTCTTCTCCAGAAACGCCCGCAGTCCATCCTGGCCTTCCGCCGATACGCGACGCTCGGCGATGGCCGTGGTGGTGATGTCGGCTTCCGCCGCCACTCGGCCCGCCACCTCGCGAATCAGGCGCTTGGCTTCGCGCACGGCTTCCGGCGCGGCGCTTCCAATCTCTTTGATGAAGTTCGCCACCGCGTCGTCGAGCTGCGACTCGGGGACGACGGTATGGACAAGACCGATTTCGCGCGCGCGCGCGGCCCCGAAGCGCGCGCCGGTGAGAAATAGCTCGCGCGCGGCGGAGATGCCAACCTTGCGCAGCGCAAACGGTGAGATGACCGCCGGCAGAATTCCCAGCTTCACCTCCGTGAACCCGAACGTTGCGTCGTCGGCCGCCGCCACCATGTCACAGACGGCTGCGAGCCCTGCGCCGCCTCCGAGCGCCGCACCGTGAATGCGGCCGACGAGGGGAAACGGCAGCTCGTCGAGCAGCTCGAACATCCGGCGCATCCGCCGCGCATCGTCCAGGTTCTGCGCGCGCGTGTACGTGACGGTCGCGGCCATCCAGTTCACGTCGGCGCCGGCGCAGAAGGTCTTGCCCGCGCCGCGCAACACCGCCGCGCGAATCGCGGGAGTCTTCGCTGCCTCCATCGCCCAGGCGGTGAGGTCCGCGATCAGTTCGGCGTTGAAGGCATTGCGGACATCCGGACGGTGCAGCGTGACGGTGACGAACGGCGGGTCCGTAACGGTGATCGTCGACATCACATTCTGAAGATCCCGAACTTCGGAGGCGCGATCGGCGCGTTGAAGGCGGCCGACAGACCCAGCGCCAGCGCTTCACGCGTAGCGGCCGGATCGAGAATGCCGTCGTCCCACAGCCGCGCGGTGGAATAGTACGGAGAGCCTTCGCGCTCGTATTTCTCGAGAATCGGCTGGCGGAGTGCGGCCTCGTCCTCTGCCGAGAACGGCTTGCCCTCGCGTGCGAGTTGATCACGCTTTACAGTCGCCAGCACCGACGCCGCCTGCTCGCCGCCCATCACCGAGATGCGCGCGTTGGGCCACATCCACAGCAATCGCGGTTCATACGCGCGGCCGCACATGCCGTAATTGCCGGCGCCGAACGATCCGCCGATGATGACCGTAAACTTCGGCACGACCGAGTTCGCGACGGCGTGCACCATTTTCGCGCCGTCTTTCGCTATGCCGCCGCGCTCGTACTGCTTGCCGACCATGAAGCCCGTGATGTTCTGCAGAAACACCAGCGGAATGCCGCGCAGGTTGCACAACTCGATGAAGTGCGTGACCTTCAATGCCGACTCCGAGAACAGCACGCCGTTGTTGGCAATGATTCCGACAAGCAGGCCGTGCAGCCGCGCGAAGCCGGTGATCACGGTTGTCGCGTATCGCGACTTGAACTCATCGAACCGCGACTCGTCGACGAGGCGCGCAATTACTTCGCGCACGTCATAAGGCTTCCGCGTGTCGGTGTTGACGACGCCGTAAATCTCCTGGGGATCGTAGGCCGGCGGGGCCGGGGTGACGATGTCGGCCGGCATGACCTTGACTGTGTTCAAGGTGCTGACGATCGTGCGGGCCAGTTGCAGCGCATGCGCGTCGTTTTCGGCGAAGTAATCGGCCACGCCTGAAAATCGGGCGTGGACGTCGGCGCCGCCGAGATCCTCGGCCGTGACTTCTTCGCCGGTCGCCGCTTTCACAAGCGGCGGACCGCCCAGAAAAATCGTTCCGGTACCTTTGACGATCACGGTTTGATCCGACATCGCGGGCACATACGCGCCGCCGGCCGTGCACGAGCCCATCACCACGGCAATCTGCGGAATCCGCTCGGCCGACATGCGGGCCTGATTAAAGAAGATGCGCCCGAAATCGTCGCGATCAGGGAAGACCTCGGCCTGCAGCGGCAGGAAGGCGCCGCCCGAATCGACGAGATACACGCATGGCAGGCGGTTCTGCAGCGCGATCTCCTGCGCCCGCACGTGTTTCTTGACTGTGATGGGGTAGTACGTGCCGCCTTTCACGGTGGCGTCGTTGGCGACAATGAGCACCTCGCGGCCCGAGACGCGGCCGATGCCGGTCACCAGACCCGCGCCAGGCGCCCCGTCGTCGTACATGTCGAACGCCGCGAGAGGCGAGAGCTCGAGAAACGGCGAGCCTTCATCGAGCAGGCCGTCGACCCGGTCGCGGACCGGCATTTTTCCCTGCTCGCGATGACGCTCGATATATTTCGGACCGCCGCCAAGCTGCGCGGTCTCGATGCGCGTACGCAGCTCCTGCACGAGCGCGCGCATGCGCGAGGCGTTGCCCTGAAACTCAGGCGAGTCGGTCCGGACGTGTGTGGGTAGCCGGATCATCGTGTGCCCGGCCTACCAGCCGCAGCAGTCGGTCTTGAACCGGCACTTGGGACAGCGCCAGACCGCGTGCATGCGATACATCGCATTGCCGCAACGCTCGCAGGCCATCGGCGCGCCATCCGAGCCAGTCCGGCAACCGGAAGCGGGGATCCCAGCTTCGTCGCGCGGCTCGGCCGACCAGATCGGCATGCTGCGCCGGTAGGTGCCGAGCTGGGCAGCATAGCGGTCCGACATGCCGCGATTATAGCTGAGGGATTTGGTCACGGTCCCGTATGCTTTGCCAACAGTTGTCCGTATTCTGACGCCCGCGAGGCTCTGTGTAATAATATCGACGCTATGGCCGAGCAGCAGCAAAAGCGCAAAGCGCGAGTGCTTGCGATAGATGACGAGCCGCAGATTCTGGATTTCATGAAGATGCTGCTCGAGCATGCCGGCTACGAGCTCAAGACTGCCATGGTCGGCTCGCGCGGCGAAGAAATCTTCAAGACCTGGAAGCCCGACGTCGTCATCACCGACATGCTCCTGCCCGACATTGACGGGCTCGAGCTCCTCAAAAAATTCAAAGGTGAGAAGGCTGACGTCGAAGTGCTGGTCATCAGCGGCCACGGCACGATTGCCAAGGCCGTCGAAGCGACCAAGCACGGCGCATTCGATTTCATCCCCAAGCCGATCGAGCCGGACCATTTGCTCGTGCGGCTCGAGCGCGCGCTCGAGCGTCGCGAGCTGCTCGGCGAGAACCAGCAATTGCGGCGGACGCTCGAAAGCCGCGCCGGTTTCAAGAACATCATCGGCAAGAGCCGGAAGATGCACGACGCGCTCGAGCTGGTCGAAAGCGTCGCGTCGAGCGACGCCAATATCCTGATCCAGGGCGAGAACGGGACGGGCAAGGAGCTGATCTCCAATGCGGTGCACATCAACAGCAAGCGCGCGCGGGGCCCGTTCATCAAGATCAACTGCGCCGCGATTCCCAAGGACCTGATCGAATCCGAGCTGTTCGGTTACAAGCGCGGCGCCTTTACCGGTGCGACAACCGACAAGGAGGGTCTGTTCGAGCTGGCGGAGGGCGGCTCCCTGCTGCTCGACGAAATCGGCGAGATGCCCACGTACCTGCAGACGAAGCTTCTGCGCGTGCTGCAGGAGCGCGAGTACCGACCCATCGGCAGCGACCGGCTGGTGCGCGTCGACTTCCGGCTGATCTGCGCCACAAACATCGACCTCGACTCGGCGCTCCGCGACGGCAAGCTGCGCGAAGATCTGTACTTCCGCATCAACACCATCACTGTGCGCGTTCCGCCGCTGCGCGAGCGCACCGAGGACATTCCGCTGCTGTGCGAGCACTTTCTCGAGAAGTACCGGCAGCGGCACCAGCGCAATATCAAGTCGATTCAGCCCGCCGTGTACCACCTGCTGATTCGCCACCGGTGGCCGGGCAACGTTCGCGAGCTCGAGAACATCATCGAGCGTGGCGTGCTGGTCGCAAAGGGCACCGAGATCACCGTGAATGATCTTCCCGAGGCGCTGCGTGAGGTCTCGTCAGAGCCGGCTGACGTGCAGGTGCCCAGCCATCGTACGCTGGCGGAGATCGAGAAGATGGCAATTCTGCAGACGCTGCAGCGCACCAACTGGAACAAACAGGAGGCGGCGCAGATCCTGGGACTCTATCGACCGACGCTCTACAGCAAGATGAAGAAGCACGGCATCATCGACGGCGCGAAGCCCCGGTCAGGGGCCGGCCAAGCCCGTCCGGACTAATCCTTGCAATCAGCTCGGCCGTTGTCTACTAGAGCTTCGGTTGCCGCTTCGTCCGCGCTTGCCTCCGTCGGCGGATTCGGCATGTTCGCCGCCCGCGCCGCGCGCGATCTGTTTCGTCCTCCGTACGAGTTCTCCGAAATTCTGAAGCATCTGTATGAGCTGGGCGCGCGGTCGGCGCCATTGATTGCGGTCTCGGGTCTGGCGGTCGGCGTGGTGCTGTCGATGCACACGCGCGCGACGCTCGAGCGGTTTGGCGCCGAGTCGATGATTCCCGCCGGCCTCGCGATGGCGCTCATTCGTGAAACCGGTCCGCTCACGACCGGTCTGCTGCTGTCGGGCCGCATCGGCGCAGGGATCGGGGCCGAGCTCGGCGCCATGCGCGTCACCGAGCAGATCGACGCGCTCGAGGCATCGGGCGTCGACTCATTCCGGTACCTCGTGGTCACGCGAGTCGCCGCCTGTCTCATCGCGTTTCCGCTGCTGACGACCATCATGAATTTCGCCGGCATCTACGGCGGGTATCTCGCCGAGACGCTCGCGAGCGGTATGTCGCTGCAGCTGTACTCGCAGCGCGCGTTTGCCATGATCGATTTTCCGATGTTTGTCGCGTCAACCCTCAAGACGATGGTGTTCGGATTCATCATCGCCACGGTCTCGTCATATTTTGGATTTCGCACCACGCAGGGCACCGAGGGGGTCGGACGCGCGTCGACGCAAAGCGTCGTGGTCTCCTCGATCCTGCTCATCATCGTCAACGTCCTGCTGGTGCAGGCCATTTTCGTGCTCTTCCCGTCGGTGCGATGAACGGCGTCATGCCGGCCGTTCGGTTCGATCACGTGACGACGGTGCTCGGCGGCCGGGCGGTGCTCGACGACATCTCGTTCGACATCGCACCGGGCGAATCGGTTGTGGTGTTGGGCAAGAGCGGCACCGGCAAGAGCGTGACCCTCAAGACGATCATGGGTCTAATGACGCCGGATGCCGGCCAGGTGTTTGTCGAAGGCGAGCAGGTCACTGACGCGCCGCGCCATGTGCTGAGCGAGATTCGGCAGCGGCTCGGCTTTCTGTTTCAGAATTCGGCGCTGTTCGATTCGATCTCTGTCGGAGAGAATGTGGCCTTTCCTCTGAGACGCCACACCGACTGCGACGACGCGAAGATCGAGGAGATCGTCTCGGGCAAGCTCGCGCAGGTGGGGCTCGAATCCGATTACGACAAGATGCCTTCGCAGCTCTCAGGAGGGATGAAAAAGCGCGTCGGCCTGGCGCGCGCCATCGTGCTCGATCCGCCGATTCTGCTGGTCGACGAGCCCAGCGCGGGTCTCGATCCGATCACGGGCGGTGAGATTGACGACTTGCTGTGCGCGCTGCGGGACCAGGGCACCACGCTGGTCATGGTGACGCACAACATTCCGAGCGCCCGCAAAGTCGCCCGGAGACTGATGGTGCTCGACGCCGGCCAGATCGTCGCGGAGGGGACCGCGGAGGAGCTCGATCGATCGGAGCTGCCGCTCGTGCAGACGTTCATGAAGTCGGAAGGGTCAGGATAACCGTGGACGAGAAGCCCGAGCGCCCCGACAGGGACGAGACGCGCACGACGCACGACGACGCGCCCGTCCGCGACGCCCGTGCACGCGATCGCGGCCCGGCCGCCCGGCGCCGCCCCAGGCGCACCAGCCGCGCCATCGTCGTCGGCCTGTTCATCCTCATGGCCGGCATGCTCTTCGCGCTCGGCCTGTTCATGATCGGGGATCGGCGGGCGCTGTTTCAGCGCGATTTCGAAATCTACACAGAGTTCGCGCGCCTGGGAGGCATCCAGAAAGGCGCGATCGTGCGCGTGGCGGGAGCCGATGCCGGCGAGGTCGAAGAGATTCGCGTGCCGCGCAATCCGAACGAGAAGTTCCGGCTGAAGCTGCGCGTGCTCGAGGATCTGCGCGGGCTCGTGCGCACCGATTCGGTGGCGTCGATTCAAACCGACGGCCTGGTCGGCAACAAGTTCGTGCAGATTGACGCCGGCACGGATGCGGCGCCGCAGGCCCCAGACGGATCGACGATCGCGGGATCGGATTTGTACGACTTCACCGACCTGCTCGTGCAGGCCGGCAAGACCCTGCAATTGGTCAACGACGTGGTCGCGCAGGTGCAGTCGTCGCTCAACATCGCCCTCACAGGCGTCACCGGCACGATGACCGAGGCCAACCGCATCATGCTCGCGCTCGAGACCGAGCTGCAGGCGATCTTGCGGAAAGGCGAGGTCGTCGTCGATGATCTGGGATTGATCGTCAAGGATGTCCGCAGCGGCAAGGGGACGGCCGGCAAACTCGTCAACGACACGGAGTTGCACGATCGCGCGGTCGCGCTCATGCAGGACGCCAGGGGCGTCATTGCAAAGGTCGATGAGGCCGCCGAGCAGGCGAAGCAGCTGACGACGGATCTGCGATCCAACACGGGCCCCGTGCAGGGGGCGGTCGCCGATCTGCGTCAGACGCTGGCCGTGGCGCGCGAAGCCATGTCGGATCTCAGTGAAAGCTCGGAAGCGCTGAAGCGCAATTTCTTTTTCCGGGGATTCTTCGAGCGGCGCGGATATTACGACCTCGATGACATTCCGGTGGAGGAGTATCGCAAGGGCGCACTCGAATCGGGCGACCGGCGGGTCGTGAGGATCTGGTTGAAAAGCGACGTGCTCTTTACGACGACTGCGAGCGGCGACGAAGTGCTGACCGACGACGGCAAGGCGAGACTCGAGTCGGCGATGTCTGACTTCCTGAAGCAGCCGCCCGACGCGCCCATCGTCGTGGAAGGCTACGCGTCGGGGCCGACCTATGACGCGCGGTACATTCAAAGCCGCCGGCGCGCGGCGATGGTGCGCGAGTATCTTGTGGGTCGCATCCAGCTCGACATTTCCCGTATCGGCGTCATGCCGCTCGGCGGCGACGCTCCCGGCAGTCCCTCGAATGGCACCTGGGATGGCGTTGCCATCGCAATCTTCCTTCGAACCGAGCGCTAGCGTTCACGGCTGAGCTCGCCCGGCCATTCTTCGGTAATTCTCAATTCACCAATTCTGAATTCACCAGTTTCTCCCCCGGCACGTTGTTTGAAGCTGATCTGAGACGGCAAGGAGGAAACCACCGTGACAGATGCGAATCGTGTGTGCTGGGCCTCGGCAATCGGGGCGGTAGTCGGGGGTGTGTGGGGTTATCTGTATCTGACCGAGGCGGGCCGCCAGTTTCGGACCCACCTCGAACCGCGCATCGACGACTTCCTGAACGAGATGCACCGGATGCAAGGCACCGTGCACAAAGCGCGGACGGCGGCCGGCGAAAGCTGGGCGTCGCTGCAGGAGATCGCGAATGACGTGTCGCGGTCCGAGACCGGATCCGCCGGGCAGTCGCACTAAGGGGTCATATGCAGGGATCACTCGACACGACCAACACCATGCTCGCCATCATCGCGGCGGTGAGCGTCGTACAGGGGCTCGTGCTGCTGGGCCTCGGTGTGGCCGGCTGGAAAATCTATCGAGCGGCGACCGAGACGCTGCGCGAGATCGATGAGAAGCGCGTGAAGCCGCTGGCCGCCAAAGTCGACAGCATTCTCGATCAGGTGCATCGCCTCACCGACCGCGTGCAGCACCGCGCCGAGAAGTTCGAAGCCGTCATTGACGAAACCGTCAACCGCGTGAACCACACCACCACCGGCGTGAAATCGACGGTCGCCGACTCGGTGCACCGCGTCTCGGATGCGGTCACGAGCATCCGCTCGCTCATCGTCAACGCGCTTACGACCGGTGAAGGCAGCGGCCACCGGCATCATTCACGCTTTGCCCGCGAGTCCACGCACGTGCCGCGCACGGAACCGGCGGGCGGGCATGTTCACCACGAAGAGACCCGCAGAGTCCAAGAGGGAGGTTTGTAAATGGCGTACGAATACGATCGTTTCGATGATGAGGGCGGCAGCGGCGGAGCGTTCATGATGGGGTTGATCGCCGGCGCGGTGCTCGGGGCCGGACTCGGCATGCTGCTCGCGCCGCGCGCGGGCTCGGAGCTGCGCACCCAGCTGGGCGACACAGCGTCGAAGCTGCGCGAGCGCGCGGCCGAAGGGTATTCGGCGGCGTCGAGCAAAGTCACGAACCTCTATAACCGCTCGGGATCGGGCACCGCGACGGGGCCCACCGGCGCAGGCGGCACCTACGAATCGGGTGGCTCGTTCGCGGGCGGCACGGCCGGCACGTCGGGCTATTCGACCGGCGGGCTCGACACGCCGTCGACCAGCACCGAGTTCTAAGGCGTCATGACCAGAGAAAACGCAGAGAAGACGGCGAATATCATCCTCGGGGTCGCGGGATTTGCCGCGGCCCTGCTGGTGCTCAGGGTCCCAGTGCTGCGGAAGACCGCCTTCAAGCTTGGCCGTACGGCGCTTGTCGCCGGCGGGCCCTGGCTGGCGAAGGAAGCCGGCAGCGCCTGGCGTCACACCCGGCAGGCCTAGCGGAAAAAGGATAAGGGGACGCACGTGTCCCCTTATCATCGTGATCTGTGTTGCTCCTTCGGCGCTGGATGCGCCGCATCTGGCGCGAAGTTCGACTTGGCGGCCTCTCGGTCGTCAAAGGCAGCGTTGATTTCTATCGCAGCGACGACCTGACGTTCGCCGCCTCCATTTCGTACTACTCCCTTCTCTCGCTCTTTCCTTTTTTGCTGCTCGCGCTGTCGATCCTGGGTGGCGTCACCGTGCCCGGCGGTGAGACCTCGAAGGTTCTCGCGTTCGTCTTCAGCTACTTCCCGACCGAGTTCCCGTTCGTCAGGGACCAGCTCCAGGAGCTGCAGACGTCGCCGTTTCGCATTGGTGTCGGAGGAGCGCTGCTGCTGATATGGGCCTCGATGGGGGTCTTCGGCGCCCTGACGTCTGCGATCAATCACGCATGGGGCGTCGACCGGCAGCCGAGTTATCTGAAACACAAGCTCGTCTCGTTCATCATGCTGGTCGCGGCCAGCGTGCTGCTGCTCATCGGACTGCTGCTGGTGAGCGCCATCAACATCGCCGGCACCGGATGGTTCGCGCACGTGCTCGCGCGCGCACCCGGTCTCGAAGTGCTGCGGGGATTGATTCTGCAGTGGTCGACAACGGTGCTCTTCGTCGGCATTACAGGGCTCATCTATTACTTCGTGCCGAATGCGAAGGTGCACTTCCGCGACGTGTGGATTGGCGCCTTTCTCGCCGGCTTCATGTGGCGAGGCGCGCTCGCGCTTTTCTCGTACTACGTGAAAGACATGTCGAAGTTCAGCATCCACGGCGGCGTTCAGTTCGTGGTGGTCTTCCTCATCTGGGTGTACCTTTCCGCGGTCATCCTGCTGTTCGGTGCAGAGGTCTCTGCCGCCTATGCCCGGCTCCGCCGGCATCGTCCCGACGAAATTCCCGCGGCGCCAAGCCCGCGCGTCTGAACCCGGGTGCGGCACGTTCCTTGATCACTGGTGTCTCTATCCCGACGGCCGTGTGCGCCAGTGCCCGACCTCGAGAGGAACAGTCATCATGAAATACAGCATCAGAACCATCTCGGCTGTTGCGGTCTCATCCGTGCTGTTGATGGGCGCCGGGCCGCAGCTCGTGTCGGTCAATCAGGAAGTGCAGATCGGCCGCGAAGCGCAGCGGCAGATCAAGCGCGACGTGCCGGTCGTCAACGATGGCACCGTGAACAGGTACGTCGACAGCGTCGGCGCGCGTCTCGTCCGGCAGGCGACGGGACCACGGTATCCCTATAGTTTCGACGTCGCGAACTTCCGCGAGATCAACGCGTTTGCGCTGCCGGGCGGGCCGGTCTGGATTCATCGCGGCGCGTTGTCGTCGGCGCAGAATGAATCGCAGGTCGCCGGCGTGCTGGCACATGAAATCGCGCACATCGCGCAGCGCCATGCCGCCTCGCAGATGACGAAAGGCCTCATTGCCAACGGCCTGCTCGGCCTGCTGGGGGCGATTGTCGGCAACGATCGCGGAGGGCAGATCGCGCAGATCGCCGGCGGCCTTGCGGCCCAGGGCTACATGCTGAAATTCAGCCGCGACGACGAGCGGGAGGCCGACGAAGTCGGCGCGCAGATCATGAAGCGGGCGGGCTGGAATCCCAACGGCATGGTCGAGTTCATGCAGATTCTGCGGGCGCAGGCCGGCCGCGATCCTGGATCGGTGCAGACATTCCTGTCCTCGCATCCAGCTCCGGCCGAGCGAGTCACGCGTTTGCAATCGACCGTTCGCCGGGTGGGCGCGACCGGCACGCGCGACAGCCAGGCATTCCGCCAGGTAAAGAGCCGCCTCAATCGGCTCGCGCCCGCGCCGTCGATGCGCACGATGAGAGCGTCACGCTGATGGGAACGATTGCCGATCGCGAACCGAAGCCGCCATTTCCGAAGCAGCATCAGGAAAAGCCGGGGATCGAATCGGAGCTCGATCCCCGGCCCCGTTACAAGGCGACGGCGTATAAGCCGGCAGGCAAGCTCGAAGACAAAGTCGCGCTGATCACCGGCGGCGACTCAGGCATCGGACGCGCGGTGGCCGTGATGTTTGCCCGAGAAGGCGCCGATGTCGCGATCGTCTATCTGCCCGAAGAGCAATCTGACGCCGAAGAGACCGCTGTTGCCATCGAGAAGGCGGGCCGCCGCGCGCTGCTGCTTCCGGGCGACGTGTCGGATCCGGCCTTTTGCAGGGATGCCGTGGAGGCGACGGTCAGCGGGCTCGGGGCGCTGGATCTCCTCGTCAACAACGCCGCGTACCAAAACCGCCAGAAAGGTCTCGAGGACATCACGGAACAGCAGTGGGACCAGACGTTCCGCACCAACATCTACGGCTACTTCTACATGGCGAAGGCCGCGATCACGCACCTGAAGCGCGGCTCGGCGATCATCAACTGCGGCTCGATTACCGGTCTCGAGGGGAGCAAGGAGCTGCTCGATTACTCGGCCACGAAGGGCGCGATTCACGCGTTCACAAAATCACTCGCGCAGAATCTGGTGGAGAAGGGGATCCGCGTCAACTGCGTCGCGCCTGGCCCGGTCTGGACGCCGCTCAACCCTTCCGACAACAAAACTCCCGCGGAGGTTGCGACGTTCGGCGCCGGCACACCGATGAAGCGACCTGCGCAGCCGGAAGAAGTGGCGCCGGCGTTTGTCTTCTTCGCGTCCGACGCCGATTCGAGCTACATCACCGGCGAAGTGCTTACGCTGCTGGGCGGCGAAACCACAGCGGGTTGAAGACGGATTTACGCTTTACATTCTGATTCCTCGACTTGTTCCAGTGGCCGCGAGGCGGGCCCATGGATGACGCTGCCGTCGGTGCGGAAGCGCGATCCGTGGCAGGGGCAGTCCCACGTTGATGCCGCGGGATTCCAGCCGACGATGCATCCGAGATGAGTGCAAACGGCCGAAACGCATGTGAGCTTGCCGTCTTCGCCGCGTGAGGCGGCGAATTTCCGCCCGCCGCGTCGCACGACGGCGCCGGAGTTGAGCTTGATCTCGTTGACGTCTTCGACCTCGCCCGGTGTGACCCAGTCGGCGTACTGCACGGCGACGTCGACTTGCTCCTTGACGAACTCCGAGACCGCGGTCACCGGTTTCCGCGACGGATCGAAGACGGCGGCATAGGGATTCGGGCGATCGAGGATCAGGTCCCGGATGATCATGCCGGCGAGCGTGCCGCCGGTCAGTCCCATGCCGGTGTCGCCGGTCGCAATGAACACATTGGGCGAGTCCATCGGATTTCTGCCGAAGTAGCCGAGGCCGTCGATGGAATTCATGACTTGTCCCGACCATTTCCACGCCGCATCACCTGCGTCGGGGAAGTGGCGGCGCGCCCATGTCTCGAGCTTCTTCCACCGGCTGTCGCAGTCTGATTCGTGCGCCGTCTTGTGATCCTCTCCACCCACAATCAGCACATCGGCGCCGCCGGGCGCGCCGCCGGGCAACAGGCGGACATAGTGAAACGGCTCCTCGGTATCCCAATACAACGCCGGCTCGACCGAGCCGGCCGGCACCGGCATGCCGACGACATACGTGTGATACGGCGCCTGTTTCGTGTGCATGGCGACGAGATCGTTCATCGGGCTGTTGGTGGCGACGACGATGAAGCGCGCGGTGACGGCCGGACCTGTTGACGTTTCGACGCGGCCCGGTTCACCCGAATGGACGGCGTTCACGCGGTTGCCTTCGAAGAGCTGCCCGCCGTTCGCTTCCAGCACGCGCACCAGACCGTGCAGGTGGGCCAGCGGATGAAAAATGCCCTGGTTCGGGAACCGGAGCGCCGCGCGTCCTTTCGGACCGACGGGTGATGCGTCGAGCCGTACGGGCTTCCACAACGCGACGTTGCATCGCTCGGCGACGTCGAGCTCCTCATCGATGCCGGCGTTCGCTGAGGCATCGTGCGCGAACAGGTAGCCGTTGACGCGGCGGAACTGCGATGCAATGCGGTGCTCGGTCGACAACTCCTGGATCCGCTCGATCGCCGCCATGTGGGCATTGGCGGCGAGCCGGGTCGACTCGAGCCCCGCGTGGCGTTCGACGTAGGTCAGGCCGGTGTCGAAGACGTTCGTGAGGTGCGCGCTGGTCATGCTCGTTTCGCCGGCGCCCACGGCGGTCGCCTCGAGCACCACGACGCTCAGACCAGCGAGCGCCGCTTCGACCGCGGCCGACAGGCCCGCGATGCCCGCACCCACCACGCAGACATCGGCCGTCAAATCGCGCTTCAAAGGGGGATTCGGAGTGCGCTCGTAGCCGTCCCGCCAAACCGAGTCATGTGTCGCCATGCGGCCGCCCAGTGCAAGAAACGGGCTGAGGTGGGTAGCGAGTTGCCCTTATTCGCCCATGGACGGGCTTAAAAAGCTGGCATCCGCGTTGCTGTTATGAAGGATGTCGGCACGCCAACGGCGGCGACCCACCTCCTCCGCGCTCCGCGGGGGAACAAGGCCTTCCAAAGCCAGCCTGCCACTGACAGCAGGAGGAGTCTTATGACACCTCCTGCCGTGTCTTTTAAACGTCCCCTACCTCCCGTTCGCGACCGCAATCAGTGATTCGCGGCGGCGTTCGAACGTCGCGACCGCAAGCCTCCACAGCGCCCAGTGCAGCGCGATTGCGACCAGCAGCCAGAGCGCCGTGAGGCCCATCGCGGCGGAGTGGCTTTGCATGATGCGGAAGCCGAAAAGCGCGGCGCCAATGCCTGGTGCGGCCGATCCGAAGATCACCAGCATGCCGAGAAACCCTGCCGCCGCATGCGCATTGCTCTTCTGTCCGATGCTTGCGAGGTCGACGTGCTTTGGAAAGACCGCTGAGAGGATGACGGCGAACGGGGCGATGACGAGGAATGCGGCGATGCTGCCGAGGACGAGCACCAGCCAGTAGGCGACAGGCCGCGGCGTGCCGACCAGCAGCCCGGCGCCGAATGGCAGCGCGGCCAGGACGGCGACCAGCAGCGCCGTACCCGCCATCTTGCCGCGCAGGATCTGCGCGCTCGTCAATGGCTGCACGCACAGCATGGTCAGGCCCGCCCTGTCGATCGCGAACTGGTTCATCCACAGCTGCACGACGGTCAGAAACGCCATGACCATGCCGAAGACGCCGATGGCAAATCCATCACGCAGTGGAATGGCGCCAATCACCACGCCACCTTTCACCCCAACCAGACCTGCGAAGACGACGGTCATGATGATGGCCGGGAGCACCGTGGTACGTCCGCGCGCGGTACGGACCACGTGCTGGAGGAACGTGAAGGCGATCGCGCGTCGCGGCGTCTTCATCATCCCCAGCGATGACGGCAGGCCCGCGCCTGCGGTCGCGGCCTTCGAGCGTCCGCGCGCAATCCCGCCGCGGTCGATCGTTCTTTTCCAGAGGGTCCATCCGCCCATGACCGATGCCGTGGTCATCAGCGCGAGGCCGGCAATGGGAATCGCAACGCTGCCGGGCGATACCCCGGTGGTGCGCGCCGCGGCGGCTACAAAGAGCTCGCCAGGGAAGAGCGCGAGCGCGCCGTTGCCCGGCTGCTCGAGCATGGCTTCCGCGCGCGCTTCGAACTGCTCCTCCCAGTCATCGCCGCGCACGCCGGCGCCCGCGATCAGGGCGGGTGCGATCGCCGCGAGCGGCAGCAGCGTGAAGAACAGCACGACGATCCACTCCCCGCGCTTGCGGTCGCGCATGAGCACGTGGAGCAGCGCGCCGCACAACGCCCCTATCGCGAGCAGCGCCATCACGAGCGCGACCGCGGCGGCGGCCGCGACGACCGCGAGCGCCACGTGGCCGGCCATCAGCGCGCCGACCGCGACCATCACGACGGCGATGGCACCAAGCAGCGTCCAGGGTTCGGCCAGTCCGCCGAGCAGCTCTCCGGCAAACAGCGCCTTGTGCGGTACGGGCAGCAGCAGGAGTCGCGGCAGCGACGCGATCCCGCGGCCCGACGGCAGCACGATCGGTCCCATCACCGTGAAGATGATCACGACGAAGAGCGCGATACGCATCGCGTGCATCAGGGGCACGCCCCACATTTCGCCGCTGCCCAGTCCGTATCCCGTTGCCATGCCGAACAGCAAGGCCATGATGGCGGCCGGGATCATCATCACGGCCACGACGACCGGGCCGAGCGCCTCGATCGCGCGTGAGAATCGAGCGAGGCGATCCGCGCGTTCGCTGCGCTCGATCGCGTTCATGAAGGTACGCCAGCGCAGCCACGCCCATGCGCGCAGAAAGCCGGTCATCAGAGCCAGTCGAGCGCGATGGAGGTTTCGGCGGGACCGCCGATGAGGCCGACGAACAACTGCTCGAGCGACTGGCCGGCGCGCCCTTCGCGCAGCGAGGCCAGTGTGCCCTGCGCGACCATGCGTCCGTTCGCAATGACGCCAATGTGATCGCAGAGCCGCTCGACGATCTCGAGGATGTGCGAGGTCAGGAAGATCGTGCCCCCGCGCCCGACGAACGCGTGCAGCAGATCTTTGATCTGCCGCGACGCGAGCGCGTCGATGCCCTCGAAGGGCTCATCCAGGAACAACAGGCGCGGCGCGGGCAGCAGGGCCGCGGCAAGCGCGAGCTTCTTGCGCATGCCGTGCGAGAAGTCGGCGACCAGATCGTTGCGCGCGCCCGTCAACGACATCAGCTCGAGCAGTTCGCTCGTGCGGCTGTCGATTGTGGCGCCTGGAAGCGCATGCACGCGGCCGACAAACGTCAGTGTCTCGACGGCCGTGAGCCGATCGAACAGCGCGAGATCTTCGGGTAAGACGCCAACCTGTTTCTTGACCGCAATCGGATCGGCCAGCGGATCGATGCCGAGAATGCGCATCGTGCCGGCCGTCGGGCGGAGCAGACCGGTCAGGCACTTGATGGTCGTGCTCTTGCCGGCGCCGTTCGGTCCAAGAAAACCGAAGAACGACCCGGCCGGCACGGCGAGGTCGATGCCGTCGACGGCGCGCAGGTCGCCGAACGCGCGCGTCAGGCCGTGCGTCTCGATGGCGAGGTCAGTCGGCATCGGCGCCGGGACTCAGGGCGGCGATGATTGCCTCGTTGAAGAAGGGCACGTCGTCGGGCTTGCGCGATGTAATCAGGTTGCCGTCGCGCACGGCCGGGCGATCCACGTACAGGCCGCCCGCGTTCTTGACGTCGATGGCGATCGAGGGCCAACAGGTGAGCGTGCGGCCGCGAAGGACGTTGGCATTGATGAGCAGCTGCGGCCCATGGCAGATGGCCGCGACCGGTTTGCCCGATTCGACGAAGTCGCGCGCCAGGTCCACCATCGCGTGACGCAATCGCATCTTGTCGGGCGCATAGCCGCCCGGAATCACCAGCGCGTCGAAGTCGTTCACCCGCGCGGCGCTCGCGGCCACGTCCGATGTCACCGTCGCTTCGCCCTTTTTACCGCGGAACTGTCTGCCGGCCGCGGGCCCGACGATGACGACATCCGCGCCTTCGGCTTTGAGCGCGTCGAAAGGGCCTGTGAGCTCGTAGTCTTCGAAATCGTCTTCGACGAGCAAGGCGACCCGCTTGCCCTGGAGGCGCAGACTCATGCGGCAATTGTAGCTTGCCGGTGTTCGGGGCGGCAGTTAGCATGAAGACAGCCGCATGGCGAACCGTCTCGCGCGCGAGCGCAGCCCGTATCTGCTCCAGCATCAGCACAATCCGGTCGACTGGCATGCGTGGAACGCCGAGGCGTTTGCGAAGGCCCGCACTGAAGACAAGCCGATCTTTCTCTCGATCGGCTATTCGACATGCCACTGGTGTCATGTGATGGAGCGCGAGTCGTTCGAGAGCGATGCGATCGCGAACGTGTTGAACGACGGGTTCGTCTCGATCAAGGTCGATCGTGAGGAGCGGCCCGACGTCGATCGCGTCTACATGGCGTTCGTGCAGGCGACGACCGGCAGCGGCGGCTGGCCGATGAGCGTGTTTCTCACGCCAGACCTGCAGCCGTTTTTCGGCGGCACGTACTTTCCGCCCGACTCGCGCTGGGGCCGTCCCGGGTTCATCGACGTGCTGCGCGAGATCATGCGCGTGTGGCGCGACGAGCGTCCTCGCGTGACCGAAGCCGCCGCCGTGCTGACCGATCGGCTGCGCCAGAGCGCGTCACCGATCTCGGCACCGGCCGGATCCCAGAGCGTCGCGCCGGCTCATGCGCTCGACGCGGCGCTCGACGCATGGCGATCGTCATTCGACGCACAGCACGGCGGCTTCGGCGGCGCGCCGAAGTTCCCGCGGCCATCAGAGCTCCTGTTCCTGTTGCGCGAACATGCGCGGACCGGCAATCAATCGGCGCTCGACATGACGTCGGCGACGCTGCGCGCGATGGCGCTCGGCGGCATGCACGATCAGCTTGGCGGCGGCTTCCACCGGTACTCGGTCGACGCCAAGTGGCGCGTGCCACATTTCGAGAAGATGCTGTACGACCAGTCGCAACTCGTGCTCGCCTGTCTCGAAGCATCGCAGGCGGCGCGCGAGCCGTTCTTCGCGGACGTCGCCGCCGGCACGCTCGCCTATGTGGGCGATCAGCTGACGGATTCCAGCGGCGCGTTCTATTCGGCTGAAGATGCCGACAGTATTCCCGCCGTCGCGCCTGACGGCGCTATGGCGGGTCAACCTCACGCAGACGTGTCCGCCGAAGCGGCGCACGCCACGAAGGTGGAAGGCGCGTTTTACACCTGGAGCCAGGCCGAAATCGCGGAAGTCACGGGCACTGACTTTCCCGTCGTCAAGCGCCGGTTCGGGATTGAGCCTGACGGCAACGCGCTGGAGGATCCGCATGGCGAGCTCGCGGGCCAGAACGTGCTCTATGTCGCTGAGCCGATCGAAGACATTGCGATTCGTCTATCGCTGAGCGACGGCGCCGTATCCGAGGCGCTCGCGCGCGCGCGCCAGGCGCTGCTTGCCGTGCGGGCGCGACGGCCGCGCCCGCATCTCGATGACAAAGTCCTCAGCGCCTGGAACGGCCTGATGATTGCGGCCTTCGCCAGGGCCGCGCGCGTGCTGCCGTCCGATCCGCGCGCCGGGTCATGGCGCGAGGCCGCGGCCCGCGCGGCCGCGTCAATCCGCACCCTGTTGTGGAATGGCGATCGACAGATGCTGCTGCGGCGCTATCGCGACGGCGAGGCGGCGATCGACGGCTATTGCGAAGACTACGCCTCGATGGTGTTCGGGCTGTTGGAGTTGTTCCAGACCACCGGCGCCGCCGAATGGCTCGAATGGGCGCTGCGGCTGCGCGAGCGGCAGCATGCGCTGTTCGCGGATGACGAGGCGGGCGGGTGGTTCAGCACGTCGGGGCAGGATCCCGAGCTGCTGCTGCGGATGAAAGAGGATTACGACGGCGCCGAACCGTCGGCCGGATCGGTGGCCGCGATGAACGAGCTGGTCATCGCCCACCTCACCGGCGCGCGGGACGCCTTCGACCGCGCGGACAAAGCGCTCGCGCGCTTCGGTCCAAACCTGGGACGCGTGGCGCGCGTCGTGCCGTTTCTGGCGTCCGTCCTGTCGGCGCGGCACGCGGCCTTCACGCAGATCGTGATCGTCGGACCCGCCGGCCGCAGCGACACACGTGCGCTGCATGAGGCCGCGGCATCGCGGTATCTGCCGTTCGCGGCCCACATCGCGGTCGATCCGGCGAATCAGGAGGCGCTCAGCGCGCTTCTGCCGTGGATGGCGGGCATGTCGATGCGCGGCGGCGTCGCCACCGCGTACGTATGCCGCGATTTCACCTGCAACGCACCTGTCACCAGTCCCGAGGAACTGCATGCCGGTCTCGATCGCGTTTGACGAGACGGGATCGCGCGCCGCGCTGCGGTTCTCGCATCCCAAAGGCAACATTCTCACGCGTGAGATCATGATCGGCCTGCGGGCCGCATTCGAGGATGTCAGCCGCGCGCCGCGACTGAAACTCGTCACCCTTGCCTCGGACGGCCCCGACTTCAGCTTCGGCGCCAGCGTGCCCGAGCACGCGCCTGGCGAGATCGAGCACGCGCTGCCCGAGATGCACGAGCTCGTGCGCGAGATGCTCGCGCTGCCGGCCGCGACCGCCGCCGTCGTGCAGGGCCGATGTCTCGGCGGCGGCTTCGAGCTCGCGCTCGCATGCGATTTCATCATGGCGGCCAGCGGATCGTCGTTCGCGCTGCCCGAGATCGCGCTCGGCGTGCTGCCGCCGGTCGGCAGCGTGCTGCTGCCGCTGAAGGCCGGGTACGCGCGCGCGGCACGCGCCGCCCTCACCGGCGCGCCACAGCCGGTGGAGGAGTGGACGCAGGCGGGCCTCATCACACTGACGGCTCCCGCCGATCTGCTCGACGCGGCCGTTGAAAACTGGTTCGCGCGTCACCTGGCGCCGCACTCGGCCGCCGCGCTGCGCCACGCCGTGCGCGCCCTCAGGCTCACCGCCCACGACGCGATCGAGCGCCTGCTGCCGCGAATCGAGCAGCTATACTTGAAGGACCTGATGTCGACCGAGGATGCCGCGGAAGGCATCCGGGCCTTCGTCGAGAAACGCCCGCCGCGCTGGAAGGATACGTAGCCGTGACGAGTTACACCGTGGAAGTCGTGCTCCGGGAACGCGATCGTGCCGTGACCGAAATCGTCAGTAACGCCACGCCGCCGCGCGCCTGGACGGAATGCGAAGTCGAAGACGTGCTGCGCGGCATCCTGCGCGCCATCGATCGCGCCCGCAATCCTGACTCAGACGAGCCGCGGCCGGTCGCGCTCCGCGGATTCAGCTGGATCGTCGAACCCGCCGAAGGCGGCGTCGTCATCGCCATCGAGATTCCGATGGGCGCCGCCGTGGCCGGACCCTTCGATGCCGACCAGCAGCAGCTCGACGCCCTCATCACGAGCGCATTGAAACGGCAGACGATGCCCATTCTGCCGGGAACGTCGACGATCCACT
>JBBDWL010000049.1:2379-114159 GCA_040902895.1 Vicinamibacterales bacterium | reverse complement strand
AGCGCATTGAAACGGCAGACGATGCCCATTCTGCCGGGAACGTCGACGATCCACTGATTCCTTACTGCCCTTACTGCCCTTACTTCTCTTACTCGTCTTACTCGACTTACTCGACTTACTCGACTTACTCGACTTACTCGACTAGCGCCCGATCAGAATCAGGATGCCCGCGACGAGCGCCAGCACCGCCAGCACGATGGGCGGTATCGCCAGCGTCGTGACGAGACCCATGATGCCAACCAGCACCAGGTAAATCCCAAGCAGCAGCATGCCGAGCGAACGCGTTCCGAGGTAGGTAGCCATGCCGCGGAGCATAGCACTAGGTTCGTCCACGCAGCGCGAACCCACGCTAAACTCGGAGGAACCCGCCGGGGTGGCGGAACTGGCAGACGCTGGGGACTTAAAATCCCCTGGCCCAAAAGGCCATGTGGGTTCGATCCCCACCCCCGGCACCAACTCATTCATGGAACCCACCAAAGTCAAAGATGTCGTCTGCGGTATGACGATCGACCCCGCAAAGGCCGCGGGCACGAGCGTTTACCAGGGCCAGACCTATTACTTCTGCGGAAAAGGATGTAAGGCGAAGTTCGACGCCGACCCGGAGCGATATCTGGGGGATTCGAAACCTGCGCCCACACCGCCCGCGGCGACCGCGGCGCCAGCGGCGGACGGAGTGGAATACACCTGCCCCATGCATCCCGAGATCGTGCAGATCGGGCCCGGCTCATGTCCGATCTGCGGGATGGCGCTCGAACCGCGCGCGGTCACGCTCGAGGAGCAGCCGAGCCACGAGCTCGTCGACATGACGCGCCGCCTCAAGATTGCGGCAGCACTGACGGCGCCCGTGTTTCTGCTGGCCATGACCGACATGGTGCTTGGCGCCGGACTTGGCGGACGGCTGGATCTCCGCACGGCCAATGTCATCGCGCTTGTGCTCACGGCGCCGGTGGTGTGGTGGGCCGGATGGCCGTTCTTCGAGCGGATGTGGGCCTCGATCGTCAATCGATCGCCGAACATGTTCACGCTGATCGGCATGGGCGTCGGCGCCGCATTCTTCTATAGCGCCGCGGCCACGCTGGCGCCCGGAATATTCCCCGACGGCTTTCACATGCACGGCGCAGTCGAAACGTACTTCGACACAGCCGCCGTCATCACCGTCCTCGTGTTGCTCGGCCAGGTGCTCGAGTTGCGCGCGCGCAGCCAGACCTCGTCGGCCATCCGCGGGTTGCTGGGCCTTGCGCCGAAGACAGCGCGCGTGCTGAGAGATGGCGGCGAACACGACATTCCCATCAGCAGCGTGGTCGTGGGTGATTCGATCCGTGTGCGGCCTGGGGAAAAGATTCCGGTCGATGGTGTCGTGACGGAGGGCCGCAGCTCGATCGACGAGTCGATGGTGACCGGCGAGCCGATGCCGGTCTCGAAGGCGCAGGGCGATAAGGTCACCGGCGGCACCATCAACGGCACCGGCAGCGTCGTGTTTCGTGCGGAGCGGGTCGGCGCCGATACGCTGCTCGCGCAAATCGTGAAGATGGTGTCGGAAGCGCAGCGCAGCCGCGCGCCAATCCAGCGTCTTGCCGATCTGGTGGCGGCCCGGTTCGTGCCCGCCGTGATCGTCGTCGCGGTGCTCAGCTTCATCGGCTGGTCTCTCTGGGGGCCCGAGCCGCGCTATGCGCTCGGTCTGGTCAATGCCGTGGCGGTGCTGATCATCGCGTGCCCCTGTGCGCTGGGGCTTGCGACGCCGATGGCCATCATGGTTGGCACCGGACGCGGCGCAACCGCCGGCGTCCTCATCAGACATGCCGAAGCGCTCGAGCGCATGGAGAAGGTCGACACGCTCGTCGTCGACAAGACCGGCACCATCACGGAAGGAAAGCCGAGCCTGGTGACCGTGCGTCCCACGCGAGGTTTTGACGAGGAAACGCTGCTGGAGCTGACGGCGGCGGCAGAGCGCTCGAGCGAGCATCCGCTGGCTGCGGCGATCGTGCGCGGCGCCAAAGAGCGCGGCGTCCCGGTTGTCGACGCCGATCGTTTCGATTCAATGACCGGCAGAGGTGTATCCGCCGTGGTCAGGAACCGCACCGTGTTTGTCGGCACGTCGAGCTTCCTGACGGAGAAGGGCGTCGATACGTCAGTGCTGTCGCAGCAGGCCGAGGCGCTTCGTCAGCAGGCGCAGACCGTGATCTTCGTCGCGATTGACGGCGAGGCCGCGGGCCTGCTCGGCGTGGCCGATCGCATCAAGCCATCCACGGCTGAAGCGCTGCGCCTGCTGAAGCACCAGGGTCTGCGCGTCGTGATGCTCACAGGCGACAGCCGCACCACCGCCGAAGCCGTCGGCCGCTCGCTGGGGCTCGACGATGTGCGCGCGGAGGTGCTGCCTGCCGAGAAGCGCGACGCCATCCGCGAGCTGCAAAGCCGCGGCGCCACGGTGGCGATGGCGGGCGACGGCATCAATGACGCGCCGGCGCTGGCCGAGGCCACGGTCGGCATTGCGATGGGTACGGGCACTGACGTGGCCATGGAGAGTGCCGGCATCACGCTGGTGCAGGGCGATCTGCGCGGTATCGCGCGCGCGCGCACGCTCAGCGGCGCCACGATGAAGAACATCCGGCAGAATCTGTTTCTGGCGTTCGTCTACAACATGCTCGGCGTGCCGGTGGCGGCGGGCCTGCTATATCCCTTCACCGGAACGCTCATCAGCCCGATTTGGGCGAGCGCGGCGATGACCTTCAGCTCGGTGTCGGTGATCCTGAACGCACTGCGTCTGCGACGGTTGGAACTGTAAGCCTATGCCCTGTGTCTGCCATCAGAACGATCTCACGAGCCCGACCTGAAACGCATGCGAGGCATCGAGCTGCCGATTCGCAAGTGAGCGCACGAGCGGAATGCGCACTTCGGCCTGTGCCGTGAACTTGCCGATGGCGATGGCAAGCGCCGGCGCGATGGTGATCCAGTCGCCGCCGCCCACGAGCACCGGTGTTCCCTCGAAGACGTCCTGCGCTCTATGCAGCCAGCCGAGTCTGACGATCCCGACGATGTTGTGGCCGAAGCCGGCCTGTCGCAGCTCGCGCGCGCCGCCTATCCCGGCCTCCCATGATGAGCCGGTGCGCATGCCGAATTCGTTTTCTGAAACCGGCAGTCGCGCCGCCGCGCTGGCGAAGAGCCTCGTGCCAGGCGGAATCACACCGGTGAAGACGCGATTGACACTGATACCGAGCAGCGGATCGAATGTGCCTGACCCTCGCTGCAGCCGCGACATCGGCACGAGACTGCCGTCGCTGAGTTCTTCGCGGAAACGCGGCCGCTCGGCCTTTCCAGTCGGCAGTGAGACCCCGGCATTCAAGGTGACGTTGAAGCCCCGCCGGACGGGCAACCGGCGCCAGCCAACCACCGAGACGTCGCCAACGCCGCTGAAGTTTTCGCTGAAGTTCAGTGTCTCGCCGCCGGCACGTGTCACGGCGCCGGAGCGCGTGACATCCGGGAACGCAGCGGTGATCTGTACGCCCGACTTCGTCGTGATTCGCACGTCGGCCGTGAGCAGCCAGACGCGGATCAGCGTTCGCTCGCGCAGTGGGTTCGCCGTCTCAGTCGATCCGTCGTACGGCGTATCGCGATCTTCCGCAATCAGCCAGCCGCCTACGAGCATCCGGTTCGTAGACAAGCCTTCCGTGAGCACACCTCGCCAGCCTGGGAGGTAGGGATTGCTTCAACCCGCTCACGTCTGGCCGGCGGCCTGACGCGCGGGCACGAGCGCGAGCAGGGCGGCCAGCACGAGCACCACTCGGTTCATCACTCCGACGATACCTTACTGACGGTGTCGGAGGAATTCCTTTCGCCCATCGCGTTCTGCAACTGCACGATCTTCGCGCGCAGCCGCGCGGCGAAGCCATCGATCTCGGCCTTCGTGGCGCCCGAGGCCCGCAGCGCATCGGTCAGCTGCCTGTCCGTGAGCTGGGATGCGAGCCCGGCGAACCATCGCGCGTGCTCGATCGGCACCTCGTTGATGCCACCGTACCCCTCGTAATCGAGGTCCACCCGGCCGTCTTCGACCTTCTCGATGAACTCCTCCTTCTGGAAGTCTTCGAGGTTCCACTTGCTGCGGGGCGCCGGGAACGCGCCCATCTTGCCGAACGTCGCGCCGAGATCCGACACGAAGTAGTGATCCTCTTGTCCGACTTCAAGAATGCGGTTGTTGCGCGTGCCCTGAATGTCCCAGTTCCCCAGCATCGTCATCAGAATCGCCAGACCCGAGAGCTCCTTCGATCCGGCGAAAGGATTGTTGGCAAACGTCCAGCGCTCGTCCATGCGCGTGGCGCGCGCATCGCGAAGCCGGAAGCTGGCTTTGGTGAACGCGCCGTCCGGGCCCAGAGCCTTCGCGGCCTGCGTCAACCCGGTCGCGCCGCTGATCGTGCCGCCGTCAACATAGTAGATTTCGTCGGCGACGTAGCCGAGCGCCCACACGATCCGGCTGGCGGCGATCCCTGAATGCACTTCCTCGCCGAACTTCGCCGTCCACTCGCGTCCGGCGGCATCGCGCACGTGCACTTTGGGCTGCGCGCCGTCGGTGTCTTCCTGGAGAAAGACGAAGGGCGGTTTCGGCGCGCGCTCCGCCGACCCGCTGCCCCAGAACAGATCGCGCGCGGCAATCGATCCCGGATCGTTCCAGAGAACGGCTGTACGGCTCGCCGGCCGCGGCGTGACCTGCACCTGTCCCGCGAACACGGCCAGCACGACGATCGCGATCGAGAAGGGAAACGTCATGTCGTCTGCTCCTCGCGCGTGTCAAAGCAGGAGCCGTGCCCGACCCGCACGGATGAGCCGCATACGCTATACTCTCGGCGGACCCCAACCATGACTGTTCTCTGGTGGCACTGGCTCGCCGTAGGCCTCATTCTCGTTCTGCTCGAGATGGCGGCCCCTGGCGGGTTTTTCGTGATTTTCTTCGGGCTCGCCGCCATCGCGGTGGGTCTGCTCGTCTTCGCGGGGATCAGCGGGCCGCTCTGGATGCAGCTGCTGCTGTTCTCGGTGCTCTCCACGGTCTTCCTGCTGCTGTTCCGGAACCCGCTGATGCGGCGCATGCGTCTGGATCGCGGCACCGACGAAATCGACAACCTCACGGGTGAGCCGGCGAAAGCGATCGAAGACTTCGGTCCGGGCGAGCAGGGGCGCGTCGAGCTCCGCGGCTCGATCTGGACCGCCCGCAACGGCGGCGCGGCGCCCATCGCGCGCGGCGCCCGCGTGCGGGTCGTCGCCGTCGATCGCCTCACTGTCGTCGTCATTCCAGAAGGAGCCACATCAGCATGACCGGCGGCGTCATTGTCTTTTTCATCCTCGCCATCGTCGTCGTCATCATCATCGCGAAGACGGCGGTCGTCGTGCCGCAGCAGAGCGCGTACGTCGTGGAGCGGCTCGGCCGCTATCACGCCACGATGCAGGCGGGGTTCCATATCCTGCTGCCGTTCGTCGATGTCATCCGCTACCGGATGTCGCTCAAGGAAGCGGCCATGGACATCCCGGCGCAAGTCTGCATCACGCGCGACAACGTGCAGGTGGGCGTCGACGGTGTGCTGTATCTGAAGGTGCTCAATCCCGAGCGTGCGTCGTACGGCATCTCCGACTATGTGTTCGCCATCAGCCAGCTGGCGCAGACCACGCTGCGCAGCGAGGTCGGCAAGATCGATCTCGACCGCACGTTCGAAGAGCGCACCAACATCAACCAGTCGGTCGTCAGCGAGCTCGACAAGGCCTCGGAACCCTGGGGCGTCAAGGTGCTGCGCTACGAGATCAAGAACATCACGCCGCCGCACGACATTCTCGCGGCCATGGAAAAGCAGATGCGCGCCGAGCGCGAGAAGCGCGCGGTCATTCTGACGTCGGAAGGCACGCGCGACGCGGCCATCAACACGGCCGAAGGCGCGAAGCAGGAAGTCATCAAGGCCTCAGAGGCGAACCGCCAGCAGCAGATCAACGAAGCCGAAGGCGAGGCCGCAGCCATTCTTGCGGTTGCCACCGCGACGGCCGAAGGCCTGCGCCGCGTGGCCGAGGCGCTGCGCACCGAAGGCGGCATGGAAGCGCTGCAGCTGCGCGTGGCAGAGCAATATATCGGTGAGTTCGGCAAGCTGGCGAAGCAGTCGACCACGGTGGTGCTGCCGGCCAACGTCTCGGACATTGGATCGATGATCGCGCTCGCGACAAAGGTGTACGAGGGGTCGCACGCGCCGGGCGGATCGTCAGCTGCGCAGAAAGTCCGCTAGGCGGTCGAGTCCCTCTTTGAGGGCGTCCTGCCGGCCCGCGAGGCTGATGCGGATGTTCCGCGGCTCGCCGAAGAGATAGCCGGGCACGACGGCAACGCCGTACCCGCGATGCAGGCCTTCGGCGAGCACGCGGGTGTCGTCGACGTCCTCGACGCGCGGAAACACCACCGTCGCCTTCGCGGGCGCCGGCAGCTCCAGGCGCTTCATCCCGATCATCCAGACCCGAAACAGATCCAGGTTCCTGCTCGCGAGCGCGCGGGCGCGGTCGGCCAGCCGGTCTATCTGCTGTAACGCCAGCACGGAGAGGCGCTCGGCAGGAAGGGTGCCGGCGCCGTCGACGACGTCCCGGGTGCGGCGCATGCGCTCGATCAGGTCTTCCGAGGCGAGCGCCCATCCGCATCTGAGTGCATTGAGTCCATACGACTTCGTCAGGCTGCTCGTGGAGATCGCGTTCGAGGCCAGCAGCGCCGCGGGCGTATGCCGCGGGCCCGAGCCCACGATGTCCGCGATGTCGAGATACACCTCGTCGACGAGCAGCACCGCGCCGCGGTCCGCGGCGGCGCGCGCGGCCGCTACGATGGCCGCGTCGTCGAGCAGCGTGCCGCCTGGATTGTGCGGGTTGGTCAACACGACGAGCCGGGTGCGCGGCGTCATCGCGCGGGTGAGCGCGTCGATGTCGAGCTGATATCCGTCTTCGAAACGGCGATCGAAAAAGCGCACGTTGGCGCCGAGCAGACGGGCCGCGCCTGCCAGCGGGTCGTAGTACGGGCATTCGATCAGTACATCGTCGCCCGGGGCAAGAGCGGCCCCCATCGCGAGCAGGTTGGCGCCCGAACATCCGTTGCCGGTCATCACGCGCGTGGCCGGCACGCCGTAGTGCGCGGCGATGGCGTCGAGCAGCGGGGGATAGCCGTTCTCGTTCGCGCCCTCCAGCGAGAGCGCTTCGCGCGCGCCGTCGATGTCGTCGATGGAGCAGGCGAGCAGGTTGCTGAGCGCGAGATCGAACTTCGCGGGTGGACGCTGCTTGGCCCACACCATGTAGGGGGCTCGCGATGCCGAGCCAGTCAGATTGTGCGAGGCGGATTCAATTTTCAATTTCGCTGTCTCGCGTAGTAAAGAAACACCGGAATGCCGGTCGCAATCAGCAATGCGCCGCCGCCGGCGCGGCTCGGTGCTTCTATGATGACGCTAATCACGACCGCGATAGCCACGAGAATGAACAAGCCCGGCAGTAGCGGGTAGCCCGGCGATCGATACGTATCGGGGGCGGGTCCGGCGCGGTGCCGCCAGACGAACAATGCCGCCACGGTCGCGCCGAAGAAAATCCAGTCGGCAAACACCACCGAATTGAGCAGGTCGCCGTAGGTGCCGGTCAACACGAGCGCAATGGCCCAGACGGCCTGTACGACGATGGCGAGCGTGGGCGTGCCGTAGCGAGGGTGGAGCCGCGCGAGAGATGCGGGCAGGTAGCCGTCCGCGGCGGCCGCGTAGTAGACGCGCGTAGGTGCCAGCACCGCGAGGTCGAGGAACCCGAAGGTCGAGATGGCAATGGCGGCCGCCACGAATTTGTCGCCGGCCGGTCCGAGCGCTCGCGCGGCGGCATCCGCGGCGGGCGTGGCGGTTGCCGCGAGCCCCTCGAGTCCGAGCAGGCGCAGATACGCGACGTTGACCAGCACATACACGACGGCGACGACAATGACGCCGGCAATCAGGCTCCGCGGCAGATTGCGTTCCGGATGTTCGATCTCTTCCGCGATGTAGTTCGCGTTCTGCCATCCACCGTAGGCGAACAGGATCGGAATCAAGGCGGCGCCGAAAGCGATGGCGGTACCGGCTGCCGCCTCTGACGTCGCGCGCGCGTTGCCGAGCCAGTCGGCGGCTGCGGCGGGCAGCAGCAGGCCGATCCCGATCAGGATGGCCAGCGCGGCGACCTTCAAGACCACGAAAACGTTGAGGACCCGGCTGCCTGCTTTCACACCGACGTAGTTGATCGCCGACACCGCGATGAGGGCGGCGATCGCCAGCGGCAGCGCGAGCGTGGTGTCGCGTCCGAGGAAGCGCAGCAGGTATTCGGCGAAGATGATCGCGACGGCCGCCATGGCGCCCGTTTCGATGATCAGCAGCAGCGCCCAGACATAGAGGAAGCCGGCAAGCGGGTGCCAGGCATCCTTCAGATAGACATACTGTCCGCCCGCGCGGGGAAAGCGCGCCCCGAGCTCCGCATATGCGAATGCGCCGCACAGCGCGACGAGACCGCCGGCGATCCATGCCGCCAGCACGAGCCAGGTGGAGTCGAGCGTCTGCGCAACCAGACGGGGATTGATGAAGATGCCGGATCCGATGATGCCGCCGATCACGACCATCGTGGCATCGAACGGACGGAGGACGCGGCGGAAAGACACCGCCGCCTAGCTTAGCGCACTGTTATTGTCCCGCGGCCGCGATGCGGATGCCGCCGTTGAACGACTCGAGCTCCACCTGCGCAGCGCCCGTGCCGGCCACATACGTGTTGCGCCGGCCGCGCCGCGGCTCGCCTTGCGGCTTCAGGTTGACACCCCCGTGGTCGAACCCGCCGCCGTAGCTCCGCACATAGAACGTCGCGTTCGGGGTGGGCTGAATCGCGAGCCGGATGCCGCCGTTGTGTGTCACGAAGGAATACCGGCCCTGGTCGGCGAGCGTGCCCCGGTACTGCAGCGTGCCGTTCACGCTGCTGGCGTCGACACCGGTCGCGCGCATGCCGGTCAGCGTGATGTTGCCGTTGACCGACTCGACCACCACCTCGCCGGCCGCGCCATCGACCGACAGATGATCGTTGACTGTGGTGGCGGTGACCTTGCCCTGCGTACCGCTGATCGTGATTTTGCCTTCGATCGATTTCGCGGTCACGAACCCGCGGCCGCCTTTGATATCGATATCGCCGCGCACGTTTTCGGCCGTGACTTCCGCGCCCATGCCATTGAGCTCGATGTAATTGTAGTGTCCGGTCACTTTCACGGGCATCCACGACGGCACTGTGATGTCATAGTCGATGGCGCCAAGGCCGCTGCCCATGATCGACAGGATGCCGTCGGCAGGGCGGACGTTGACGCGCGCGCGCGCCGAGTGACGCGCCGTCACGCGCACGGCATCGCGATCCCACGATCGCATGACGACCTCGCCGGCCTGGTTGCTCACGCTGATGCGGGTGCCGCGTGTGACGTTGACGGTCTGGTCGAAGGTGGGGGCGGGCTGCGCGGCCTGAATCGCCAGCGCGGCGGCACACACCATGGAGAGAATTGCGGTCATTATTTGCTCCGTTACGACGCCGGTTGCGCCAGTTCACTTGCCGTGCGCAGCAGATCGAGCTTGCGGCGCCGCACGCCGGCCAGATAGGTATTAAGCGAAACGTTCGCGGGATCGGCCTCAAGCGCCTGGCGCGCCTGACCGATGGCCCGATCGATCGCCGTGAGGTTTCGTTCGATCACTTGGATGGTCTGCGGGTCCAGACGGTTGCGATCGCTTTCGAGCGCGCGCCGCAAATCCCTGACGGCGCTTTCGTAGGCCTCGTCCGCGAAGTTCGCGACGGCGACGGGCGCGGGCGGTGCGTCAATTTCGGGTCCGCGGTCCGCGGCATCGGTCGCAGCCACACCGGGCGCCGGCGATCTGCCGCCGTCGAGCGCCATCCATACCGCACCGCCCGACAGCGTAATCAGCACCAGGGCCGCCGCGAGCGCCTGCACCCATGACAGCGAAATCCCCTTGCGCTGTTTCATGCGCCACGCGACATGCGGCCAGAGATCTGCGTCGGGCACGCGATCGAGCTCCGTCAATTCCGCGGCCGTTTGTTTCACCAGGGCGAGCTCCTCGAGCACCAGACGGCACTCGGCGCATCCCGCCAGGTGCAGGTCGACCTCGCGCCGCCCGGCCGGCGTCAGCTCATCGTCGAGATATTCCGAAAGCCTGTCGGTGTTGCAGATGGTCATAACTGTTTCCGCAGCAGCATGCGGGCGCGATGCAGCTGCGCCTTCGACGTGCCCGCCGAGATGTCGAGCATCGCGGCGATCTCGTCATGCTTGTAACCCTCGACGTCGTGCAGCACGAAGATCTGCCGCGCGCCGTGAGGCAGTTGGTCGAGCGCCGCATCCAGCTGCAGCCGTTTGTCGGGACGATCCGGCCGCGAGGGCAGCGCCTCGAGCACCACGCCCTGGTCATGCAGCTTCGCGCGTTTCGTGGCGGCGGATCGGAACCGCTCGATCACGACATTGACCGCAAGCCGATGGAGCCATGTCGAGAAGGCGGCATCGCCGCGAAATGTGCCCAGCTTCTGCCAGGCGCGGACGAAGACGTCCTGCGTGATCTCCTCAGCCTCTTTCGGGCCGGCCATCCGTCGCACGAGACCATGCATGCGGCCGAGGTGGGTTCGGTACAGGCGCTCGAACGCCCGCGCGTCGCCGGCGGCGGCGGCGCGCGCGTCCCGAGAATCCTGCCCAACCGCCTCGAGACGGTCGTGTGTCAATGCCGCCACGCCAGTCTGGCCCATCCTGTCATTGGGTTTGGATGAGAGCGGGGCAGGAAAGGTTTGAGGGGAGTCAGCGCAGCACAAGAAACGGATCTACGGGCGTGCCTTCCCACCAGCGCCCGGCATCGGTGGTCTCGTAGATGGCGAAGTGCAGATGCGGTGTGTCCGGCGGAGCGTTGCCGCTGCTCCCCACGTATCCGAGAAGCTGCCCTCGCTGCACTTTGGCGCCCTCTTTGAGGCCGTCGGCATACCGCTCGAGGTGGGCGTAGTAATAGACGTACTTGTCGTCCGGATCGTACTGGTAGATCGTGAGGCCGCCGGCCCTGCTCATCAAGAGCCGGGCGATGCGGCCGTCTTCGACGGCAATCACCGGGGTATGGCGCGGCGCGAGGATGTCGATCGCCTGGTGCGTGCGCGCATCACTGCGCCGGTCGTTGAACGACTGAACCAGCCTTGCCGGGTCGATCCCCTGCACGGGAATCGGCAGGCGGCGGCTTCGCAGATCGCTGATGACGTCGCCACGTCCTGCCGTCAGGCGGGGGATGGTTGGATCGACCGGGCGCGGCTCCGTCGGCGCGGGCCGGGCCGCGCCCGCGGTGGGCTGACTCGCCCGGGCCGAATCGACATCGAGCACCGCCACGACATCATCCGGATCGATACCAGGATGCAGCGCCGCGACGCCCGGCCTCCCTGTCTGACGCGCGTACCTCGCCATGAGCACGGCCGTCGCGCCGGCGCCGATGACGACGCCCGCGACGCCGGCCGCGATGATGTTGCGAATCTGTGGCTGCATGGTGGGAGGCGGGCCCGGCCCGCCACCTCATGCTACTCGACCAGGTGCACAGGCGTGCCCTTGGTCACCATGCCCGCGACTCTGAGCGCATCCCAGTTGGTCAGGCGGATGCAGCCGTGCGACTCGGTATAGGCAATCTTGCCGGGCTCGGGGGTGCCGTGAATGCCGTAGTGCTCTTTGGACAGATCAATCCAAACGACCCCGACCGGATTGTTCGGACCGGCAGGAATCTTCGCTTTGGCGTGAGCGGGATTGGCATCCCAGAACAGATCCGGGTTGTAGTTGAACACGGGATTACGGTTCACCGAGTTCACCTGCCACACGCCGATCGGCAGCGGATCTTCCTCGCTGCCCGTTGTCACGGCGGCGCGGAAGATGACCTGGCCCGACGGGTCGAGCACCTGCAGCGCGCTGCGCGACTTCGACACGATGACCAGGACGTTGCCGAACCCGGAGTTCGATGGCGTGCCTTCGGCGCGCGTATCGGGAATGCGCGTGACTTCGACGTCGGGCACTTTGATGGTTTCGCCGGCCGCGAAGCGTTTGCGGGGATTCAGCTGCCGCAGCAGGGCAGGCTTGATATGGAACTGCTCACCGAGCTTTTCCAGCACAGAGGTATAGCCGAGGCGCGGCAGTTTCGATTTCGCCATCATGTCGGCCGGCAGTTTGACGAACGGGCCGGCCACGTCTTCGGCCGTCAGCGTGTGCTCGCGCAGCCCGCCGTTGGCGGCCGGCACCGCTTTCGCCCGCCGGGCGCCTTCGTACGCTTCGAGCGCGCGAAGCGTGTTCTTGCCGAGCGTGCCGTCGATCTCGCCCGGTGAGAAGCCCTCCTTGTCGAGTGTGACCTGCAGCGCAATCGCCTGTTTCTGGTTGTACTGGCTCGCGGTCGCGCGGTCGGCCGCCGAGAGTCCGGACTGCGGCTGGGGCGCTGCGGCACCGGCCGACACAAGGACGACGCACGCTGCGGCCGCGATCAAATGATTCTTTCTCATGCTCACGTTGGGATCTCCACCGCTGTTTCGACTTCCAGCACGCGGTATGGCCGATCCGGCCATGATTCGCGCATGAGCGACAGCGAGACGTTGTAGACGGGAATGCCGTTGCTGGTGTGACCTTCGGCCGTGCCGTGATGCGCGTGGCCGTGCACGACGAGTGACACGGAATAGCGTGACAGGGGCTCTTCGAGCCGGCTGCACCCGAGATACGGATAGATTTCGAGCGGTTCGCCTTCGACCGTGTCGCGTACCGGCGCGTAATGCAGGATGGCCACTTTCGCGGGCGTGCGCAGGCGCGCCAGGGCGCTCTCGAGTTTCAGCGATTCGGTGATGGCCTCGTTGACGAATTGCTTGACGATACCCTCGCCCCACGCGCCGAGCACACCGCGGCCAAAGCCGCCGCAGAAGCCCTTGACGCCGGCAAAGCCGACTTCACGGATTTCCGTGGTGTCGCCGTCGAGCAGCGTGAGGCCGGCCTCGCGCAGGATGCGCGCCACTTCGGGCGCCTGATCCGATTCGTGGTCATGATTGCCGAGGACACCGACCATGGGAATGCGCACGGCGGTCTGCAGGTCGCGCGCAAGGACGGCCGCTTCCTCCGGGAGCCCGTAATCGGTGAGGTCACCGCAGAGCACGAGGACGTCGGCGTCTTCATGCACGTGGGAGAGATACGGCAACAGGGTGCCCTGCGAGCTTCTCGAATAATGCAGGTCGCCGACCGCCGCCAGGCGGATCGTGCGCGAGAGAGAGTCGGCCACGCATGGCGATCGAGCAAGGCGCATGCCGCGGCATCCTTCTTGCCACTGACGAGGCGTGGAGGACCGTTGCACGCACTTCCGGAGCCCTTCCAGCTGAACCACAACCCGAATCCCACGAGCCCGGATGAAGAGACCCGGCAGTTCTACCGCCAGGCCATCGACATTCTCGACGGGGCAGGTATTCCGTTCCTGGTCGGCGGCGCGTACGCGTTCTCCGAGTACACCGGCATCGAGCGCCACACCAAGGACTTCGACCTGTTTCTCAAGCGCGACGTCGTCGAGCAGGCGATGGAAAGCTTCCGGTCGCACGGCTTCGAGCCCGAGATGCGGTTCGACCACTGGCTGGCAAAAGTGCACGGACCGGGCGAACTGTTCATCGACCTGATCTTCAGCTCGGGCAACGGCATCGCCGAAGTCGATGACCTCTGGTTCGAGTTCGCCCCGGCGGGACACGTCTTCGATCGCGACGTCCGGCTGTGCCCCGCCGAAGAGATGATCTGGTCGAAGGGGTTCATTCAGGAGCGCGAGCGCTTCGACGGCGCCGATGTGGCGCACATCCTCAAGGCGCGGGCCGACCGCATCGACTGGCCGCGCCTGATCGGACGCTTCGCCCAGAACTGGCGCGTGCTCTACAGCCATCTGGTGCTGTTCGGCTACATTTTTCCCGACAACCGCGCGCTGATTCCAAGCTGGGTGATGGCCGAGCTCAATACCCGTCTGATCGAGGAGATGACGTCGGCGGTGCCGGTCGATCGGCTATGCAACGGACCGGTGCTGTCGCGCCAGCAGTACCTGCCAGACCTGGCCGACGGCTACGAAGACGCACGCCTCACGCCACTGGGGAACATGACGACCAAACAGGTCGCGGCATGGACCGAGGCGATCAAGGTGGACGGAGACGGGACGCAGGGAAATTGAGATGTGGTGAATTAAGAATTCAGAATTACTGCGATGGCACGCGGGTGGGAGTCGAAGAACATCGAGTCGCAGCAGGACGAGGCGCAGAGTGTGCGCAACGTCAAGCCGGCGTTGAGCCCTGAGGAGCGCCGGCGGATCGAGCAGCGCCAGGCCTGGGAGCTTGCGCTTGCGGCGAAGCGCCGCGAACTCGCAAACGCCACCGTCGATGCCCATCGTGCCTATCTGACGCGCGCGATCGGCGATCTGGAACGCTCCCTCAGCAATTCTTAATTCTTAATTCACCAACTCTTAATTAGATAGAGCCGCTCCTGGCGTCCATCGATCCAGCGCCATCCGGCGGCGAAGAGCCCGGCGTCTTCTTCGAGGGCAAACCTCACCGCCTGCCCATTCCACTCCGGCACCTTGTGCATGACATTGAGCTCGATTGAATGCCACGTGTCGGGCCTGAAGAGATCGTCGCCGCGCCCCGGCACGCCCTGCTGATAGTCGGTCATGCCGATGGGCGGCCCCGCGCCGTGGCCGTGGTAGCCGATCGGATGGCAATAAATCGTCGGCACGAGGCCTTCGCGCTTCGCTTGCGCGAGCGCGCCCGCCAGGGCCTGATTGCCTGAGACGCCGATCTTCGCGTGGGCCATCGTGATGTCCTGCAGCCGGTTGGCCGCGGCAAGTCCGGCGCGGATGCCCGCGGGCGCGTCGGTCTCTCCCGCAGCCAGCACGTAAGCGTGATGCTGCGTATCGGTTGAAAGGCCGAGATAGACCAGACCGAAATCTGTGTGGAGCAAATCGCCCGGCCGGATCACGATGTCGCGATCCTTCACGCCGCCCTTGCGCTGGATGCTGACCGACGGATGGAACCACCCGCCCAGGCCCAGCTCGGCGACCCGCTGCCGCATCCACCAGACGACATCCTCGGTGGTCGTCGTGCCCGGTGTGATGACTTTGTTCGAAAAGGCGTCGCGGATGATCCCGTGCGCCACCTGCATGACGTGCGTGTAGGCAGCCGTCTCTTCGGGAAGCTTCGTTTCGAGCCAGCCGACCGCGAGCTTTTCGGCGCTCTTCACGCGCGGCGCATAGACCGGTCCGAGCGCACGCAGCAGATTGTCGCGCTCGTTGGCGGTCAGACCGTCGGCATGCGCGTGTTGTTCGGACACGTTGACGCCGATGGTTTTCGGTTGCCGCTTCTCGACGAGTGTTCGCAGGCCTTCCCATTGCCCGTCGTTGTGCGTGCGGATGACCGTATAGAGGCCGTCATAGTCGAATCTGCCGACGGAGAAGGCGTCGAACGCGGGCCCTGCAGGGCCTCGCCCCAGAGAGAAGACCAGTATCGTTCGACGGCGTGATGCGTAGGTGGTCAGCGGCGACATCGATCGAAACACCGGATCGTCGTTGTATTCGCGCGACACGACGATCCACATGTCGATGCCTTCACGCTGCATGAGGGCGGGCAGCACTTGCGTAAAGCGCTGCTGGATCCAGGCTTTCACGATCGGCGCCTGCTCGCGATGCGTGAGGACGCGATCAGCCGGGAACGCGACTTGCGCCGACAGGGCAGTGACGGCACAGGCCGACGTCAGCAGGGCGGTTGAAACTACACGGCGGAGGCGCGCGTCTTTCATGAGGGACGTAGCATAATGGAAACCCTGATGTTTCACTCGCGCCGGCGGTTCGCCGCATGCGGGCTGCTTGCCGTGGCACTCCTGGCGGGGTGCGATCGCAATGGCGCGGCACGCACCCCCGACACACCTGCTGCCACACCGCCGAACACCCCGGCCGCCGCTCCTTCTGATGCGAAAGCCCGGGCCGCCGCGCGCCCGCGAATCGTTTTTCTCGGCGACAGCCTGACGGCGGGGCTCGGTCTCCCGCAGTCGCAGGCTTTCCCTGCGGTCATCGGCGAGAAGCTTCAGGGCGAAGGCTATGACGTGCAGGTGGTCAACGCGGGCATCTCGGGCGATACGGCCGCTGGTGGACGCCGGCGGATGAACTGGGCGCTCGAAGGCAACGTGCGCGTGCTCGTCGTGGCGCTCGGCGCCAACGACGGGCTGCGTGGCAATCCGGTGAACGCGATGAAAGACAGCCTCGCGGCGATCATCCGTGATGCCAAAGCGCGCGGCATCAAGGTGCTGCTGCTCGGCATGGAAGCGCCGCCCAATTTCGGCCCGGAGTACACAGCTGAATTCCGCCGAGCGTTTCGCGATCTTGCCGAGGACGAAGACGTGGCGTTCGTCCCCTTTTTCCTCGAGGGCGTCGCGGGGATTCCGTCGTTGAATCAGCCCGACGGCCTGCATCCGAATACCAATGGCTCGCGGCGAATCGCCGACACCGTCTGGAAGGCGCTCGAACCGCTGGCGGCCGAGGCCGTTCCTCGCACATCGGACGCAGGCCAGCGCAGATGAGCGCCGAGGAGCGGAGCGGGGCGTTGGGGGCCCCGCCGCAATGATTGAGCTGCATGAGGTCACGAAGGTCGTGACGAGCGGCGCCGGGCAGCTCACGATCCTGCATCCACTGTCCTTGACGATTGAAAAGGGTCGCGCGGCCGCGATTACGGGACCGTCGGGCAGCGGCAAGTCGACCCTGCTCGGTCTGATTGCAGGATTGGATGCGCCAACATCCGGTCGCATCGTCGTGGACGGCGTCACGCTCACGCGCCTCGACGAGGGCCGCCTCGCGCGGCTACGGGGCGAGCGCATCGGCATTGTGTTTCAGTTCTTTCATCTGATTCCGTCCCTCACCGCGCTCGAAAACGTCATGGTGCCGCTCGAGCTCGCGGATCGTCCGGATGCGCGATCGCGCGCGACCGCGCTCATCGACGATGTCGGCCTGGCCGATCGCGGCCACCACTATCCGTCGCAGCTCTCCGGAGGCGAGCAGCAGCGCGTGGCGATTGCCCGGGCGCTTGCCAACGACCCTGTGGTGCTGCTGGCCGACGAGCCGACCGGGAATCTCGACAGCGCCACGGGCCATCAGGTGATCGAAATCCTCCTCGACGTCAACCGCCGCCGCGGCACGACCTTGCTGCTCGTCACGCACGATCCCGAGCTGGCCGCCAAGGCCGACCTCACCGTGCAGCTGCGCGACGGCCGCATCGAACGCATCACGCAGGCAAATCGGGGTGCAGAGGCCCCCGCCGTCAGGTAAAGATGCGGTTCGTCCTCCGCATGGCGTGGCGCGAGACCCGTGCCGTCTGGCGCCGTCTACTGTTCTTCTACGTCTGCGTCGCCATCGGTGTCGGCGCGATCGTGGCCCTGCGATCGATCATCCAGAATGTCCGCGTCACACTGGTTGGCGAGGCGCGAGCTATTTTTGGCGCCGACGTGATGATCTCGACGAGCCGTCCCTGGAGTCCTGAAACCAGCGCCGCGATTCAGCGTTTTCTCGCAGGCCGGCAAGGCGTCGAGCGCACGAACGTGATTGAAACATCCACCATGGTTCGACCGGTGCGCGCCGATCGCCCGGGGGCGCGCATGGTGGAGCTCAAAGCCGTACAGGACGGCTTTCCCTTCTACGGCCAGATCGAGCTCGAAAGCGGCCGCCCCTATTCGTACGACGTGCTCGCGAACAATGGCGTGATCGTGCAGCGGGATCTCCTGCTGCAGCTCGGCCTCGACGTCGGCGAGGCGATTCTGATAGCGGGACAGCCTTTCGTCATCCGCGACGTCATCGCCAGAGAGCCGGGACGGCAGGTGAGCACCTTCACCCTCGGATCGCGCGTCTTCATCGACCTTCACGCTCTGCAGCGCCTGAACCTGCTGACCACCGGCAGCCGCGCGTTCTACCGCATCCTGCTGAAAACAGAGAGGCAGGAAGCCGGGCTGATGCTGTCGCGCCGCCTCAATCGCGTGAACCGCGATCAGTTCGTGCAGATCAGGCACTATCGCGGCACGGAAGCCGGCATCAACGAGGAACTCGTGATGGCGGAGGACTATCTCAGTCTCGTCGGCTTCGTGATCGTGGTGCTCGGCGGCATCGGTGTGTGGAGCGTCACGCGCGTCTTCATGCAGCAGAAGATCAAGAGTATTGCGATCCTCAAGTGCCTGGGCGCGTCGTCGCGCCAGGTGCTGGGCACGTATGTGGCGCAGATGGGGCTGCTGTCGGTGGCCGGCGGCATTACCGGCGTCCTGATTGCGGCGGCCGCCCTCGCGGCGATCCCCGAATCGCTCGTCGTGCTGCTGCCGTCGGGGCGTCCGACCCTCACGCTTTCGGCATCGGTGCAGGGGGTCGCGGTCGGCCTGCTCGTGTCGATCCTGTTTGCGCTCGTGCCCCTGCTCGAGACGCGCGCCATCAAGCCGTTGCTGCTGCTGCGCGCCGACACGGCCATGCAGGCTCGCAGCCGCGACTGGGTTGCCTGGCTCAGTTACGCGACCGTCGCCGCGGGTCTCGCGAGTGTCGCCGCGTGGCAGGCCGGGTCGCTCAGAGCGAGTCTGTATGTGATGGGCGGGCTTGCGGGCGCAGGGCTGCTCCTGCATCTGGCCGCGAGCGTGCTCGTGCGGCTGGTGCGTCCGCTCACGCGCTCCCGGAGGTTCGCCGTGCGTCATGCCGTCGTGAGCCTGGGACGGCCGGGCAATCAGACACGAGTCGTGCTGCTGACCGTGGGGCTTGGCGCGTTTTTCATTCTCGCGATCCAGCATGTGCAGGCGAATCTGCTGAATGCCTTTTCACTCGAGCTCAGCGACGTGTCGCCCGACATGTTTCTGATCGACATCCAGCCCGATCAGGAGACGGGCGTGCGAACGCTCGTCGACCAGCGGGCGATCGCGCCGGCGAAATTCATTCCCGTCATGCGCGCGCGCGTCGTCGGCGTGTCGGGCAGCGATGCGGGCCTCGACGATTACGACGACGTGCGGCGGCGTGGGCTTGGCCGCGAGTACGTGATCACGTATCGGTCGCATCTCGAGGCCAACGAGGTGATGCAGGAAGGAGGGCTCTGGGAGGGGCCGGTACCGGCGGGCGGAGTGCCGGAAGTCTCGATTGAGGAAGGCATCGCGCGGCGCGGAGTCGGCATTGGCGATCGCATGCGCTTCGACATCGCCGGGCGCGTCATCGAGGCCACCGTCACGAGCATCCGCGAGGTGGACTGGAGCGAAGCCCGCAGCGGCGGCTTCATGTTCGTCTTCCGTCCGGGTCCGTTCGAGGATGCGCCCCGTACGTTCTTTGCGCTCGTGCGAGCCCCTCGCGACCCGGTGGCGCGCGCCGCCCTGCAGCGGGATCTCGTGACGGCCTATCCGAACGTCTCGGCCATCGACATCCGCGAGATCATCCGTACGATTCAGGGTGTGGTGCGCAACATCACGCTTGGCATCACGATCGTTGGCGTGATTGCGCTTTCCAGCGGCATGCTGATTCTCGTGGGCGCCGTCGCCATGACGCGTTTCCAGCGCCACTACGAAGCGGCGATCTATCGCACGCTCGGCGCGAGCACGACGCGCATCACCGCGATGGTGGCGGTCGAGTACGGGGTGCTGGGCAGTCTGGCCGGCATCCTCGGCGCGGCCGGCGCCGTCGCGCTGTCGTGGGCCGTCACGACGCGGCTGCTGCAGATGGAGTGGGCATGGGAGGCCGCGATTCCGCTGATCGGTGTGGCGGCCACCGCCGCGACGGTGCTGGCGGTCGGCCTCATCGCGAGCCTCGATGTGATTGTCCGCAAGCCGCTCGGGAGTCTGAGGAGCGAATAGCCGGGACGCCGTTGTGCGTCCCGGCTCTGCCCGAGGGCCTATGGCCTGAGGCCTAGGGCCTAGTAAGATATAGGTTTGGAGAGTGCCGTCATGGAACAACAGACCGACCAGTCGCCGTTCAGGGAGGCCAAAGAAGCCCTCCTTCGCAAACGCGGCGAGATTCTGGCGCACACTACCGGCACCAAGCCGCTGGAATCGTCGCTCGACGTCAACAGCCGTCAGGGCGACCTCGCGGATCAGGCGAGCGGCAGCAACGAGGTCCACATTCAGCTCAAGCTGAAACAGACCGACGCGAAGATCCTGGCCGCGATCGAGGAAGCGCTGTACAAGATGGAGAAGGGCACGTACGGGATCTGCCGCGACTGCGGCGAGCCGATCGCGCCCGCCCGTCTCAATGCTATCCCCTGGACGCGGGTCTGCATCACCTGCAAGGAAAAGCAGAGCGCGTGAACAGCCCGGAGTTGCTCGAGATCCTCCGCGACGTTCATCGCGAGAAGCTGGCGATGCGCCAGCGCCATGTGGCCGTGGCGCGGCACGTCACCCACTACGACTTCAACAACACGTATCAGTACATCATCAACCGCGAGGACGTGCACCTGCAGTGGCTCGAGGCCGCGATCGCCGAGCTCGCCGGCACGCCGCACGACGAACGGGAGCCGGATCTGGGCGCGCCGAACAAGAAGGCCGCGTTCCAGCCGTTCATCGAGCAGGATGCGCGCGAGGCGGCGGCCTTCGTCGATCGGTGGCGCCAGCGCGTCGACGCGCTCGATCATGCGCGGCATCGCGGGATGATGACGGTGATTCTCGGCGAGACGCTGGAGCAGAAGCGCTTCTTCGATCAGATGCTCGCCGGACGCGAAGACCTGCTTGGCCGCCGCGCCGACGGCGCCGGCACGGGCGGTGGCGTCGGTCCTTCGCGCTGGCTTGGATAACCTCGTTCCGGTCGCCGTCGCTCTCGGATCGAATCTCGGCAACCGGGCCGTGCATCTCGACTGGGCCGTCAGCCGGCTGCGCGACATCATCGACGGCCTCCGCGTCTCTGCCTATCTCGAAACCGCGCCCGAAGGCGGCGCCGCTCAGCCCGACTTTCTGAACGCCGCCGTTGCCGGCCATACCTCGCTGCCGCCGCGTGCGCTGCTCGAGCAGCTGCTCGCGCTCGAGACCGAGCGGGGCCGCGTCCGCTGTGAGCCCGGCGCGCCGCGCGAGCTGGATCTCGATCTCATCCTCTATGGCTCCAGCGCCATCGACGAGCCGGGTCTCACCGTTCCGCATCCGCGCTTTCGCACGCGCGCGTTCGTGCTGAAACCGCTGGCCGAAATCGCGCCCGGCTGGATCGATCCGGGGACCGGAAAGACCATCGCCGATCTCGCCGGCGCGCTCGGTTAAATAAAGAAGGCCCGGCAGCGCAACCACCGGGCCCTCCGATTTCAGATCTTCAATCGCAGATCTTAGATCTTCAATCCACTCTAGCCCTTTTTGTAGACCAGCTTCGTCACTTGCGGCGTGCCGTCCTGACCCGTGCGGGTCGTTTCGACCACCATCGTGCCGTCGGCGTCGATCCAGCGCGTCTCGGTCGACGTGCCGCGCGGATTGACGATCGTGGTTACGAGCTTGGCGCCGTCCCACTTGCTCGTGTAGGTGACTTCCGTCGGCTCGCCGCCCTGGCGGCCCGCCTGCGTGTTCTTCGACACGGTGCCGTCGAGCAGGTAGACGGTCGTCACGGTGTTCTCACCCTGCTGGCGCGCGACCGACAGCTTGCTGCCCTCGACCGTGATGGTGATCGGGGCGGCGCCGCCCCGTCCGCCGCCGCGCCCGCCGCCGCCCTGCCGGCCGCCCATGACGCTCTTTTCAGGATCGAGCGTCCAGGTGCCCGAGAAATCCGGCTTGGCCTGCGCCAGCGCGCCGGCCGTGAAGAGGACCGCGAGGATCCCCGAGAAAATTGCACGCTTCATGTCTGTTGCTCCTCTAGTTGATCGTTTCCAACCTGCCGTTTACTCGAACCTCAGAGCTTCGATCGGATCCAGGCCCGCCGCTTTCCGCGCCGGATAGAACCCGAAGAAGATCCCTGTCGCCGCGGCGAACCCGAACGCCACGCCGATCGCGTTTGCCGGCACCATCGCCGGCCACTCCGCGAAGCGCTTCACCAGCTCCGCGGACACAAACCCCATCACGATGCCGATGCCGCCACCCACCAGACTGATGACGACGGCTTCGACAAGAAACTGCAGCAGCACGTCCTTGCCGCGCGCGCCGATGGCGAGCCGCAGGCCGATCTCGCGCGTGCGCTCGGTCACCGATACCAGCATGATGTTCATGATGCCGATGCCGCCGACCAGCAGCGACACGCCCGCGATGGCCGCCAGCAGCGTCGTCATCGTGCGGGTCGTCTCGGTGCGGGCCGAGGCGATTTCCTCGTTCGTGCGAACGGTGAAGTCGTCTGGATCACCGGGAATCAGCTGATGCTGAACGCGGAGCACTGCCCGGATCGCCTCGGCCGTCTCGTCAATCGCGCCGCTGCGCGCCGAGACCTGAATGTTGTTGAGATGCTGCACGCCCAGCAGCTTCTTCTGCACGGTTGTGTACGGCGCGAACATGCGGTCGTCCTGATCGCCGCCCATGGCGAGCGCGCCTTTAACCGACATCACGCCGATGACCCGGAACGGCTGGTTGCGCACGCGGATGATCTGGCCGGTCGGATCGTCCAGGTCGGGGAACAGAATCTGGGCCACCGTGTTGCCGAGGACGACGTCCTTGGTGGCCGACGTCACGTCGCGCGCGGTGAACCACGACCCGTGCTTGAGCGGCCACGCGCGAATGAGCGGCAGGTCGACATCGGTGCCCTCGAGCTGCGTCGACCAGTTCTGATTGCCGGCGATGACCTGGACGCGGGTGCTGATCTGCGGCGCCACGTATTCGACCGTCGTAATCTCCTGGATGGCCTCCGCGTCCGCGGGCATCAGCCGCGTGTTCATGCCCGATCCCTGGCGCACGCCGCCCTGCGAGAAGTTGCCCGAGTTCACCATGATGAGATTGGTGCCGGCGGCCTGAATCTGCGCCTCGATGGTGGCCTGCGCGCCATTGCCCAGCGCCACCATCGTGATGACGGCGCCGACGCCGATGATCATGCCGAGCATGGTCAAGACCGTTCGCAGCTTGTTGCGGTTGAGCGCCTTCAGCGCGATGCGGAACGTCATGAGGATGCCCATGCTATTGCTCCTGCGCCGCAATCGCGGCGAGCTCTTCGGCGTGCTCGGCCAGTGTGTCTTCGGGCGGCGGCAGCGCCGCCAGCTCCTCGCCGGCGTCGCGCCGCTGTCGTACCTGTTGATCGCTGACCACCTTGCCGTCGCGAAACTTGATGATCCGGGTGCCGTGTTCGGCGATGTCCTGTTCGTGCGTGATCAGCATGACCGTGATCCCGCGCTCGCGGTTGAGACGCTGAAAGATGTCCATCACCTCGATGCTCGTCCGGGTATCGAGGTTGCCCGTCGGCTCGTCGGCCAGAATGATCGCGGGGTCGGTGATCAGCGCGCGCGCAATTGCGACGCGCTGCTGCTGCCCACCCGAGAGCTGATTCGGATAATGGTCCATCCGCTCGCCGAGGCCAACCAGATCGAGCACGTCTTTGGCTTTCCGATGACGGTCGGCGCCCTTCAGGCCGCTCTTCGAGTCGTAGAGCAGCGGCAGCTCGACGTTGTCGAGCGCCGTCGTGCGCGACAACAGGTTGAAGCCCTGGAACACAAACCCGATCTTCTTGTTGCGCACGCGCGCCAGATCGTCCTTCGAGAGTTTCGAGACGTCCTTGCCGTCGAGCACGTAGCGGCCGCTCGTCGGGCGGTCGAGGCAGCCAACGATGTGCATGAACGTCGACTTGCCCGACCCGGACGGCCCCGTGACGCAGATGAACTCGCCCGGCTCGACGTCGAGCGACACCCCGCGCAGGGCGCGCACGACGTGCTCGCCCACGTGGTAGGTCTTCGTGAGATCGCGGACCGAAATAACCGGCATTAGTGAAGTACCTGCGTCACCGCCCGCGTCCTCCGCCGCCGCCGCCGCCGCGCGGGCCGCCGCGCTGCGGACCCATGAGCGGATTGCCGCCGGTGGAGCCCGGCACCTGCGGCGCCGCGTTCGGCAGAAGCACGCCGGTGACGACTTCCTGACCTTCGGTGAGCTCGCCCTCGACGAGCTCGGCCCACTGGCCGTCGGTGACGCCGGTGCGCACCGCGAGGGCCTTCAGCTGCGGCTGATTTTCCGTGCCCGACACCATCCAGACGCGTCCGCGCTGGATCGGCGTTGGAATGGGCGCGAACAGCGCATCGATCGTCTGCGGGCCGCTGGTCGCGGGCGCCGGCTGCGACCGCGGATTCTGCGCGCTTTGTCCGGCCTGGCGCGTGTCCTGGCCTTGCCCTGCTCCCTGGCCGCGGCCCCGGCCGCCGCGCTGTGCCGTCCGGCGCTGGAATTCCTCGCGCTCCGCGGGCGTCATGTTTTTCACGCGCTCTTCCATACGGCGCTGCCGCTCTTCGGGCGTCATGTTCGGATCGGATCCGCCGCTTCGCCGTGGCGTGTCTCCGCCTCCGCGTTGAGCCTCCCCGCCTTCGCGTGGCGTCTGAGCCTGTCCCGCGCCGCCTTGACGCTGCGGCTGCGCGGCGGTGTTCGGCTGCGCCGGCTGCTGACTGTTTCCGGCCTGCGGAGTTTGTCCGGCCGCGGGCGTCTGTCCGGGCTGCGCGGTCTGTGCGCCTTGCCCATCGCCGCGTCCGCGTCCGCCGCGTCCGCCCGCCGTCAGCTCGGGCGGCACCGGCTGATTCAGTGCCGCGAAGGTATCGGGCGTCGGCCGGAAGCGCAGCGCGCCGGCCGGCACGCGCAGCACGTTGTCGCGCCGCGCGATCTCGATGTTGACCGTCGCCGTCATGCCGGGCTTCAGCCGCAGGTCGGGATTGGGCGCCTCGATGACCGTGGCATACGTCACGACGTTCTGCACGACAACCGGATTGAGCTGCACCTGTACGACCGTGCCCTCGAACTCCGTCGTGGGGTAGGCGTCGACGCGGAACGTCACGCGCTGCGCCGGGCGAATCTTGCCGACATCTGCCTCATCGATGCTGGCCCTGACGCGCATCTTCGTGAGGTCGGCCGCGAGCAGGAACAGCACGGGCGCATTCATGCTGGCCGCCACCGTCTGCCCCTCGTCGACGCTGCGCGAGACGACGATGCCGTCGATCGGCGCGGTGATGACGGTGTGGTTCCGGTTCACCAGTTGCTGATTCAGGTTGGCGCGCGCCTGCGACAGGCCCGCCACCGACGAGCGGATCTGCGCATCCTGGCTCTTGACGGCCATTTCTGCCGCTTCCAGCTCTGTCTTCGGAATCAATTGCTTCGCGGACAGTTCCTTCGCGCGTTCGAGCTTGACTTGCGCGTCGGCAAGCGACACCTTCAGACGCTCGAGGTCGGCCTCGGCGCGCGTGACGTTTGCGCGCTGCTGCTCGATCTGCGTCTCAATCAGCGACGGGTCGAGCCGCGCGATGACCTGGCCCCTCTTCACGATGTCGTTGAAGTCGGCATACAGCGCCTGCACGGTGCCCGACACCTGGGTGCCCACCTGCACGGTCGTCACCGCTTCGAGCGTGCCGGTCGCGCCGACCGCTTCGACGATGCTGCCGCGCGTCACCGTGCCCTTGACGATCTCGGGCTTCTCGTCGGCGCCCCGATAGCGCGCGTAGCCCCACACACTGGCGCCGATGACGCCAACCGCAATCACGACGAGTATCAGCTTCTTCTGCATGTAATCAGGCCTGTCCTGTCTCTGCGGGCCGGGGCTCTCGATGTCTTAGACCGGCCCAGCCCTCTTCGAACAACGTGTAAACGGTCGGCACCAGCACGAGCGTGACCATCGTGGAGGCCATCAGACCTCCGACGACGACGCGCGCCAGCGGCGCCTGCAGCTCTGCACCTTCGCCGATGCCGAGCGCCATCGGCATGAGACCCAGCACGGTCGCGGCCGAGGTCATCAGAATCGGGCGCAGCCGCGTACGTCCCGCGGTTTCCACAGCGTCGCGCAGCGGCATGCCGTCGCGGCGCCGCAGCACGTTGGTGTAGTCGACCAGCAGAATCGCGTTCGACACGACGATGCCGGCGAGCATGATGACGCCGATATAGGCCTGCAGCGAGAACGTCGTGCCCGTGAGCTTGAGCGCCAGCACGACGCCGATGGCCGCGACCGGCACCGAGAACATGATGATGAACGGATCGCGGAACGACTCGTACTGCGAGGCCATGACGCCGTAGACCAGCAGCACCGCGAGCAGCAGCATGGTCTGCAGCTGCCGGAAGGCCTGCGCCTGCTGCTCGATTTCGGAGCCGAACGCGACGGAGAAGTCGGGCGGAGCGTTCAGCGACGGAATCTGCGCCTCGATGCGCTCCACCGCTTCGCTCAGCGCGATTTCGGTCTGGGCGCTCACGCGCGCGATGCGTTCCTGATTCTTCCGGTCGATCTGCACCGGTCCGGCCTGCGACTCGATCGCCAGCACGCTGCGCGCGGGCGTGACGCGGCCCTGCGGCGTCTGCACGAGCACATCGCCGACGTCGCTGATCTCTTCGCGGTCTTCCTCGCGCAGCCGGACGACAATCGGATATTCGTTCCCGCGGTCGCGGAAGAACGCCGCCTGCGTGCCGGCCACATTCGTGCGGATCGTATTGGCGACACTGCTGACGCTGAGGCCGAGCAGCGCCGCCTTCGGCCGGTCCACGCGAATCGCCAACTCGGGCCGTCCCGCCTCGCGGCTCAGACGCACGTCGGTGATGCCCTCGGTGCGTTCCATCATCAGGCGGGCCTGCTGCAGCAGGCGGCTCGCGTCGTTCAGATCGTGGCCGCGAATCTCGAGCGACAGCCGCGCGTCGTCGAGGCCGCCGAGGATGCGGTTCATCTGCGAATTGCCGCCCGACGCGCTCGTGCGGATGACGGTGCCGGCGAGGCCGGTGAGCTCGCGCCGCAGGTCGACCGCGATCTGCTCGCTCGATCGGTCGCGCTCGGTCTTCGGCACCAGATAGAGCTCGAGGTTGCCGCGGTTCGAGCCGCCGCCCATGAAGCCGCCGCCCCCGGCCGACGACACGATCATCGTCGCCTCGGGCACGGCCGCGCGGGCCATCTCTTCGAGCCGCAGAATCACGGCCTCCGTGCGCTCGATGCGCGCGCCGACGGGCATGTCGATGTTCACGCGAACCTGGCCCTCGTCGGCCTGCGGCATCAGCTCGAACGTGAGCGTCGGCAGAATCAGCGCGGCCAGGACGACCAGCGCGAGACTGGCGCCGAGCACCATGGGCCGGTGGTGCAGCGCGCGATGCAGGAACGCCTTGTAGCCGTCGTCCACGTTCGTAAACATCTGTTCGGTGCGGTTGAACAGCCGGCCGGCCAGACCGGTGCGGGCGCGGGCCTCCTCGGGCAGGCGCAGCAGCTTGGCGCACAGCACCGGCACGATGGTCACGGCGACGAACAGCGACATCAGCAGCGAGAACATCACGACGATCGCGAGCTGCTTGAAGAGAATGCTCGACACGCCCGTCAGGAACAGCAGCGGGATGAAGACCGCGATGTGCGTGAGCGTCGATGCGAGGATCGCCGACCAGACCTCTTCGCTTCCGTCGACCGCGGCCTGCACGCGGCTCTTGCCGAGCTCCATGTGGCGGTAGGTGTTTTCGAGGACGACGATCGAGGCATCGACGATCATGCCGATCCCGAGCGCCAGCCCGCCGAAGGTCATGGTGTTCAGCGTGTAGCCGGCAAAGTAGAGCAGCGCGAACGTGCCGATGACCGAGATCGGAATCGAGAGACAGATGATGAACGTCGATCGCAGGTCGCGGAGGAACAGGAAGATGATCAGGATGACCAGGATCGAGCCGATCATCGCGTGTTCCTTGACCGAGTCGATCGACCGGTGGATGAAGACCGACTGATCGTCGAGCACCGCCAGCCGCACGCCCTTCACCGATTCATTGATCCGATCGATTTCGATCTTCACCGCGTCGGCGATGTCCACCGTGTTGGTGCCCGATTGTTTCGTCACGCGCATGCGCACGCCGGGCTTGCCGTTGATGCGGGTGAACGAGCGGAAGTCTTCGGTGCCGTCGTAGACCGTCGCAACATCGCGCAGGTAGACCGGGACACCGTTCGTGGTCAGAACGACGAGATTGCGGATGTCCTCGAGGTTCGCGAACTGACCGGCGCTTCTGAGGAGGTACGTCGTGTCACCCTCGTCGACTTCGCCGAGCGGCACGTTCTGATTCTCGGTGCGCAGCACGCTCGTCACGCGATCGACCGACAGGTTCAGCGCGGTGATCTTCTCCTTCGAGAGGTCGACCTTGATCTGGCGGCGCAGCCCGCCGTCGACCGTGACGGCGGCCACGCCCGGCACCCGTTCGATGCGCGGCGACAGATCGTTGGTCGCCAGCTCGCGCAGCGTGACGCGATCGAATTCTCCCTCGACGCCAATGCCCATGATGGGGGACGCGTTCGAGTCGAACTTGAAAATCGTCGGCGGGTCGGCGTCCTCGGGCAGCCGCCCGCGAATGCGATCGACGCGCGTGCGCACTTCGTCGGCCGCTTCGTTGAGATCCGTGCCCCACGCGAAGTTGAGCCGCACGGTGCCCGAGCCTTCCGAGGCCGTGGCATTGATCTGATCGACGCCGGGCACCGCGGCCATCGCCTGTTCCAGCGGGCGCACGATCAGCTCCTCGACTTCGAGCGGCCCGACGCCCGCATACCCGACGCGCACGGTGATGCTTGGGTAGCTGATGTCGGGCAGCAGGTCGACCGGCAGACGCGTGAGCGAGATCAGGCCGAGCAGCACCACGGTGGCGCTCAGCATGAACATCGTGATCGGACGCTGGATCGCGGTGCGTGGAATGCTCACTGGCTCCTCCGGCCGGGAGATGCGCTCTGGCCCTGCGGCGCCGGCCCGCGTCCGGCGCCCGGCACCACGACCCGGTCGCCGTCCTGAAGCGCGCCTGCGCCCGTCGTCACAACCCGCTCGCCCTCGCGGAGCCCCGCGACAACCTCGACCTGCACGGGGCCCTGAATGCCGGTTTCAACGGCACGAAACTTTGCGACGTTGCCTTCGACCACGAACACGCCGCGCGCGCCCTGCTGATCGACCATGGCGTTGCGCGGCACCGACAGCGCGTCGGGCTTTTCGGCGACGCGCAGTTCGACGCGCGCATACATGCCCGGCTTCAGCCGCCCGGTGGGATTCGGCACTTCGATCTCCATCTGCGCGGTGCGCGTCTGCGGGTCGAAGATCGGCGCGACACGGCCGACTCGGCCAGTGAAACGCTCGCCCGGAAAGGCATCGACTTCGACGACGGCAGGCGTGCCGGTCCGCACGCGCTTCACGTCGCGCTCGACCAGATTGGCGACGAGCCGCACCAGCCGGATGTCGACCACGGAGAAGACCGGCTGGTTCGTGGATGCGAAACCGCCGACGTCGAGAAAGCGCTGGCCGACGAAGCCCGTCACGGGCGACCGGATGATCGTGTTGCCAAGCGTCAGCTGCAGCTCCTGCAGCCGCGCGGCCGCCTGATTGTTCTGCGCGCGCGCGAGATCGAGCTGCGCCTGCGCCGCCTGATACCGCGCGTCGGCATCGTCGAGCGACTGTCGGGGCAGCAGCTGGCGGTCAAACAGACTGCGCGAGCGATCGAGATTGGTCCGTGCGAACTTCAGATCGGCTTCGCGCTGACGGATGGTGGCGGCCGCGACCTGCGCCGCCGCTTCGGCCTGCCGCACCTGCTGGCGGATTTCGTTGTCTTCGATCGATGCGATGACCTGCCCCTGGCTCACGACGTCGCCAATGCGCACCCGCACCGACGCCAGCCGGCCGCCCACTTTCGGCACGACCTGGACGGTGGCGTTGCCGACGAGATTGCCGACCACCTGCACGTCTTCCGAGAGGGCCGTGCGGCTGACGGGCGCGACGTCGACCGTCAGCGGCGCGCGGCCGGCCGCCCCGCCGCCGCGGGCGCCGGCCGGCGCGCCGCTGACCGGCGCGGCCGAGGCCGCCGTACCGCGTTTGTAGTAATAGATGCCGGCCGTGGCCAGCGCGACGGCGGCCAGAACGATGACGACTTTTCGCATGTTTACCTGATCGACGAGATGCCCGTCGCCGTTCCGCCCACGCTCTGCACCCGCTCGAATTCGACCAGCGCGCGCTGGTAGTCGAGGATCGCGCGCAGCTCGCTGTTGCGCGCGTTCGCGAGATCGCGCTGGAACTGGACGATCTGATAGTTGGTGGACATGCCCACTTCGAATTTGCTGGCTTCGGCCTCGAGTTGTTTCTCGGCCAGCTCGCGGGTGAGACGCGCCGCCTCCATCCGCTTGAGCGCGCTCTCGACGCCGAGAGCGGCGTTGGTGACTTCCGTGGCGACCTGCAGCTCGCGCGAGCGCACCTGCGCCTGCGTCTGCTCGTACTGAATCTTCGAGCTCGCGAGACGCGCCTTCGCAGCCGTCGTCCCGATCGGATAGCTCGCCACCGCCTGGACCGCCCAGGTGGGGTAATCGAACTGGAAAATCTGCTGGATCGTCTGACGGTACCCGCCCGGCACGGTGATGACGCCGCTGTCGAACTGCGGTCCGCCCGTGGCGTTCAGGCCGTACGTCGCCTGGATGTCGAGCTGCGGCTTGGCCTGGTTCTCGAGCTGGAGGATCGAGATGTCGTTGGTCTGCAGCGCCTTGCGATCCTGCTGCAGGTCGATGCGCTCGCTGAGCGCCCGCGTGACGGCAGCCTCGGCGTTGATCGGCTGCGGCGTCACCGTTGGCTGATCGACGGGCTGCAGCCGCGAGCGCCACAGCTCGTCCTCGGTGCTGCCGACGATCAGACGCTTGAGGTTGAGCTCCGCGGTGCGCCACGTGGCCTCCGCCGAGGTCAGCGCCTGCGCCGCCGATGCGGCCTGCACTTCGGCCTGGATGATGTCGATCGGCGCCAGCGTGCCGATCTCGACACGGATGCGGTTGTCTTCGACCAGCTTCTGCGAGAGGGCCAGCGATCGCTGCGCGACGTCAATCGCGCGAATCGCGTACACCAGCTCCCAGTACGCGTTGCGCACGTTCGCGAGCGTGTTCTCGATCGTGCCCTTCACCTGCAGATCGGTGACCTCGCGGTTGATCTGCAGAATCTGAATCTGCGAGCGCACCGAGTCGATCTTGAAGTCGCGCAGCACCGGCTGCGTGAAGCGGAACTGCAGCTGCGAGCTGAATGTCGGGTTGCGAATCGACCGCTCGTCCGAGGTCGCCTGCCGTGAATTCGTGAAGTTGACGGTGAGGTCGCCGCCCCACTTGCGCATGGCCTGCGTCATGCCGGCGTTGTAGGTGAGGGTGTCGCTCGTGATCACCGCGCCGCCGTCGATGTCGCGCGTGGCCGCGCGCGTGTTGCCCGACGGGCCCACCGTGCCGGTCACCGTGGGCAGGAAGCTGGCGCGCTGCGCGGCGAGGTCCCAGTCACGGATGCGCGGGTTGAGACGCACGACGGCGATGTCGATGTTGCGTTCCAGTGCGCGCGCGATGGCATCTTCGAGCGTGATCGGCGCGAGCGGGCCGTTGCCGGGCGGCACCGCGACCGGCGTGGCCTGCTTTACGAGATCCGCCATGCTTTGCACAGCGGGAGGCGCCTGCTGCGCGAGCGGCGGCGTCTGTGCTTGGGTCTGCCCGGCGGCCTGCGCCTGGGCGGCGGCGGCCGTGACCGCCAGAGAGATCGCGACGAGCGTCGACGAAACGTACTTGCTCACTTTCAACCTGCCTCCGTGCGAACGAAACAAAAGGGAAATTATCGCCGACCGCGCTCTTTGTGGCGCCGCTCGTTGATCTCCGACAGCTTCCGATACTGCACTGGGGTAAGCGCCTGATGCATGCGATACAGGAGCAATGTGCGCCCCTTGCTTGCTTGACTGCGCACCGCCTCCATGCGATCGAGCTGCTGCGCGAGCACGGCCTCGTCGGCCGTGTTCTCCCGGATGAGACGGTCCGTTTCCGCCTCGAGGGTGTCAAGCTGCTTACGAAGCTCGCGAAGCGCGGGGAAGTTCGTTGTCCAGATCTTCTCGATCTTTGCGATCTGCCGCGGGCTCAAGTCGAGCTCCTTCTGCACGGCGGCGTCCCGCCACCAGAGTGTCCGGCGCTCCTGATTTCCCTGGGACTGGCCGGCCTCTGAGTGGCCTTTGTCTTTTGGCTGTTCCTGGCCTTGCACCGGACCCGGTCCCGCCGCGACGACGGCCGCCAGGCACAACCCGGCCAGCGCGCGTGTTGCAAACTGCATGAAAACTCCCGCTATGTTCCGTGTTCTCTAGGTTATACGGCCTGCTGTGAGGCCATGTTTACGGCCGGCAGGTTAAGAGAATGTCAACTGCCCGCAAAAGACTCGCGGAGCGGGCGAAGGGCTCGTCCTTAGCGGGCAAAGGACTCGCCCTCGCGGGCGGAGGACTCGCCCTCGCGGGCGAAGGACTCGCCCTCGCGGGCGAAGGATTCGAGCCGCTCGATCACCTGCCCGACGATATTGTTTGGCGTCGAGGCGCCGGCCGTCAGACCCAGCACGACCGGGCCCTCCGCTGGAAACCATCCCGGGGTCTGCTCTTCCATGACCGCAGCGGTGGATGGCAGGCCGATAGGGCGATGCCGGATGACGCCGGCCTCGAGGCACGACGGCTCCGACACGTGAAATGTCCGCACCCGCTCGGCGCAGATGCGCGCGAGATTCACGGTATTGCTGCTGTTGTAGCCGCCGACGACGATCATCATGTCGAGCGGCGCGGATCCGTTCGTGCCGGCCGTATCGAGCAGCTGCAGGACGGCGTCCTGCCGTTCCTGCGTGGCACTGCAAATCGTATCGAACGCGCGGAAGCGCTCCGCGAGCGCCGCCTCGCCGAACCGATCGCGCATCGCCTCGCCGAACATCTCGCCAATCTCCAGCGACTCGGTCATCAGCATCGTCGTCTGGTTGGCGCAGCCCACGCGCTGCAGGTGTCGCTCGGGATCGAATCCGGGAGAGACCGCGCCGCGAAAGCGGTGCAGGAGCGCGGCGGCGCCACTGCCGGTGCGGATGTAGTCGCACACCATGCGCGCTTCGCCGCGATCGAGCACCACGCAGTAATGGCCGTTCTCATAGCGCAGGGCCTGCGACGCCGTGGCGCGCGTCTCCTCGTGCTTCATCTTGCCGTGGATGATCGACGTGAAGCCGGTCTGCGCGTACCGTCGCACGTTCTTCCAGACGTTGAGCACCGAGCCGCACGTGGTGTCGACCAGCGTGCAGCCCTGCTGCTCGAAGCGGGCCATGTCGTCGATCGACGCGCCGAAGGCGGGAATGATCAGCACGTCAGCCGGTCCCAGCGACGTGCCGGCTTCCTCGGGATCGCTCAGGAACCGGATGCCGGAGGCGCGAAGCTGATCGTTGACGTGCGGGTTGTGGATGATCTCGCCGGTGAGAAACACGTTGCGATCGGGGAAGCGCCGCCGCGCCTGATAGGCATAGTCGACGGCGCGATCGACGCCGTAGCAGAAGCCGAACTCGCGCGCGAGATGCACGGTCAGCCGCCCGGCGGCATGCGTGAACCCGGCCGCGCGCACGCGCTCGACCAGCGCGCTGTGATACGCGGCGGCCAGCTCGCCGGCCACCGCGGCCTTCATGTCGAGACCTTTGCGGAAGATCAGCTGCGCCACGGCCCGCCTATCTGCGGGAGCGGGGCAAGGAGACCCGCGCCACTTCGCGCGCGCGCGGCGTCAGGTCGTCAATCGCCTGCAGCGCGTCGATGGCCACGCGATCGTAGGCGGCATCGAGCAGCGCGGCCTCGTTGAGCGCGTCGGTGTCTCGCGCCGGTGAGGCTGGCCGGGCCGACGCAGGCGCCAGACTCGCGACCGGCCCGCCGGCGGTGTGTGGATCCAGCAGGCGTCCGGATGCGAGGCCGACCAGAATGCCCGCGCAGGCGGCGGCAGAGGCCCACCGCAGAACCTGACGGGTGTTGCGCACGGGCGCCGTGATGCCAAGCGGAAACGCGATGACGCGCGCCGAACGGCCGGCGATCTCGAGCCGCCGCAGGATCGCGGCCTTCTGCGCCGCGAGCCGCTCCTCGGTGAACGTCTCGTCGGCCAGCGCGCCGGCATCCGCGGCGTTGCCGTCGGTCCAGCTGCGCAGTCCGGCCAGCCGCGCCTGACACGCGGCGCACGAGGAGACGTGCGGCGTGGCCGGCTCGCCCGCGATGATGGCAAGCAGCCTTCGCTCGGTCGCGTGGCGCGTGAATCGTTCAGCGAATGGCATTGCGTCTTTCGTCTTCCACCTGTTGTTCCGTCTTCGATCTTCCGTCTTCCGTCTTTTGCGAGAGCAGCCCGCGCAGCTTGCGAATCGCGCGGAACAGATGCACGCGCACGGTTGATTCGTTCAACCCGGTCATCGCGCTGACCTCCTTCGAGGTATGCCCCTCGTAGTGGCTCAGCATGAAAATCGTCCGCTGCCGGTCGGGCAGCTGTGACAGCGCACCCGCCAGCTTGCGGCGGCGCTCGTTGAGCAGCACCGTGTCTTCGGGGCTCGGCCCGCGCGACCGCATCAGCTCGCTGACGTCGCGCTCGCCGCCGGCGTCAACCATCGGCACGATCCAGCGGTCGCGCCGGCGCCGGGCCTTGATCCGATCCAGGCATCCATTGATGAGGATGCGCGTGAACCAGACCTCGAACGGCCACTCATCCTTATAGGATGAGATGTGCGTGAACGCCTTGACGAACGCGTCCTGCACCGCTTCGTCGGCGTCGGCGGGCTCGCGCAGATAATGCAGCGCGATCCGCGATGCGCGCCGCTGATGCCGGCTGACCACCTCGGCATATCGCTCGCGCGCCTCGTCGAGCCGGCCCTCGGCCACGAGTGCCTTGACGGCGGTGGCGGCGTTCTCGGGCTCGGAAGCAGGTGCCATCATTGATTACGGTGTGAACAGTGGGGCGTTTACCTCGGCAGAGGCTGTTCCAATTATAGCCTCCCCCGGAGACATCCGGCCGAACCGTTTGACCGGCGCCCAAGGCGCCTAGTACGATGGCGCGTTTTATGGGAGACGCATGAACGAGCACAGGCACCCGCGCGGCGGCGCAGCCACGGCCGAGCGCGGGGGAAAGACGCTGGAGGCCCACGGCATCGAGGCCGGCCGCGTCCACTGGAACCTGACGATCCCCGAGCTGATTGAAGAAGCCGTGCGGCGCGCGGAAGGCGTGCTCGCCAAGGATGGCCCGATTGTGTGCGACACGGGGCATCACACCGGCCGCTCGCCGAACGACAAATTTGTGGTGCGCGAGCCGTCGAGCGAACAGCACGTCGCCTGGGGCAAGGTCAACCGTCCGATCGACCCCGCCGTGTTCGATCGGCTGCACGAGCGGATGCTCAACTTTCTGAAAGGGCGCGAGCTCTACGCGCTCGACTGCTATGCCGGCGCCGACCCCGCGTATCGCCTGCCTGTGCGCATCATCAACGAGTACGCCTGGCACAACCTCTTCGTTCGGCACATGTTCATTCCGGTCACCGACAAGGCGGCGCAGGCGGCGCACGCGCCTGAGTTCACGGTGATCGATGTCCCGAGCTTCACGGCCGATCCGAAAATCGACGGCACGAATTCCGACGTCTTCATCTTCCTGAACTTCGCGAAGAAGCTCGTGCTCATCGGCGGCACCAGCTATGCCGGCGAGATGAAGAAATCGATCTTCACCGTCATGAACTATCTGCTGCCGCTCAGCGAGACCATGCCGATGCACTGTTCGGCCAACGTCGGACCTGACGGCGACGTCGCGCTCTTCTTCGGCCTCTCGGGCACCGGCAAGACCACGCTCTCGAGCGATCCAGAGCGCAGGCTGATCGGCGACGACGAGCACGGCTGGAGCGACAAGGGCGTCTTCAATTTCGAGGGCGGTTGCTACGCGAAAATGATCCGGCTGTCGGCGGAAGCCGAGCCGCAGATTTTCGCCACCACGAAGCGCTTCGGCACGGTGCTCGAGAATGTCGCCGTCGACGCGGCGACGCGCGAGCTCGAGCTGGATGACGACTCGAAGACGGAAAACACGCGCGGCGCCTATCCGCTGTCGTTCATCGAAAACTCCGTGGCCTCGGGTCAGGCGGGCCATCCCAGCAACATCGTGATGCTCACCGCCGACGCGTTTGGGGTGCTGCCGCCGATCGCGCGGCTGACGCCGGCCGGCGCGATGTATCACTTCCTCTCGGGCTATACGGCGAAGGTCGCCGGCACCGAGAAGGGCGTGACCGAACCGAAGGCGACGTTCAGCACGTGCTTTGGCGCCCCGTTCATGGTGTGGGATCCGAACGTCTACGCGAACCTGCTCGGCGAGCGCATCGCGACGCATGGCGCGAAGGTGTGGCTGGTCAACACCGGATGGACGGGCGGCGCGTACGGCACCGGCACGCGGATGAAGATTGCGCACACGCGCGCGATGATTCACGCGGCGCTCTCAGGTGCGCTCGAGGGTGTGCCGCACGAGAACGATCCCGTGTTCAATGTCGACGTGCCCGCGACGGTGCCCGGCGTGCCCGACGAGGTGCTGAAGCCGCGCAACACCTGGCCTGATCAGGCCGCCTATGACGCGCAGGCAACAAAACTGGCGCGGATGTTCGTCGACAACTTCAAGACGTTCGAAGCGACGGCCACCGACGACGTGAAGAAGGCGGGACCAAGAGCGTAGTGTCGTTGGAAGGTTGGACCGTTGGAAGGTTATGAACCGGTCATCGGTCTGGAAATCCATGCGCAGCTGCTGACGCGCACGAAGATCTTTTGCGGCTGCGCCACCGCGTTCGGCGCACCCCCAAACACGCACGTCTGCCCGGTCTGCCTCGGCATGCCAGGCACGCTTCCGGTGCTCAACGCGGCGGCCGTTGAATTCGCGGCGCGCGCGGCACTCGCGCTCAACTGCACGGTGCACGAACAGTCCGTGTTCGCGCGCAAGAACTACTTCTATCCCGATCTCCCCAAGGGCTATCAGATCTCGCAGTACGACCGGCCTCTCGCGACCCAGGGATTCCTCGACGTCGCGGGAACGCGCGTCCGTATCACGCGTCTCCATATGGAAGAAGACGCCGGCAAGTCGATCCATCACGGGTTCCCGGACTCGGATCGCGCGACCTACGTGGACTGCAATCGCGCCGGTGTGCCGCTCATCGAGATCGTCACCGAGCCCGATATGCGGTCGGCGGCGGCCGCCTCGGACTTTTTCATGCGCGTGCGCGACGTGCTGATGGCGCTGGGCGTGAACGACGGCAACATGGAAGAGGGCAGCCTGCGCTGCGACGCGAACGTGTCGATTCGCCCCGAGGGCGACGCGACGCTCGGTACCAAGACCGAGATAAAAAACGTCAATTCGTTCCGCTTCCTGCGCCGGGCGCTCGAGCACGAGATCGAGCGGCAGGGCGAGTTAGTCGCTCGCGGCGACCGCGTGCGCCAGGAAACACGCCTCTGGGACAGCGCGGCGGGCAAGACGGTCGCGATGCGCAGCAAGGAAGAGGCGCACGACTATCGGTATTTTCCCGAGCCGGATCTTCCGCCGCTCACACTGGATCGCGAGTGGATCGCCAATCTGCAATCGTCACTGCCGGAACTGCCGGCAGCACGTATGGCACGGCTGATGCGCGAGCACGCCCTCAGCGAATACGATGCCGAGACGCTCGTGCGCGCCGTGCCCGGCGGCGCCGACTATTTCGAGGCGCTCGTCGCGCATGGCGCCGCGTCGAAGGCCGCGGCCAACTGGCTGCTTGGCGACGTGCAGCGGGTGCTGAAGGAGCAGGGCGATCTGCCGCTGGCAGCCTTCGCCGAGCGCGTCGCGCCCGAGGCGCTCGCCGAACTGCTGCAGATGCTCGACGCCGGCGCCATCAGCGGTCCCATCGCCAAGCAAGTGTTCGAGCAGATGGCGATCGAAGGCGGACGGCCGAAGGCGATCGTGGAAGCCGCCGGCCTCTCGCGTATCGCCGACGCGTCCGCCATCGAAACGCTCGTCGACCAGGTGCTGGCCACGAATCCCGATGCCGTGGCGCAGTACCGCGCCGGCAAGACGCAGACGTTCGGCTTTCTTGTCGGACAGGTCATGAAGGCCTCGAAGGGCCGCGCCGACGCCGCGGCCGTCAATGCACTTCTCAGGAAAAAGCTGTAGCCTGTAGCCGCGTGATTGAGTGCAGGGCGGTCTCGAAGACGTATAGCCGCGGCGTCTATGCGTTAAAGGACGTCTCGCTGTCGATCGACAAGGGCGACTTCGTGTTCCTCACGGGGCCGAGCGGCGCCGGCAAGTCGACGCTGCTGCGGCTGCTGCTGCGGCAGGAGGTGCCGAGCTCCGGCTCGCTGACCGTCGGCGGCCGCGACCTCGCCGATCTCAAGCCGCGAGAGGTGCAGGCCTACCGCCGCAGTCTCGGCTTCATCTTCCAGAACTTCAACCTCATTACAACCCGCACGGTCGTCGAGAACGTCGCCATCGTGCCGCGCGTGCTCGGACAGAGCGACGAGCAGCAGAAGCGCCGCGCGTTCCAGGTGCTGAAATGGGTCGGGCTGCAGCACCGCATCAGCGCCTTTCCGCAGGAGCTGTCGGGTGGCGAGCAGCAGCGCGTGGCGATCGCGCGCGCGCTCGTCAACGATCCCACGCTGATCCTCGCCGATGAGCCGACCGGCAATCTCGATCCCGATCTCGCGCTCGACATCATGAATCTGCTGCGCGAGATCAACGCGCGCGGCACGACCGTGCTCGTCGCCACGCACGATCGCGAGTTGATTCGGCGCGTGAATCGCCGGACGATCGCGCTCGCCAGCGGACATCTCGCGGAGGAGACCTGATGGCGCTGGCCGGCTATGCCTGGCGCGAAGGCTCGATGTCGCTGTGGCGCGGGCGGCGCGCCGCCGCCGTGGCGATTGCCGCCATTGCCTCGGTCGTGTTCGTCGCCGGCGCCTTCCTCGTGCTGTCGTTCAACGCGCGCCGCATCGTGCGCAGCTGGTCGGCCTCCGCGGAGATGTCGGTGTATCTGGCCGACGATGCGCCGCCGGCGGCGGTGCAGGAGCTGGATCGATGGATTCAGCAGAGCGGCATGGCCGAATCGGTGGTGTATGTCTCGCGCGACGAGGCCTTCCGGCGCTTTCAGCGCGACTTCCCGGGACTCGCCGACGTGGCGGGCAATCCCTCCGATCATCCGCTGCCGGCCTCCCTCGAAGTGCTGCTGCGGCCCACGGCCGCATCCGGTCCCGTGTTCGACGCCTGGATCGACGATTTGCGCCGGCGGCCGGGGGTGATCGATTTGCGCTACGACCTCGAATGGCTTTCGCGCCTCCAGCGCCTCGTGCGGACGATTGAAGTCACCGGCTTCGCGATTGTCGGCATCCTCGGACTGGCGGCGGCACTGACCGTCGCGAGCGTCGTGCGGCTCGCGGCCGCATCACGGTCAGACGAGATCGACATCATGCGGCTGGTGGGCGCGCCGCTCTCGACGATTCGCGCGCCGTTCATTGTCGAGGGATTGCTGCAGGGCGTCATCGGCGCCGCGATAGCGCTGCTGCTGCTCGCCATCGGCGCGTGGATTGTGCAGTTGCGCTACGGCGCCTGGATCGCGGAGGTCACTGGCCTCGACGGCGTATCGTTTCTTCCTCCGCTTGCAGCGCTGTCGGTGATTGCCGGCGGCCTCGTGCTCGGCGGCATCGGAGGGTTCGTCGCGTCGCGCGGTGCCGCCCGGCCATGACCGCTCAGCTCAACCGATAATTTTACAATCTGTTGACAGGCACTCAAGCGGTGCTTACACTGATTTCACTCGTCCCCCGATGTCAGTTGTAAGGAGCCGCATGCGTCGTTTGCACCGCGTTCCGCGTCCCTGTAGTGCCCCGTCCATCCTCGCCGACTTCTACCGACAGGAACTTCTGAAACATCGCGACTGCCTCGAGCAGCAGCGCGAGTACTACTCGGATCGCGCGATTGCCGACGCCGAAGCCGGCCTGATGCGGCTGCTTGCACAGCTCGATCAGCTCTGTGCCAAGGATGACGCGAACGAGCTCGTGGCCGCCATCCTGCGCAAGTACGACGTCGTCACCGGCCTGTCGGCGCTCAGCGCCATGTCGGGACCCGGCCAGGCGCACTGACCGATCTCCATTCCGATCTTCGCGCCCTCGCGGCCGCAGCCATTGCCGCCGCGGATCCTCGAGCGCTGCTGCGACGCGCGCTCGACGCGCAGCAATCCTTCCAGAATCCTTCAGTCGGCCATCACACAATTCGCGTCGTGGCCGCAGGTAAAGCCGCCGACGCCATGCTGCGCGCGTTTGGCGAGCAGGCGCCGGCCGCGCGGACGATGATCGCGCGAGGCTCGCACCCGTTGCCGGATCAAGCCAGCGTGCGATCGGGGGAGCACGCGCTCGCGCTTGCGCGTGAGGCGCGCGAGGCGGAGGGCGAGCTGGTGCTGCTGCTGTCGGGAGGCGCGTCGGCCATGCTTGCCGCGCCCGGGGACGGTGTCAGCCTGGACGTGAAGCGCGACGTGACACGACGCCTGCTCGCGGCAGGCGTCCCGATTCACGACCTCAACACCGTGCGCAAGCATCTGTCGCGGATCAAAGGCGGCCGGCTCGCGATGGGACTCGCCTGCACCACGTTCGCGCTCAGCGACGTCGTCGATGACGATCCGGCGTCGATTGGATCGGGGCCAACCGTGGCGGATCCGTCGACGCTTGCGGACGCGAAACGGGTGCTGGAGCGCGCCGGCATTGCGCGCGAGCTGCCCGAGGCGGTGGCTGCCCTCGAACGGTGCGGTGAAACGCCCAAGCCGGGCGACGCGGCGCTGTCGCGATCGCGTTTTGTGCTGATCGGCGGGCGGCGCACGGCCATGGACGGCGCCGCCACCGAAGCGCTCGCGCGGGGGCTTGCGACGATCGTGTTCGACGAACCGATCACCGGCGAGGCGTCGGCGGCCGGCGCCGCGTTTGTCGCGCGCGCGACAGCCGCCGCGCGGCGGATTGGCGGCAGGGCAGTGGTCATTGCGAGCGGCGAAACGACCGTGAACGTGCGCGGCAGCGGCACCGGCGGCCGCAATCAGGAGTTCGCACTGGGCGCCGCCATCGAAATCGCCAGGCCGATCGGCGATCGGACGATCCCGATGGCCATCGCCGCCTTCGGCACAGACGGCATCGACGGCACCTCGACGGCAGCAGGTGCCATCGTCGATGGTTCCACGATTGCGCGCGCGCGCGACGCCGGCCTCGACCCGTCGGCGGCGCTCGCAGGCAATGACTGCCATCCCTTCTTCGAGCGCCTCGGCGACCTCATCGTCACCGGGCCGACGGGCACGAACGTCGGTGATGTCTTTGTGGCTATCATTGGTTCATGAATCGCAACCGACTCGCCCTCATCGCCCTCATCGTCGTGGTCGTAGCCTTCCTGGGCGGACTTCTGCTCGGGCGGTCGGGCCGTCCGGCCGTCGAACAGGCCCGGGATCAGGCCGAGCTGCAGCTGGATCTGGAGCGCGCGCGCGTGTCGATTCTGCATGGCCGCCTGGAGCTGTTCGGCAGCAATTTCGGCAACGCCAGCCAACAGTTCGATCGCGCCCGCGCGCCGTTGGCCGCGGCGCGCGATCGGCTCAACGCGATCGGCAGGACGTCAGAGGCTGGCCAGATCGATCGTGCGTTGAATGCGATCACCGAGGCGCAGCAGCTGTCACTCGCGCAGGATCGTCAGGCCGACGCGAAGGCGACCGAAGCCCTGCGCGAGCTGGAAAATCTGGGTGCGCCCGCCGGCCAATAGGCCGACAGGCGCGGGTGGACGTTACCGGAGGATGGTTCCGGTGACTTCCACCGTGATTTTGCGATCGCTCAGCGGATCGGCGGCTTGCGTGATGACGAGTGGCTTGCCGTTGGTGAGAATCACAGTCACGCTCTGATTCAGCGGGCTGTGGGTTACGGCCGTGTCGGCAGGCAGCGGTGCGGCGCCGCCGGGCGTGTACTCGAGGGTGATGCCAGTCCGGATACGGTCTTCGGCCAGCAGCTTGACGTGCGCATCGACGTTGAGCTGCACTTCGCCTACCGGGCGCACGCTGATGATCGGCTTTCCATCGGGCGTGACCATCCCTGGTCCGACGTACTGCTGCGTGAGCGTCCCAGTCGATCGCACCCGCCCGCCTTCGCCATCGGCGATGAGCAGGGAAATCGTTTTACGGATCGGCTGCCCGGCCGCGCTCTGATCGTTGATCGTGATGTCGAGGCGCACGTTAGTGGCCTGCAGCGCGGTGCGAGACAGGCCGCGCCCGGGTAGTGACCCGGTGACTTGAGTCTGCTGGTCGCTTGCGGCTGGAGCGGCCAGTGCGGCCAGCACCATCATCAGAACCATACTCGCTTGCTTCATGACTTCTCCTTGGAATCTCCCGATGGAGATCCGCCGGACGTGGCCGGCAGATCCGAAACTCTTAGCGGCGCCGGCCCATCGAGGGCCGGAATGGTGAACGCCGCCGGTTCGATCGTCTTCATCGCGATATCGGGCGGTGGTTCGAGCGCGTCGATCATGTAGATGGCCGGCTCCGGAGCACTGGGCTGCGCCTGCTGGACCGCTCCTTTGCGGCGGGACGCCGTTGGACGAGTGACAAGTGGCACGGCCGTCCGCGCGAGCAAGATGGTCACGCCGGTGGGGTCTGTCGTCGGGGCGAGTGCTGCGGCGATCGCCGGCGCATCGGGCGGCAGCGGAAGCGTCGCGCGTGAACTGCGCAAGACCACCGCGCCGGCAGCGATCGCGACGGCGGCGGGGATGAGGAGGAGAGCGGCGCGGGACAAGCCACGAGTCCTGAGCGCCCCCGTTCCATCGACGCGCGCTACCACGCGCGCAGTGAAATCAGGGCGCGGCCGGCCGTGGATCGGCGCCATCACGCGCGCAGTGAATATTGACGTCGGCCTGCCACCCGTCATCGCCCGCGCAACGCGATCGATGTTCATGACCGCCCGCCTTCCAGCCGATCGAGCTTGCTCTTCACGATGCGCCGGGCCTCGGAGACGCGCCACTTCACAGTACCGAGCGGCGTGCCGAGCATGGCGGCGATCTCTTCGTACCGATAGTCGCCGCTCGCGGCCAGCAGCAGTGGATCGCGCAGTTTGGAGGGCAGCGACGCGATGATTTTTCGCGCGGCCATCGCCGCGCTGCGGCTTATCGTTGCTGTTTCGGGTGACGGCGCGAGATCGGGTGAATCCTCGATCGTCCACATCATCGCGTCCGGGTCACCGCGTCGAAGGGCGACGACGCGCAGCCAGGCTTTGATGCCGCGCCGCCGATCCAGCGCCTTCCGCCAGACAATCGATAACAGCCACGGCCGAAAACGCTCGTCGTCGCGAAGATTGCCGAGATTGTTCCAGGCCGAGATGAAGCCGTCCTGCGCGGCGTCTTCGGCCTCGTCGTGCCGGCCAAGCGCCGCCATCGCGACGCGCCAAGCGCTCTGTTGGTGCAGATCGACGAGCCGCGCGAACGCCTCCCGATCGCCCTGACGGGCCAATTGCGCAAGCCGCGCGGTTTCCAGATCGGGCGCAGCCTCGCTCACAGCCTCGGAAACCCGGGTCGCCGGTGGGGCGATGGCCTCGAGCGCGATGTCACCCACATTCACATCCCATAGACGCCTGTGAGCCAACCCGGTTTGAAAAATAGGGGACGGGTCTTAATTATTCATTCAAGGAGGCAGTTTCCGCACAGAATGAATAATTAAGACCCGTCCCCATATGTTGTCGAATGAACAGATTCTCAAGCTGATCCGCGAGAAAGTCGACCATCCCGCCACGGTCCAGGAGCTGCTGCAGAAGCTCAAGATCCCCAAGACCGAGCGGCCGGCGTTCAAGCGAAGGCTCAACGCGCTCGTCGATTCCGGCGACCTGGTCGAAACCAGCCGCGCCAAGCGCTTCGGCGTGCCCGACCGGATGAATCTGGTCGTCGGCCGCGTTTCGACGTCGCCTCGCGGCTTCGCGTTCGTCACGCCGGATCGCGTGCACGACAACTTTACAGGCGACATCTACATCGCGGGCGCGAATCTGAACGAGGCCGTGCATGGCGACCGCGTGCTCGCGCGGGTCGAGAACGTGCGCGACGGGCGCGCCGAAGGCCGCATCATCCGCATCGTCGAGCGCGGCACCGAACAGATCGTCGGGCGGTACGACGAGGACGACGCGGGTCTGGGGTTCGTGGCGCCGTTCGATCGCCGGCTGCTGATGGACATCCAGATTCCGCGTGGTGAAGAGAATGGCGCATCAGCGGGCCAGATGGTCACCGTCGCCATCACGCGCTGGCCGACCGATCGCCGGGGCGCGCAGGGACGCGTCATCGAGCTGCTCGGCAACATCGAGGATCCCGGGGTCGACACGACCATCATCATCAGGAAGTACGGCATCCGCGACGCGCACGATCCGGCGGCAGTCGAAGAGGCGCGGCGTCTGGGCGCGACGATTCAACTGAAGGACATCGCCGACCGCACCGACTTCCGCCGCGTGCCGACCGTCACGATTGACGGAGAGGATGCGCGCGACTTCGACGATGCGATCACGATCGAGCGGCTGCCCAATGGCAACTACTGGCTCGGCGTGCACATCGCGGACGTGGCGCACTACGTGCGCGAAGGGTCGGCGCTCGACGAGGATGCGTACGAGCGCGCGACATCGGTGTACTTTCCCGAGCGCGCCGTCCACATGTTCCCTTCGGAGCTTTCGACGGGTCTCTGCAGCCTGAATCCCAACGTCGATCGGCTGACGCAATCGGTGCAGATGGAAGTCAACCGCCGCGGCCACGTCGTCAACTACGAGTTTCACGACGGCGTCATCCACAGCGACGCGCGGATGACGTACACGAAAGTGAACGCCATCCTCAAGGAGCAGGACACGGCGGAAGGGAAGCGCCTGCGCGAAGAATATCGCGAGCTCGTCCCGATGTTCGAGATGATGGGCGAGCTGTTCGAGACCCTCAATGGCGCCCGGCGCCGCCGCGGCTCGATCGACTTCGACATGCGCGAGTCGAAGCTGATGCTCGACGATGAGGGCATGGTCGAGGCGATCATCGCCACGGAGCGCAACGTGGCGCACCGGCTGATCGAAGAGTTCATGCTGTTGGCCAATGAGACCGTCGCCGGCCATCTCGATTCGAACAACGTGCCGTCGCTCTATCGCGTGCACGAAGAGCCTGATCCCGTGAAAGTGGAAGCCTTCGAGGAGTTCATCTCCTCCTTCGGCTATTCGCTGACGGCGCCGAGCAACAACCTGCATCCGAAACATTTTCAGAAGCTGATCGAGAAGATGCGCGGCAAGCCCGAGGAGCGCCCGATCGCGTTCCTCATGCTGCGCACGATGCAGAAGGCGCGGTATGACCCGGCCAATCTCGGCCACTTCGGTCTGGCGGCCGACACGTATACGCACTTCACGTCGCCGATCCGGCGCTATCCCGATCTGGTCGTGCATCGCGCGCTCCGTGAAGCACGCCGGCCCATGGCCGACTCGCGGCGCGAGGAACTGAACGACGATCTGCCGGAGATCGCGCGCCATACCTCGGAGCGCGAGCGCCGCGCCGCCGACGCCGAGCGCGAGCTGGTGCAGTGGAAGAAAGTGCGCTTCATGGCCGACAAGGTCGGCGACGAGTTCGACGGCTACGTCACCGGCGTGAGCGCATTCGGTGTCTATGTCGAACTGATCGAGCACTTCGTCGAAGGGCTCGTGCACGTGTCGACCATGGCCGATGACTATTACCGGTTCATCGAACGCGCGCACATCCTGCGGGGCGAGAATTACGGCCGGGTGTTTCGTCTCGGCGATCGGGTGCGCGTGCAGGTGATTCGCGTCGACATGGAGCGCCGCCAGCTCGATCTGGGGATTGCCGACATCCTGGAGTCGATTCGCGAGACCGAGAAGCACGGACCGCGGCGCAGCAAGGCGAAGCCGAAGCGCCTGCGCAGCGAAGCGCAGCAGGAGAATGCCGCCCGCGCGCACGGCGTGACGGCGGGCGGGCGGGGAGCGAAGGGCAAGAAAGGCCGGCCCGGCAAGCGCGAGCGGGCGTTCAAGAAGGCCGTCGGCAAGGGGCGGCGCTAGCCGCGCCCAACGGTGCGCTCGCTCGTTATCGGCACGGCCGGTCACATCGATCACGGCAAGAGTGCGCTTGTTCAGGCGCTGACCGGCGTCGATCCCGATCGCCTGAAGGAAGAGAAGGCGCGCGGGATCACGATCGATCTTGGGTTCGCGCACTACCAGCAGGACGGGCTCAACGTTGCGTTCGTCGACGTGCCCGGGCACGAGCGCTTCGTGCGCAACATGCTCGCGGGCGCCGGCGGCTTCGACGCGGTGCTGCTCGTCGTCGCCGCCGACGAGAGCGTGATGCCGCAGACGCGCGAGCATTTCGCGATCTGCCGGCTGCTCGGGCTCTCGCGCGGCGTCATTGCCCTCACGAAATCGGATCTTGCCGATGCCGACATGCGCGCCGTCGCGGAGCTCGACGTCCGCGAGATGATCGCCGGCAGCTTTTTGGAGGCCGCCGAGATCGTGCCGGTCTCGAGCCGCACCGGCGAAGGACTCGACCACCTGCGCGCCGCGATTGCCCGCCTCGCCGGCCCTGGATCCGCCCGGCCCGCCACTGGTCCCGCGCGGCTGCCCATCGATCGCGCGTTCACCGTCAAGGGATTCGGCACCGTCGTCACCGGCACGCTTGTGTCTGGCACGCTCGAGGAGGGCGCGGAGTACGCGCTGCTGCCGGCCGGGCGCGCGGTGCGCGTGCGCGGCCAGCAGTCGCACGGCGAGTCGCGCCCGCGCGTGGAAGCCGGCAACCGTCTCGCGGTGAACCTGGGCGGCATCGAGGTGGGTGAGATCGGCCGCGGCGACACGATCGGCGTGGCCGGCGCCTTCACCGTCACCCGCCGGTTCGACGCCGTGATCGAAAACGACTCGCCGCGTCCCATCCGCAACGGCGCGCGCGTGCGCGTCTATCAGGGCACAAGCGAGGTGATGGGACGGCTCACGCTCGGTCCGGCCTATTCGAACGGACTCGATGGACACGTTAATTCAGCCGGGCAGAATTTGGTGTCGCTCGTGTCGCTTGACCCCGGCTCCAAGGCGTTCGCGCGCATCAGGCTCGAGGCGCCGGCCGTCCTCACACGCGGTGATCGCTTCGTCATGCGCAGTGACTCGCCGCTCGCGACCATCGGCGGCGGCCGCGTCATCGATCCTGCGCCCGGTCGCGCGCCCGTGCGCAGCGTCAAAGCCGCCGCGCGATTTGCCAAACTTGCGGCCGACGCCGACGCCGTCGTGGCCATGGTCGAAGCGGCCGGCGTGCGCGGACTCATGATGGAGGAGCTGACGGCGCGCGCCGGCCTGTCGCACGACCAGGTGCAGACCATCGCGACGTCGGCGGGCAAGACGATCGTGAGGCTGGGCGAACGGCTGATCGCCGTGGAGGTCGCCACCGCGCTCGAGACACGCGTGCTCGATGTCCTCGCGAAGCATCACGCATCGACACCGCTGTCAGAGGGACTGCCGCGCGAAGAGCTGCGCGAGCGCGCGCTGCCGGGCGTGCCGCGCGACATTGCCGCGGCCCTTCTGCAGCGGCTGGAACAGCGCGCACGCATTACGGGCCGCGAGCGGCTCGCCGCGGCGGGCCACCGCATGTCGCTGGCCGACGATGAGGCGCGCGTGAGCGAGGCGATTCAGCAGCGCACGCGCGAGGCAGGGTATCAGGCGCCGGATGCGCAGGAACTGGCTGGATTGATCGGCGCCCCCCTCGACATCGTTCAACGCATCGCCGCGCTGCTGGTCAAACAGAAGCAGATCGTGCGGCTCGATACGCTGCTGTATCACCCCGACACGCTCGCGCGACTCAAGGCCGATGTGCGGCAGCTGCAATCACTGGATGTGGCGGTGTTCAAGACGCGGTATGGCGTGACGAGGAAATTTGCCATCCCGCTGCTGGAATATCTGGACCGCGAGCGCGTCACGCGCCGCGTCGGCAACAAGCGGATCGTGCTCTAGCGGCGGGGCCGATCGTTCGAATCGGTCGCGTCGTTGTCTCTCATCGCGTCTTTGAAGTTCTTGATGCCCTTGCCGATGCCGCCGCCAATCTGCGGCAGCCGGGTCGCCCCAAAGATGAGCACGATGATGAAGAGAATAATGAGCAATTCCCAGATACCAATGGGTCCCATGGCACGATTCTATCATCTGCCTGAGCGATGAACCGTTTGATCGCCATGGCCGGGCTGATCGCCCTTGCGGCGCCGCAATTCACCTCGAGCGTCAATCAGATTGAGATTTATGCCAGCGCGACCGACGCGCGGGGACGTCCGGTCGAAGGGCTCCGCGCCGAGGATTTCGACGTGCGCGAGGACGGCGTCAGCCAGCGCATCACGGTGTTTGCCGAAGGCGATTTCCCGCTGTCGGCCGCCATTGCCGTCGATTCGAGCTTCAGCATGACGGGCGATCGGCTGGCGGTCGCGAAATCGGCGGCCCGTATCTTCCTGGGATCGCTGCGGCCCGAGGATCAGTCAATGGTGATGTCGATCGGCGGCAGAGTGGACGTGATTGCGCCGCTGTCGTCAGACCGTGACGCGCAGTTCCGCGCGCTCGACCGCCTGCAATCGTGGGGTACCACCAGCCTGCACGACGCGGTGCTTGATGCCGTCGACCGCTTGCAGCCCTCCTCGGGCCGCCGCGCGCTCATCGTGCTGTCTGACGGCGACGACCGCTACAGCGAGGCGTCGGCCGACGAGGTGGTTCAGCGGGCTCGTCGGTCGGATGTGATGATCTATCCCGTCGCGCTCGGCCGGCGAATGCCAGTGCTCTTCACGCATCTCGCGACCGTCACCGGCGGCCGCGCGTTCCACGAGCGCAGCACGCGCCGCCTGCCCGAGACGTTGCGCGCGATTGCGCAGGAGCTGCGACGCCAGTATCTGATCGGCTACACGCCCGCGCGGCCCTTCGTGCCGGGGGCGGCGGGCTGGCGCGACATCGATGTGCGCGCGACGCGTCCCGGCGTGACAGTGCGTGCCCGCGACGGGTACTATGCACAGTAACCGCGAGGGAGCGGAACGGGGGTTGGCGCCCCGTGAGCGACCGAGCTATGCGGGGTGCAGGGGACCCCGCTCAAGAGAATGACACATCCTTTGCTGCTGGCCCTGTTCAACGATCCGTCATCCGCCGCGCGCGCGGCGGCCGCGCTGCACGCGCAGGGTGTGGGCCGCGACGATCTCTCGGTCATCGCGCGCACGCATGACGAGGAGGTGCGAGCCGCCAGGACGCTTGACGCCACGCCAGGCGTCGAGATTGAAGACTCGATGCCCGCGGCGCGGCTCGGCGAGCTGGGCGCTCACGTGCTGGCGGCGATGGCGCTCGTGATGCCGGGCGTCGGCCCCGTGATTGCGGGCGGACCGCTGGCCGCCGAGCTTGGCGAAGCGGCCGGCCACGCGGCGGGAAGCCTGGCGGACCACCTCGAGCGCGCGGGCCTTTCGCGGGCCGATGCGGAGTCGGCTCAGGCGGCCGTTGAGAACGGCAGCTGGCTGCTCGGCGTCCACGTGCGGACCGGCGACGCGAACGCCACTCGCACAGCGCTCACTGCCGCGGGCGCTGTGGCCGTCTATCGCGCGACCTGGAAATGAGCTCGGCCGCTGGCGGTCTAAAGATGGGGCCGCGGCGTCTTATTTGCAGCCCGCGCTTCGAGGGGCGACAATAGAACCATCCCAATGCAGTCAGCCAACACCCCCGGCGATCCGCTTCCGCCCACCGGCGGCAATGTCGAGCCGGCTGCCGGCTGGCTGACGGACCGGCCCTTTCTCGTCAGTCCCAACAAAAGGCGGGTCAGCGGTGCGTTTGGCGCGTCGCTCATTGTCCATTTGCTGATTCTGCTCGCGATGGTCGTGGTGATGACGGTGCCGGGCGTCAGCGACATGCTGCAGCCGGAGGCGCCTGACGTCGTGTACGTCTTCATGCCGGGGCCCGGCGGCGGCGGTGGCGGCGGCGGCAACAGGACACCAGACCCGCCGAAGAAGGCCGAAATCGAAGTGCCGAAGCCGCCGGTGTCGAAGCCCACGCCCATTCCGACTCCCGTGGTGCCGCAGCTTCCGCAGCCGGTGCTGCCGCCGATTACCACGCAGGCGCCGATCACCGTTCCCGGCACGCTGTCGGCGCTCTCGACACCGGTCTCCGCAGGATCGGGCACCGGCGGCGGCGCGGGCACCGGACGCGGCACGGGCAGCGGCGAAGGCACAGGGTCGGGCATCGGGCCAGGCGAGGGCGGCGGCACGGGCGGCGGCCGGTATCGTCCCGGCAGCCTCGTCACGGATCCCACGGTGCTGTCGGAGGTCAAACCGGCATACACGGCCGAGGCGATGCGCGCCAAGATTCAGGGCGAAGTCGAAATCGAGGGCGTGGTCATGCCCGACGGCCGGCTGGCCGATCTTCGCATCGTCCGCTCGCTCGACAGGGCCTACGGGCTGGATCAGAAAGCGCTCGAGGCCGTGCGGCAGTGGAAATTCAAGCCCGGCGTGCTCAAATCCACCGGCCAACCGGTCCCGATCATCGTGACCATCGCGCTCACATTCACCCTTCGCTAGTTTTTGGTTGTATCCCCGGAACTCCGGATTCTGCTAAACCCACGGCGTGTTTATGCTCAGGCCCCCGCCGTCGGCGCCTCGTACATCCTGTATTACGTTCTCTTCTTCTCCGTGCTGATCGGCGTCGCCGCAAGTGTGAGCGCGACGGGACGCGTCACGCTTGCGCTGGTGGCGAGCCTTGCCGTGAGCTGGATGTTCGTGCCGCTGTTGCACGTGCTGATTGCCGCCGCGCTCGTGGCCTCGGCTCCCGCCGGACGGGTGACGAGCAATCGCGCCATTGCGCTTGTGTTGATGGGGCACGCGCCGTGGTCGCTATGGGTGTTGTTGTCGTCGGTCATGGCGGCATCGTTTGGTTTTGCCGCGTGGCGGCCGATGCTGTTCGTGGCGCTCGTGCCAATCGCGCTGACGTTCCGGATTGTGCACGCCTTCTGTCTGGAGGTGCTGCAGACCTCGGCGCGCGGTGCGGTGATGCGCACGCTGGTGCATCAGGCCCTGACCTGGCTTGTGGCTGCGGTCTATCTCGAGAAGGCGGTCGGCCTCGTGCCGCGGATTTACGGATGGCTGTCGTGAGGGCGGCAAGATGGCTGTCATGGGCGCTCGTCGCGGCCGCCGCGGCCGGTGGTTCGCTGCTCGACACCGCGCGTGCCGCCGATCCGAAGCGTGTCGGGCCCTATCACCTGATCGTCGCCGACTTTCACGTGCACGCGTTTCCCGGCGACGGTGCACTGCCGCCATGGGAGCTCGCGCGCGAAGCCTCACGCCGCGGCCTGCACGCCATCGTCGTGTCAAATCACAACCAGATGCTCGCCCCGAAAATCATGCCCGGCTTATTTTCGGCGGACGAGGCGGGTGGCGCGGCCCATCCGCCTTCGCGCGAAGCGCGTCGGCGGACTCGCCGGAGCCTTGGCGAAGGCGGTCACGGCCCGCGGCTCCCCCTCCTCATCCCCGCGCAGGAAGTCACAACGCCGCGCTTTCATCTGGTTGCCGTCGGTATCACCAGCACGATTGACTGGCGCCTGCCGGACGTCGAAATGATCGATGCCATACATGCGCAGGGCGGTGTGGCGGTCGCCGCGCATCCCGTGGGACGCTACTGGCGGGGCAGCGACGCGATGCTCGCGCGCCTCGATGGCGCGGAAGTCGCGCATCCGCTGACGGAGTCGCTCGCGAGTGGACGCGACGAGCTATCGGCTTTCTTCACGCGCGTCCACGCCGTCAATCCTGGCGTCGCACCGATCGGGTCGTCCGACTTCCACATGATTGCGCCGCTCGGTCTCTGCCGCACGTATGTCTTCGCGGAGTCGGTGACTGTCACGGGTGTGCTGGATGCGATCCGGGCCGGGCGCACCGTTGCCGAGGACAAGCAGGGGGCACTCTACGGCGATCCTACGCTCATCCAGACGCTGAATCAGTCCGGCGCTGCCGCCATGGTGCCACCGAACTCGCGATGGGTCTGGGTTTCGGCAGCAATGGCGCTGATCGGGTTGCTGGCCCTGATCACCCGGGTTTAAAAACGAAAGGCCCGGCAGTTTCCCGCCGGGCCCTCCGCATTTCTTACTTCCTTACTCGTCTTACTCGTCTTACTCGACTTACTCGACTTACTCGACTTACTCGACTTACTCAGTACATGCCGCCCATGCCACCGCCGCCGCCGTGGCCCATCGGCGCTTCCTTCTTCTCTTCAGGAAGGTCGCAGACCATGGCTTCGGTCGTGAGCAGCAGCGACGCGATTGACGCGGCGTTCTGCAGCGCCGATCGGACCACCTTCGTCGGGTCGATGACGCCGGCTTTCACCAGGTCCTCGTAGACGTCGGTCGCGGCGTTGTAGCCGTACTCGTTCTTGTCGCTCTCGCGCACCTTGGAGATGACGATCGAGCCCTCTTTGCCGGCGTTGTTCGCGATCCAGCGCATCGGGGACTCGATGGCCTTGCGGATGATGTCGACGCCGACCTTCTGGTCGCCCTCGACCTTCAGCGCGTCGAGCACCTTGCTCGCGCGGAGCAGCGCGGTGCCGCCGCCGGGCACGATGCCCTCTTCGACGGCCGCCTTCGTGGCGTGCATCGCGTCTTCGACGCGGGCCTTCTTCTCCTTCATCTCGGTCTCGGTGGCCGCACCGACCTTGATGACGGCGACGCCGCCCACGAGCTTCGCGAGCCGCTCCTGCAGCTTCTCGCGGTCGTAGTCCGACGTGGTCTCTTCGACCTGCGCGCGAATCTGCTTCACGCGGCCCTGCACGGCGTCCTGGCCGCCCGCGCCCTCGACGATCGTCGTGTTGTCCTTGTCGATCGTGACTTTCTTGGCCTTGCCGAGATCATCGAGCTTGATGTTCTCGAGCTTGATGCCGAGGTCCTCGGTGATCGCCTTGCCGCCCGTCAGCGTCGCGATGTCCTCGAGCATGGCCTTGCGGCGATCGCCGAAGCCGGGCGCCTTGACGGCCGCCGCCTGCAGCGTGCCGCGCAGCTTGTTGACCACGAGGGTCGCCAGCGCTTCGCCGTCGACGTCTTCGGCGATGATCACGAGCGGCTTGCCCGCGCGCGCCACCTGCTCGAGCAGCGGCAGCAGGTCTTTCATCGAGCTGATCTTCTTCTCGTGGATCAGAATCACCGGATTCTCGAGCACCACTTCCATGCGCTCGGGGTCGGTCACGAAGTAGGGCGAGAGATAGCCGCGGTCGAACTGCATGCCCTCGACGACCTCGAGCGAGGTCTCCATCGAGCGCGCTTCCTCGACCGTGATGACGCCGTCCTTGCCGACCTTGTCCATCGCTTCCGCGATGATGTTGCCGATGGTCTCGTCGCTGTTGGCCGAGATCGTGCCGACCTGGCCGATCATCTTGCCGCCGACGTCCTTCGACATCTTCTTCAGGTTCTCGACGATGGCCTCGACGGCCTTCTCGATGCCGCGCTTGAGCTCCATCGGATTCGCGCCGGCCACCACGTTCTTCGCGCCTTCGCGATAGATCGCCTGCGCCAGCACCGTCGCCGTCGTCGTGCCGTCGCCGGCCGTGTCAGACGTCTTGCTCGCGACCTCGCGCACCATCTGGGCGCCCATGTTCTCGAGCGGATCCTTCAGCTCGATCTCCTTGGCGACGGTGACGCCGTCCTTGGTGATCGTCGGGGAGCCGAACTTCTTGTCGAGTACGACGTTGCGGCCCTTGGGGCCGAGTGTGACCTTGACCGCGTCGGCCAGGGCATTGACGCCGCGCAGGATCGCCTGGCGCGAGTCTTCTCCGTAAATAATCTGTTTAGCCATTACTTTTTCTCCACAACGCCGAGGACTTCTTCCTCACGCATGATGAGATATTCCTCGCCATCGAGCTTGATCTCCTGCCCGGCGTACTTGCCGAAGAGAATCGTGTCGCCCGCCTTGACGTCGAGGGCGATCACTTTGCCGTCCTTCTCGACGCGGCCCTTGCCGACGGCAATGACCTTGCCCTGCTGGGGCTTTTCCTTGGCGGTGTCGGGGATGATGATGCCGCCGACTTTCTGTTCGCCTTCTTCGAGGCGCTGAACGATGAGACGGTCGTGAAGCGGTCTGACCTTCATGGGTCTACTGGTCCTTTCAAAGCGGAAAGCGCTAAATCCGGCCCGGGCCTGGCACTCAGCCGCTCTGAGTGTTAGCAGTCAGCCTGGCCGACTGCTAATTGTAGTGAAGGGCAGGGGAGGGGTCAAGGGGGCGGCACGCGCCGGCCGGAAGGCACCCTCCGGTCGGCACCCAAATGTAAATCGTAGATTGTAAATAGCATTGTCTACTGGGTCATTGGGCCGTCACGGCGTGACAGCTCAATAGCTCCATAGACAATGCTATTTACAATTTACAGTTTACCTTTCGAGTGATTTTATCCACCTGTCCACGCGGCGCTCGAGCAGCGTCAGTGGCATGGCGCCGCCGCCCAGAATCGTGTCGTGGAAGGCGCGAATATCGAACCGGTCGCCCAGCGCCGTTTCGGCCTTGCGCCGCAGCGCCTGAATCTCGAGCATGCCGATCTTGTAGCTGGTGGCCTGTCCCGGCAGCACCAGATAGCGGCGAACCTCGGACCGCGCCTGCTCTTCGGTCGTCGCGGAGTTGGCCAGGAAATACTGCACCGCCTGCTCCTGCGACCACCCCTTCGCGTGCAGACCGGTATCGACGACGAGGCGGATCGCGCGCCACATCTCGGAGCCGAGACGCCCGAAGCGTGAATAGGGCGTCTGGTAGGTGCCCGGCATCTCGCGCGCAAGCCATTCGGAGTAGAGTCCCCAACCCTCGGCGTAGGCCGTGAATCCGGCCTGGCGCCGGAAGGTCGGCACCGTCGTCAGCTCCTGCGCGATCGAGATCTGCATGTGGTGGCCCGGCAGGCCCTCGTGATACGCGATGACTTCGAGCTCGTGCTTCGGCATCGCCTTCATGTCAGACAGATGCGCGTAGTACATGCCGGGCCGTGAGCCATCGGCCGTGCCCGCAAAATAGTGCTGGGCGGCGCCTGGCTGCTCCCGGAACGGCTCGACGCGGCGGACCACGAGGTCGGCCTTCGGCAGAATCCCGAAGTACTTCGGCAGCACGGCCTTGATCTTGTCGATGGCTGCCGTCGCGTCCCTGATGTACGCCTGCCGGCCCTCGTCGGTGTTCGGGTAGTAGTAGCGCGGGTCGTCCTTCTTGTCCCGCAGTTCGCTGAAGAAGGCCTTGAGATCACCCGCGAACCCGACCTCGGCTCGGATTGCCTCCATCTCGCCGCGGATGCGCGCGACCTCGGCGAGGCCGATCTTGTGAATCTCGTCGGCGGTCAGCTTGGTGGTCGTTTGATTCGCGAGCCGCTCCTTGTAGTAGGCGGCGCCATTGGGAAGTGAGGCCACGCCCGATGCCTGTTCGGGGGCCTTGGTCCGATCCTGTTTCTGCCACTCGATGAGCTCTCGATATGCCTCCTTGAACGGGCCGGTCAGCGCGGCGCGCGCGTCGGTCAGCATGCTCTTCGCACGCGCCTCGTCGATCGCGCCCTTCTTCTGCAGATCGGCAATCTTGCTCTTCACATCGGCCCAGACCGCACTGTCGGCGCCGCTCTCGTCGAACGGCACGCCGGTAACGATCTTCGTCGCCTCGTTGATCACGAAGTCGAACGCGAATCGAGGGGGACGCACGCCTTCAACGGCGTTCTTCTTCGAGACTGCAATGAGCTGCCGCAGGGCGCGTCCCGATTCGCGGATCCGGTTGATGTAGGCGTCCATGTCGGCGGCATCCGCGACGGTGTGGAACGCGATGAGCAGCTGCGGAAAGAAGGCGTGGATGGCCGTCATCTGGTCGAAGACGTACGCGTTCGCGCGGAACGGCAGCGCGGCCTCGGCCTGCTGCAGCTGATAGATCCACAGGTCGTACGACGTCTGCGCCTCAGGCGTCAGCTTCGCGTCATCGAAATTCTTCTCGAGATCGGCGACGGTGGCTCGCTGCCAGGCCAGCTGCTTGTCCTCGGCGGCCAGCGACATGTCGTCGATCGCCGCTGACTTGCGGCCAAGGAATGTCTGCTGAATCGGGCTGAACGCCAGCTGTTCTTCGAACCGCGCCTCGAACCAGGCGTTCAAACGCGCCGTTTCGTCAGGAGCGGCCTGCGCGAGGGCGAGGCCAAGGAGTAGAGGGCGGGCCCAATGTAAATTGTAAGTTGTAAATAGCATTTACCTTTCAAGCGCTTTTCTTCTTGTGCAGATGCAACTCATCGATCTTGCGGGAGAGCGTATTCCGATGCATGCCGATGCGCTCGGAGGCCTTGCAGACGTTGCCCTTGCAGTCCTGGAGCGCGCGCGCGAGGAAGACCCGGTCGAACTCGCGGCGGGCGTCGCTGTAGTGCACGCCCTTGGCGATCATCAGGTCCACGAGCGCCTCGAGCTGGGCCTTCATGCGTTGAATGTCTTTCCGCTGAGCCGCTCATACGCTTCGACATATTTGTCGCGCGTCCGTTGAGCCACGTCAGGCGGCAGCGACGGCACCGGCGGCTGCTTGTTCCAGCCAATCGACTCGAGCCAGTCGCGCACGTATTGCTTGTCGAAGCTGGGCTGGCTTCTGCCCGGCTCGTACGTGTCCGCGGGCCAGAAGCGTGACGAGTCGGGCGTGAGCACCTCGTCGATCAGCACCAGGTCGCCGCCATCAAGACCGAACTCGAATTTCGTGTCCGCGATGATGATGCCGCGGGTCCGTGCATACTCGGTGCCGCTGCCGTAGATCGATAGCGTCAAGTCACGAAGCCGCTGGATCAAATCCGTGCCGACAATCCGGCCGGCTTCTTCTTCCGAGATGTTCTCGTCGTGACCCGAGTCGGCCTTTGTTGCGGGCGTGAAGATGGGTTCGGGCAGCTTGTCCGAGTCACGAAGCCCTGGCGGCAGCGGCACGCCGCAGACCTTGCCCGTGCGGTTGTAATCCTTGAGGCCGGAGCCCGACAGATAGCCGCGCGCCACACATTCCACCTGCAGGGGTTCGGTCTTGCGCACGAGCATCGATCGACCGCGGAGGACCGCGGCATGCGTGCGCGCTTCGGCAGGGAAGTCGCCGACGTCAACGCTGATCAGATGATGCGGAACGATCCCTTCCGCGGCAATGCGGTCGAACCAGAACGCCGAGAGCTGCGTGAGCACCTTGCCCTTGTCGGGAATGCCCGACCCAAGCACGTAGTCGAACGCCGAGATGCGATCGGTGGCGACGATGAGCAGGTGCTCGCCGAGATCATAGACGTCGCGTACCTTGCCGCGCCGCTGCAGCGTGAGGCCGTCGAGATTGGTTTGAAGAACAGGTTCGGTCACGGCAGGAAAGGCGAGAGTCTATCACCGGATCGTGATCGATGCGCCAACTCCCCGCACGAAAATTGATGGGGCGTTTGCCCGTGCCGTTTTTGTAACGATGGTGTCTTCGCCTTCCGTTGTTTTGTGCAGCCGCTCCGGCACTCTGAGCTCGCCGCGGGTCGCGCGAACATCAAGACTGTAACTGTCGGCATCTTTTGGTAAGACGAGCTCCAGGCCGTCGTCGCGCACCTGCACCTTGGCCGGAGCGGCGCGCAGCCATCCGATCGTCACCGGCGTTCCGCGCGCGTCGATGTCGACCGGCGCGCTGACGTCGTTGAGCTCCAGTTCGCCGTCGGCAATCTCCGCCCGCACCTCGCCCTCGGCGCCGTCCACGCGGACGCGCATGTCCGTGCCGCTGAGCATCAGCCGGCCCGCGACTTGTTCAAGCCGCACCTCGCCCGACCGCACATTGAGCCGCACCTCGCCGCGTACACCCCTGATTGTGGTCTGGTTGCCGGCAATCGACAGGTCGACCATTTCGGCGCCGTCAACCGTGACGCCGCCGCGCGACTCGCCGCTGACGCTTCCCAGAATCGACGCGAGCTTCAGGCGTCCCGTTTGCCGCGCCAGTGTCACCGACTCGACGCCCGTCACCTCCGCCGTGCCGCGGCCTTCCAGCTGAATCCGCAGGCGCGATGGCACGCGCAGAATGAGTGTCGGCTGCTGGCGTCCGGGCTCGGGACGCTCCCATCCGACGACGACGCTGTCGGCAAAGCGCGACACCGTCAGCCGCAAATCACCCGCCAGCTTTTTCGCTTCGGCTTCGTCGAAGCCGTTGGACACGACACGCAGCTCGGATGCGATGTCGGCGCGATCCTCTCCTTTAATTGTTACCTCGCCGCTCAGTGTGAGCCTGAGCCCGTTGATCGACGAATCGATCGGGATCGCCGGAGCCGTGGTCACTTCGGCCGAGGCCCGGCGTCCGCGGATCTCGCGGCGCGTCTCGCTGAGCCAGTTGCCGAGCGAGAATCCCGGCCCTTCGGCCCTCGGCGCCGTGACCTGCCAGACGATCACGCCGGCGACGACGAAGGCGAGAATGAGACCTAACTCTCTTTTGCCCATAAGGTTGCCGTTATAGTAAGGGCCATGCGCCTCACGCGCCATACCGTGGTCATTGGTCTTGCCACGGTGGGCCTGCTCGTTTTCTTTTTCCGCCAGGCTGACCTGGGCGGCGTGTGGCGCGCGCTGATGACGGCCGATCCCGGCCTGCTCGCGGTGTCGCTTTTCATTACCGCGATGACCTACATCCTCCGTACCTGGCGCTGGCAGATCCTGCTGTCACCGATCGAGCGTCTTGCGTTCCTGCCGGTCTTCCGCGCGGTCATCGTCGGGTTCGCGACGATTTTTCTGCTGCCGGCGCGCGCGGGAGAACTCATCCGGCCCTGGATGCTCTCGCGTGAAACGGGCGTGAGCGCCTCGGCGGCGTTCGCCACGGTGATCGTCGAGCGTCTCTTCGACCTGGTCGCGGTGCTCGCCCTGTTCTGCGTCTGGCGCCTGCTGCCGCCTGCGCCCGGCGCCGTCGAAATCGAGGGCGTCACGGCTGCCGCCATCGCCGCCGGCGCGGTCGGTGGGCTGGCGCTTGCGGGCACCTTCCTGCTCGCCGGTCATGCCGAGCGCGTCAGCAGCCTGACCACGACGCTGGCGCGCATCCTGCCGGCGCGCGCGGCCACCGCCATCATCGCGCTCATCCAGAAGTTCGCGCGCGGCCTGGCCGTGCTGCGTCGGCCGGGTCCGATCGTGGCGGCCTTCGCGCTGTCACTGGCGTTGTGGACATCGATCGGATTGTCGACCTGGGTCACGTCGCGCGCATTTGGTATTACGTTTCCGTTTCCGGCTTCGTTCCTGTTGTCGATGTTTCTCGTGGCGGGCGTCGCCGTGCCCACGCCGGGCGGCATCGGCGGCTTTCATGCGGCGTACAGCTTCGCGGTCACGCGTCTGTTCGGCGCCAGTAACGAGCAGGCCGTGGCCTGTGCCATCGTGTTGCACGCCATCTCGTTCGTGCCGGTGACGCTCGTCGGGCTCGTGATCATGGCGCAGGCCGGCCTCACCATCCAGCGCGCGCGGGCCGAGAGCGCGCATATCAGGGCAGAGGGCACAGGGCAAAGGGCAGAGAACCAGACAGGCAAGAGGGAAGAGGTAAAGAGATGAAGTGTCCGTTCTGTGCCCATCTCGGCGACAAGGTCGTGGACTCGCGCGAGAGCAAGGAAGGCGAGGTCATCCGGCGCCGGCGCGAGTGCCTCGAGTGCGGGCGCCGCTTCACGAGCTACGAACGGATCGACGAGATCCCGTACATGGTCGTGAAAAAAGACGGCAGCCGCGAGCGCTTCGAGCGCCAGAAGCTCATCTCGGGGCTGCTGAAGGCCTGCGAAAAGCGCCCGGTCAGCGTGTCGGCGCTCGAGCGGATTGCCGATCGTGTCGAGAGCACGCTGCAGGAAAAGCCCGAGAAGGAGATGACGACCGATGAGATCGGTGCGTTCGTCATGCAGGAGCTCAAGGGACTCGACAAGGTCGCGTACGTGCGGTTCGCGTCGGTCTACCGGCATTTCCGCGACATCGGCGAGTTCATGACGGAGCTGAAAGGGCTGCTCGGCGGCAAGGAATGAAGGGCGCGCTGATCATCCTCGCCCTTGTCATGGCCGGGCCTGAGGCGGCCGACCAGATTCGCGTCACCCCGCTGGTGCGCGACGGCGACGTGCTGCTGTCGTTTGCGGCGCCAGGCGCGGTCACCGGAAAGCTGCGCGAAGCCATCCGCAGCGGCATGGTCGTCACGTTCACTTACGATATCGCGCTCCGCCAGGACGCGTTTCTCTGGTTCGATCGCACGCTGGCCCAGGTCGAGGTGGCCGCCAACGTGCGCCACGACAACCTGACGCGCAGCTACCACATGTCGCGCATGGTCGACGGCCGCGTCACGCTGAGCGAAAGCACCGAAAGCGAAGACCGCGTCAGAATCTGGCTGACGGAATTCGATCGTCTGAAGATTTTCACGAACAGCGTGCTGCAGCCGAACGCGGAATATGCCGTCGACGTTCGCGCGCGCATCAGCCCGCGCGTTGCCTGGGTGCTCTGGCCCTGGGGCCGCGACGATGCGACGGGGCAGGCGGCGTTCACCTACATCCGTTGAACTGATGGCGCTTGGCCTTCGCGACATCGGCGCGGCAGACAAGACGCCGGAGCCTCGTGTCACGGCCGCGCCGCCGGCCGCGCCAGAGCCGCGCAAAGCGCTCGACAGCCCGCGGTTTCTGCTCGTCCTCATCCTCATTCTGATCGCCGCGCTGGCCGGATTCGTCTGGATGGCCCGGCGCTCGAGCGATCTGAGCCCGATGTTCCTGAGCGGCGTGGTGCTCTACGCGCTCTCGGCCATCGACGTCACCATGCTGCTGGTGCTCGGCTTCGTGCTGGCGCGCAACATCGTGAAGCTGGTGGTGGAGCGGCGCCGCGCGCTGCCGTTCGCGCGGTTCCGCGCCAAGCTCGTGGCCGCGCTGCTGGCGATGACGCTCGTGCCGGCGGTGCTCGTGTCGATCATCGGCAGCGAGATCATCCGCGAGAGCGCGGATCGCTGGTTCAGCGCGCCGGTTGACGACGTCGTCGCCGGCGCGAGCCGCATCGCGAGCGACTTCTATGCCGAGCGGCGCGCCGACGTCGCGGCGCGCGCCGAGCGCATCGCCGAGGCGATGCCGCCGGGCACGGTCGCCGCCGGCGATGTCGCGTCGTTGCAGGCCCGGTTCGCGCTGGAGCTGCGCACGTCGCGCGCGCGGATGATCGAGCTGTACCGGCTGGTGCCCGCGTCGGCGGGACTGGCCGGCGACGCCGACGTCGAGCTGGTGGTCGGCGTCGAGACGCCGTCGCTGCCGCGCGATCACGTGCGCGCGTCGGCCGTGCGTCTCGCGCTGCGCGCGGCCACCGCCGGGCGCACCGAGTCGTCCGAGGATTCGCTCGAAAGCGGCGGCATGCTGGTGCGCGCGGCCGCGCCGGTACGCGACGCGGCGGGCCGCGTGGTCGGCTCAATTGTGGCGGGTGAGCACCTCGACGCGAGCATCGCCGACAACGCGCGGCGCATCACGACGGCGTACGAGCAGTACAACCAGGCGAAGGTCCTGCGCGGACCCCTGCAGGGCGTCTATGTCTCGTTCTTCCTGATGATGACGCTGGTCATCCTGGTGAGCGCGACGTGGCTCGGGTTGTATGTCGCGAAGCGGATTACGCGCCCGGTGCAGCAGCTGGCCGAGGGCGCGCGGGCGATCGGCGCCGGCCGCCTGGATCACCGGATCGAGCCGCAGTCGGCCGACGAGCTCGGCTCGCTCGTCGACGCCTTCAATGCGATGGCGGGGGAGCTGCGCGGAAGCCAGCGCCGTCTCGAGCGCTCGCGCCACGATCTCGAGCGCAAGCATCTCGAAGTCGAAGAGCGCCGCCGCTACATCGCGACGGTGCTCGACCGGATTGCGACGGGCGTGGTGTCGATGGACGCCGACGGGCGCATCACCACCATCAACGGCGCCGCGGCGCGCCTGCTCGAAGTCGAGCCGGCGGTGGTGGGCACATCGGTCTTCGAGTTGTTCGAGCGCGAGGATCTCAAGCCGCTGCGTCCGCTCGTGGCGGCCACCGTCGATCGTCCCCACGAGCCGACCGCCCAGGAAGTGACGCTCGGCCGCGAGGGCCGTGAAATGCAGCTGGCGGCCGCCGCCACCGCGCTCGTCGGCGCCGGCGGCATCGTCGAAGGCCGCGTGCTGGTGGTCGACGACGTGACGCCGCTGATTCGCGCGCAACGGGTGGCGGCGTGGCGCGACGTCGCGCGGCGGCTGGCGCATGAGATCAAGAACCCGTTGACGCCGATTCAACTGAGCGCCGAGCGTCTCAAGCGCCACTTTCGTGACGCGCCGCCGAATGCCCGTGCGCTCGTGGACGAATGCACGACGGCCATCGTCACCGAAGTCGAAGCCCTGAAGAACCTGGTCGACGAGTTCGCGCAGTTTGCGCGCATGCCCGCCCCACGTACGGTGCCCACCGATCTCAACGCGCTCGTCGAGGACGCGCTCTCGCTGTATGCGGGCCTGTTTCCCAATATCGCGCTGGAGCGGCGGCTCGATCCGGCACTCCCGGCCGTGCGCGTCGATCCGGAACAAATCCGGCGGGTCGTGATCAATCTGGTCGACAATGCCATTGAAGCGCTCAATACCGCAGGTGCCAGCGGGGCGTCGCAGCCCTTCGTCAGCCTGTCGACAGAACTCGATGCGACCAACAACATCGCGCGGCTCAGCGTCGCCGACAACGGTCCGGGCATTCCGCCCGAGGACCGCGACAAACTCTTCATGCCGTACTATTCGACCAAGCTGCGAGGCAGCGGCCTCGGCCTGGCGATCGTGCGCCGGATTGTCGCCGAACACGGCGGCAGCATCGAAGCCGCGGACGCGCAGCCGCGCGGCACGCGATTCGTCATAGAGCTTCCGGTCTAACGGCATGTCTGCGCCCTCAATCCTGATCGTTGACGATGAAGCGGGCGTGCGCGCGGCGCTGTCGGGCGTGCTGCGCGACGAGGGCTATGAGGTCGACGCCGTCGATTCGGGGGAGGCGTGTCTCGAACGGGTGGTGCGGCGGCTGTTCGATGTGATCGTGCTCGACATCTGGCTGCCGGGGCTCGACGGGCTTGCGACGCTCGAGCGGCTGCGCCAGCGGCGCGTGGATGCCGAGATCGTGATGATCTCGGGGCACGGCAACATCGAGTCGGCGGTGCGCGCCATCAAGATGGGCGCGTTCGACTTCGTCGAGAAACCGCTGTCGCTCGAAAAGACCGTGCTGGTCGTGCGGAATGCGATCCGGCAGCGGCGTCTCGAGGAAGAGAACCGCCGGCTGCGCGCCAGCATGGACAAGCGGCTCACGATGGTGGGTGAGAGCTACGTCATGGCGCAGCTGCGCGAGCAGGTGGCCATGGCGGCGCCGACCAACGGCCGCGTCCTGATTTACGGCGAGAACGGCACCGGCAAGGAGCTCGTGGCACGCACCATCCATGGCCTGAGCCGTCGACGCGCGGGTCCCTTCGTCGAAGTGAACTGCGCGGCGATCCCCGAGGAGCTGATCGAATCGGAATTGTTCGGGCACGTGAAGGGTGCGTTTACCGGCGCGGTCGCGGACAGGCGCGGACGGTTCGAGACGGCCGACGGCGGCACGCTGTTTCTCGACGAGATTGCCGACATGAGCCTGAAAACACAGGCCAAAGTGCTGCGCGCGCTGCAGGAGCAGGTCGTGGAGCCGGTCGGCCGCAGCAGCGGCGTGAAGGTAGATGTGCGCGTGATTGCGGCGACCAACAAGGATCTCACGGTCGAGATCCGGCAGGGCCGCTTTCGCGAAGACCTGTACTTCCGCCTGAACGTCATTCCGATCTTCGTGCCGCCGCTGCGCGATCGCGAGGCCGATATCCCACGGCTCGCCGATCACTTCATCCATGAGTTCGCGCGCGAGTACGGCCGCCGCGCCAAGTCGTTCGATCCGTCGGCGCTCGCGGTGCTGACCTCCTATCCGTGGCCCGGCAACGTGCGCGAGCTGCGCAACACGATCGAGCGGCTGATGATCATGGTGCCCGGCGACGTCATCACCGCGGGCGATCTGGCATTTCTGGAGGGGCCTGGCTCGGCGCTGCCGCCCGAGACCGACGAATCGGGCGCCATCACTCCCTTGCACCAGGCGCGCGACCGCTTCGAGCGCGACTACATTCTGCGCGCGCTGGCCGCGCAGCACGGCAACATCTCGCGCACGGCGGATGTCCTTGGCGTCGAGCGCAGCAATCTGTACCGCAAGATGCGCGGGTTTGGCATCGGTCCCGCGCGCGGCACTGAAGACTAAAGATCCCTTAATTTGTTTTCCAGCACCTGCGTGTGCTTGAACCCCTCGATCTGGAGATAGAACTCCGCGGCGGACGTGAGCGCGGCGTTTGGGATCAGCCCCACGATTTCGCTCTCGAGCACCATCACGCCATAGCGCTCCGCTTCGCGCTTCACCATGTCGAACACGCGGAAGATCGGCGTCTTCTCATAGTTGGTCAGGTTCATCGACACCTGCACGATGCCGCGATCCGCGAGGTCGACGCCCATGGCTTTCACGAATCGGAGCCCGCCGCTCGAGTGCCGTACGGCCGCCGCGATTTTCTTCGCGACGTCGAGGCGGTTCGTATTCAGGTTGATGTTATACGCGATGAGCGGCATGCGCGCGCCAATCACCGAGGCGCCGGCCGCCGCGTGGGGCGCCGCCGGGCCGAAGTCGGGCGCCCAGCCCTCGCTGGCCATCTTCGCCGCGAGTCCCTCGAACTCGCCGCGCCGGATGTCTTCGAGATTCCTGCGCGCGGGATTGCCGCTCGCTTCCTCATAGAGGTAGACCGGCACGGCGAAGCGCTCCGCGACTTCCTGCGCCACCTCTTTCGCAAGCGCGACGCACTCTGCCATCGTGACGCCCTCGATCGGCACGAAGGGGACGACGTCGACGGCGCCCAGACGCGGATGCTCGCCCGTGTGTGCGCGCAGATCGATGGCCGCGGTCGCTGCCGCAAACAGCGCGAGCACCGCCTGCCTGACCGGCTCGCGATCGCCGGCGAACGTCAGCACCGAGCGATGGTGCGCGCTGTCGGACGAGACATCGAGCAGGCGCACGCCAGGCACGGCCCGCACGGCGCCGGCGCAGGCCTCGACCACCTCAGGCTTGCGCCCTTCGCTGATGTTCGGAATGCATTCGATGAGGGCCATGCGCGAAAGTATAATTCGATGATTCCGATGCGCGACATTCCTGACGAGGCCGCCGCCGGTCCGCAGATCGAGGATCTGCTGATTGCCGGCCTCGATCGCTATTTCGCCGGCCGGCATGAAGAGGCGATCCACATCTGGACGCGCGTGCTGTTTATCGACCGCGGCCATCGCCGGGCCCGCGCCTACATCGAGCGCGCCCGGCTCGCGCTCGCCGAGCGGCAGCGCGAGCAGGAGACGCTGCTGCAGGATGGCGTCGCGGCCATGGGCCGCGGCGACACGGGCGCGGCCCGCACGCTGCTGTCGCGATCGGTCCGCGACGGCGGACCTGACGACCGCGCGCTGGCGGCGCTCGCGCAGCTCGATCGGCTCGACCATGCCGCGCCGTCGGCGCCCGTCCGCACCCCCGTCGCCGCGCGGCCGCGCACCGAGGCGCGCGGCACCGGCCGGCGCACGCCATGGATGGCGCTGCTCATCATCGCGGGGCTTGCCACCATCGCGGCCGTCGTTGGATTCGGCGCGCCGGGCTGGTGGGATGCGGCGCGGCCAGGCGGTGCCAGCGACCGGCTGCCGGCGCAGGCCCTGCCGATCGTCACGACGAGCGAGGCCGCGCTCGTGCGGGCGCGCACCCTGCAGGCCCGCGGCCGGCTGCGCGATGCGGCAGCGGCGCTCGACGTCATTGCTGCCGATGATCCGGCGCGGCGCGAAGCCGACGCGCTGCTGATCGACATCCAGGAGGCGCTGCTCGCGGCCATCGCGCGATGAAGTGCCCGAAGTGCAGCTATCTGAGCTTCGACGCCGGCGAGCGCTGCCGCAACTGCGGCTACGACTTCTCGATGGCGGCGCCGCCACCCGACGATCCTGCAGGCGATTTGCCGCTGTTCGATGATCGGCCGCTCGTGTCGGTGCCCGCCGCGCCGCGGCAGCCGCTGTCGGTTCGCCGGACCACCCTCGGTGCCGGCGGACAGGATCCAGCGAAGTTGCGCAGCCGTCACGACCCGCCCGCGGCGCCCCGCCCGCCGCGCGCCGCGGCCCTTGACCTCGCATTCGACGCGGAGCCCGAGCCCGTGCCGCGCACGCGCGACACGCCCGCCCGTGCCGTCGCGCCGGCGCCGCGTACGAGTGTCGACAGCGCCGCACCACAACGTGATACACGTGACGCCGCGTCAGGCGCGCGCCGCTTCGGCGCCGCGCTCATCGATCTGATGCTGATCCTGGCGATCGACAGCGCGGTTCTCTATTTCACGCTCCGCGTGGCGGGCGTGGATTGGCGCGCCTTCGCGCTGCCAATCGCCCCCCTGGCCGCTTTCTTTGTGCTGCTCAATGGCGGCTACTTCGTGATGTTCACGGCCGCCACTGGGCAGACCATCGGCAAGATGGCCGCCGGCATCCGCATCGTCTCGGCAGCCGCGCCGGATGCGTACGATCGCGTCACATTCGGGAGGGCGGTGCTGCGGACGGCCGGATACCTTGTGTCGCTGCTGCCGGCCGGCCTCGGCTTCATTCCCGCCTTCGTCGGCCCCCGCGATCACCGCGCGCTGCACGATCGCCTCGCCGGCACGCGCGTCGTGCGCGCATGACGCGCGCGGCCGTCTTCATCGCCACAGTCGGCTACATCGGCTACACGCCGATCGCACCCGGCACGTTCGGATCGGCCGCGGGCCTCGCGCTGTTCTATCTGCTGCGCGCCACCGGCATCCCGTGGATCGAGCCCGTCGTGATCGTGGGGCTCTTCGCGATCGGCTCCTGGGCGGGCAATGCCGCCGAACGCTACTTCGGCGGCATCGATCCCGCGCCCGTCGTGATCGACGAAGTGCTCGGGATGCTCGTCACGCTGATGTTCGTGCCGGTGACGTGGGCCGGCGCCCTGTTCGCATTCCTTGTCTTTCGCGTACTCGACGTCGTCAAGCCATGGCCGGCGCGTCAGATGGAATCGCTGCACGGCGGGGTCGGCGTGATGGCCGACGACGCGATGGCGGCGGTGTACGGCAACATCGTGATGTGGCTGGCCGTCTGGTACGGTCCCGGATGGCTCACGTAGGAATGCCAGCAAGCGACGATCTGCACCTGCCGCCGCTGTCGACCGCCGCGATCGTTGCGGTGGGATCGGAGCTCCTCACGCCGTTTCGCAGCGACAGCAACTCGCTCGCCATCACCGCACGTCTCGAGGCCGCGGGCATTCGCCTTCGCTATAAGGCCGTGGCGGGCGACAACATCGCCGACATCACCCGCGCGATCGGCGACGGGGCGGCCCGCGCGGATCTGGTGATCATCTGCGGCGGACTCGGCCCGACGGCCGACGACCTGACGCGCGATGCGATTGCGGCGTTTGCGGGCGTCGAGCTGCTCGAAGATCCTGCGATCATCGCGTGGCTCGAAGCGCGATTCGCCGCGCGCGGCGTGCCGATGCCCGCGATCAACCGCCGGCAGGCGATGCTGCCCGAGGGCGCGCGGCCGCTGGCGAACGATCAGGGCAGCGCGCCCGGCCTGCTGCTGGAACGGCGCGATGTGACGATTGCCGCGCTTCCGGGACCGCCGCGCGAGCTTCTGCCGATGCTCGACGCGCTGATGATCGGTACGCTGACGGTTCGCTCGCCCGGAACGCCTTTGGCGCGCCGGGTCTTGAAGGTCAGCGGGCGAGGCGAGTCGGCGGTCGACGAAGTCGCGGCGCCGATTTATCTGCCGTTCGACACGGCGACGCCGCCTATCGAGACGACGATTCTGGCGTCGCCGGGACTCGTGGAGCTGCACCTCAGTTGCCGGCTGGCGGACCGCGAGGCGGCCGATCGCGCGCTGGCCGCGCTTGCGGCGCGCCTCGAGGCCGCGCTGGCGCCCGCATGCTTTACATCGCGCGGTGACAGCCTCGAGGACGTCGTCGGCGCGCTGCTCGCGGGGCGCGGCCTCTGGATTGCCGCGGCCGAATCCTGCACGGCCGGTATGGTGGCCGCGCGGCTGACCGATGTCGCGGGAAGCTCGGCCTACGTCCGCGGCGGCATCGTCGCCTACGACGACGGGGTCAAAGTCTCTGTGCTCGATGTGCCGGCGGCGTTGATCGAGCGACACGGCGCCGTGAGCGAACCGGTGGCCCGGGCGATGGCCGATGGCGCGCGCGCGCGGCTCGCAGCCGACGTTGCGGTGGCGGTCACGGGGATCGCCGGTCCATCCGGCGGCAGCGACGCGAAGCCGGTGGGCACCGTCGTGATCGCGGCGACAGGACTCGGCCGCGAGCGCGTGCGCACGTTCCGATTCATCGGGGATCGCGCGCTGGTGCGCGCGCAGTCGGTGCAGGCGGCGCTCGAGGCCGTGCGGCGCCTCATTCTGGATCTGTGAGCCTGCGCCCGCCGCATCTCACGCTGGCGCGGGCCCGCGACCGCGCGAAATGTGGCCTTCGACGCCGGCGCCGTCACCCTGTTCAGCAGCCGGACGCTGCCGGCGGGACCCGAATACACGGCCCAGGCGCGGGCCGCACTCACGCGGGACTACACTCGTAGCGATGCTTCTCGACTGGGCCCTCGTGCTGTCGGCGTATTTCATCGGGGCGATTCCGTTCGCCTTTCTCGTGCCGCGCGCGCTCGCGGGTGTTGACGTGCGCGTCGCCGGCAGCCGCAACGTGGGTGCCGCCAACGTGCTCCGCACGACGCGCGCGCACATCGCGCTTGCGGTGGTCGTGCTCGACATCGCGAAGGGGGCGTGCGCCGTCTGGTTCGCGCGCGCCATGGGCGCCGACATCGGCATCCAGTCCGCTGCCGCCGGCGCGGCAATCCTCGGCCACGTGTATCCCTTCTGGCTCAAGCTGCACGGCGGCAAAGGTGTCGCGGTGGCGTGCGGCGCATTCACGATGCTCGCGCCGCTGGCCGCGGCGATCTGCGTATCGATTTTCGCCGTCACGGTCTGGGTGTCGGGCTACATCTCGCTGGGATCCATCGTATCGACCGGCCTCCTTCCCATCGTCACGATGCTGACCGAGGCGGACATCCCCGTCACCGTGTCGGCCGCGGGCGTCGCGGCGCTGATCCTGTTCCGCCATCGCACCAACATCGCGCGACTCGCGTCGGGCACCGAACGCCGCATAGGACAGAAGGCGTGACCGACCCCGCATCCTCGATCGTCTTCGGCGCCGGCAGCTGGGGCACGGCGCTCGCCGTCCATCTTGCGAACAACGGACATCGCGTGCATCTCTGGGGACGCGATCCAGAGCTGGTCGCACGCCTGCGCAGCAGCCGCGTCAACGACATCTATCTGCCCGGCGTGGAGCTGCCGGCCCTGGTCGAGCCGACGGCCGACTTCGATGTGGCATCGGGCGCGCGGTTCGCGGTGTTCGCCGTGCCTTCCCACGGCCTGCGTTACGTCGCCAGGTCTGCCGCCGCGCATGTGCCGGCGCGCGCCATCGCGGTCAGCGCCACGAAAGGTCTCGAGGAAGGGCGTCTCTGCCGCATGACCGAAGTCCTCTCGGAGGAGCTCGCCGGCCGTTCTGTCGTCGCGCTCTCGGGCCCGAGCTTCGCCGTCGAAGTTGCGCGCCGCCAGCCCACGGCGATCGTGGCCGCATCGTCCGACACGGACGCGGTCACGGCGGTACTGCACGAGTTCCGCGGTAAATACCTGCGGCTCTATGGCAGCGACGATGTGATTGGCGTGGAGCTGGGCGGGGCGTTGAAGAACGTCATTGCGATTGCCGCGGGCGTGGTCGAGGGCATCGGCCTCGGGCACAACGCACTGGCCGGCCTCATCACGCGGGGTCTTGCCGAGATGTCGCGGCTGTCGGTCGCGGCCGGTGGACGGCGCGAGACGCTGGCGGGGCTGAGCGGCCTGGGCGATCTCGTGCTCACCTGCACCGGAGCGCTGAGCCGCAACCGCCATGTCGGCATCGAGCTCGGACGCGGCCGCGCGATCGGCGACGTGCTTGCGCACATGAAGATGGTGGCCGAAGGCGTGCGCACCACGACGGCCGCGCTCGCGCTGGGCGACAAGCATGGCGTCGAACTGCCAATCGCCTGTCAGATGGCCGACGTGATGGCCGGCCGCCGCACGCCGGCGGAAGCGCTCGAAGAGCTGATGGTGCGCCGGCAGCGCCACGAGAACGATCGATGAGCGTCTTCGATCGCATCCGCGACAGTCTTTCGAAAACCACGCAGCAGTTTCTCGAACGGTTCGATGCGATTGCGCAAAGAGCGGACGCGCCGGCGAACCGATCGCGGCCGGTTGATGTCGAGACGCTCGATGCGCTCGAGGAGCTGCTCATCGGCGCCGATGTGGGCGTGGCCGCGACAGACGCCATTGTCGCCGCGGTCAGGGCGAATCGATCCGATGCGCCGCTGCGCGACAAGGTCAAGGCCGAGATCCGCCGCGTGCTCGAAACGGCGGCGACGACGCCGCCGATGGGCGGCCCTCCGCACGTCATCCTGGTGGTCGGCGTGAACGGCACCGGCAAGACAACCACGGTTGGCAAACTGGCGGCCTATTGTAAACACCAGGGACAGTCCCCGATTATTTGCGCCGCTGACACGTTTCGTGCGGCCGCGGTGGAGCAGCTCGAGATCTGGGCGACGCGCGCGGGCGTGGATTTCATTCGCGCCAAAGCTGGATCGGATCCGGCCGCGGTGGTCTACGACGCCGCGACGGCGGCCAGGGCGCGCGGACGTGGCGTGCTGCTGGTCGACACGGCGGGACGGCTGCACACGCGCGTGAACCTGATGGCCGAGCTCGACAAGATTCGCCGCGTGGCCGCGCGCGAGGTGCCGGGCGCGCCGCATGAAGTGCTGCTCGTGCTCGATGCGACAGTCGGCCAAAACGGCATCGTGCAGGCGCGCGAGTTCATGCAGGCGGCCGGCGTGACGGCGGTCGTGCTGACCAAGCTGGATGGCACCGCAAAGGGGGGCGTCGCCGTGGCCATCGCGCACGATCTGCAGCTGCCGATTCGCTTCGTGGGCGTCGGCGAAGGCATCGACGATCTCGTGCCGTTCAGTCCCGACGATTACGTCAACGCGCTCTTCGAAGCAACGTGGTGACCGGGTCGAATGCCTTCAGCGACCGAGACCGCGCGTTCATGCGGCGCGCGCTGTTCATCGCGGAACGCGGCCGCGGCCGCACGTCGCCAAATCCGATCGTCGGCGCGGTGATCGTCTCGCGCGACGGCGTGGTCGTCGGACAGGGCGCGCATGTGAAGGCCGGGTTGGCGCACGCCGAGATCAACGCCCTGGCCGACGCCGCCGCCGCCGCCGAGGGCGCGACCTTGTACTGCACGCTCGAGCCGTGCGTGCATCGCGGGCGGACGCCGGCCTGCGCGCCGCAGGTGGCCGCCGCGGGCATCGCGCGCGTGGTGATTGCGACGACGGATCCGAACCCGCGCGTGGCTGGAGCGGGCATCCAGCTGCTTCGCGCACACGGGATCACGGTCGACGTCGGATTGCTCGCCGATGACGCCGCGCGGGCGAATGCGCCGTTTCTGACCTGGATCACGAAGAACCGTCCGCACGTCACGATCAAGATCGCGCACACGATCGATGGCTTCGTCGGCGCTCCCGGTGCTCGTGTGAAGCTGACAAGTGACGCGATGGACCGCCTGATGCATCGCCAGCGCGCGGAGGTTGATGCAATCGCGATTGGCGCGGGCACGCTCGTCGCCGACGATCCGCTGCTGACGCCGCGCGGCGCGTTTCGCGAGCGCCCGCTGATGCGCGTCGTATTCGACTGGCGCCTGCGCTGCAGTGGCGATCGCAGACTGTACGGGACGCTCGATATTGGGCCCGTCCTGGTGTTTGCGACGGCCGCCGCGACGGCCGCCAATCCCGCAGCTGCGGACGACTTGCGGCGGCGGGGCGTGCGCGTCATTGCGCCGCCCACGCGCGATCTTGGCGCTGCGCTGCGGGAGCTTGCCGGGATGGACGTCACGTCACTGCTCGTCGAGGGTGGTCCGGCGCTGCAGGATGCGTTCGCCGAAGCAGGGCTCGTGGATCGTCTGCAGACCATCGTCGTGCCGCGTGGTCTCGGCGATGGCGTGCGCGCACCGCGACTGGCGGGCCTCGAGAGCGCGCTCGCGCAGGCGAGCATCACGCACGCCGGGCAGGATACGCTTCTGGAGGCTGATGTTTACCGGACTGATTGAAGATGTCGGCGACGTGCTCAGCGCCGATCGATCCGGCGGCGGCGTGCGTCTCGGCATCGGCACGCGCCTCGCCGCCGAGCTGCGGGCGGGCGAGAGCATCTCGGTCAACGGCGTCTGTCTCACTGCGGTGGATCCCGCCGGTGATCGATTCTTCGCAGACGTCTCTCCCGCGACGATCGAGGTCACCACGCTCGGCCGTCTGATCGCCGGCATGCGCGTGAATCTCGAGCGCGCCCTCGCGGCGAACGGCCGGTTCGGCGGCCACATCGTGCTGGGTCATGTCGATGGCGTGGGCGAGATAACCGTCTTTGCCCCCGAGGGGGATCATCACTGGCTGACGATCGATGTGCCGCCGGATCTGGCGCCGTTTCTCGTCATCAAGGGCTCGCTTGCGGTCGACGGTATTGCCCTGACGATCGCGCGGCTCCACGGCTCGCATGCGGGGTTCCAAATCGTTCCGCACACAATTGCACACACGAATCTCGCCGCGCTCCGCCCGGGCGACGGCGTCAACGTCGAATGCGACATAATTGGAAAGTATGTCGTCCAGGCGATCCATCAAGCTCGCTAAAGGGGCCACCACGGGGCCGTTCGCCTCCATTGAGGCGGCGATCGATGCCGTGCGCGACGGCCGCATGGTGATCGTGGTCGACGATGAGGATCGGGAGAACGAGGGCGATCTCACGATCGCGGCCGACAAGATCACGCCTGACGCGATCAACTTCATGGCCACGCATGGCCGCGGCCTGATCTGCATGCCGTTGACGGCCGAGCGGCTCGAGCAGCTCGACCTGCCGCTGATGGTGCCGCAGAATACCGCGCGCTTCGAGACCGCCTTCACGGTGTCGATCGAAGCCAAAGCCGCGACGAGCACCGGCATCTCTGCGGCGGATCGCGCGGCGACCGTGCTTGCGGCGATCGATCCGAAGACGCAGCCGTCTGACCTCGCGCGTCCCGGCCACATGTTTCCGCTGCGCGCGCGTCCGGGCGGCGTGCTCGTGCGCGCGGGCCAGACCGAAGCGGCGGTCGATCTCGCGCGCATTGCGGGTCTGTATCCTGCCGGCGTGATCTGCGAAATCATGAACCGCGACGGCTCGATGGCGCGCGTGCCCGATCTGCTGAAGTTCGCGAAGCGGCACAAGCTGCTGCTCGTCACCATTGCGGATCTGATCCGCTATCGCATGCGCACGGAAGGGCTCGTGCGCCGCGTCGCGACGGCGACGCTGCCGACCGAACACGGCGCGTTCACGGTCGCGGCCTACGAGAGTCTCATCGACCACGAAACACACATCGCGCTCGTGCGCGGCGACATCGGCGACGGCGAGCGCGTGATGGTGCGCGTCCACTCGAAGTGCCTGACCGGCGATGTCTTCCACTCGCTGCGCTGCGACTGCGGCCCGCAGCTCGATGCCGCGATCGAGCAGATCGCCAAAGATGGCCGGGGTGTGCTGCTGTATCTGAATCAGGAAGGGCGGGGGATCGGCCTCGCCAACAAGATTCGCGCCTACGAGTTGCAGGACCAGGGCTTTGACACCGTCGAAGCGAACGAGCGCCTGGGGTTCAAGGCCGATCAACGCGATTACGGCATCGGGGCGCAGATTTTGCGCGACCTGGGCGTCCGCACGATGCGCCTGCTCACCAACAATCCGCGCAAGTTTGTGGGCCTCGAAGGCTACGGACTGGCCGTGGCCGAGACGCTCCCGCTCGAGATTCCAGCCTCAGAGTTCACCAAGCGCTACCTCAAGACCAAGAAAGACAAGCTCGGCCACAAGCTGTCGGGAGTGTAGCTCCGTAACATCCTGCGCCGCTTCAGTCATTCCCCCTCAGCGGGCAACCCTGTCCGCCTCGCACGTTCCCTTCGCCGCTCCTCGAGGAACACCATGTACGCAAGGCATCTGCTCAGGTCCGGATCGTTCAATGTGTCGGTGGTGCCGTGATGCGGCCGGGCATTCGCGCGAGGCATCTGCTCGTCGTGGCGTCCCTGTTGGGTCTCACGGGATGCATCGCATTCCCGGACATACCTGAAGTAGGTGCAACCGTCACCGGCCCGGCGACGCTGCAGGTCGGTGCGAGTGCCCAATACGCGGCCACGGTGACGAGCGTCCAGGTCTCCGGGCGACCGACGAGCCCGACCGAGGGCTGGGCTATCAGGTGGGAATCTTCCGAGCCCTCGGTGGCAACCGTTTCGGACCTCGGCGTCGTCACCGCCGTGCTGCCCGGACGCGCCACGATAAAGGCCACGCCCTACCGAGGTTCGGAGAGAGGTTTTCCCGGAACCCTCGTTGTGAGCGTCACCGGCTGCGGACCAGATTTTTGCTCCGACTAAGGCTGCCGAGCTCAGCATCGGCCGTTTTTTGACACTCCAGCCGGCGCTCGCCTACAATAACTGTTTGCGTTTGAACCGGTTAGGGGAAGTAGTGCCGGCCCGCGCGGGTCGCGCGATGCGGTAAATGTTCGAGTCGCTGAGCACCCGGCTCCAGGACGTCTTCGCCTCGCTTCGCGGCCAGGGACGCCTGACCGAGGAAAATGTCGAAGCCGCGCTCCGGGAGATCCGGATGGCGCTGCTCGAGGCCGACGTCAACTTCAAGGTCGTGAAGGCCTTCGTCGATCGTGTGCGCGATCGCGCCGTCGACGCCGAAGTCCTGGCGAGCCTTTCACCGGATCAGCAGGTCGTCCGGATCGTGCGCGACGAGATGCTTGCGCTTTTCGGCGACACGGCAGGCGGTCTTCCTCCGTCGTCCAAATCGCCGCGCGTGATCATGCTGCTCGGGCTTCAGGGTTCGGGCAAGACGACCACCGCGGCCAAGCTATCGCGGCTGTTGAAGTCCGAGGGCCGGCACCCGATTTTGGTGTCGACCGACGTGCGCCGGCCGGCGGCCATCGAGCAGTTGTCGGTGCTCGCGAAGCAGGTGGACGTGCCGGTGCACGATCCCGCCGGCGACATGGATCCGGTTGCGCGCGCCTCGGGCGCGCTGCAGCAGGCCCGCGGCAAGGGCTTCGATGTCGTCATCGTCGACACCGCGGGACGCCTGCATGTCGACGATGCGCTGATGATCGAGCTCGAGGCGATCAAGCGGGCGGTCGAGCCCGTCGATCAGCTGTTCGTCGCCGATGCGATGACGGGGCAGGACGCCATCAAGAGCGCCGGTGAGTTCAACCGGCGCATCGGCGTGAGCGGCGTCGTGCTGACGAAGATGGACGGCGACGCGCGCGGAGGCGCGGCGCTGTCGGTGGTGTCGGTCGTCGGCGTGCCCATCGCGTTCGCGGGCAGCGGCGAGCGGCTGCAGGATCTCGAGCCGTTCCATCCCGATCGCGTGGTATCGCGCGTGCTGGGCATGGGCGACGTGCTGTCGCTCATCGAGAAGGCCGAGCAGGCGTTCTCGGCCGACGAGGCGGCGGCGCTCGAGCAGAAGATCCGGCGCGACGAGTTCACGCTCGACGATTTCCGGGATCAGCTGCGGGCGATTCGCAAGATGGGGCCGCTCGAGCAGATTCTCGGCATGCTTCCCGGTTTCGGCCAGCTGAAAGAGCTGCAGAAGTCGAAAGAGCAGGTCGACGAGGGCCAGGTGAAGCGCGTGGAGGCGATCATCAACTCGATGACGCCGAAAGAGCGCCGCAATCACCAGGTGATCAACGGCCAGCGCCGCAAGCGCATCGCGAAGGGCAGCGGCACGACGGTGCAGGAGGTCAACCACCTGCTGAAACAGTTCGTGCAGATGCGCAAGATGATGAAGTCGATGGGAGGCCTGCTGCAAGGGGCTTCGGGGAAAAACTTGAAGGGCATCGACCAGAAGAAGCTGTTGAGGCAAGTCGGCAGATAGAGGGAGATTTTGGATGTTAGTCATTCGCATGCGGCGCGTCGGTTCGAAGAAGCGCCCGTACTTTCGTATCGTCGTGACCGAGCATTCCGCGCCGCGCGACGGGGCGTTCAAAGAGGTGCTGGGCACCTACAATCCGCGCACGAAGCCCGAGACGCTGACGCTCGACCGCGAGCGCATCGCGTATTGGGTGCAGCAGGGCGCGCGTCCGTCAGACACGGTGCGCACGCTGATCGCGCGCGCGCCGAAACCGTCCGCCGTGGAACCGGCGGCGGAAGGGCCTTCGACAGGCTCAGGCCAGGACGCCCGGGCATGAGCCGCGCGCGCGAGGTCGTCGAAGTGATGGCTCGCGCGCTGGCCGGCCGTCCTGAAGACGTCCGCGTCACCGAGGCGGAACACCGCGGCCAGTCGGTCATCGAGGTGTTCATGGCCCCGGGCGAGCTCGGGCGGATCATTGGACGGCAGGGCCGCACCGCGGCGGCCGTGCGCACGGTGGCCGCGGCGGCAGGCGACCTCGACGATCGGCGCGTGACCGTCGAATTCAGAGACTGACCGGCCGTGTCTATCCCCGGCTGGGAAGACATGGTGCTTGTCGGCCGCATCGCGAGGCCGCAGGGCATCCGCGGGGAAGTCATCATCGACGCCGAGACAGACTTCCCGGAGGAACGTTTCGCCGAGGGCGGCAGGGTATTCATCGAGCGCGACGGCACGGCGTCGCCGCTGGCCATCGCAGACTTCCGCATGCACGCAGGGCGTCCGGTGGTGCGGTTCGAGACGATCGAATCGATGAACGAGGCCGAGACGCTGCGGGGACGCGAGCTGCGGGTCCCCGAAAGCGAGCTTGGCGCGCTGCCCGAGAACGTCTGGTATCACCACCAGCTGCTGGGCAGCCGGGTGCGCACGAAGGACGGCCGCGACGTCGGCACGGTGGTCGGCATCCAGGGCCCGACGGACCGCAGCATCCTGGTGATCGACGGGCCCGAGGGCAACGCGCTCGTCCCGCTGGTCGCCGAGTTCTGCAAGGTGGACGTCGCGGCCAGAGTGGTCGAGATCGATCCGCCGGAAGGGCTGCTCGAGGTCAATCGAGGGACTTGGCGGGAAAAGGGGAAAGAGGAAGCCGGCGAGTGAAGCTCGACGTGATTACGATCTTTCCCGACATGGTCCAGCACGCGCTCGACGAGGGGATCATCGGGCGCGCGGTCGAGCGGGACGTCGTCGAGATTGGCGTGCGCGATTTGCGCGCATTCACGACCGACCGGCATCGCACGGTCGACGATGTGCCGTTTGGCGGCGGACCGGGGATGGTGCTGAAGCCCGAGCCGCTGTTTCGCGCGGTGGAGGCGATTCAGGCCGAACGCGGGGCGGCCGATGCGGTGGTGCTGATGTCGCCGCAGGGACGCCGGCTCGATCATACCGAGGCCCAGCGGTTCAGCCGCATGGCGCGCGTGATCGTCATCTGCGGACGGTACGAAGGGATCGACGAGCGCGTCGTCGAGTCGCTGGTGACCGACGAGATCTCGATCGGCGACTACGTGCTGACGGGCGGCGAGCTGCCCGCGCTCGTGTTCATCGATGCGGTGGTGAGACTGGTGCCGGGTGTGGTGGGCGACGCGCAGTCGGTGGCGGAGGATTCCTTCGCGGCCGGCATGCTCGACCATCCACACTACACGCGTCCGGCGGAATTCGAAGGACGCGCGGTGCCGCCGGTGCTCGTGTCGGGGCATCATGGCGAGATCGAGAAGTGGCGGCGGCGCGAACGGCTGCGCCGCACGCTCGAGCGGCGGCCCGATTTGCTCGAGCGCGCCGAAGACCTTGGACCGGCCGACAAGGCGGTCCTCGACGAGTTGAAAGCAGTAAAAGGACAGCGATCATGAACCTCATGGAAACGGTTGAACAGAGAGAACTGACGGACCGCGCGGTGCCTCGCTCGGGCGAGACGGTGCGCGTGCACGTGAAGGTGCGCGAAGGCGACAAGGAGCGCATCCAGATTTTCGAGGGCATCGTCATCGGCCTGCACCGCGGCGGGTCGCGCGCGACGTTCACGGTGCGCAAGGTGTCGTTCGGCCAGGGCGTCGAGCGCATCTTCCCGCTGCACTCGCCGATCATCGACAAGATCGATGTGGTGCGCAGCGCGAAAGTGCGCCGCTCCAAGCTCTACTTCCTGCGCGATCTCAAGGGCAAGGCCGCGCGCATGAAAGAGCAGAAGCGTCCCGTCACCGTCTGACCTTCAACCGGGAAAGTCCTCGGCGTGGCACGGGTTCGCGCGTTCCGGACGATCGAGAACGCCATCCGGCGCGACGGGTACGCGTGCGTCGCGGGCGTCGATGAAGTGGGGCGCGGCTGTCTGGCCGGCCCCGTCGTGGCCGGTGCGGTGGCGCTCAATCCGCGCAAGTACGTTCCCCACATTGCCGACTCGAAGACCGTCACCGCCGCCGAACGCGAGCGGCTGTTCGCGCGCATCGTGCGCGCCGCGGTGGCCTGGTCGGTCTCGATCGTCGAGCCTGACGAGATCGACAGGCTCAACATTCATCACGCGTCGCTGGCGGCCATGAATCGCGCCGTCATGGCCCTGTCGCCGCTGCCCGACTTCGTGCTCGTCGACGCGTTCACGATTCCAGACCTGCCCATGGCCCAGCGCGCCATCACACATGGCGACGCGCGCTGCACCGCGATTGCCGCCGCGTCGATCCTGGCGAAGGTGACGCGCGACCGCCTCATGCAACAGCTGCACGACGCCGATCCCCGCTACGGCTTCGCCCACCACAAGGGCTACGCGACCAGGGAACACCGCGAGGCGGTGGCCGCGCACGGCTACAGCGCGGTGCACCGCAAGACGTTCAGGCTGCACGGAGATCGGGTCGTCGTCGACGGCACCACCGAACCCACTGAATCCACCGACCCCACCGTCCACGGTACCCACGAAAGCCACGTACCCACGTACCCACCACGGGGGTCTTCGTGAAATTCGACCGCGAAGCCGCGTTGCGGTCGGCCGAGAAGGCCGTGCAGGCCGGCAAGATCGATCACGCCATCGCGGAGTACCTGCGCATCGTCGAGCAGCAGCCGCGCGATCTGAACTCGGCGAACACGCTCGGCGATCTCTACGCGCGCGCCGGCCAGGTCGACAGCGCGGTGGCGCATTACACGAGGATTGCAGAGCACCTGCTCGCGGAAGGCTTCCTGCCCAAGGCGTCGGCCCTGTTCAAGAAGATGCTGAAGATTCAGCCTGAGAATGAGCACGCGCTGCTGCAGCTCGGCACGATTGCGGCGAAGCAGGGGCTGCTGGCTGACGCGCGGACGTCGATGCATGCGGTCGCGGCGAAGCGGCGCGCGCGCGGCGACATCGCCGGCGCCGACGAGATCCTGATTGCGCTCGCCGACGTCGATGCCGGCGACGTCGAAGGCCGGATGCAGGCCGCGCGCATTCTGGCCGGTCGCGGGCAGGGACCGGATGCCGCCGCGCGGCTGCGGGATCTGGCAGTGGATCTGCTCGAGAAGGAACGGCCCGACGAGGCCATCGACGTGCTTCGTGAAACGGTGCATCTCGTGCCGGGCGACCGCATCGCCCGCAAGCAGTTGATCGGGCTGTTGAACGATCTCGGCCAGGAGTCCGAGGCCGAGGTGTATCTCACCCGCGAGGTGGCCGCCGACGATCCCGCGATGCTGCTGCTCGTGGCAAAGGGAGAGCTGCAGTCGGGCCGGCTTGATGAGGGCCGGGAAGATATCAGGCGCGCCCTGGCGCACCAGCCGGCCGCCGCTGACGTGATGGCCTTCATGCGCCAGATCGCGCCGCGCCTTCCTGAGGCGGCATTCATCGCGGCCGATGCGCTGGCGGATGCGGCCATCGGACACCGGCGCGTCGCCGAGGCCGTTGACGTGCTGAACGCCTTTCTCGAAGCCGCGCCCGCGCATGTCGGAGGCGCCCTGCGGCTCGTGGAGATCTGTCTCGAGGAAGGACTCGATCAGACGCTGGCGAAGGCCCAATGCGCGCTTGCCGACGCGTATATCGCGTCGGGTCAGGGAGAATCGGCGCGTGTGATCGCCGAGGATCTCGCATCTGCCGAGCCCGGCAACGAAGATGCGCGCCGCCGCCTGGTCCGCGCCTATGCCGCGGCAGGCCTTCCCGATCCTGAAGCGCAGGCCGTGGCCTTCCTCAATCCAGACGCCGCGTTCCCGCCGTTCGATCCCGGGACCACCGAGCCCACCGCGGCCGAACCGGCCGCGCCAGCACCAGCGCCCATCGAACCCGACGCCGATCTCGAACTGCCGGCATTCGACGTCTATGTCTACGACCAGCCGTCTCCACCGTTAGAACCTCTCGAACCGGAACCCGTCGAACCAGAACCCGGCGAACCACGAACCAAACCCGTGGAACGAGCGGAACCTGTGGAACCCATGGAACCTGCGGAGTCCGAAGAGGCTCTCGTCTCCCGCCTCCTGGCCGAAGAAGCGGGCCGCATCGCGCCGAAGCCGGAGACCGCAGTGCCCGAGATCGATCTGACGTCGACGCTCGATGCGCTCGACGAGGAGCCGCCGGCCGCCGAGGCCGTCGCGCCGCTCGAGGAGGTCTTCGACGGATTCCGCGAGCGCAATCGCGTCGAAGAACACGAGCGCGCGGAAGCGGCCTACGAAGAGGCGGAGCTCGCCGCGGCGCTCGGACAGATGGATGATGCGCTCCGGCTGTACGGCGAGGCATCGCGATCGCCGCTGTATCGTTTTCGCGCGGCCTCGGCCCTCGCGCGGCTGCTGCGCAGCGAGGGGCGCGTGCCCGAGGCCATAGAATGGCTCGAGCGCGCGAGTGAAGTGCCGGCGCCCGATCGCGATGCGGGTTTCGCGCTCATGTACGATCTGGCCGACATGCTGGAAGGACAGGGAGAATCGATGCGCGCGCTTGCCATCTTCATGGAACTTCACGCCGAGGCCGGCGACTACCGCGGCATTGCCGCGCGCGTCGAGCGTCTTGCGCGCGCTGAGATCGGGGGCTGATCATCCGCACCTTCAGCCACCTGCTGCTCATTGCCTATTTTCTCGAAGCCGGATTGATCCTTCTGGTCGGCCCGTGGCTGCCGTTCTGGGATCGCAACGCCTGGCTGCATGCCACGCCGGCGATGGCCTCACTTGCCGACGCGCCCATGACACGCGGCGCCGTGTCGGTCGTCGGCATCATCACCCTGCTGGCGGGGCTGGGCGAGCTCGGATCGTTTCTGCTCGGACGCGAGCGGCGCACCCGCGATGCCGGAGCGGATGTCCGTTGACCATCCGCGCGTCCTGCTCGTCACCGACAGCCGGCGGCTGGTGCCGGGCGCCGCGATCGACGCGCGGCTGCACGCGCTCGAACGGCAGGCGCGCGAGGCCTTCGCGGCAGGTGTCGACGCCGTCCAGATCCGCGAGCGCGATCTCGACGGCGCCGCGCTCTTCGATCTGACGCGTGCGATTGCCGCGCTCGGCCGCGTCGTCGTGACCGATCGCGTCGACGTCGCCGTGGCTGCCGGGGCGTCGGGCGTGCATCTGAGAGCGGATGGTCCCGAGCCGGCGCGCGTGCGTCCGTTGCTGGCCCCAGGTATGACGTTGAGCCGGGCCGTGCATGATGCTGCAGAGGCGGCCCGCTTTGGCGGCGACGCCGCCCTTGACTGGCTCATCGCCGGCCCCGCATTCGAAACGGAGTCGAAGCCGGGCCGCGCGCCGCTCGGACCAGACGGCGTGCGCACAATTGCACGAGCGTCGCGCCTTCCGGTGGTCGCCATCGGCGGTGTGACGCCCGCCAACGCCCGCGATCTGCTCGCGGCGGGCGCGGCCGGCGTCGCCGCGATCGGGCTGTTTCTGTCACCGCCGGCGCGCGAAGACGTTGACAGCCTTCGAGACCGTTCACTAGAGTGAGCGTCAGATATCTTCCATGGGCGACTTCGGCGGCACCCTTCGATCAGCCCGTGAACGCAAGGGCGTCTCGCTTCGGCACATCGCCAACGCGACCAAAATTTCCATGAGCGCGCTCGAGGCACTCGAGCGCAATGACTTCGATCGCCTGCCGGGCGGCATCTTCAGCCGGTCGTTCGTGCGCGCGTACGCCGACGAAGTGGGCTTGGATCCCGATCAGACGGTCGCCGATTTTCTGAAGGAGGCGGGTCAGACGTTCGAACCGCCGCCGGCCATCGCACAGGAAGACACGCCCCTGCTGCCCGAGCACGCCGATCCCGCGCTCGAATTCCGGCAGTCATGGAAGCCCTCCCGGATGTTCGGCCTCGGCCCCTGGACCGCCATCGTGCTCCTCGTCGGCGTCATCGTCGTGTTTCTCACCGTCCGCGGGATGGACCGTGCGGCGCCGGCAGCCGCACCGCCGGCAGTGGCGGGCGCGCCGGCCCAGCCGCAGCAGGCCGCCCAGCCTGGCGCGGGCCAGGCCACCGCCGCACCGAATCCGACCGGGCCCATTCCGGATTTGAACCCGGGACAACCCATGCGCCTGGTGCTGACGCCGAGCGCGAACTGCTGGGTCGAGCTCACCGTCGACGGCACCTTGCGGGTGTCGCGCGTCATGGCAGCCGGCGAGCGCGAGACGCACGACATTCAGGAAGGAGCGCTGCTGCAGGTCGGCGATGCCGCGGCGATGACGTTTACCATCAACGGCCGCGCCTCGAAGCCGATCGGCGATTCAGGCCAGGTCGAGACGCTTCGCATCTCGCGGACGAACTTCAAGGACTTCATCCAGTAAGTGAGCGCACCCGATCCTGGCATCCGCTCGCCGCTGGTCGACATGTTCCGGCATGGCGACGCCGACGTCGAGATCCGGCTCCATGCCGCGCGCGGGGCCCTGGCGCCGCGCGCGCACGAGCAGCTCGCGCTGCTGATGGTGCTGTCGGCCGATCCGGATCCGCGCGTCCGTCAGGCCGCCGCCGACACCATCGATCGCATTCCCGCCTCCACACTCGCAACGTTCATCGCGCGCGCGGATGTGCCTGACGCCATGCGCCAATGGTTCTCGAGCCGCGAGAGCTGGACGCCGCAGCCTGGCGGCACGGTCGATCCTGACGCGCCTCTGATCGATACGAGTGAGTCGAGTGAGTCCAGTGAGTCGAGTGAGTCGAGTGAGTCGAGTAAGGAAGAAAGCGAAGAAGAGACCAAAAAACTCCTGTCGCTGATGACGGTGCTCGAACGGATGAAGCTGGCGATGCGCGGCACACGCGAGCAGCGCGCGATGCTGATTCGCGATCCCAGCAAGATGGTGGCGGTCGCGGTGCTCAGCGGCCCGAAAGTCAGCGAGTCGGAGATCGAAGCGTTCGCGAAGATGACGACCGTGTCGGAAGAGGTGCTGCGGATTATCGGCGCCAATCGCGTCTGGACGCGCAACTACGGGGTGGTGCTGGGTCTCGCGCGGAATCCGAAGACGCCGACCGGCGTCGCGCTCAATCTGTCGTCGCGTCTGAACGAGCGCGACATGCGCCAGCTCTCGACCGATCGCAACGTGCCGGAGCCGGTGCGGCTCGCCGTGCGCAAGTTCCTGATCAAATCGCAGAAGGGCAGCTAGGAGCGCGGCTTGCCCGTGCGCCGCGGCGGTCCGCCGCCGGCCGGCTTGTGCGCGCCCCATTCCTTGCGCATTTCCGCCAGCCCCGACATGTAGACCGTCGCCTTCTGGCGCTCGTCCGGCGTCTCGAGCGACTTCAAGAGATCGATCGCGCGATCGAAGTCCTTCAGTATCGAGCCTTTCGTGGTCTCGAAATACAGACGGCGGATCTCTTCGAGCTGCGCGCTCATTCCCGGCAAGTGTACTAAAAAGGGGGACGGGTCTTAATTTCGGTTCCGGCGCAGCGCCTTCCGGAAGCGATCGAACGGCATGGCGTTCAGGCAGTCGCGTGCGGTCAGGCCGGCGCGGCGGGCCATGATGATGCCCCACTGCTTGAGCGCGAGACCGCGAGGGGAGTGCGCGTCTGAGTCGACGGCAATGAGCACGCCCTTGTCACGGGCCTTGCGCGCGAACGCCGGTTTCAGATCGAGGCGGTCAACCTGCGAGTTGATCTCGAGCGCCAGCCCCTCATGCTTCGCGGCGTCGATCACCGCGTCGATGTCGAGATCGGCGCCGTCGCGGCGCAGCAGCTTGCGCCCGGTGGGATGCGCCAGCAGATCGACCCACGGATGGCGGATCGCGCGCAGCACGCGCGCCGTCGCGACATCGCGCGGCTGGCTCAGCGCCGAATGGAGCGACGCCACGACGAAGTCGAGCGACTTCAGCACTTCATCGTCCAGGTCCATGCGGCCGTCGGCGAGGATGTCGCACTCGATGCCGGCGAGCACGCGGATGCCCTTGATCCGCTTGTCGACCGCGCGCACGGCGGCCGCGTGCGACAGCGCGCGCTCGTTATCAAGGCCGTTCACCATGGGCAGGGCGTTGCTGTGGTCGGTGATGACGATGTATTCGAGGCCGGCGTCGCGGGCCGCGGCGGCCATCGCATCGGTGTCGACCTTGCCGTCGCTGGCCGTGGTGTGCATGTGCAGGTCGCCGCGCAGATCGCCGAGCTCGATCAGCCGAGGGAGAGATGTGCGGGCGGCAGCGTCGATCTCCCCGGTGTCTTCGCGAAGCTCGGGCGGGATCCATTGAAGGCCGAGCCCGTCGTAGAGGGCCTCTTCGCTCGACGCATCGAGCGTCTTGCGGCCGCGGGTGAAGGATGCCGACGTCAGCGTGAGCCCCAGAGCCTTCGCGCGCGCGACGAGCGCATCGAGGTGCGCGTCGCTGCCGGTCTGCCAGAGCAGCGTCAGGCCGTAGGTCGCGGGCGCGCAGAGCACCAGGCGCGCGGACATGCCGCCCCACCACTGCGCCGTCCATCCGGCATCGGTGGATTCGACCAACTCCACCAGGCTGTAGGTCTTGAACGCGTCCTCGAGCCCGGCCAGCCCGCGCGCCGGGGCGGCCGCGACCACGTCGATGCCGCTGCACATTTCGATGCCGCGCCGGATCCCGCCGGCGATCGAGACATGCGCGCCGGGCACGCGCTCGGCCAGCCAGTGACAGAGCGCATCCGCGCGCTCACGGCAGTCGGGCAGCAGATGGCGCGCGACGACCGCGTGGCGCTGAGCGAGGGCCTTGAGCAGCGCGGCCTCTTTTTTCGGCCCGAAGCCGCGCACGCCGCGCAGCCGTCCGGTTCGAATCGCCGCCTCGAGCTCGGCAGGGCCGCCGATCCCCAGATCCTTCCACAGCATCTGCATCGTGACCGCGCCGATGCCTGGAAGGCGTTTGAGCTCCAGCAGGCTTGCGGGCGTTCTTGCGCGCAGCTCGTCGAGCGCGCGCATCGTTCTGGTGGTGAGGATTTCGTCGAGCCGCGCGGCGAGGTCTTTGCCGATGCCGGGCAGTGCGCGCCGCTGATCCGGTGTCATCGACGCGATCGTGGAGGGCAGCGTCGCAACGAGCTGAGCGGCGTTGCGGTATGCCCGTACTTTAAAAGGATTCTCCTGGCCGAGCTCCAGCAAGTCGGCTGTCTCTGACAGCAGCCGGGCTATTGCGAGATTGTCGATCGCCACTATTCAGCGCACCCGCCTCACTGCCTTACTCACTTACTCACTTACTCGCCTCACTCGACTTACTCGACTTACTCGACTCACGTTCTCGTAATCCGAAGCCCCTGTGCTTCGAGCGTGAAGTCGAGCAGCTCCGCGCCGCTGGAGGCCAGGGCCGCGCGCACGGCCGGCACGTCCTGCGGATCCGCGAAACAGAACAGGCATCCGCCGCCGCCGGCGCCGCAGACTTTCGCGCCGAGCGCGCCCGCCGCCGCGGCCGCCTCGATCATCCGATCGATGTCGGGCGTGGTCACGCCTGGCGCGAGCCGTTTGCGGTTCTCCCATTCCAGGCGCAGCTGCCGGCCGACTTCGGGCCAGTCGCCCGCGGAGAGCGCCTCGCGCATGGCGACGGCAATGTCGCGGATGCGCGCGAACCGTTCGAACACTTCGCCATCGCCATCGATGTGGCGCTTCATGACATCCCAGTTGTTGATGCCCGAGTTGCGCGACGCCTTCGTATAGGCAAGCACGAGCCGCGACTGCAGCTCGGCGAGATTGATGTCGAGCGGCACGCGCCTGACGCCGTCGACCGACAGCTTCACCGACGACACGCCGCCGTAATAGGCCGGGCGATAATCCTGCGCGCCGGTCGGGACGCTGATGACCTGCGCCTCGACGTTCATCGTGATCGCCAGCAGCGCTTCGGCCGCAATCTCGCGCTCGGTCCAGGCGGCGAGCCCGCCCGCGACCGCGACGTTGAGTGCCGACGAGCCCGCGATGCCCGCGCCGAACGGCGACTCCGACCGCGTCACCAGATCGATGCCGCTCACGTGAAAGTACCGCACGAGACGCGCGAGCAGCGGCAGCGGGCCGCCGCCGTCGAGACTCTGCCAGCCGTCGGCGTCGACCTCGGCGCCGGTGTCTTCCGACCGCAGCCGCACGTGGCCGTCATCGCGCCCGCGGATGGAGCAGTGCGCCCGCAGCGAGATCGCGGCGTTGAGGGTCTGCGCGTTGTCGTGAAAGAGATAGAGCGGCCAGATGTCGAGCGTGCCGCCCGCGAGGTCGATGCGGGTCGGCGCCGAGCTGTCGATTCGCACGGAGCATTATAGAATGGCCTGCACATGTCTCTTCGCGATCTCAGGCGCTCTGTCGGTCAACTCGTCATCGCCGGCTTCGACGGTCACACGCTGCCGGTGGAAACGCGCGCGCTTGCGCGCGAGTTCGATCTCGGCGGCGTCATTTATTTCGCGCGCAATGTCGCGTCGCCCGAGCAGGTGGCCGAGCTTTCCCGGCAGTCGCGCGGACTCGCGCGCGAAACGCCGCTGTGGATCAGCGTGGATCAGGAGGGCGGCCGCGTCGCGCGGCTGCGCCGGCCATTCACCGAATGGCCGCCCATGAAGACGCTCGGCCGCAGCGGCGATGAATCGCTGGCCGCGCGGTTCGCGACCGCACTGGCGCGCGAGTTGCGGGCCGTCGGCGTGAACCTCGATTACGCGCCGGTGCTCGACATCCATACCAATCCGAAGAATCCGGTCATTGGCGATCGCGCGTTCGCCGACAAGGCCGCCGATGTCGCGCGCTTCGCGCGCGTGGTCATTCGCGCGCTGCAGGCCGAGGGCATAGCCGCGTGCGGCAAACATTTCCCGGGACATGGCGACACGGCCGCCGATTCGCATCACGAACTGCCGGTGCTCGAACATGGGCCCGATCGATTCGATGCGGTGGAGTTCGAACCGTTTCGCGCGGCCATCGAGGAAAACGTCGCATGCATCATGACCGCGCACGTGCTGGTGCCGGCCTACGATGCCGAACATCCCGCCACGCTGTCGCCGCGCATCGTCGACGGCATCCTCAAGAAGACGCTGGGATATCAGGGCATCGTGATCAGCGACGATCTGGCGATGAAGGCGGTCAGTGCCACGTGGCCGCCGGCCGAATCGATGATTGCGGCGCTGGCGGCCGGCTGCGACGCCGTGCTGCTGTGCGATCCGAAGCCGGATGAACAGAGCCAGGCGATCGAGGCTGTCATTCACGCCGTGGAATCGCATCGCCTGCCGCTGTCGCGTGTCGAAGATGCGATCAGCCGCCAGCACCGTGTGAAGGCCCGCTTCCTCACCGGCCGCCAGGGGCCCGCCTCGTCGCTGGCCGATGTGCTCGGATGTTCCGAACATCAGGCCGTGGCCGAAGAGATGGCGGCCTTCCGCTGAGTGCGGCATGATTCGGCCGCGCGCGCTGCAGCCCGGCGACAAGATCGCCCTCGTCTCACCCGCCAGTCCTTTCGACCGCGCCGACTTCGACGCCGGCGTTGACGAGCTCGCACGCCGCGGATTCGAGCCAGTCTGGGACGAGCGTGTGTTCGCAAGCGAGCCCCTGGTGTCGGGTCCGCCCGAGCTGCGCGCGCGCAGCTTTCTCGACGCGCTTCGCGACCCGTCCATCCGCGCCATCATCGCCGCGCGCGGCGGCTATGGCAGCGTCGAGATCCTGCCGTTTATCGATCCCGCCGAGCTCGCTGCCGCCGAGAAAATCATTTGCGGGTACAGCGACATCACATCACTGCTGATCTTCTCGGTCTGCCACGCCGGTCTCGTCGCGTTTCACGGCCCGATGGTCGCGCGCCGCCTTTCCCTCGGCGATGCCGGCTACGACTGGATCTCGTTCAAGATGGCGCTGTGCGACGGAGACCCGATGGGGGAGATGAAGCCCGATGGCCTTGCGGTACTGAAGGCCGGAGGGGCCGAAGGCATGCTCATCGGCGGCACGCTCACCCAGATTGCCTCCGGACTCGGCACGCCCTATGGCATCCGCCTCGACGGGCCGACGATTCTGTTCCTCGAGGACGTGCGCGAGCGGCCGTACAAACTGCGCCGGATGCTCACGCAGCTCAGTCTCGCCGGCGTGTTCGAGCACGTGACAGGCATCATTCTTGGCGAGATGAGTGACTGCGACGAACCCGTGTCGACCACATCGGGACTGATGGAGCTCAACGCGCGCGACGTGGTCGCCGGCTTCTTCGCCGACTTCCCCGGCCCCATCCTTGCGGGCTTTCCATCGGGCCACGGCTCGCAGCCCACGTGGACGCTGCCGTTCGGCGTGCAGGCGGCGATGGACACGCGTGACGGCGGCTCGCTCTGGATCGTGGAACCCGCCGTCGAGGGCGAATTGTGAGAGCGAACGAGCGGAGCGGGGCGTTGGGGCCCCGCGAGCGAGGGAGCCAGGCGGGGTGCAGGGGTCCCCGCCGACCATAAATGAAACGGGTATATCTCATAGGGATCTGCGGCACCGCGATGGCCACGCTCGCCGCCATGCTGCGCGCGCGCGGCTTCGATGTGCGCGGCTCGGACATGCACGTGTATCCGCCCATGAGCGACTTCCTGCGCGGGGAAGGCATCACGCTGCTCGAAGGCTACGATGCGGCCCACATTTCTTCGGACATCGAGCTCGTCGTCGTCGGCAACGCGATCTCGCGCGGCAACGTCGAGCTCGAGGAAGTGCTCGACCGGAAGATCCGCTTCTGCTCGCTGCCCGAAGCCATCCGCGATCACTTCCTGTGGGGCTCGCGCTCGATGGTCGTCGCGGGCACGCACGGCAAGACGACGACGACGTCGCTGGTGGGATGGGTGTTGACGTCAGGAGGCCTGGATCCGAGCGTGCTGATTGGCGGCATTGCCGCCAACTTCGACTCGAGCTATCGGCTGGGCCAGGGACGCGCGTTTGTCATCGAAGGCGACGAGTACGACAGCGCGTTCTTCGACAAGACGGCGAAGTTTCTCAAATACCTGCCCGACATCGCCATCGTCGGCAATCTCGAATACGACCACGCCGATATTTATCCCGACATGGACGCCCTGCGGCTGGCGTTCGCGCGGTTCGTGAATCTCGTGCCGAGGCGCGGAATGTTGCTGCTGGGCGCCGACAGTCCTGAAGCCGCGGCGCTGGCCGCAGGCGCGCGGTCGAAGGTCGAGACGTTCGGCCTGTCCGACGGCGCGACCTGGCAGGCGCATGCGCTGCAGTCGACGAACGAGGGGATGCGCTTCTCGGTCCGTCGCCGTGGCGAGCCGTATGCGCACATTGAGCTGCCCCTGTTCGGAGACTTCAACGTGCGTAACGCGCTGGTGGCCATCGCGGTGGCCGATGCGGAAGGCATGTCCCCTTCGGCGGTGGCCAAGGCGCTGCGCGAGTTCAAAGGCGTCAAGCGCCGCCTGCAGCTGCGCGGCACGGCCAACGGCGTGGCGGTATACGACGACTTCGCGCACCATCCCACGGCAATCGCGGAAACGCTCGGCGGCATGCGGTCCGCGTTTCCCGATCGCCGCATCTGGGCGGTGTTCGAGCCGCGATCGGCGACGTCATGCCGCCGCGTCTTTCAGGAGGATTTCGCCAAGGCCTTCGCGGCCGAGCCGGTGCACCGCGTCATCGTCGCGGCGGTCTTTCGCTCGAACCTGCCCGAGACAGAGCGGCTCTCGGCCGAACGCCTCATCGATGATCTCAGAAACAGCGGCGTGCGCGCCGAACATATTCCGGCCGTCGACGACATCGTGGCCGCTGTCGCCCGCGACGCCGCGCCCGGCGACATCGTCGTCGGCATGTCGAACGGCGGCTTCGACGGCTTCCACGCCAAGCTGCTCACGGCGCTCGGACCCCGGGCGGCGTAAATGCCCGGCCCCACGATCCAGGCGCTTGGCGACGCCGCGATCGTCGTGACGTTCGGCGCGGAGATGTCTGAGGCGGTCAACGATCGCGTGATGGCGCTGGCCGCGTCGCTGGCGGCAGCGCCGCTCTCGCCGCACGTGCGCGACATTGTTCCGGCGATCGCCTCGCTCGTGGTGCATGTCGATCCGCGGCATGCGCGCGTCGAGGAGCTGATGGCGAAACTGCGTGAGCGAACGAAATTCTACCCGGTTGATTTTCCCCGGTTGACTGAACCGGGGAAAATCAACCGGGTAGAATTTCGCGAGGTTCGCGTTCACGACATTCCCGTCCGCTACGGCGGCGAGTTCGGGCCCGACCTCGCCGATGTGGCCGCATTCGCCGGGATCGACGCGGCGGAGGTCGTCCGGCGGCACATCGCGGCGGCATACCGCGTCTACATGCTCGGCTTTCTTCCGGGCTTCGCGTATCTCGGGAAGGTCGAGCCCTCGATTGCGGCGCCCCGTCGATCCACGCCGCGCCAGCAGGTGCCCGCCGGATCGATTGGGATCGCGGGGCCGCAGACCGGCATTTATCCGCAGGAGTCTCCGGGCGGGTGGCAACTCATCGGCCGCACTGCGTGCCGGATGTTCGATGCCTCGTCCGGCCGATCCCTGCTGCAGCCGGGCGACGGCGTCCGGTTCGTGCTCGAGAGTTCTCTGTGAGCATCGCTGTCGTCCGGCCGGGCATGTTGACGACCGTTCAGGACCTGGGCCGCCAGGGGCTGCAGCATCTCGGCGTGCCGGCCGGCGGGCCGATGGATTGGTGGTCGCACGAAGCCGCGAATCGTCTCGTCGGGAACGCGCCCGAGGCGGCCTTGCTCGAGGTGACCCTGATTGGCCCCGAACTTGAATTGCTGCGCAACGCGACTGCCGCGGTGACTGGTGCCAATTTCGAGCTTTCGGTGTCGGGCAGGCCTGTGCCCATGAATCAGACGTTTGCCGTCGAGGCAGGCGACCGTCTCTCGTTTGGCCGCCGCGTGACCGGCGCCCGTGGCTATGTCGCCTTTGACGGCGGCATCGACGTGCCCGCGGTGATGGGCAGCCGCGCCACGCATTTAAAAGCTGCGCTCGGAGGGCATCAAGGCCGCGCGCTGCGGCGGCACGACACGCTGCCGCTTGGCGCAGGCGGCCGTACGTCTGCCGGCGCATCATCGCCTGTCGCGGATCCGCCTCACATTCCGCTGCCATCTCCCACGGCGTTGCGCGTCATCGCCGGGCCCGAGATGCCAGACGCCGCGATTTGGCAGACGGTGTATACGGTGAGCCCGCAGTCCGACCGTATGGGCTATCGCCTGGATGGCGGAGCGGTGCAGGCCTCGGGCGATCATGTTTCTTCCGCCGTGGCCATGGGCACCGTGCAGGTCACGCCGTCGGGCACATGCGTGCTGCTGATGGCCGATCGCGCCACCAGCGGAGGCTACGCGCGGGCCGCGACGGTGATCACCGCCGATCTGCCGCGCGCCGGACAGCTTGCGCCCGGCGACGCGCTCCGATTTGTTCCCGTCAGCTTCGATGAGGCGCGCGCTGCGCTTCAGCAGATGCGCGCGCGGCTTCCGGGCAGCGCCGCGTGAACGCCTTCTCGATGGAGGTCGATCGTCAGCTGACGGCCGCCTTCGGCGATCGCGTGCGCCATGTCGCGCCGCTGGCGCCACTTACCACGTTCAAGGTCGGCGGCAACGCCGACTGGCTCATCGACGTGAAGAGTGAAGACGAATTGCGTACGGCCCTGGCGATTGCGCGCGGCGGCGGCCAGCAGGTCACGATTCTCGGCGGCGGTTCGAACGTGCTCGTGTCAGACACCGGCGTGCGCGGCCTCGTTATCCGCGTGAAGCCGATGGAGATCAGCCAGCCGTCGCCGTCGCGCGTGCGCGCCGACGCGGGCCTGACCATCAACGGTCTCGTACGCTGGACGATCGGCCGCGGACTCTCGGGCCTCGAGGCCTGGGCGGGCACGCCCGGCACCGTCGGCGGGGCCATCTACGGCAACGCGCATTACGGCGGGCGCAACATCGGCGATCTCGTCGCGTCAGCCCGCATCGTCACGCCCGAGGGAAAGGCGCATACCGTGCCCGCACGCGAGATGGAATTCGGCTACGACAGCAGCCGGCTGCAGCGCACGCGCGAGGTGCTGATCTGGGCGGAATTCAACACCGGCACCGGCGACGCCGACGCGCTTCGCGCCGTGGCGCGTGGCTCGCTCGCGCACCGCAAGAACACGCAGCCGCTCGAGACGCCGAGCGCGGGCTGCATTTTTCAGAATCCGGATCCGGCGCGCGACACCGTGCCTGAGGGCATTCCACCGTCCGCCGGCGCGCTCGTGGACCGTGCGGGTATGAAGGGCAGCCGGCTGGGCGCCGCGAAAGTGTCAGACACACACGCCAACTTCATCGTCAACGAAGGCGGCGCGAACGCCGCAGACATCCGCGAGCTCGTCGAGCGCTGCAAGCGGGCCGTGCGCGAGCAGTTCGGCGTGGCACTGCGCGAAGAGATCGTGTACCTCGGGGAGTTCTGATGGCCGATTTGCACATTGAAGGCGGGCGGCGCATCGAAGGCCGCGTCACGGTCGAAGGCAGCAAGAACGCGGCGCTGCCGCTCATCGCGGCGTGTCTGCTGTGCGAGGATTGGTGCGAGCTCGAGAACGTGCCGCGCATCCGAGACGTGGAAGTGATGTGCGGCCTGCTCGCGAGCCTTGGCGCAGACGTCGAGGGCGTCGGTACGCCGACCCTGCGCATCCGCGCGCCGAAGCTGACGACGTCGCAACCGGCGCCGGAGCTGGTCGGCAAATTGCGCGGCTCGGTACTGCTGCTCGGTCCGATTCTCGGGCGCATGGGCAAGGCCACGATCGCGCCGCCCGGCGGCGACTTTCCGGCGCGCCGCACAATCTCGACGCATGTGCAGGCTCTGGTCGAAATGGGCGCGCGCATCGTCGACGCGCCCGGACATTCGCTCGAGGCGCCTGATGGTCTCGCCGCGGCATCGTTCTATCTGCTCGAGGCGTCAGTCACCGGCACCGAGACCGCGCTCATGGCCGCGGCCTGCGCGAAAGGTGTCGTCGAGATGCGGCATGTGGCCACCGAGCCGCATGTCGTGGAGCTGTGCCGGTTCCTCGAGAAGATGGGCGTGAAGATCGACGGCGTCGGCACGTCGACGCTGCGGCTGGAGCCGCCGGCGAAGCTACAGGGCGCGAAGCATAAGCTCTCGGGTGATTATCTCGAGGCCGGCAGCTGGGGGGTGTGCGCCGCCGTGACCGGCGGTGAGATCGAAGTCAGCGGCGCGCGCTTCGAAGACATGGAGCCCATTGCGGTCGTCCTGCGCCAAATGGGTATGGAGTTCGATCTCGAGGACGGACGGTTCCATGTGAAGCCGTCGATCCTCACGGCGACGCCGCGAATCACGACCGGTCTCTGGCCGAGCTTTCCCAGCGACTACGTATCGCTCGTCGCGGTGCTGGCGACGCAGGCCGAAGGCAAGACGCTGATTCACGACTGGATGTACGAGTTGCGCCTGTTCGCGCTCGAGCAGCTCAGCTCGATGCGCGCGAACCTGTTCCTCTGCGATCCACATCGCATCATTGTCACGGGGCCAACCAAACTGAAAGGCCGGACGCTGGACAGCCGTGATATTCGCTCGGGGATGGCGTTGATTGCCGCGGCGCTCTGCGCGGATGGCAACAGCATCATCACGCCGGTCGAGACCGTGGAGCGCGGCTATGCGTCGGTGGTCACCAGGCTGGAGCAGCTGGGCGCATCGGTCGAGCGGGTGAGCGGCGGCCGCCGCGCGACCGACGAAAAATAGAGGCAGTCCCTATTTGTCTGCGCGAACGACCTGCACGCCTCTCGGCATCTTGAAGACGAACCGGCTGTCGTCGAGTCCGACGTTCTCCTCGAGGTTGCTGAACGTGAACGTGCTGGTGCCGCCCTGGCCGTCGCGCGCGACAAGCGTCTGGATCTGCAGATTGTCGCGGCGCACCTGGATCGTCAGGGTGTCGAACTCCTGTTGCCGTTTCTTCGGCGTGAGCGTGAGGCGAGAGGTGCCGGCGGCCGATTCTTCGAGCTGCGCGTTGAAATCGCGCGCAAGGTCGCCTCGGCCGGCCAGAAAGAGCGCCGCCGTGGTATCGCCGCCGTCGGCCGGCACGTCGCTGACGATCACCTGGCGATCGGCCGGCAGATGCGAATAGAGCGTTTTGCCGTCAGACACGAATTCCTTTTTCTCGGGCGCGGTATACGTCCAGCGCATGCGGCCCGGCTTCTTCACCATCAGCGTGCCCCTTTCGGTCGTCTTCTGGCGGAGCACGCCGCCCTGATACGTGTGCGTAAAGTCCGCGGTGAAGTCGCGCACGGATGCGTAGCGCCGCTGAATCGCGGCCGCGAGTTCGGCGGCTGAAGGCGAGCCTTGCGCCTGAAGCGGGGCACTTGCGGCAATCGCCAGCAGCGCGGCAGTGAACGACAAGAAGAATTTCATGTGCGTGCTTTCATTCTAGCAGGCAGGGTCCGGACGAGCTGCGGCCTACCGCCAGAGCTTGCGACGGCCAGCCTTGCTCCGGTCCGTCGCGCGCTGTAGAGTGCCGAGCGTTCCTCGAACATGCGAGAGTCCATTGGCCGTTACGCGGTGACCGGTGTCCTTGGCGAAGGCGGGATGGGTGTGGTGTACGAAGCGTTCGACCGCACGCTCGCGCGTCCGCTTGCCATCAAGATGCTGCGTCCCGCCGCAATCATCGATGGCGCGGCGCGCGATCGGCTGCTCTTCGAGGCGCGATCGGCCGCCAGTCTGAATCATCCCGCCATCTGTCAGCTGTATGAGGTTGGCGACTGCGACGGCGAGCTGTATCTGGCGATGGAGCTGCTGCAGGGGGAGTCGCTGGCCGCCAGGCTTGCGCGCGGTCAGCTTCCGGTGGCTGAAGCCGGGTCGACGGCCCTCGGCGTTCTCGCCGGGATCGAAGCGATCCACCGCAACGGTCTGGTTCATCGCGATCTGAAGCCTTCGAATATCTTTCTGACGCCTCATGGTGTGAAAGTGCTCGACTTCGGCGTCGCCACGCCGATGGCGCGACCGCATGACGAAACGGCGCTTCGGCTGACGCTGCCGGGGATGACCGTCGGCACACCGCGATATGCGTCCCCCGAGCAACTCCAGGGACAGCCGGCCGACGTGCGCACCGATCTGTTTGCGATGGGGCTCGTGCTCTACGAGATGCTCGCGGGCCGGCCGCCGTTCATGGGCGGATCCGCGCTCGAGATCCTGCACGCGATGCTGTACGAACAGCCGCCGGTGTTGACCGGCGGCCCGGCGGTCGCCGCCCTCGATCGTGTGATCCAGCGCGCGCTTCGCAAGGAACCTGCGGAACGCTATCCGACCGCCGACGCCATGGCCCAGGACGTGCGCGCCGCGCTGGCGCTCGGCACGACCGACACCGGAGCGGACGCGCGCCCGCTCACGCGGCTCATCGTGCTGCCGCTGCGCGTGCTGCGGCCCGATCCGGAAACCGATTTCCTGGCATTCAGCCTGGCCGATGCGATCACCAGTTCACTGTCAGGACTGCAGTCACTCGTGGTGCGGTCGAGCGCCGTGGCTGGATCCATTGGCGCCGATGCCGCCGATGTGAAGCATCTTGCGGGGCAAGCGCAGGTCGATGTCGTGCTCATGGGCACGCTGCTACGCGCCGGTCCGCAGATCCGCGTGTCGACGCAGCTGGTTGACGCCGCCGCCGGCACCGTCCTGTGGTCGCACACGGCGCAGGCTCCAGTCGGGGATCTCTTCAGCCTGCAGGACGATCTCAGCAGCCGCATCGTCGACTCGCTGTCGCTACCGCTCACGACCCGGGAGCGGAAGCAGCTGCGGCAAGACGTGCCGGCCTCGCCGCGGGCGTTCGATCATTTCCTGCGCGGTAACGAGCTGAGCCGCGCCGCGCGGCACTGGACCGAGGCGCTGCATCGTTACGAACAGGCGCTGCTCGAAGACCCGCGCTACGCGCCCGCGTGGGCGGAGCTTGGGCGGATGCAGCGCATGATCGGCAAGTACGTCGGCGAAGACACATCGGATCGGTTCGCGCGCGCCGAGTCGGCGCTCAAAAAAGCGCTGGAGCTCAATCCCGATCTCACCGCCGCCGAGAACATCTACGCGCATCTGGAGGTGGATCTCGGGCGCGCGGAGCAGGCCATGGTGCGGCTGCTCACGCGGGCGCGTGGCCGCCCGGCCGATCCGGAGCTCTTCGCCGGTCTGACCCACGCCTGCCGCTACTGCGGACTGCTCACCGCCTCGCTCGCCTCGGCGGAACAGGCGCGGCGGCTCGATCCGCGCGTGCGGACGAGCGTGGCGCACACGCATTTCATGCTCGGCCAGTACGACCGGGTGATTGAGTTCGAGCCCGAAGGCATCCCGTACATCCGCAATCTCGGGCTTGTCATGCTCGGCAGGACAGCAGAGGCGGCCGCGTCGCTCGATGGCATCGACATGAGCCTTGCCAACCGGATGACCTGCTACACACGGTCGCTTCGCGCGCAGTTGCGCGGACAGGTCGCGGGCGCCATCGAGCCGCTGATGGAGCTCTATGACGTGCCGGACCCCGAAGCCCGGTACTACGTCGCCCGCGCCCTTGCGTATCTCGGGCAGCCCGCGCTTGCGCTGCCGCTGCTGGCATCGGTCGTCGAAGAGGGATTCTTCTGTCTGCCGGCGTTCGCGAGAGATCCCTGGCTGGATTCGCTGCGCGGCGCGCCTGAGTTCTCTGCGATCACCGCCCGTGCCGAAGCGCGCCATCGTCAGGCCGTCATCAGTTTTCTGAGCACCGAGGGGGATCGCCTGCTGGGCGCGCCGCATCCGGTGTAATCGCTGAGTAAAATAGACAGGTGGACGCCAATACCAATCTCGCGCTGAAAAACGCCTGGACTACCGTGCTGGCGACGTCCGACGAGCTGAAGGCGGTTCCGCTCGATCAGCTGGATCTCGAGGCCGTACAGCCGAAAGTGCTTGCGCAGGCGATTGCCGCGCAAGCACTTCGAGGCCTCATCGAGGAACTGCGACGGAAGGGCGAATAGCCTTACTTCTTCTTCGCGCCCTTCTTCTTGCTGCTGCGGCTGCCGGATGATGTGCGGCGGCTGGCCGATCCGCCGCGCGCGGCAGCAGCCCACCGCTGGGGTGTCGCTGGTGTCTCTTCCTCGTCCTCGTCGTCTTCTCCCTGCGCGGCCGCTTCGTTGATGCCGGCCTCGGCGAGTGCGGTCAGCTTCTCGTCGGCTGCCTTTTCCTCCTGCAGCGTCTCTTCGAGCAGCGCGGCGACCTCGTTGTTGCCGAGCAGCTGCGCGTACGTGCGCATCGTGCCGTACGACGCAATCTCGTAGTGCTCGACCTTTTGCGCCGACGCGATCAGCGCGGCATCGAGGACGGCCTGGTGGGCGTCTTCACCTATCTTCGCGTCGCCCTCTTCGATCAGGCCGAGAATGCCATCGCACTTCTTGCGCTTCGCCGGTTCATCGAGCAGAGCGAAGATCCGTTCGAGGCGGTCGATTTGTCCTTCCGTTTCCTGCAGGTGTAAATCGAAGGCCTCTTTCAGCTCCTCCGAGCCGGCGGCCTTGCGCATTTTCGGCAGGGCTTTGGTGATGCGGTGCTCCGCGTCGTACACGTCGTGCAGCTCTTCAACGAGCAGGTCGCGCAGATCTTCCATAGCAGCCATGTGCAGTACAACTCCCACGAATTGCGCGCCGCTCAATGCGTCGCGCCAAAGGTCTGCGACTGCACGGACTGTGCCCGGCGAATCACGTCACCAATCAACAGATCACAAATCAACAAATGGAATGTGGTGGACCGCGCGAGGCTCGAACTCGCGACCTCTGCGTTGCGAACGCAGCGCTCTCCCAGCTGAGCTAGCGGCCCACGGCTCTATGAAGTGGTATGACGTGCGCGCGCGGGACAGACCCGCGACACGTGCGATCGGCAGCGCATTCTCATGCGACGCGAACGAAAAAGTATAGCATGCCAGGCAGGTATACTCGCTCTGCATGAATCGCAGCAAAGTGAAGCGGATAGGGGTGTTAACCGGCGGCGGCGACGCGCCCGGACTCAACGCCGTGATTCGTGCCGTTGTGAAAACCGCCGCCAATGCAGGCCTCGAATGCGTCGGCCTCGAAGACAGCTTCGACGGCCTGATCGAGCCCGGCCGGTCGCGCGTGCTGACGCCGCATGACGTCACCGGCATCCTTCGACTTGGCGGCACCATCCTCGGCACCACCAATCGCGGCAATCCTTTCTGCTATCCGGTGTCCACGTCGGGCGGCACGATGGACTATTCCGATCGCTGCGTCGAGATGTTCGGTCAGATGAAGCTCGAGGCGCTCGTCGTGATCGGCGGCGACGGTACGCTGGCGATCGCTCACGAGTTCGCCCAGCGCGGCATCCCGCTGGTCGGCGTGCCGAAGACCATCGACAATGACATCTGCGAAACCGTCAATACGTTCGGCTTTGATACAGCCGTATCATTCGCGACCGACGCCATCGATCGCCTTCACACCACCGCTGAAGCTCATCATCGCGTGATGGTCGTGGAGGTCATGGGACGGTATGCAGGCTGGATCGGGCTCCACTCCGGAATTGCCGGCGGCGCCGACGTCGTGCTGATTCCCGAGGTTCCCTTCGACATCGAGAAGGTCTCGGCGCACATCATGGCGCGCGAAAAGTGGGGCGCCCGCTTCAGCATCGTGGTGGTCGCCGAAGGCGCGACGCGCATCGGCGGATCGCGCACGTTGATGAAAGAGGCCGAGCTGGGCACCGTGGAACGGCTCGGCGGGGTCGGCGCGCTGGTCGCGGCGGACCTCGAAAGGCTCACGAAAAAGGAGTGCCGCTACGTCGTGCTGGGACACCTGCAGCGGGGGGGATCCCCGACCGCCTTCGATCGCGTCCTGGCGACCCGCTTCGGCCACAAAGCGGTGGAGCTGCTCACCGAAGGCAAATTCGGTCAGATGGTGGCCCTGCAGTCACCCTACATCGTCGCGGTCCCGCTCGAGAAGATCGTGGGCAAAATCCGCAACGTGCCTGCCGATTCGGACCTCGTCGGCACGGCGCGGTCGGTAGGCATCTCGCTGGGGGACTAAAAAATGGGGACGGGTCTCAATTATTCAGGATTCGTAAGCTGCCTGAATAATTGAGACCCGTCCCCATTTTTTCCCAGTGCCACCATGAGCAGCAGCCGCGCCTTGGCGCCGGTCAGGTCGCCGGCCAGCAGCGCCCCCGCGCGTTCGAGGTCGAGGCCGCCTCCCTCATAGCCGTAGCGGGCGCTGACACGGCCCGTCACGCAGCGCGACACGATCGCCACCAGCACGCCGGCGCCCGTCGCCTCCCTGATAGCTGGCATGATCGCCGGCGGCACGTTGCCGCGGCCGAATGCCACGATCACCAGGCCGCGGGCGCCTTTTTCCAGTGCGGCGCGAATGAACGTATCGTCCATGCCTGTCGCCGCCTGGATCAGGTCGACCCTTGTTTCAATCCTCGACGTTCGCAGTCCGGGCTCGGCATCCTCCGAGCGCCAGGACGGCCGCGCGTGCCGCTCGCGCCGGTAAACGACGCGTCCGCCATCGACGATGCCGATCGGACCGAACTCGGGAGCCGTAAACGCCCCGGCCGCCTCGGTGTGCATTTTCAGGGCCTCGGACGCCGACAATATCTGATCGTTCATCACCACGAGCGTGCCACGGCCGCGCGATGCGGGCGATGCGGCGACGCGCGCAGCGGCAATGAGATTGGCGGGGCCATCCCAGCTCGCATCCGACATCGTGCGCATCGCGCCGAGCATGGCGACCGGCGTGTCGGACGTGAGCACCAGGTCGAGCAGGTAGGCCGTTTCTTCGAGCGTGTCGGTGCCGTGCGTGATGACCAGACCGTCGATGTCGGGCCGCTCGAGCCAGACCGCCGCGCGGCGCGCGAGCTGCCACATGTGATCGGGGGTCACGTGGGGGCCTGGCAGCCGCGATACGTCTTCCGCCTGGATCGATCCGATCGCCCCCAGCTCCGGGACGAGCGCGAGAATCTCAGCGCTGCCCATCGCCGGCACCGCCGCGCCGGTCGCGGGATCGACGCGCATGGAGATGGTGCCGCCGGTGAAAAGAATCCCGAGGTTAGCCAAGAACGTCGAGATACTTCAATGCGCCGCCGGTGTTGAAGACGACGATGGTGTCGTCGCGCTGGACGAGGTCGCGCTCGATGAGGACTTTCAGCGCATGCACCGCTGCGCCTCCTTCGGGCGCCGCGCTGATGCCCTCGAGTGCGCCGGTCTGCCGCATGGCGGCAATCATGTCGGCGTCACTCACGGCGACGGCGGTGCCGCCGCTCTCGCGCACCGCGCGCAGCACCAGGAAGTCGCCGATGGCGCGCGGCACGCGCAGTCCATCGGCAACGGTATGGGCGTTCTCCCAGGATTCGGCTTTCTCGGTGCCTCGATCGAAGGCGCGCACGATCGGTGCGCAGCCCTCGGCCTGCACGGTCACCATGCGCGGCCGTTTGCCGCCTGCCGGCAGCCAGCCAAGCGCCTCCATTTCGGCAAAGGCCTTCCACATGCCGACCATGCCGGTGCCGCCGCCTGTCGGATAAATGATCCAGTCGGGCAGCCGCCATTCCATCTGCTCGGCCAGCTCGTATCCCATCGTCTTCTTGCCCTCGATGCGATACGGCTCCTTCAGCGTCGAGACGTCGTACCAGCCGTGCGCCTTGCCGTCTTCGGCGGCCTGTCGTCCGGCGTCGGTGATGAGGCCGTCGACGAGCGTGACATGCGCGCCGTACAGCTCGCATTCGCGCACGAACGGCACCTTGACGTCTTTTGGCATATACACGCGCGCGGCGATGCCCGCGCGCGCCGCGTAAGCGGCCATCGCATTTCCGGCGTTTCCGGCCGTCGGAATGGAAAGCGTCGTCGCGCCGAGATGGGATGCGCGCGTCACCGCCGCCGAGAGACCGCGGGCCTTGAACGAGTTGGTGGGGTTGAGCGACTCGTCCTTGATGAACAGCCGCGTCAGGCCGAGCGCCGCGCCAAGTCTGGGCGCCTCGGCCAGCGGCGTCCATCCTTCACCGAGCGAGACGGGCAGCTCGCCGTCGAAGAGCGGCATCAGCTCGCGGTACCGCCACATGGTGGGCTCGCGATCGGCCAGCGATTCGCGCCGCCAGGCCTTCCGCGCGGCGTCGAGGTCGTATCGCGCGAGCAGGGGAGCGCCGCAGGTACAAAGATGATGCCGTGCGTGTGGATCCAGTGGACCCGCGCCGCACGGCACGGAGCATTCGAGATGCGTGAAGAACGACACTACTTGCCCAGCAGCTCGACGTCCTTCTTCTTCTGCAGGTCGTCGATCATCGTGATGTGCTGGTCGGTGATCTTCTGCACCTCATCGAGCCCGCGCCGCTCATCGTCCTCGGAAACCAGCGAGTCTTTCAGCAGCTTTTTGAGCCGGTCGTTCGCATCGCGCCGCACCTGCCGCACCGCGTTGCGTCCCTCTTCGGCGTATTTGTGTACGAGGCGCGACAGCTCTTTGCGCCGCTCTTCGGTGAGCGGCGGAATCGGCACGCGCACAATCTTGCCGTCGTTTGACGGATTGAGCCCGAGATTCGCTCCCTGGATGGCGCGCTCGATGGCGCTCAGCAGGGACGGATCGAACGGCTGCACATTGATCACGGTGGGTTCGGGCACCGACAGCGTCGCCACCTGATTGAGCGGCACCGACGTGCCGTAGGCCTCGACATGCACCGCATCCAGAATATTGATCGATGCCCGTCCGGTGCGCACGCCTGCCACTTCGCGCCGCGCATGCTCGATGGCGCCGTCCATGCGCTTCTTGACTTCGACGAACAAGCCTTTGAGGTCGCTGACATCCATAATTACGCTCTCACTGTTGTGCCGACGGCTTCGCCCATGATCACGCGGCGCAGGTTCCCCTTCTCGCGCAGGTTGAAGACGACGATGGGAAGCTTGTTGTCCATGCAGAGTGAGATCGCGGTGGCGTCCATGACCGTGAGGCCCCGTTCGAGCACCTGCAGGTACGAGATCGTGTCGTAGCGCGTGGCGGAGGGATCCAGCATCGGGTCGGCCGTATAAATGCCGTCGACCTTCGTGCCCTTGAGAATGACCTCGGCGCGCATTTCCATGGCCCGGAGTGCCGCCGCCGTGTCGGTCGTGAAGTAGGGATTGCCTGTCCCCGCGGCGAACACGACGACGCGCCCCTTTTCGAGGTGGCGTACCGCGCGGCGCCGGATGAACGGCTCTGCAACCTGCCGCATGTCGATGGCGGTCAACACCCGCGTGGGCACGCCGGCATGCTCGCAGGCATCCTGCAGCGCCAGCGCGTTGATGACTGTCGCGAGCATTCCCATGTGGTCGGCCGTCGACCGGTCCATGCCTTTGGCGCTGGCGGCAAGGCCACGGAACAGGTTGCCGCCGCCGATGACGACGCCCATCTCGACGCCGTCAGCCTTGACTTCGGAGATTTCCTTGGCGATTTGCGACGTCACGGCGGGATCGATGCCGTAGGGCGCATCGCCCATCAGCGCTTCACCGGACAATTTCAGGAGGACACGACGGAAGGCAGGGGCCACGACCGACCATTATATGTTCGGCCGTGGGTTCGTGCGGAAAGTTACGCCGATTCGCCGACCTTGAACCTCGCGAAACGGGCGATCGAGATGTTCTCGCCGAGCTTGGCGATCGCGGCCGTGACCAGCGCGCCGATCGTGGCCTTCGGGTCGCGGATCGAGGGCTGCTCGAGCAGGCAGGTCTGCTCGTAGAAGCTATTGAGCTTGCCTTCGATAATCTTCTCGATCACGTTGGCGGGCTTGCCTGAGTCGGCCATCTGGCCGCGATAGACGTCTTTCTCGCGCGCAATCACGTCGGCCGGCACGTCTTCGCGGCGCACGTACTGCGGCGCGGCGGCGGCGATGTGCATTGCGATTTCCTTGACCATGCCCTGGAAGTCGTCGGTGCGCGCCACGAAGTCAGACTCGCAGTTAACCTCCACGAGCACGCCAATCTTGCCGCCCATGTGGATGTAGTGGCCGATCAGGCCCTGTTCGGTCGACCGGCCCGTCTTCTTCGCCGCCTGCGCGAGCCCGCGCTTGCGCAGCAGCGTGATCGCCTCGTCGATATTGCCGCCCGCCTCGGTGAGCGCCGCCTTGCACTCCATCATGCCCGCCCCGGTCTTATCCCGGAGCTCTTTCACCTGCGTTGCGCTAATTGCCACAGTTGTCATGCGTCTTTCTCGTCGGTTTAACGGCGCAATAGCTCAATAGCCAGTGCTATTTACAATTTACGGTTTACATTTCGAGCGGTTTTAAACTGAAGCTGCTTGCTCGGCGCGCGGCGCCCGCGCCGCCCGTGCGCGTCGCGTCTCGCCGCCGCCGGCATCGCTCGCATCGTCGGCCTGCTGCGTGTCGCGGATGCCGCGGCCGCCGATGATCGCGTCGGCGATGCGCGAGGCAAACAGCTTGATCGCGCGCAGCGCGTCGTCGTTGCCCGGAATGATGAAGTCGACTTCATCCGGATCGCAGTTCGTGTCGACCACGCCGATCACCGGAATCTTCAGCTTGCGCGCCTCGTCGACCGCAATCTTTTCCTTGCGCGTGTCGACGATGAAGACCGCATCGGGCAGCTTGCCCATGTTGCGGATGCCGTCGAGATTCTTCTGAAGCTTGCGCTTCTCCTTCTCGACCTTCGCGATCTCTTTCTTCGTGATCGTCTCGTAGCGGCCGTCGGTGGCCATCGCTTCGAGCTCGCGCAGCCGCGCGAGACTGCGCTGAATCGTCGTGAAGTTGGTGAGCAGACCCCCCAGCCATCGCTGGTTGACGAAGAACATCCCGCAGCGCTGCGCCTCTTCGGCAATCGCATCCTGCGCCTGGCGTTTCGTCCCCACGAAGAGCACCGTCTTGCCTTCGGCGGCCAGCTGGCCCACGAACTGCTCGGCCTCCTTGAACAGCCGCGCCGTCTTGCCCAGGTCGATGATGTAGATGCCGTTGCGTTCGCCGAAGATGAAGGGCTTCATCTTCGGGTTCCAGCGCTTGGTCTGGTGTCCGAAGTGGACGCCAGCTTCCAGAAGATCCTTCATGACGGTCGCACTCAAATTTTCCTCACTCACTCTAACGTTTCGAGAACTGGAACCGCTTGCGCGCTCCGGCCAATCCGTACTTCTTGCGTTCCTTGGCGCGCGCGTCGCGCGTCAGGAAACCTTCCTGCCGCAGCTTCGAGCGGAACGCTTCGTTGTACTCGACCAGCGCGCGCGCGATGCCGAGGCGCAGCGCGCCGGCCTGTCCCGACACGCCGCCGCCGGCGGTCGTCGCGAGCACGTCGAACTTGTCGACGGTTTCGGTGAGGACCAGCGGGTTGCGAATCACGAGCTGCAGAACCTGGGTGGGGAAGTGCTTTTCGACGGGGGCGCGGTTGACCACGATCTGCCCGGTGCCGGGCCTGAGGAACACGCGGGCGGTCGACGTCTTGCGGCGGCCTGTCCCGTAGTACTGCGTCAATGCCATAGAAATTACGCGACCTCTCGAGTGCTCGGCTTCTGCGCGGCGTGCGGATGATCCGCGCGCGCGTAGACCTTCAACTTGCGGTACATCGCATTGCCCATCTTCGTCTTGGGCAGCATGCCTCGCACGGCTTCTTCGACGATGCGGGTGGGCTTGGTCTGACGCACGACCTTCACGCGGTCGGTGCGGACGCCGCCTTCATACCCGCTGTGGGTGCGATAGATCTTCTGCTCTTCCTTGCGTCCGGTCAGCTTCACTTTGCCGGCATTAATGATCACGACATGGTCGCCGGTGTCGATGAACGGCGTGTACGTGGCCTTGTGCTTGCCCTGCAGCAGCCGGGCGGCCAGCGTCGCCACGCGGCCCAGGACCTGGCCTTCGGCGTCGATGACGTGCCACTGCCTCGCAATCGAGGAGGCAGATGGGATGAACGTGCCCATGAATTCCTCTTTCAGCCCTTGTCAGCCTGATCTAGCGCGGAAGCCGCATGGCGGCTCCCGGGATTCGATTGGCAAACCAAAAGGATAAAGGTACCTGCGAAAACTGTCAACTCTAACGCGTTGTGGGAGTTCCGGCGATTCGAGCGATGCGATTCGAGACCCCGCGCGGCCGCTTACAGATTTGTGAGTGGCTGATCAGATTTGTCAGAAACTACAGACCTCGGGCGTTCGAGCCGATTCCATTTCTGCACGTACTTGGGCTGTTCCGGCGAGGGACGAGGTGGCATCACGCTTGCGCTAGGTGCCGCGTTCGCTTCTCGACCGCACCTTTAAACATGGCATTACTCACTCGGTTTCGCCGGGTTCGTCCCGTCGTTGGCCTCGATATCGGTTCGAGCGCCGTCAAGGCGGTCGAGCTCCGTCCGGCCGGTAAGGGCTGGAAAGTCGTCGGCTGGGGCACCGAGCCCGTGCCGCCCGACAGCATCGTCGACGGCGCGATCATCGACGGCACGGCCGTCGCCGACGCGATCCGCCGGCTCTTCGACGGCAAGCGGCTGCGCGCCAAAGACGTCGCGGCCTCGCTCTCGGGCAACGCCGTCATCGTGAAGAAAATCACGGTGCCGGCCATGACCGAGGCCGAGCTCGCCGATTCGATCGTCTGGGAGGCCGAGCAGTACATCCCCTTCGACATTCAGGACGTGAATCTCGACTACCAGGTCCTGACGTCGGCCGAAGAGGCCGGACCGAAGGGCACGATGGATGTTCTGCTGGTCGCGGCGAAGAAGGAAAAAATCGTCGACTACACGGGCGTGATCACGCAGGCCGGCCGCACGCCGGTGATCGTCGACATCGACGCGTTCGCGCTGCAGAACGCCTATGAAGTGAACTACGGCTTCACCGACGGCGAGGTGATTGCGCTGATCAACGCCGGCGCGAGCGCCACCAACATCAATATCGTGCAGGGCGATCAGTCGGTGTTCACGCGCGATGTCTCCATCGGCGGCCATGCCTACACCGAGGCGCTGCAGAAGGAATTGGACCTGCCGCACGAATCGGCCGACGCGCTCAAGCGCGGCGAGGCTGTGGACGGCGTCACGTACGAGGAGGCGCGGCCGGTGCTGCGCGCCGTCTCCGACAACGTGCTGCTCGAGATTCAGAAGACATTCGATTTCTACAAGGCGACGGCCGTCTCCGACCGCATCGATCGGATCGCGGTGGCCGGCGGCGCGTCGCGGGCCGAAGGATTTCTCGAGCTGCTCAGTGAGCGGTTCGGCGGACAGGTCGAGGCGTTCGATCCGTTCCGCCGCGTGAAGTTCGACGCGGCGAAATTCGGCGTCACCGACGTGGCGGCGGTTGCGCCTACGGCTGCCGTGGCCGTGGGTCTCGCGCTGCGCAGGGCGGGCGATCGATGATTCGCGTCAACCTGCTCGGCACCGATCGCGCGCGCGTCCGCACGCGCGCCGGCCTCAGCCAGAACCAGAAAATCACGCTCGGCTGCGCGCTCATCATGCTGCTGGCGGCCGGCTATATCGGCTATCGCTTCTGGGCCATTCGCACCGAAAGCGCGCGGCTCGAACAGGAGCTGATTGCCACCGAGCAGGAAGCGCTGCGGCTGCGCGGCGTGCTGAGCGAGGTGCAGCGCTTCGAGGCCCAGAAAGCGGCGCTCGGCCAGCGCGTGGGGCTCATCGAGCAGCTGCGCCGCGGTCAAACGGGTCCGGTGCACATGCTCGACGAAATCAGCCGGGCCCTGCCCGATCGTTTATGGCTCGTGGAGCTGACCCAGAAGGGCGATGAAGTGTCGATTGATGGGCGCGCGGGCACCTTGCCCGCGGTGTCTGACTTCATCGCGAATCTTCAGAATTCGCAGTATTTCCGGCGTCCTGTGGAGCTTGTGTCGAGCTTGACCGAAACAGATGCGCAGGGAGAGGTCGTGCGCTTCGTGGTCAGGGCGGTGTTCGTGCCGGGCGGCGACGCCCAGTCGGCGCCCGCCGGGCCGGCCGCGCCAGGCGCGCCGCCAGGACAGGGACGTAACTAATGGCGATCAGCCTCAGCAACCTTCCGTGGTACGGCCAAATCGGCGCGTTTGTGGTGGTGTGCGGCACGGCCGTGTGGGGCTTTCACAACTTCCATGCCGACGCTGCGCTCGCCGAGCTCGAAGGGCAGCGCACGCGGCTGGCGACGCTCAGGACCGACATCGAGCGCGGCGTGAACACGGCGCGCCGGCTGCCCGAGTTCCGCGCGCAGGTCACCGACCTCGAACGCCGGCTCGACGAGCTGAAGAACATCCTGCCCGATCAGAAAGACGCGCAAGACATTCTGCGCCGCGTGCACACGCTGGCCGTGCAGTCGAACCTCAAGATGGTGTCCTTCGTTCCCAAGAGCTCGACCAAAAAAGCGATGCACGAGGAATGGCCGATCGAGATGCAGATCGAAGGGACCTATCACGATCTGGGCTTCTTCCTGGATCGCATTGCGCGCTTCCCGCGCATCATCAACATCGGCAACGTGCAGATTCGCGCGCGCCAGGACCAGACCTCGGCGTCGACCATCACCGCGCGCTGCACAGCCATGACATTCGTGCTGCTCGATCAGCCGCCGCCGGCGGCGCCAGGGAGCGCCGGCGGCCCGGGCGCGGCGCCGGCAGGAGCTCCCCGATGACGCCCCTGCTGCTGATCGCGCTGTTCGCCGTCGCGCCGTTCCACGTTGCGCCGCGCGAAGTCGAGGGGCCAACGGCGCCCGCCGCCCAGGCTCAGAGCCGCAGCCCGCAGACGCCGGCGTGGACGTACGACCCGCAGGGCCGCCGCGATCCGTTCGTCAGCCTGCGCGACCGCGGCGCGAACGCGAGCACCACGCAGAACCGGCCGCCCGGCCTCGCGGGCGTGACGGTGGCCGAGATTGTCATCCGCGGGATCGTGCGCAGCGGCAACGAGTTCATCGCGCTGGCGCAGGCCCCCGACGGGCGCTCGTTTCAGCTTCGGCGCAACGCGCGCCTCTTCGACGGCGTCGTCAAACAGATTGGAATCGATGCCGTGGTGTTCACACAGCAAGTCAACGATCCACTCTCGCTCGTGAAACAGCGGGAAGTCAGGAAGACCATGAAGCCCGGGGACAGGGAGGAGGAGCTGTGACGCGCCTGCGAATCGGCGTGCTCGGCGTGATGCTCGCGGCCATCGCCGCATACGGCGCGGCCAGTCCGTCGGCGAGCGGCGCATCGGTCGCGGCCGCGCGTCTGTTGTCGGTTGGCGCGGAGGCCGGCAACGGCAGTCATGCCGTCGTCATCGAGGCGTCCGAGCCGGTGGCATACGCCGTCACACGCCCGGATCCATTCACCGTGCTCGTCGACCTGCGCGATGTCCGCGCCAACGATGCCAAGAATCACTTCCGGCCGGCCGCCGGGATTCCGGTCTCGGCGATCGTCGTCGACGAGATGGACGCCCCCGATGGCAGGCCCCTGACGCGCGTGATGATGCAGCTGAAGCAGCCGCTGCAGCACACGGCGACCGCGGTGAAGGGGAAGATACGGATCGAATTCGCAGGGACGGTTGGTTCCCCGGGTTCCACAGGTTCCACTGGTTCCGCGGGTTCGGTTCCGGGTTCTGGTTCTGCGGGGTCCGTGCCCGCGGCCACGGTTCTCGGTTCGGTGACGGCGAAGGGTTCTGGTTCGGTGACGCGGGTGACATTGAGCGGCAACGGCTGGCTCGCGCCCTCAGGTCTTGACGAAATTGCCGGCAACGGAGCAGGCCCTGGCGTCGTCGTCGATCTGCCTGGCGTCAGCGCCGATGCCGTAGTACTGCCGGCCTCGGGCGGTTTGATCAAACAGGTGCGTACCGAGCTGCATTCGCGCGAGCCGCTCATCACGCGCGTGGTGATCGATTTGACGAAGCGGGCCGCGTTCAGCGCCGAGCGTGCGGGAGAAGGTGGCGCCGATTACGTGGTCGTCTTCGACGAGAAAGCGCCGGTCGGTGTTCCCGACCATCCGTTCGGCCCCGACGAGATCGCCGATCCGAATGCTCGGCCGGCGGCGCCCGTCGCACCTGGGTCACCTGCTTCACCTGACGCTGCGTCGGACTTCGCCGCGGCGGCCGGCTCGCGCGCGATCGATCCGATGTCGGCGCTGCGCACGCAGCAGGCGCCGCCGATCCCCGTGCCCGCGCCGCAGGCGCCGGCGCCACCCGGAACCGTGCCCCTACAGCCGCAGCAGCCCGGCACGCGGCAGTACCAGGGCCACAACATCTCGCTCGACCTGCAGGGCTCCCAGCTGCGCGACGTGCTGCGGCTGTTCGCCAACATCAGCGGCCTGAACATGGTGATCGACGCGGCCATCGAAGGTACGGTCGACATCATCCTCACGGAAGTGCCCTGGGATCAGGCGCTCGAGATCATTCTTCGCGCGCACAACCTGGGCTACGCCATCGACGGCACCGTCGTCCGTGTCGCGAAGCTCGACACACTGCGCAGCGAAGAGACGCAGCGCGCGGAGCTCGAAAAGGCGCGGGCCGAGGCCGGCGAGCTGATCGTCAAGACCTATGCGCTGAGCTATGCGCAGGCGCCGGCGATCGCGACGATGCTCACGACCGGGCGAATCCTCTCGCCCCGGGGGCAACCGGTTGTCGACGAGCGGACCAACACGCTCATCATCACCGACCTGGCCGCCAACCAGGCGACGGCGGAGCAGCTCATTCGCGGGCTCGATCGCCCGGAGCCGCAGGTCGAGATCGAAGCGCGCATCGTTCAGACCACCCGCGACTTTGCCCGTTCCATCGGCATTCAGTGGGGACTCAACGGGCGCGTGACGCCGGCAATCGGCAACACCACGGGTCTGGCGTTCCCGAACAGCGGCACGGTCGATTCGGCCGTCGATCTGGGCGTCGACACCGCGTCGAGCGCAATCGCGCTGTCGCTGGGCGCCATCAACGGCGCGTTCAATCTCGACGTCGCGCTGTCGGCGCTCGAGCGGTCGGGCAAGGGCCGTGTCCTGTCGACACCGCGCGTGACGACGCAGAACAACAACCCTGCGCAAATGTACCAGGGCATCCAGATTCCGATTCAGACGGTCGCGAACAACACCGTCACCGTGACGTTCAAGGACGCCGCGCTCTCGCTGCAGGTCACGCCGCAGGTGACCGCCGCCGGCACGGTCATCATGCAGATCGTGCTCGAGAATGCCACGGCGGACTTCAGCCGGCAGGTCAACGGCATCCCGCCCATCGACACGCAACGCGCTCTCACGCGCGTGCAGATTGACGACGGCGCGACGACCGTCATTGGGGGCATCTTCGTGAGCCGGGAGCAGGCGACGCAGGATCGCACGCCAATCCTGCACCGCATTCCGCTGCTGGGATGGCTGTTCAAGCGCGACGAGACGCAGGACGAAAGCCGCGAGCTGTTGATCTTCATCACGCCGCGCGTGCTGCGAAGCTAGGGGTTGGACATGAGAGGACACATTTTTCGCGGAACGTTCCTGCTCGCGCTGGCCGCGGGCGTCGCCGGAAGCGCGTCGTGCACGATGCGTGAGGGCGAAGGCAATTCGTTTCTGATTGTGGAATCACTGCGGGCCTCGTCGGGCGCCGAAGAGGGCGAGGCGACCACGAATCTGCAGTCCGATGTCTCGACCGAGGGGAGTCCTATCGAGGACGAAGGCCTCGTGTCGTTCCGGCTCGGACTCAAGGATCCGCTCAGCCCGACATCGCCGAATAACTTCGTCACCGTAAACCGGTACCGCGTCACCTACATCCGAGCCGATGGCCGCAATGTGCAGGGGCGCGACGTGCCGTTCTCGTTCGACGGGGCCTTCACGGTAACGGTGGGCGACGGCTCGACGGAGGCGACCTTCTCGCTCGTGCGCGTGCAGGCTAAATTGGAGCCGCCGCTGCTGGGCCTTCGGAACCTTGGCGGTGCTGCCGTGATTTCCACCATCGCCGAAGTGACATTCTTCGGCCAGGATCAAACCGGCCGCGCGGTCAGCGTCGTCGGCCGCATCTCGATTGATTTCGCGGATTTCGCGGATCCCGACTAGTCCAGGAATACCGTTATGAAGATTTTGACTCGTACTTTGATTGTGTCGGCCGCTCTCGTGCTGACGGCCGCGTCCGGCTGCACGCTCGACTCGATCGATGCGCCGCCGCTGACGGGACCATCCTCCTTCGCGCTCGACCTGACGGTCACGGCAACGCCAGACATCCTGCCGGAAGACGGGGTGTCGACGACGGTGATTCGCATCGTCGCCCGCGATCACAATAACCAGCCGGTGGCAAATTTACCGCTGCGGATCGACACGGTGCTCGGCTCCAGGATTGTCGACATCGGCCGGCTGTCGGCCCGCAACGTCACCACGAACGCGAGCGGTGTCGCGACGGTCACGTTCACGGCGCCGCGGTCGCCGTTGCCGGGGGTCGACCTGGGCAGCCAGGTGACGATCGCGGTGACGCCGGTTGGGACAGACTTTGGCAGCAACTTCCAGCGTACCGTCAATATCCGGCTTGTGCCCGAGAGCACCGCGATGGACCCGGGCGCGCCGACGCCGAACTTCTTCTTTACGCCCTCGAATCCGGCGGCCGGTGAGCAGGTGCGATTCGATGCCACGGCATCCTCGGATGACGGCGTCATCGTGCGGTTTCGATGGGATTATGGCGACGGTGACGTCGAAACGGGTCCGGAGCCGCGGGAACAGCACGATTATGACCGGCCGGGCACGTACCCGGTGACGCTGACTGTGACGGACAATGACGGCAAGTCCGCTTCGCTGACCAAATTCGTGACGGTGAGCTAACAGCGCCGCCGGAGAAGGCCGTGTCTCGCATCGAGGAGCTGGAGCGGG